>JAGVXF010000013.1 GCA_018303925.1 Candidatus Pacearchaeota archaeon | reverse complement strand
AAAAGAATTAATTATTCTTGTTATCCTCTCTTTGTCTTCTTCCTTTACAAAGATTTTTGCCATATCCATTTTATAAATTTGAACTTTATAAACTTTTCCATTTTGTCACTCCTTTATAATTAATTCTTTTTTATTCCCCGCCTCTCAAGCTTGTCCTGTACATGGTTGAAAAGAGTTGAAGAAATTAATGGTTCGTGATTTCCACTGTGAATTTCCCCGTCGAATTTTACTTTTCCAAGGTAAGTAAAATTTCTCAATATTTTTTTCAGTCCATTGACTGAAAAACCATATTTTTTGGCAAGGTGGTTTAAGCTTACCTCATTATTTTGAAAATCGGCAAAAATGTTTTCAACAGCCTGAAAATTTCCTGCTTTTACAAGTTTCCCATCGGCAATTTTCAAACCGAACGGCGCACGGGAAACAACATTTCCTTCTTTTGCCCGCTTCTCCATCCCAATCTTTAATTTATTTTTTTCCTTTTTCAATTTTTCAATTTCATTTTTAAGCCTTTCATTCTCTTTTTTTAAGGACTCTGTCTCGTTCATTTTCATAAACTTCCCAAACTATCAATGGGACTTTTTATTTTTTTTATGCTTTCTGGAGAAATATGGGTATAAAGTTCCGTAGTTGAAATTGAGCTATGACCAAGAAGCTGCTGAATAAATCTTATATCAACACCATTTTCCAAAAGATGAGTTGCAAAAGAATGCCTTAAAGTATGGCAATGAACATCTTTTTTTATTAATGCCTTTTTTGCCGCGTGCTTTACAATTTTTTGGAGGTTTCTTGGGGACATTCTTTCTCCGCCTCTTCCGGAAAAAAGGTAAATTTCCCCGTTAGACCTTTGCTTTTCGTAAAACTTTTTCAATTTTAAAAAAAGGAACTTTGGAATATTAAAAATTCTGTCCTTTTTCCCCTTTGCCTGCCTTATGTGTCCTATACTTTCTTCAAAATCAAGGTCGTTAACTTTTAAAGAAACCACTTCCGAAACCCTCATTCCGGCGGCATACATTAATGAGATCATGAGCCTTGACTTTTTTGTGTTTAGAGCTTTAAACAAATCAACCACCTCTTTTTTTGTCAAAACAGACGGAAGTTTCATTTCTCTTTTTGGCCTCCTTATATTTGCCGTGAGATCCTTTTTTAAAATCAAAGATGAAGAAAATTTTACTGCCGCAAGAAACATTATAATTGAAATCGCTGACCTGTCAGAAAGATTTTCCGAAATGTAAACCTTAACATCATCTTCTGTCAGATCTTCAGGATTTTTTTTGGAATAATCAAGAAAAATCTTGTTTGATTTCACATAATTTTTAAGGGTGTACTCTGAATTTTTTGCAATTTTGAGTTCTATTTCGAGCTTTTTTAAAAATTCATTTTTGTTCATAACTTCCCCTTTTATTTTTGCACTTGAAGATTATGCGAACTTTATTTAAATAATTGCCTATGGGCTCTGTCCGGATTGAATAAATTTTGATATTGAAAAAAATAAAAGTCTGATTGTCTTTTGAAGAAACTTTTATTCTTCTCTTAATATTATATAGAATAACATTCCAATCAAATTCCCTTTCTTTCATAAAAGACTTTTTGCTTCGCAAAAAATGAATTTGTGTTCTTTTAATAACAGAATTAACCGTTTCATTAATGCTTCTCATCCCCATAAATTCTGGAAGTTTTAAACATTCTCGTCGATATCTTCCCTTGGGTCTTTGTTTTAAGCTCCTTTTATTCATCTCCCTTACTGGGGCATATAAAATTCCACCGCGATTTCTGATTATTTCATGGAGTTTTTCAGAATCATAACCTTTATCGGCAAGAACTATAAGTTTTTTCATTGAGAATCTCTTGAATATTCTTTCTGCTCCCTTAACATCATGTTCATGACTCAAAACAAAATCAAAGTCTAAAATTATTTGCGTTTTAACGTCGATAAATAAATTTGATTTTGCGTATGGCATATGTGGAATATGTGCTTCTCCAACCCTCTTTTCATAATGTCTACTTCTTTGCCATGAATCAAATCCCGTTCCATCAATGGCAGTTAATTTAATATCTTTAGGCAAAAGCACTTTGCAAACCCTTCTAATTATCTTCATATCAAAAAATTTTAACCAATCATGCAAAGTGCTTTTTTGTGGAATCTTCTTTAATCCTAACCAAGAAATCCATTTTGATTCTTTAAAATCGACGACAAAATCTCTTAATGATTTATTGCTTTTATAAAATAAAATAATTATTGAAATTCTTTGATAATTTGTAAATTCTTTATTTCCTGTTTTATTAAAATGTGAAGGTAAATCTAATTCATGGAAAAGATTAATTAGTTGTTCTTCTAATTTATTATTGTACTTTGGTAGGATAATTTGTTGTAACACATCCTATCAAGGTACGCTGAGAATAACTATTTTTCGGTTTTATATTTGGAACTTCGGACAGAGCCTGCCTATGAATAAATTTATATAATGAAAACAGCTTTTTAATTAATCGGAGGTTCTCGAGGAATAAGTGAACGGGAGGTAAAATGAGTAAGAAAGTTTACGTTGGAAACTTACCTTTCAAATATAGGGGAAAAGAATTAAGAGAACTTTTTTCTAGGTTTGGAGAAGTGGAATTCGCCACAGTTATACTTGACAAATTCAACAGAAACAGATCTAAGGGATTTGGTTTTGTGACTTTTGTTAATGATGCTGACGCCGACAAGGCAATTTCTGAAATGAATGGCAAAGAAACTGAAGGAAGACAATTGACTGTAAATGAGGCAAAACCAAGAGAAGAAGGAAGCGAAAATTCTGCATATTAATCAACAGTTTAATTTCGGATTTATTTTTTCTTTTTTATTAGTATTTTTTGGTTTATTATCATCAAAGCAACTGCACCGATTAAAAAAATCCAGTCAACTCTAAACGCAAAATAAATTAACACGAGTGCCATAATTGAATTTATGATCACAACCCTATCCATAATTTTATTATGAAAAAACAGTTTTTATACTTTAATAGAACCTGAAAAAATCCTAAAAGATTATAAACATAAAAAAGTAATCTAAATTATGAAAAATAAAAGGAAGGGGGAGTTTATTGCAGGAGCTATGTTAATTGTCCTTCTGTTGGCATTAATTATTAATCTTCTTTATCTTGGACCTTCAATCTACTCAAATAAAAAAAGTGTTAGCATTCTGGAAGGAAGTAAAACAATTTTTTTGGGAAAAGGAATTTCTTACAGTGAAGAAAACTTACAGACAATTTACGCAAAAGATGGCTTTTATAGTGAAAAAATAATCAGGAAAAGGTTTCTTAATATGGGTGGGAAGGTATATTCACAAAATGAATTTTATATACAAAAAAATATTGGGAATAGCAACCTTAAAATAACTATAGGATAGGATGATTCTTTGGATTTTGATTTCTGGGATTCTTGTCGGCCTTACTTCAGGAATTCCTTTTGGACCCGCAGGAGCCTATTGCATCAAAAAAAGCCTTTATTTTGAAAAATACGGGGGATACTTTGCAGGGTTTGGAGCAGCAGTTGCGGATGGAATATTTGCACTTGTTGCAAGTTTTGGGATAACTGTGATTTCCGATTTTTTAATCGCACATCACTCTTCAATCCAAAGCATTGGGGGGCTTTTTTTAATTGTTGTCGGCCTCAAGGAATTTAGTTCGAGCATATCTTTAAATAATAGAATAGAAAACGGCAAAAGGGACTTTTTCTCTGGTATGACTGTTGCACTCGCAAGTCCTTTTGTAATTTTTTCATTCCTTACACTTTACGCTATTTTGGGGCTCGGAGTAATTGCAGGAAATTATCCTCTTTCATTTTTATTGACCCTTTCAACATTTGTGGGGTCAATTATAGCAATGACTTTCCTGAACTGGAGTGTAATTCATTACAAAGATAAAATAAAACAAAAAACAATAGATACCATAAATCATATTATAGGGATTATCATCTTTGGAACTGGTGCTTATCTTCTCATCAGAGGATTGCTTTTTTAACAACAGCAAGAAAACCTGGAAAATGCATGCAGGGTGATTTAAAAACATTCAAGAATCTATTAAAAAAAGAATAGAAATTGCTCCTAAAAAAACATCGTTTAAATTTTTATAATAGCAATTGCAATTATTGGAATTGTATGGACACTTTCAAGTGTAAAAATCCTTCCTCCGACAGATATGTAAAGAGATGTTAAAGACCTCCAACAAAAATTATTCGGTGAGGAGGGTATCTTTTCTTACTTTTTTGATATGCTTTTCACTAAGGTTCCTTTATTCAAACAAGATTTAATTTTTAAACTCTCACTTTCATCCTTTGATATATCTTATTTTTAACATTTTTGAAATCCTGTTAAAAACTTCGTAAAGGTACAATATGAAGGAAAGGGCTCGGTTTTGATACTTCGGATAATATATCTTGTACGAACTTTTGACCTTTATTTGGTTAAAAAAAGAAAATTCATAAAAAAACAAGGAAAAATGGCTTTACTTTTGTTAAAAATTGACTGATTAAATAACTAGTTATATTTTGTGTTTGTTCTTCTTGCCTTTTTTATGCCCATTAAACTGATTATAGGAACTTTTTAAAGCCAAAAAAAAAGAAATCTGAAAAAATTAGGGGTAAATAAAAAGGCTTTTAAGATTATACGAATATTTTATGAACCTTTTTGATCAAAGAGATCTCTTTTAGAAAAGAATAAACCTTCCTTTTTAGATTATACGAAATATCTTAAGCATTTTTTAAAAAATCCTAAAAATTTAGAGTAAATACAAAAAATTTTGAAAAAAATTGAAAGAATTTACAGGATAAAAGCACAAAATTTAAAAATTTTTCAATTAATTTTAAAACAAAAGCTCCAAAATTTTTAAAAAACCTTTTCACTTAGGAAACCTAAGTTCATAGAAAACTGACAAGATAAAAAACCCTTTGATTTCAAAAAGAAAAAACATAAAAAAAGAGCTTTTGTTCTTTACTCTTTTTACTTTCTCGGGGAATAATTGTCTAACTGAATTCACGAAAAACCCCAAGTAAACTACTGTTTAGAGCTGTTTGGGGCTGTTTAAACGGCTGTTTTTTAGGTATAAAAACATGTTTTTTCTGTTTAAACGGCCTCAAAAAAATATATAAAAAAGTGCCAAAAAGCCGTAAAAAACTTCAAAAAATACAAAAATTGCCGTCGAAAAGAAAAAGATTTTTAAAGATGACAGACTTAAAAATAACATGTTTTGGATTTTTAAATCAAAAAATAAAATAGAAGAGATTAGAAAAGAGACAAAAATAGGCTTTGAAACAGTTAAAAAAGACATCCTCTTAATAGGAAATTGGATTAAACACTTTGATTCTGAAAAAAAAGTTCACAAAAAGGAAATTGAATCTTTAAAAGAAGATTTATCGTCGCTGAAAGAAAACCTTGAGGAGTTTAAAAATATAGTTTCTATAGCCACAAATTTAAACATAAACAGCCATTTAAACAAATCATTTAAAACAACCAAGCAGCTGTTGGATAAACAAACAGGTGTTTCCCCTGTCCAAACAGGCGTTCAAACGGATGTTCAAACACCAAATTTAAACAATTTTTCTGTTACAGAGAGAGCAATCTTGTTCGTACTTTTGAATACTGACATGAAATTAAGTTATGAGGACCTTGCAGCAATGTTAAGTAAAGAAAAGTCCACTATAAGAGGTCAGATAAATACAATGAAATCAAAAAGTGAAAACTTAATAGAAGAATATATTGAAAAGAATGGTAAAAAAAGGGTATATATCCCTGAAAAAATGAAAGAAAAACTCCTTAAAAAACCAAAAGTGAGACTAAAAGACTCAAAAAATAAAGAAGAAAACTAAAAAAAGGAGAATTAAAAATAAAAAGACAAGGGAAAGTAAAGAAGTGAGCCTTTAAAAAGGACATAAAGAAAGAAAAAGGGGGAACGTATGTAAAAAGAAAGAGAGTTATTCGGTGAGGAGGAATTTTTGTTAATAAGAAGAATATGAGGATATTTGGACCAAAAAAGGTGGTTTGATTTTAAGGAAAAAAATATAGAATTATTAATAAGATTATTAATTTTTTGATATGACAAAAGAATTTTCCGACGACCAAATGGATTTTTCAAAGGGCAACTGTTCTTGAAAAGTTCATATACTCAATAGAAGCAAAAGAAATTTTTAAATATCAACTAATTTTAGGATAGTTCCTAATGGAGCAATTTTCCTTAAATTCTTGGAAATAAAAAGATGAACTTCTTTATTTTTGATTTTTGATTTCTCTACTGGGATTCCCTTTAAAATCAGCCTTCTAACATAATCACGAAGAGAACTTTCCGTTAAACCTAGTTTTAATGAGAGAGTTTTGTAGTTGGAAAACCCTTCTTCTTCCTCGAGTTGATAAATTGTCGAAAACACGAGTAATTCCTGAGGAGTTAACCGTTTAAATTTTAAACGGATCTCTTTTTTAAGAACATCAAGAGAATCTAACATTTCAATTGCATTTTTGAAAACAGCCTCCTCCTCCAAAAGCGATTTTCCGGTTGAATCTCCCTCTTTTTGAAGAATTTTGTCTGTTTGTTTGTCTGTCTGTCTGTCTGTCTGAACCCCTCTATTTCCTATGGAAATACCCAAATTTTGGTCCTTTTCAGACTTAAAACCTATAATTTCTGTCTGATTTTTAATCTTATTTGTCTGAAAAGGACGACCTTCCGTCTGATTCTTTCCTTTTTTTTCCAGCTGACTAATCTTTTGATCTAAATTATAAAGAGTATTTCCCAGTTCTACAAAAAGGGATTTTACTTCAAAAACCTCTTTTTTAAGAAAATTTATTTCTTTTTTCACTCTCTTAAAAGCCTCTTTTAGCTCATCCATGGATTAAAAAAAGATTCATAGTTTAAAAGAATTAAGATAATAAAAAATAGGTTTAGTTTTGATGTTTTTTGTAGGCTTCATAAGCTAAAGGGGAAAGTAACCATCGAGACCGTCGAAGATAGAAATTTCCTTCCTTATTTTTTTTCATTTCAATAGTCAGTCCTTTTTTAGCCAGAACTTTTAGAAGATTTTTTGTAAAATCTTCATCTCTTGCAATCTCCCTTGCAACATGTGAAGTAAAAACTGGACGTGAATTTTCCTGAAAAAGGAAAGTTAGAATTTGCTCAGAAATTCTTTCCTTCTTTTCTTCAGAGATTTTCATTCCAAAAAAAAGGAAAAAGGATTTAATAAGGTTATGAAAGGGGGCTCGGAATCTTCACTTTTTTTGGGGGGTTAAAGAAGGCATTCTAAAATGTGTCGGAAGACCAAGATCCTCTTCAAGTTGGAGTGCTTTAATACCAGCTTTCATAAGAATCATATTAAAAAGATCCATTTTTAAAGAGTCTTCTATCTCTTTTTTCTTCCACTTTTTTAAGATTTCTTTTTCGGTTTCCGGGTCAACGGATATAATTAATTTTCCTTCAAATTCTATTTTTGCGATATCTTTTGAATAATTAATTGAATAAGAAAAAGAAACCCCCAATAACCTTTCTTTTTCCGAGGAATGGGAAACGGGATTTTCTTCAATGTTTTTAACATTTATCGAAGAGGCAATTTTCAAATCTGTAAGTTTCTGGACAAACTTTTCTGCGCTTATTTTTGTAAGCATAAACCCCAAAAACCTTACCATTTTCCTAAAACTATTCTTTTGTTTTTAAAGATTTGTATTAAAAAAATAGATTTGCGCTTTTTTTTCTGAGATTAATCATTCTTATTAATCCTTTTTCGGAAATTCCAAAAGTTCCTCTAAAGAGGAAGGTTTAACTAAAAAAACTTATAAAAATTTAATTAAAAATTACCTTTTAAGAGAGGTCCTCTTCAGAAACAACAACGAAGTCTCCAATGGCAATTATTGCAGAATATGGGATGAGAAAGTCGTTTGCGCTTGATTTTTCAAGACTCAGATTCTTGGCATAAATGGTAGAATCTTTAACAAGAAGGTTGATTAACTCGCCAGACTTTGTTTCAAAAGTTACGTCTTTCACGAAACCGAGTCTTTTCCCTTCTTTTGTTACAATCATCTTTCCTAAAATAAGATTAAAAGGTATTTTTTCTGCTTGCATAAAAAGAATAAAGATAATTTATTTATAAATTTATCTCTACCTTAAAATATAGTTCTTTACCATAATTAAAAGGCTATTTCTCTGTCCGAAAGTTATATTTTATTGGTTTTTTCTGCTTTCTGACTTTATGGCCTTTTCCTTTAAAATTAAAAAAATTACCTCCTCAAAGAAAGAAGAGAATCAGAAAAGCCAAAAAAATTAAAAATAAAAAAGATGTAACTATCAAATTAATTTAAAAATATATAAATGGCATATTCATTTAGATTTTGGTTTTGGAAATTTCAGAAAAGATTTAGAAATACAGGAATTTTTGAGAAAGGATTAAAGTAAAACAAAAAAAGAGGGATGTATGACCCCCTTATTTCTTTTGGAGTTTTTGTTTTTGAAGAATTGGATTTTTTTGTTTTTCGTATTTATTTAAAAAAATTTGTATTTATTTGAATATATTTTATTTTTTATTTAATTCTATTTTATAATAATTTATATTGGATATGCTTCTTTTTTTATTTTTATTTAAAAAGCACCCTATTTTAAAAGTATTTTTTCATTTTGTTTTATTTTTATTTAAAAAGTCTTTTATATTTAATATCCTTCATTTTTTTTGTTTTTATTTTAAGAAGTTTTCCCAATTTTTTTATACAATTTCAAAAATCTTTTGAATATCTCGAAGTTTTATAAAATTCAGGGTTTTTTGCGAATTTTCAAAAGAAATTTCCTCTGATCCCAAAAAAGAACCTTTCCATGGGAAATGGGGGCGTATTTCTTTTTTAGTAGTCATAAGTCTTTATATACATTTTTTATTTTTTCCCGTTGAGGATAAACCAAGAGGAAACTTTTTCCATGGGAAACAAACGTCTCTCTCTTGGGTTTATTTATCTCAAAAATAAGGGGGGAAAACAAAGGGGGAAAAATGGTAAACGAACTGGATAAAATATTTGATTCTTTTGATAAAAATCATATTTTTAAAGATAAATCTCTCTTGCAGGCAGACTATAAACCCGAAACCATCCCACACAGAGACAAGGAGATAAAACAGATTGCCTCCATTCTGGCGCCGGTTTTAAGGGGAGAAAAGACAAGCAACCTTTTTTTATATGGGAATACCGGCACAGGAAAAACCCTTTCAATTCTTAAAGTCCAGGAGGCCCTTGAGAAGAGAATGCAAAAAAATCCGAATCCTGATTTTGAATTAAGAATACAATACCTAAATTGTAAGCTAAAGCAGGTTGCAGATACCGAGTATAGAATTCTTGCCGAGATAATAAAGCAATTAGGGGGGAAGGTTCCCGCGACGGGTCTTCCGACGCAGTCAGTATACAACAAATTTATAGAATTGATTGAGGAAAAAAAACAACTTGTTGTTTTAATTCTTGATGAGGTAGACCAGCTTGTAAACAAAATTTCTAATAATTTTTTATATAACCTAACGAGACTTAATTTTGAACTTTCAAAATCTCAAATTTCTCTTGTGGGAATCTCTAACGACCTTACTTTTCTTGAAAACATTGATCCCCGTGTGAAGAGTTCTCTTTCAGAAGAAGAGATTGTTTTTTCTCCTTACAATGCTCTTCAAATACAGGACATCCTTATGAAAAGAATAGATGGGGCGTTTAAGAAAGATGTGCTTGAAGAAGGAGTTGTTGCAAAATGTGCAGCGTATGCGGCAAGGGAATCTGGAGATGCAAGAAGGGCCCTTGATCTTCTTAGGGTTGCTGCCGAACTTGCAGAAAGAGAGGGGGGGAAAAAGGTCAGAATAAGGCATATTGATGAAGCAAAGCAAAAAATCGAAAGGGACAAAATTCTTGATGTAATCACAAACCACCCCAAGCAATTTCAGGTTGTTTTAAGCTCAATAATTTCTCTCTTTGAAGAGCGTAAAGGGATGCCATTTTTTACTGGGGAAGTTTATCATCACTATCAAAAATTTTGTAATCTTTATAAAGTTGAGCCTCTGACCCAGCGACGTGTTGGAGATATTGTCCAGGAGTTTGATATGCTTGGAATAATCAATGTGCGTATCATTTCGAAAGGAAGGGGCGGGAGGATGAGAGAAATAAAATTAACTCTTCCCGAAAGTATTTTAGAAAAATCAAAAGAAATTGTTCAATCATCCCTTAATTATTCATAGTTGGAGAATTCATAATGAGTCAGGAGGAAATGCAAGATTTATGTTTGAAAAAAAACCTTTTGTTAGATTCTTCTCTTTTTGAAATTTTTTCTTCATTTGAAAATCCCTCGCTTGTCGGCCTTTTGCTTGAAAAAATAAGGGCTCTTTGTGGAAGGAGGTTCATAACTTTTTCTTTGCTTAGTGAAAATAAGGAAAAAATAAGAAAAGTTATAGATGAGGTTTATCCTGAAGGGGAGAAGGGTAAAAAGGAGATATGTGAAAAATTAAACTTTTTTTCAAAGAGAGTCTCGGAAAAAAAAAGGGAAGAGGAAAAAGAAGGTTCTTCAGTAAAAGTTCTCTCTTCGTTTCCCGTTCCTGGGAAGAAGATTGAAGTTAAAGATTTTATTCTTTATTTCAGAAATAGATACAAATCAATAAGGGGTTTTTTAGAAAATAATTCTTCGCTGGAAAATCCCCTTTCAATTAATAAAATTCCAGATGAAAAACAAAAGTTTTCAGTAATCGGAATTGTTTCAGGGAAAAAAGTTACCAAAAATAAAAATGTTATTCTTGAAATTGAAGACCTTACTGGAAAAATGAAAGTTTTGATAAGTTCTGGAAAAGAAAAGTTGATAAAGGAAAGCGAAGAGATCATTCTTGATTCGGTTTTGGGATTTAAGGGGGTCGGAAACGGAGAAATTCTTTTTGCAAACGAGATAATTTTTCCGGAGGCAAATCTTTATGAAAGGAAAAAATCAGCAGTCGAAGAATATGCGCTTTTTATAGGGGATGTTCATTATGGAAGCAAAAACTTTCTTGAGAAAGATTTTTTAAAATTTATTGATTATCTAAATGGAAAGGTTGAAAACATCCCCGAAGTCTCTAAGATAAAATACCTTTTTATTGTTGGGGACTTAATCACAGGAATTGGAAATTATCCAAATCAAGAACCCGATTTGAAATTTTCCAGTCTCGAAGAGCAATTTGAGGGCATAGCGGATCTTTTGAAACAAATACGAAAAGATATTAAAATAATTTTGTCCCCGGGAAACCATGATTGTGTCAGGTTAATGGAACCCCAGCCTCTTTTGGATGAAAGATATGCCTGGCCCCTTTATGAACTTGAAAATGTTATTATTACGGGAAATCCCTCTTTAGTGAAAATTGGCGAAACCAAATATTTTGAGGGGTTTAAGATTTTAACTTATCATGGATTTTCTTTTCCATACTATGCAAATACGGTGCCTGATTTAGTTAGTGAAAAGGCAATGAATCATCCCGAAAAAATAATGAAGTTTTTGCTAAAGCACAGGCATCTTGCGCCAACCCATGCTTCAACCCAATACTTTCCTCTTGAGAAAGATGCCCTTCTTATAGGGGAAATTCCAGATATTTTTGTTTCGGGTCATACGCATAAAAGCGGAATCACGCATTTTAATAATATTCTTTTAATCTCGGTTTCGAGTTGGGAAGGTTTAACGGCTTACCAGGAAAAGTTTGGAAATAAGCCTGACCATTGCAAAGTTCCAATGTTAAATTTGAAAACAAGGCAAGTAAAAATGCTTGATTTTGAGACGGGGGATGACGGAATAAAATTGTATATGGAAGAAGAATGAAAACTTTAAAATATTTTACGGATTTGAGGGAGAAGGTGGGGGAGGTGTATCTTGTTGCTTCGGAAGCAAGAGCAAAAGGGTATGATCCTGTGGATGAAGTTGAAATTCCCCTTGCTGCGAGTATGGCAGAGAAAGTTGTTGGTCTTATTTCAACAATATACCCCCAAATGCAGGGCTCAGGAATTTCAGAAAGGATTCTTGAACTTGAAAAAGAATATGGCAAACTTGACCCCACGGTAGTTTTTAAAATTGCGGATGAAGTTTCTGATCAAAAATTTTGCCATTTTCAGACTCTGCTCGAATCAATGGATGCCGGAATACGGGTTGGAATTGCCTATATCACGCTGGGGGTTGTTTCGAGTCCAATAGAAGGATATACGGGGTTGGAGATAGGAAAGACGCGTGACAGAAAAGAGTATATTATTGCAAATTTTTCTGGCCCGATTCGCTCTGCCGGAACAACTGCCTCATGCCTTGCATTAATCCTTATAGATTTCATGAGAGAGAAATACGGGTTTTCTAAGTATGACCCCACGGAAAAAGAAGTAAGACGCGTCTGGGCGGAAATATCCGATTTTCATGAGAGAATTACAAACCTTCAATATATGCCCACAGAAGAGGAAACTCTTTTCCTTGCAAAAAATATGCCTATCCAGGTTGCAGGGGAGCCTTCTGAAAAACTGGAGGTTTCGAATTATAAAAATTTAGAGCGGGTCAATACAAATTTTCTTAGAAGTGGGTTTTGTCTTGTGATAGCAGAGGGTCTTGCCCAAAAAGCGGCGAAAGGATTCAGGCTTTTAAATCAGGCAAAAAGGAACGGAATAAAATCAACAGGATTTGATTTTTTAAAAGAGTATATCGGGATTCATGAAAGAAGGAATCTTGGAAAAGGAAAAAGTGATGAATCTCCGACATATATAAAAGACCTAGTTGCAGGGAGGCCTGTATACGGGCACCCGTCGCGTTCTGGAGGTTTTAGATTTAGATATGGGAGAGGCCGTTCTTCAGGGTTTAGCGCGGTTTCAGTTCATCCGGCGACTATGGCCATTACAGATGACTTTCTTGCAATAGGAACCCAGTTAAAGGTTGAAAAACCAACTAAAGGCTGTGTAGTTACAACATGTGATGAGATTGAGGGGCCGATTGTAAAATTGAAAAATGGAAGCGTAATTCAGATAAAAGACAAAAAAAAAGCAAGGGAAGTTTACAATGATGTGGAAGAAATTATTTATCTGGGGGATATTCTTTTTCCTTTTTCCGATTTATTGAACAGAAATTCCAACCTGATTAAACCAGGCTATGTTGAAGAATGGTGGTATCAAGAATTAAAAGAAAAAGGGTTTAGTGAAAAAATTGATTATTATGCCGTCTCTTTGGATGATGCGATAAAATTTAGCAGAGATTATGGGGTTTCTCTGCATCCAAAATATATTTATTATTGGTCTGAAATTTCACAAGAGGAATTTTTTGGTTTAATCTCATGGATTAAGAATGCCGATTTCGATTCTTATCTTGTTTTTCCATGGACAAAAAAAGACCGTGAAAAGTTTTTTCTTGGGAAAAGGGCCCTTGAACTTTTAGGGGTTTCCCATCAGGTTACTATTGAAAGTATTGTTCTTGATAAAGTGACTAGTCAAGCACTTTTACTAAATTTGAGTTTTAGTCCAAATGCATTAAAAGAAAATTATTCCCTTTCTGATTTTGAGTGGAGCAAATTTTTACCAGATAAAAACGTTCTTAAAATAATAAACTCTTTTTGCGCTTTTAAGATAAAAGACAAGTCCGGAGAATTTATAGGAGCAAGAATGGGGAGGCCCGAAAAGGCAAAAATAAGAAAACTTATCGGAAGTCCAAATGTTCTTTTTCCTGTTGGAAATCAGGGTGGAAGATTAAGAAGCGTGGGGTCTGCCTGCGAAGCGGGCTTTGTAAAAGGAAATTTTCCCCTTTACTTCTGTGAAAGTTGCGAGGCTGAAACAATTTATCGGGTCTGTGAGAGGTGCGGGAAAAAAACAAGAAAAAGGTATTATTTTTCAGACATAAGTGAAAAATCTTATGAAAAAAAAGTTGAATACTCTCAGCGTGAAGGAATTTCTTACTGCAATCAAAAAATAGATGTAAACCACTATTTTAATTTTGCAAAAGAAAAACTTGGACTTACAAGAGAAGAGACCCCCTCCCTGATTAAAGGGGTAAGAGGCCTTAGCTCCGAGTCAAAAATTCCTGAAAATCTCATAAAAGGAATTATCCGGGCAAAATATAATCTTCAGGTAAATAAAGACGGGACAATAAGAATGGATGCAACAGAACTTCCGTTGGTTTCGTTTAAATCAAAAGAAATAGGGACGAGCGTTTCAAAATTAAGGGAGTTGGGTTATGATGAAGATATTTATGGAAATTCCTTAACAAATGAAGATCAGATTATTGAAATTATGCCTCATGATGTTTTGATCCCGAATTTTTCCGAGACTCCTGATGAAAGGGGAGAAGAAGTTTTTATGAAAATATGCAATTTTGTAGATGAACTCCTAGTTAAATTTTATGGTCTTTCTCCTTACTACAACGTCAAGTCGCGAGAGGATTTAATAGGAGTTTTTGGTGTTTGCATGGCCCCCCACAATTGTGCGGGGGTTATATGCAGGTTTATTGGTTTTTCAAATACTCTTGGGCTTATGGCAAGCCCATATATGCATGCAGCCATTCGTCGTGACTGTGACGGGGACGAGGCAGCAATAATGCTTTTGGGGGATGTTTTAATTAATTTTTCAAGAAAGTTTTTACCAAACCATAGGGGGGGAAACCAGGACGCACCTCTTGTTTTAAATTCAAAAATAGATGCAGGGGAAGTTGATGATCAAATTCTTGATTTTGAGGTTGTCAGAGAGTACCCTCTTGAATTATATACCTTAGCAGAAGAAAGGGTACACTCTTCAAAAGCAAATATTCCGACGATAAGAACCCTACTTAAAGAAGGAAAGGACCCTTTCAGAGGACTTGGATTTACTCATAATACAAAAGATATAAACGAAGGGGTTCTTTGTTCTTCTTATAAACTTCTTGAAAATATGGAGGAAAAGGTTTCTCATCAGATGGCTCTTGTTGAAAAACTTCGCTCTGTTGATACTGCCGACACAGCAAGACTGATTATCGAAAGACATTTTATAAGAGACTTGAGGGGAAATTTAAGAAAATTTTCAATGCAGGAATTCCGATGTGTTAAATGCAATGAGATTATGAGGCGTCCGCCTTTAGATGGAAAGTGCGTTGCCTGTGGGGGAAAAATAATTTTTACAATAAATGAAGGAGGGATAAGAAAATATCTTGAACCAGCTCTTTCTCTTGCCAAGGCATATAATTTGAGTCCGTACCTACAGCAAAACCTTACTTTGATAAAAGGTTACATCGACAGTATTTTTGGGAAAGAAAATGAAAAACAAAAAATCATTTCTGACTTTTTGTAGTTTTTTGTTTGCGAAAATTATTCTAAGACAAAAACCTTTGGAAGTATGAAAAATTTTGGGAGGGTTTTAATTTTTTAGTGATAACAAAAGCGAAAGGTTTATAAATTTTAAAAATTCTAAAATTGAGTTTAACTGGGGCGGTGATTTTGGGGTACGCGCCGCAAGGCGCGAATAAGGCTTTGCTCGCGGGCAAGGGAGTTGAACAATTTTTATTACCCCACTCCCAAATAAAACAATATCGTCTGGAGAATTAAACAGCCAATCATGTTTGTTCTTTTTACCCCGGATGATATGCAATAAATTCCTGTCAGGGTTGAAATAACAAGGACAAGCAAGCCCAAAATTCCTGAAACAAGAAATGTGATTATTGAGATTGTAATAATTGTGACTATTGAAGTTTTTGAATAACTTATTTTTTCAAGGAGGTTAAGAAATTTTTTTGATATTTTATTTACAAGGAAAAAAGATACGATTCCTGAAATGATAATCACAAAAACAATAAGAACAAATATTTTAAAATCGGGAATTCCAATCAAACTTTTAATTGCAGCTGCGGAGCCTGTTCTTGTCTTTGAAATTAAGAATAATCCAAGGAAAGAAAGGCACATGGTAAGCATTGTGATTGTTCCTAACATGAAGAGAAATCCTTTCTGGTCTCTTTTTGCGAATTGATTGGTGATAATTGCAATTTGTCCCCCGCTCAATGCCGGAAGAAAAAGGCTTAAGGGGGAAAATAAGGCTGCACCAAATAGAGATTTTTTCTCTTTTTTAATCTCTATTTTTTCAGTTTTTTCAGTTTCCTGTTTTTTTATTTTTGTTTTTTGCTTTATGCTAAAAAAAAGACTTGCAGAACCAAACAGTCCCGTAAGAAGCGGAAGCAAGGGCTCTCTTATCTCCATTCTAAACACAATTACTCCAAGAATACCGGTTAGTAAAAAGACAAGCAATGCAGAAAACTTCTTTTTTTCAAGAAGAATCATATTAAGGGAAACGGCCATAAGTCCAACAGCAATGATTATTGGAGAAATATTTTTTAAAAAAACGGAGACAAAATACATGGGGAAAATAAGAATGAGGAAAAGAAACAACCCACACAGACAACCAAGGGATGTAAGGTTTATTGCATGAAACCCCTGGCCTTTTTTAAGCATCTCCTGACCCGGCAGAACAGAAAGTTCTGTTCCGTCTTCGGGGGCACCAAGAAAAATTGAGGGGATAAAATCAAGAAAAACATGGGTTATAGACATGGAAACTATAAAGACAATAAGATAAATCGGATTTACTCCCCCCAGAATTGAAAAGGTTCCGGATACAATTGCGGCGCCCACTAAGTTTATATGAATTCCGGGAATGAGTCCTGTTAGCGTCCCAAAAACTATCCCTCCAAAAAGGAACAAAATAATTTCAAGCAACATGCTTTTTTAAAGGAAATTCTCACTTTAAAATTTTTAGGGGTTCAAATGAACTGTTTTTATTGCAAAGCCAAAATATTAATTTTGGCTTTGCCTTGAGTTAATTACAAAAGAGTCAACTCTTTAATCCGGCATAAGCCAGTCTTTTCTAACCAACCGAAATTGGAGAGAGTCTGCCCGAAGCAGACAATATTTTTTATGCTTTTTTATTCATAAAGGTTTATTGGCATTATAGTGTTACGAAATATTTAATAAGAAGTTTTTGTTTTAAGGGTTATGAACTGGGAAGAAAAATTTGAACTTGTGACAAAAAACATCCAAGAAATTATTGGAGAAGAGGAGTTAAAGGAAAAATTAAAATCAAAAAAAGATTTTTCTGTTTACTGGGGAACTATGCCCACGGGGAGCGTTTCTCTTGCCTATTTTTTTCCAATGATGAAAATTGCAGATTTTTTGAAGGCGGGGTTAAAAGTTAAAATTCTTCTTGCGGATTTACATGCCGCGCTTGACAGTGTTCCTTGGGAAATTTTGGAAAAAAGGTATAAATATTATCGTGAAGCGATAACTCTCATTTTGAAAACAATAGGGGTTGACCTGAAAAAGCTGGAGTTTGTTAAAGGTTCAGAATTACAACTTAATAAAAATTATTTTGAAGATTTATTAAAGTTAAGCACAATCACAAGTCTTCATGATTCAGCAAAGGCTGCTTCAGAGGGAATTAAAAGTGCTTCAGGAGAAAATATTAGACTCTCTGGAATGATTTATCCTCTTATGCAGGCTCTCGATGAGGAATATTTAAAAGTTGATGCTCAGTTTGCAGGAGTTGATCAAAGAAAAATAATGGTGTATGCAAGAGAGTATCTTCCAAAAATGGGGTATAAAGAGAGAGTTGAAATAATGAACCCCATGATAAGGGGACTAGTCGGAGAGAAGATGAGTTCAAGCATTGAAGGAACAAAAATTGATTTAATGGACGATGAAGAAACGGTCAGGAAGAGAATTAATAATGCAGATTGTGTTTCCGGAGATACAAATAATGGTATTCTTACTTTAGTAAAATACTTATTTCTTGAATTAAATGGAGAAATTGTAATTGAAAGACCTGAAAAATTCGGAGGAAACCTTGTTTATAAAAAATATTTGGATCTTGAAAAAGATTTTATTAATAAAATTCTTCATCCACTGGATTTAAAAAATTCGGTTTCAAAAGAAGTGAATAAACTATTGAGAAAATTCAGAGAGAGTGAAAAGATAAAGAAACTATATGGAGATGCCTATCCTGGTTTTAAAAAGAAATAATTTTATCTTGTTTTAAATTCAACAATATCCAAATCTTTTAATGGATGGTTTAATCCGACGATTTGCCCACCAAATTTTGAGGATGGACCCCAAATTTTTGTTTCGATGACTTTTTTTGAGAGTCCTTTTAGAATTTTTTCAGCAACATCCTTTATTGAAGAGCCTGAAGGAAGGATTAGGGGTTTTTTGGATTTTTCTTTTCCAGGTTCTTTTGTGAAAATTCTTAAAATATTAAAAGAATCAAAAATTTTCTTTTTTAACTCCTCAATTCCATTTTCTCTTATATAAGGCAGACAGGAAATTATTTCGAAATTATACTTTTTAGTCTCCATCTGAGACCTAATCCTTCTTTTTTCTTCAGAACTTAAAAGGTCTGATTTATTCAGGACAATAATCTCTTTTCCTTCATGAGGAGGAAGTTTTTTTCTTATTTCTTCAATTTCTTTTTGTAAGGTTATAATAAGGAGAAGAGTGTCTGCAGTGTGGACTACTCCCCTATCAAATTTTTCTCCTTCAATTGCAGGAATTTCAACAACCTGGATTTGAGAATTTTCATATTCCATTGTTCCAAGAAAAGGCTCTCCTGTGGAAAAAGGGACTGAATTTATTTTAGGATATGCATTAGTTAAAACTTTTAGGAGTGAAGACTTTCCTGAGTTTGTTTTCCCGATTATAACTGCCTGCATTTCTCCCTTTTTTATTCCGAGTTTACCACCATGCCCTTTCTTTTTCTTTTTTTCGATCAGTTCTTCAAGCCTTTTTCTTCTTTGTGTGAGCTGCTGGCGAAGATTTTCTCCTCCTTTATGCTTTGGTGCGTGAGAAATCATCTTATTCAGCGAAATGAGTTTTTCTTCAGGATTCTTTGCTTCAGAATAATTTTTTTCAGATTTAAGATATTCGGGATCGTTTACATTTATTGGCATAATATTTTAAATTTCACATGTTTTATAAGTTTGATGGGAAGAAAAATCGGCCTAAGGTTTTTTGAAAGGGATGCACGAATAGTTGCAAAAGACTTGCTTGGAAAAATTATTGTGAGAAAATTCAGAAAAAAATTTTTGAAAGGAAAAATTGTTGAAACAGAGGCTTATTTTGGCAAAAGCGATCCTGCGAGCTGGGCAAGATATGGAAAAAGAAAAGATAATTTTTCAATGTGGGAAAAGGGAGGAACAATTCTGATAAAAAATGTCCATAAACATTTAAATAAACTTTGAAGGGAGGTGCTCAGGACCCGGGCTTTTAACAAAAGATTTTTTAATTAATAAAAATATGAACGCAAAAAATTTATTCGATTCGGATGACCTTTTTATAGAAGATTCGTGTGAAAAGTTCAAAATAGGAAAAAGCCCAAGAGTGGGGGTTAAAAATGATTTAAAAATCCTGTTGAGGTTTTATATAAAAGGAAACAAATGTGTCAGTAGTCTAAAATGAATAAAAAAGATTTAATAAAGAAAATTATAGAGAAAAAGGAATTTTCAAAACTTCCTGAAGGAGATGTTTTTCTTGCCTTTGAGAAATATGACAATAAAAAATATATTGATGAAGAAAAAATAAAACTCACGAGGGATTTACTCAGGAAAGTTTATACTGCGTTTTTATCCACTAAACTTCTTAATTTGAGAGATAAAAACATCGATTGGTTCTTGAAAAAACATCTTTCAACAAAAGAAAGGTTTTCCCATTATTCCAAATTGTATAAAAAAGTTTTTCATGGTTTTACAAAAAATTTGGCGGTAATCGATCTTGGTTGTGGGATAAACGGGTTTAGCTACAAATTTTTTGGGGGAACAGGGTTTAATGTCAAGTATATTGGGGTTGAGGCTGTCGGGCAGCTTGTTAACTTGCAAAAAAAATCTTTTGAGGGGGTGAAAGGTGTTTCTTTTTTTCATGAAAGCCTGTTTAATCTTTCAAAAATCAAAAAAATTTTAGATTCTGCAGAAGAGAAAAAGGTAGTTTTTTTATTTAAAGTTTTAGACAGCCTCGAAGTTTTGAAAAGAGATTACTCAAAGGAACTTTTGTTGGAAATTGTTCCTCTGGTTGATCGTGTTGTGGTTAGTTTTGCAACGAGGAGTCTTGTCAAGCAAAAAAAGTTTTTTGTGAATAGGAATTGGATTGTGAAGTTTATACAGAAGCAGTTTTTTTTTGAAGACGACTTTGAAATGGGTGGAGAGAGGTATTTTGTCTTTTCTAAAAAAAGTTTATAATCCCCAGATGTTTTATTAAAAAATGGCAGAAGAAGACGATTTAAAACTTCCCGAAGAAAAAAACGCAGAAGTCGACAGCAAAAATCTCTTTGAAGAACAAAGAGAAATGAGCGAATCTGAGAAAGAGAAATTTGAAAAGCAGAAAAGGTTTGAGTATAAGTCAGTTGAAGGTGAAGAATTAAGAAAGGGAGAGGAAAAAAAAGAAACACTCAGACAAAGAATTTTTAAATTTATAGTGGGGGGGGTTATTTTCATTCTTTTAATTGCTCTTTATTTTTGGCTTCTTGCATGAGAGTGATATATTTAAATTAAAAATATACATGGGAAAGTGTTTTTTGTTTTATATATCTTTTATCCTGTGTAATATATATTTTATAATATATATGTTTAAATAGTTATTTCGATTTTTTCTATTTTAATGGATGAAGTAATAAGTTCAAAGGATTATGATTTTCTTATTGACTCTCTTAGGGGTTTTTTTAAGTCAAAAAATTTTATTGAAGTTCCGTCTCAGACAAGGGCGTCAATTCTTGCGGCGTGTGAAGACCCAAAGACAGTTTCAACTTTTCAGATTGGAGGAGATATTTGGCCTCTTCCACAGACTGGACAGATGTGTCTTGAAATAGAACTATTAAAAAATCCGGAATTTTCCGGGGTTTTTTGTATTACAACAAGTTACAGAAATGAACCAATTCCAATTCCTGGGAGGCACAATCTAATTTTTCCGATGTTTGAGTTCGAATCCTGGGGGAATATTGATTTGTTAAAAAAACTTGAAAAAGAACTTCTTAGTTTTCTTGGTTTTAAAAATTCATTAAGTGTTGATTATGAAAAAGTTTGTAAGGAGAATAAAGTTGAAATTTTAGAATCAAAAGATGAAGAGAATCTTTGGAAGTCAAGAGGTGAAGTTGTTTTTATTGAAAAATTTCCTGAAAGAACAAGCCCTTTTTGGAATATGAAGCATGCAGGAGGGGGAATTTTTAAAAAAGTTGATGTCATTTTATGCGGAATGGAAACAATTGGAAGTGCCGAAAGATCATGCAATGTTGAGGAAATGAGAAAAAGTTTTTTTACAATCTCTGACGGAGGTTATTCAAATCTTCTTTTTGATCTGTTCGGAAAAGAGAGAGTTACAAAAGAGCTTGAAGAGTATCTTTCATTAAAGATGGTTCCTCGGTTTGGCGGGGGAATAGGAATGACGCGGCTTTTGAGGGCGATGAAACTTTCAGGGATTTTGGATTAGATCCATAAAATTAATTTTTCCAGAAGTGAATCATATTTTTTTTGTAATATCTTCTTCCAACGATTTCCTTGAATCCTCCAGAATTTTTTCCTAAAATATTTTTAAGTTTATTTTCAGAAGAATTTACAATTTTTTTTAGGGTTCCAAATTTTTCGAGAAGTTTTTTTGCTTTTGATGGGCCTATTCCCGGAAAAGATTCAAGAATAAAAATAAGCTCTTCTTCGGGCGAAAGGTTTTTTTTCATCGCATTGATTGATGATTCTTTTTTATTCTTTTCCGCAATTATCTTAAGGTATTTTGCTGTTTCTTCTTCATCTTTTGAGAAGAGTATCGGTGTTTTGTAGCGGAGGGTTATTGTAAGCAAAATTCCCTTAAGAGCATTTTCATGCATTCTATTTTCTTTTTGCAAATTTCCCTCAATAATCAAAAGTTTTTTTTCGTACTGGGCTAATTCATCAAGTTGAGAAAAAATCCTTTTGTCAAAAACGGACGCAAAAAAATCACTGGCAGATTTCCTCTCAACCGCAATTCCTTTAGTAATGTAATCTGCGACTTTTAATTCCTTAAACTCAACGGAAAAGCCCTGTTTTATTAGGTCAGAAGGAACAAGAGAATTTTTTTCTCTAAAATCAACTTCTATTATTTCTTTTGATTTCTTTACAGAGGATCTGTTTTCCAAGGTTTTTTCGTCTGCTTTTTTTGAGAATATATCGTACATTTTAATAAATAGTGAACTTTTCTTTTGTTTAAAATTTTTTAGGTTCCTGAGTGTTATCAATACAATTTTAACAACCTTCTCCGGAGGGAGGTTTGTTGTGTCAATTATAAGGTTGTAGTTTGTTTTCTTTGTAAAGTCAATCCCATAGGCTCTTTGAAATCCTTCTTTGCTATCCTCCAATCTTTTTTTCAATTGTTTTTTGGCTTGATTTATCTCTTTTGGAAGAGGTTCATCATGTCTTTCATCTTTCATAATTCTTTTTGTGGTTTTCTCCTCACTTGCATATAGGAAGATTTTAAACGAATCCGAAATAAAATGATAAGCAATCCATCCTTCAATTACAAAATTGTCTTCTGTCTTCCCAACCTGGGAAACTTTTTTATCCATTTCATAATGAATATTTAAGTCCTTTTTTCCTTTTGCCATCAGTTCTCTTATCGTTATATTCTTTTCCAGTGCAATCATCCCCTGCAGATCTCCGACGGAAATAAACCTACAACAAATCTTTTTTGCAATCATCTTTGCAACAGTAGTCTTTCCTGATCCGGGAAGCCCGGAAATTGTTATTTTTACCATCTTCTTTTCTTTGGAAAATTTTTCTATTTAATAAAGATTTATGGAGAAGGATATAGTTTATGAATCTACTTAATTACATTGATAAATTCTTTTGGCTTTCGTTTTTCTCTTTTTTTGGGTTTTTAAGTTCTTCCTTTATTTTTTCAATCGAGCTTTGCATTTTCTTTTCTCTTGAATGCGAAGCATAATACGCATATTCATCTTTTGTTCCTTTTGTAATCAAAATTATAAGTTTTCCCTTGGAAAGCCTTGCAGTCCTTCCGCGCCTTTGAATAAATCGTATTGCAGAAGAGACCGGTTCATAAAAAATAACCACATCAACTTCAGGAATATCAAGGCCTTCTTCCCCAATCGAGGTTGCACATATTACATTCGTTTTTCCGTCTGAAAATTCTTCTATAATTTTTTTCTGCTCTTTCTGGCTAAGACCGCCCCCTTCTTTTTTGGCCTGTCCGATAAAAATTTTTGAGTTCACTCCTTCAAGCCGGTTTATGTTCTTTGAAACAAGGCTTGCAGTATCCCTAAACTGGGTGAATATGATTATCTTTGGGTCATCAGATCTTTTTCTTTCATCTCTTACGACTCTTATTATTTCTTTTACTTTTGGGTGCTCCTCCCCTCTTTCTGTAAGAGCTTTTGACTTTGTGAATGCAAAATTAAAATCTTCCCTTTTCACAAGTTTCACGACCCCTTTTGACTGTCTTTTTTCTGCCTGTCCGAGAATGTTTTTCATGTATTTGTGAAATCCCTCTAAGGTCTGTGTTTCAAGAAGTTCAAGAGCATGGGAAATTTTTATTGCCTGTGCGGTAAGTGAAATTGCAAAATAACTTGCCGGGCTTGATAAATTCCTTGAAATTTGGCTTCCAAGCCTTCTTTGAAGTTCAATTAAATTTATCTTATTTGGGGGTCCGAAAAGGAAATTTTTCAGTTTTAATTCATCCGTATACTCTTCATAGATTTTGGAGAGAATGCTTTTAATTTCTTTAATATCTTTGGTTAATTCCACTTCTCTTTTTTCAAATTCAAGCTCCTGGAGGTATATTTTCACATCGGGAGAATTTCTTGTTCTTAGTTCAACTTCTTCGATTGAGAGGTTTTTCATTATCTCTTTTATTTTTTTTGGGTCGCTTCCTGGCGATGCTGTAAGACCGATTATTCTTGGATTTTCTGAATTTTCAATGAAACTTTTTGCAACGAAGGTGTAATCATAATTTTTTGTGCATCTGTGTGCTTCATCTTCGATTAAAAGGCATACTTCTGACAAGTCATAAAATCTTTTTTTTATATCGTTTGCGATACACTGTGGTGTTGAAAAAATTATGTCAGCAGTGTCCCATATTTTTTTTCTTTTTTGTGCATTCACGCTTCCTGTGAAAAGTTCAAGAGAACCGTAAAGTTCAGGAAGGTTTTTTGTGAATGATTTTAAATGCTGTTCAGCCAAGGGTCTTGTCGGGGCAAGAAAGAGGACCTTTTTTCCCGGAAATTCTTTCATTCTTTCAATTGCAACCATCAATGCAATCAGAGTTTTTCCAAGACCCGTAGGCAAAACGACAAGGCAGTTTTTTTCAAGGCATGTCTTAAAAATTTCTTCCTGATACTTTCGTGGGATTATATTTTCCAAAAATTCCATCTTGAAGAAAATTACTTAGTGATTATAAAGGTGTTTGAGGAGTGCAGAGTGGGAATTTTAGAAAATTTGTTTTAAATAATAGCAAAAGTTGCGACAAGCCCGATAAGAGAAATTACTGCAAGGAAGGACCAAAGAGTCACATTTCCAAAAAAGATTTTTGCGCCGTCCCAATCAAAGGCAGGAATTATATTAAAAAATGCATAAGCCAAACTTATCTTTGTAAGTGTTTCCTGACCAATCAGATAAGCGAGAACTGCAAAAAGAATTGTCACAACAGTTCCTGAAGCCGCAATCCATCCCATTTCCTCTTCTGAAACCTCAGAGAAGGAGTAAATTCCATGGCGTCTTGCTGCCCTGTAAACTTTTCCGGATGCATCAAAAGTTAAACAGGCCATCCAGTTGATTAAACCAATCGAAATGAATTTTACGATTAATGGGGCAAAGATTCCTACAGGGATGTAATTTTTTGCATGAATGTGCTTTTGCACCCAGAATTGTTTCATTTCCCATATTTTAACTTCTATGTCGGTATCAAGATAAAATCCGGCAGCTTTTTTTGCAGCAGTATTAACAAGTATTACAATGAAAACAAAAAGTGTTGTCTTGAGGAAGATTATCTCGTTTTCAACAAGAGAAATTATAACGCCCAATACTATTGAAATTATAAGGATGGATAAAAATTCTTTTCTTGTCAGCATATTAATTTAAGAAATTCATTTTTTATAAATGTTATTGGGGTTGAGTTTGCGAAGGTTTGACCAGGCTTTAGAAAATGGATAAATTTTTCAGTTAAATAATAATAAAATAGTAATCTGGTTGTGTGAGTGATTAAGTTCCCTCTGGCAATTTCATGAAGTTTTTTTAAAAAATCTTATTCTTTTTAGTATGGAAAACTATTTAAATAAAAATACATACTTCATTTCTATGAAAGTAAAAAAAATAACCGAGGTTTTGGGAAAAAGAGTGTATACGGATTCTGGTGACTTTTTTGGAGAAATTGAGGAAGCGAATTTGTTCGAAAACAAAGTTGATGGATGGAGAATAAAAATTGCAAACCATCTCAATTCGGTTCTTGGCGGGGCAAGAGGGGTAGTTATCCCTCATCAGTTCGTGAAAGCGGTCAGTGACATCTTTATCATAAATAAAGCTGCACTCCCAAATCAGGAAATGGATATGGATGAAAGTGCAGACGTAATTTAAAATAAAAAATGTCAAATATCCTTCAAGCATCAATTTTTACTGACTTCTTGTATCCGTTTTTATTTATGTTTTTTATAATGTATGCTCTCTTGGAGAAATCTAAACTTTTAGGTCAGGATCAAAAGCAAATTAATGCTTTTGTTTCGCTTGTTGTCTCATTAATTTTTGTTTCTGTTGTATTTCCCGTCATAGTTGTAAACAATTTAATCTTATTCATGACCGTAGGAGTTGCGGTGGTTTTTGTGGGTTTTATTCTTTGGGGATTTATTAATGGGGGAGATATTTCTCTCAATAAAGGAGTTCAAAGAGGGCTTGCAGTTCTTGTTTTCATTTCTTTAATTGTTGCTATCTTTTGGGCCACAGGAACATTTCCTGAAGTTTGGGATTTCATAGAAAGAGCTTTTGACTGGGCTTTCTCTTCGAACAAAGAGGGATTTTGGACTAACTTTTTAATTGTTGTTTTAGTAATTGCCGCCGTTGGAGCTGTTTTGAAGGTCAAGAACGTTGCAACCGGCGGAAAGTAATTTTACAAATTAATATTGGGGTTTGTATAAGTGTATAAAATTTATTATAAAAAGGGGTTCATTTTCTTTTTCCTTTTTTAGTCCAATATTTTCCATGTAAAACTAAAAATCAATAACAGAAATCTATATAAATAATATTTATCTTCTTTAAAGATGATTGAGGGGTTAATTGCACTCGCTTCTTACGGAATTGCGGGAGGAGGAGCTATAGGAAATTTTTTGTACCGGCTTGAGAGCGAGGGAGTTTTTAGTTATGTTCTTCCTTTTTTGATGATTTTTGCAGTTATTTATGCAATACTTTCAAAAGCGAAATTTTTGGGGGAGAACACTGCAGTGAACCTTATTATCTCTATTGCAGTTGCATTAATGGCCTTGCAATTCCAGTTTGTATCTTACTTCTTTGCAGAAATTTTCCCAAGGATGGGGGTTGTTCTTTCGTTACTTTTGGTAGCAATGATTCTTTTGGGGCTTTTTGTAGATTTTACCAAGCCTGGAGGTAAATGGGGGCTGGGAATATTTGCAGGGATTGCAGCAGTTGTAATTTTTGTTCAGAGTTTTTCAGATGCTTTTGGATGGAATGGGGATTTGTTTGGAGGGGGCAGTTGGTATTGGGTTGAACAATATTCTACAACAATAATAATTGCAATATTAGTTCTTGGAACAATTATAGCGATTCCTTTGGCAGGTAAAAAGAAAGGCTTACCTCCAAAAGGACCTTAATTTTATATTCTTAAAAGAAGAGTAAAGGGTGAACTTTTAGTTTAAGGAAGAATTTAATTAAAGGTTAGCCAGAAATCCATCTGCTTTAGCTGATGGATGAATGGCGCTTCTTGAAAAACATTTTTCTATTTTGATTTACTAAAAAAAGAGTAGCCG
>JAGVXF010000012.1 GCA_018303925.1 Candidatus Pacearchaeota archaeon | reverse complement strand
CTTGAAAAATGGGGCGGGGAGTATTTAAAAATATTAAAAGATTAAGTTTCTTATGGATAGAAAACCCCTTGTGGCATTTTTTGGCATAGATGGATGTGGAAAAACCACATTAATTAAAGAGATTTCAAAAAGGTTTGTTAAAAAAGGCGAAAAGACGAGTATTGTTTACATGGGCCTTGGGGAGGAATTTAATCTTCCGTTTCTCAAAACAGCAATGAAAATTTCTTCTTTTTTTAGGGGTAGGAGAGGAAAAGAAGACAAAAACTCTTGGAGGGAGCATAATTACCGAAAAAGAAGTTTTCTTTGGGTTTTGACTCAGTATTCCGAATTTTGGATTCGTTACCATCGGGCAAAAAAACTCGCAAAAGAAAAGGTTGTCCTCTTTGACAGATTCTTTTATGACGGGCTGATTCTTGGGGGTCCATTTGCGTATAAATTTTTCAGGCTTATTACGCCGGTTCCTGATAAAAGTTTTTTGATTTACGCCGCACCGGAAATTATAATCAGAAGAAAAAATGAAGCAGGAGCCGGAAATATAAAAGAGTATTATGAGAAGGCTCAGATTTTGATGAAGGACTTTCCGATAATAAAAATAAACAACGCAAAAAGTATAAAAAGTGTAGTGAATGAAATTTACAATCACATTTACCCTCCTTATAAAAATTCACCTGATAAAAAAATCTTTGATTTTCTAAATGAGAATAATGTAAAGTATGCCTTTCTCAGAGGAAATGACGAAGAAAGTATAAAAAAAGGAAAAGATTTGGACATTTTAATTTTAAGAAAAGATTATGACCGGATAAAAGCCAAAATTCCAAAAACAAAAAGGGTACTTCACTTTTATCCGAATGAAGAAAAGCATTTTGGGTTTGTTGTTGTACCAAAATCTGCTTTGGGGAGAAGGGTTTTCGACAAAGAAAAACAGACTTTTGTTCTTTCAAAAAAAGATTTTAAAAGAATGGACTTTTTTAGGGGGATAATTCATTTTGTAAGGAGCATAAAAAGAATTTTGGGGGTTTACAATAATGATTAGGGTTTTATTAAGAAATTTAAGGCTTTTTGGAGTTGGTTATGTATTTTGGGACCTTTTTTATCAAATTTTTAGAAAAATTCATCGCTTCAAAATAAAAAATCCAAAAAAAGAAAGGAAATTATCAAAAATAAAAGTAAATGATTATGAAATGTTTATAGATGAAAATGGAAAAGGGATTCATAGAGATTTAAGAATGCACTCCATTCGGGAGCCAGAATCAACTAAACTTGTGAAAGAAATTTTAAAGGAGGATGACGTAGTTTTAGAGGCAGGAGCAAACATAGGATACTATACGATTCTGGAATCAAAGAAAATCGGAAAAAGGGGGATTGTCTATGCAGTTGAACCGACAAAGGATAATTTTAAATTATTAAAGAAAAATATAAAATTAAATGGTTTAAAAAATGTAAGAGTTTTTAACAACGCCTTTTCTGATAGAATTGGTAAAATAAGCATAAACATAAATGAAGAGGGAAATTTAAACACCCCCCTCAATCTAAAAGATTATGAAAGAAAGGAATCTGTTAAGTGCATGACCCTAGACTCATTTTTTAAAAATAAAAGAAAGCCGGATTTTATGAGAATGGATATTGAGGGTTATGAGGATGTTATTTTTAAGGGGGGAGAAAAAACTCTGGGCTCTTTAAAAAAGATTTTTGTTGAATTGCATTTTCCTCTTCTTGGAAAAAAAAGAATGTTTGATTTACTGAATTTACTTAAACAAAAAGGCTTTGAAATTTATAAAGCAGTTATGGAATGGGAAAGATGGGAGGACGATAGCAATTTTTTAGGAAAATTTGTCAATTATTTGCATAAAAAAAGGTCAAAACCAATTGTTTATGACAACTTAACAATAAGCAAACTTATAAATTCAAGAAATTTTATAGGGGGTCATTTGTCTTTGGAAGTGTTTTTTGTAAAAAAAGGAAAAATAGAAAATGAAGGAACCTAAAGTTGGAATAGTAATCTTAACGCACAACCAAAAAAAATTGCTCGGAGAGACTATCCAGTCACTTATTAAAAATACAGCATATAAAAACTATAAGATTTATGTAATTGACAATGGAAGTGAAAATCATCATGATAGGTTTGTCTCAAGAAATTTTAATGGAGTTAGGATTATGAGGGAAGAAAAAAACATTGGTTTTAGCAGAGGGAATAATCTCGGAATAAAAATTGCAAAAAAAGAGTACGATCCCGATTATTTTATCCTTTTGAACGATGATTTGGAATTTATAGATAGAAATTGGATTAAAAAAGCAGTTAAATATTTGGAAAAAAATAAAAAAGTGGGTATTGCAGGGGTTCAATTATTATACCCAGATAAAACATTTCAAGATGCAGGAGGGTATCTTAAAAAATGGGAACTAACCAAGATTTTAAAATTTAAAGAAGGGGCTGTTCTTGATGTAGACCATTTTATGGGTGCCTGCATAATTATAAAGAAAGAGGTCATAAAAAAGATAGGGGGTCTCGACGAGATTTTTTCTCCTTTTCTTTTTGAAGATTCTGATTTTTGTCTCAGAGCTAAGAGAGTGGGCTTTGAAATAAAAGTTTTAACTTCTATAAAAATAATTCATAAAAAAAGTAAAACAGTGGGTTCATTTTCAAATTCAAAACACTTATTTGTGAGATTTAAAAATGATTTTATTTTTGCAATAAGGCATCTAAGTTTTTCAGATGCACTTTTTAGAATTTTTGTTTTTATACCTTTGGTTGCTATTTTCAAAAAAAAGAAAGATCAGACGAATCTAAAAAATATAAATAATTTCAAGATAAGGAAAAAGTTTTTAATAAATATTTTTTTACTTCTTGCAGCATACATATTTGATTTGGTAAAAATTAAAAAAATTTTAAGCAAAGATATAAAAAACAATTATTGTGATATTTCCAAAGTAGATAATCTATATAAATTAACTTTATAAACGGTTTTTTTCTCTTATCCATATGAAAATACTAAGCGTAAAAAGTTTAGAACTTTCGGATGTTAAGATTATACGATTTGCAAGATTTTTAGATAATCGAGGGTACTTTTCTGAGCCTTATAGGAAAAGTGATTTAATTGAAAATTCCGGAATCCTCTCCCTTGAAGGTAAAAATATGGTTCAGGCAAATCACAGTTATTCTACGGGGGGAGTTGTGAGGGGTTTGCACTTTCAGTGGAACCCGTATATGGGAAAACTTGTAAGGACCCTTACTGGGCGAATGGTTGATCTTGTTTTGGATATCAGAAAAGGTTCTCCTTATTTTGGAAAGATAGTTGCCTATAATATGCCTGCTTCAAATAATAAAGACTATGATGAGTGGATTTGGGTCCCTCCTGGTTTTGCCCATGGAAATTATTTTTCTGAAAACACAAACATAGAGTATCTTTGCACGGGGGAGTATAGCTCAGGTTGTGAATCTGGAATTTCTCCTCTTGCAAAAGACTTAGACTGGTCTCTTTGCAATTCAAAATTAAAAGAAGAGTTCTCATCAATTGTAGATTCTAAAGCAATTATTTCAGACAAAGATAAAAATGCATATTCTATTTTTGATTGGGAAAAAGATTCAAGATCGGAAAATTTTATTTATTCTTCTCTAAAGGAAAATAAACTTTCTTAAAATGTTAGACGAAAAAACAATTCTTTATACTGGAGGAAGCGGACTTTTGGGGCGGGAGTTGAAAAAACTACTTCCATACTCTCTTTTCCCTACCCATTCAGAATTTGACGTTACCAATTATCTCACCATGAACGATTATTTAAAAAAAATAAATATAAAAACAATCATTCATGGGGCGGCTTTTACCTCTCCGCCAAAGGTCGACAAATTCCCGATTAATGCCCTTGAATCAAATATCCTTGGCACTTCAAATATCGTAAAGCTATGCTCAGAAAACAATGTAAAGTTGATTTACATTTCGACAGATTATGTTTTCAAGGGAGACCGGGGGAATTATTCGGAAGAGGATTCTGTTTATCCGGTAAATAAGTATGCGTGGTCCAAACTTGGGGGGGAATGTGCAGTAAGAATGTATGATAATTCTTTGATTATAAGAACCTCTTTTGGAGATAATGTTTTCCCTTACGAAAAAGCCTTTGTTAATCAATACACAAGTAGGGAAAATGTTTCAACCTTTGCAAAAAAGTTAGTAAAAATAATCGATTCTGGGTTGATAGGAACAATCCATGTCGGTTCAAAAAGAAGAACGGTTTTTGAATATGCGAAAAGTCTTAATCCTTTAAGGAAAATCAAGGAGATTTCAATTAATGATGTTGAGTTTAAGGTTCCAAAAGACACTTCTTTAAACACTGAAAAGTACGATAAAATTTTTGGAGAAGAAAGATGAAAATTCTTGTAGCAGGGGGGGCAGGGTACATAGGGTCAAAAGTAGTGCCTTCTTTATATGAAAGAGGGTATGATACTAATGTTGTTGATTTGCTGTGGTTTGGGAACTATCTCCCAAAGGAAATTCACGTTGAGAAAAAAGATTTGTTTAATTTGAACAAAAAAGATCTTGAAAAATACGACCAAGTAATCTTTCTTGCCGGATTGTCAAATGACCCTATGGCAGAATTTAGCCCAAAACAAAATTTTATTTATAATGCTGCACTTCCGTCTTACCTTGCATTTCAGGCAAAAACAGCAGGAGTAAAGCGGTTTATTTATGCTTCTTCATGTTCTGTTTATGGTTATACTCAGGGCGAGCTTTATGATGAAGATTCTCCCGTCACATGTACTTCCCCCTATGGAATCTCCAAGCTCCAGGGAGAAAAAGGGTGCATACAACTTCAGGATGATAATTTTTCAGTTATTGCATTAAGGCAAGGGACGGTTTCTGGATATAGCCCCAGAATGAGAAATGACCTTATAATAAATACTATGTTCAAAGATTCCATATTGGAAAAAAAGATAATTGTCAACAATCCTTCGATATGGAGACCAATTTTTGACATAAGGGATGCTGAAAGTGCTTACTTGAGGGCAGTTCAGGCAAATGATTCTATAAGTGGAGTTTTTAACGTTGCATCCGGAAATTACACAGTTGGTCAGGTTGCAGATTTTGTTAAGGAAGAAGTGGAGAAAAAAACCGGAGAAAAAATAAAGCTTGAAATTAAAGGCATAAAGGATTTTAGAAACTACAAAGTTTCTTTGGAGCGTGCAAAAACAAGATTGGGATTTGCCCCAAAGTGCAGCATCCAGGATACAATTGACGACTTGTTTTTAAATCTTGATAAGTTTAAGGATCTTGAAAATGATAATTATTACAACATAAAGATTTTTAGAAATCTTCTTAGTCAAAAAAATGAAAAATAAAAATAAGCCAAGAGTAATAATAATTATTGGGACCTGCAATCAAGATAATCTTTTAATAAATTGTTTGAATTCTCTAAAAAAAACAAACTATAATAATTATAAGATTCTTTTGGTGGATGATTCTGGGAGAGATATTGGAAAAAAATTAAAAAAATATTTTAGATTTGATTTAATTGTAACTGAAGGATATATTGGTCAGAGCAAATTATGGAATCGTGCAATTGAAAAATCATTAAAGGAGGACTTTGATTATGTTTTTCTCCTAGACGACGACACAGAAATATTAGATGGAAATTGGTTGTCAGAACTTGTTAAAGTTGGAGAGAGCAGTCCAAAAATAGGAATTTTAGGACCAAGGGTGGTTTTTTCTAACGGAGGGTTGCAGTGGGCCAAAAAGTATGCTAAAGAACCTTTAGCAATAAAAGAAATCGGTGATGTTATTGGCTGCTGTTTTCTGATTAAAAAGAGCGTGATAGATAAAGTAGGGTTTTTTGATGAAAAATTTTCTCCTGCGTATGGTGAGGAAAGCGATTTTTGTTTTAGAGCATCAAAGAGGGGGTTCAAACTGATGTATGTGGGGAAAACAAAAATAATGCATTATGGGGGAGCCACAACAAAAAAGGTTTTCAATGAAAAACTTTGGTTTTACAAAAAGAGACATGCAATAAGGCTTGAGTGGCTTAATTTTAATCTGATTAAGATTTTAAGATATTCCATAATTCATGTTGGGTCTGCAATATTTGACAAGAACCCCTTGGCTAAACTAAATCTTTTAGTCAAAGCATATAAAGAGAATATAGAAAACCTTAAAGAGATTAAAGCAAAAAGATATGAAAGGAAAAAATGGACATTAAAAAAAGGCAAGTAAAAAAATTGCATTTGGGTTGTGGAAGGAAATATAAAGAAGGTTTCATAAATTTAGATATTAGTAAAAATGTCAAAGCAGATGTTTATCACGACCTAAATAAATACCCTTATCCTTTTAAGGACAATACTTTTGATTACATTTATGCAGATAATGTTTTAGAAATTTTAACAAGCATAACCAAACCAATGGAAGAGCTCAGTAGAATCTCCAAAAAAGGTGCAATAATTGAAATAATTGTTCCACTTGCCCCAACATCCCATGCATTTAGGGACCCCACACACAAGACATTTTTCACTTATCGGACTTTTGAATATTTTCTCGATGGAAGTGGTTTGAATTATTATTCTAAGGCGAGATTTGAAATAATAAAAAGAAGAATTATTTTTCATAATAGGCTTGGTTTTTTAACAAAATTAATAAATTTAAATGAAAGTTTTTGCAAATTTCTTTGCGAATTTTTTTCCCAATTTTTTCCCCCGGCATTTATTCACGTAAGATTAAGAGTTAAAAAATAATTCCCTTTTTATTCATTAAGTTTAAAAGTTAATTAGATTTGGATAAGGAAATGAAGAGAAAACCAAAGGTATTTCTAAGGTTAAGCAAAAAAAGTCACCCTCTTTACGAAGAGTTATGGAAGTATCCCCCAAAAGAGATTAAGTACGTTTTTAGAAAAGATTTAGAACACTATTCCAAAAATAAGGTTCCCTTGGCAAGAAAAGTGAGAAATTTTATTTGGACTCTTTTTTTAAAAATAGGAGTTCCAATTGTTCCCTTTTTTAGGGAGGATTGCGATTTAATTCATTCAACTAATAGTATTTCTTTAATTAGTAATAAACCATGGGTTCTTGATGCGGAAGTTGAGCATGGAATGGTGGGTTTAAGCCATTGGAAAGAAAAATCTCCCATATATCGGTTTATTGTAAGGGCAATATTAAAACAAAAAAACTGCAAAAAAATAATGTTATTTAGTGATCATGCAAGGGAATCTTTCTTAAGGTCGTTTGGTGAAGAGTTTAGAAATAAGGTCGAAACGGTCCATGCCGCGCAGCATATAAATAAGTCAAAAAAAAGAATCAAAAAAAGGAGGGAAGTGACTTTGATTTTTATGGCAAGGAAGTTTGAAGAAAAAGGAGGGTATGAAGTACTTGAAGTTTTTAATAAATTAAAGAAAGAAAATAAATGCAAATTAATCATGGTCAGCAATTTTCCTGGCAAGATTAAGAAAGCGTGTTTAGATGATGAGGACATTCTTTTGGTAAAAGGAAACCTCCAAAAGGATGAACTTTCAGTATACCTTCAAAAAGCAGATATTTTTATTTATCCTTCAAGAACGGAGGCCAATTATGGAACGGTGTTGCTTGACGCAATGGCAAACAAACTTCCAGTCGTAGCAAATAATTTTTACGCAACGCCAGAAGTAATTCAAGATGGAAAAAACGGTTTTTTAGTAAATCCTCTGATTAAACTCTATGATTTTAATGGGAGATATCTCCAAAAAAATGATCAGGATTATCTTTTAAAATATAAAAAAATATATCAGGGCGACAATTTAAGGAGGGAAAGATATCTCAATGAGATTTACGATAAAACTTTAAAATTAATTAAAGACCCAAAACTCAGAAGAAAGATGGGGGAAAGGGGTTTTAAATTGGTATCCAAAGGGAAGTTTTCCATAGGCGAAAGAAATAAAAAATTGGTGAGAATTTACAGGGAAGCATTGAAATCTTAATTTTCTTAAGTTGAATCTTTTTGTTCTTTTGAGGATTTTATTACCTTACAAGGCACACCAAAAGCCAAAACATTTGGAGGGATATCTTTGTTGACAAAGCTATAAGCTCCAATTATCGAATTTTCTCCAACTGTAACACCAGGCATTACCGTGCTATGCGTTCCAATACAGCATCCTTTTTTTAAAACAATTTTCTCTAACTTATTATCTATTGTGCTCTCTGAAAGTATGGCACTAAAAGGACCTATTTCAACATTATCTTCTATAATAACCCCCCCTCTTGCCTGAATATAAACGAATTGAGACAAATCCACATAGTTTCCAAGAACCAACCCCTCCGGGTAATGAACAAGGAAATTATACCTGGTAAGTTTGCCATGTTCTATTTCCGGCTTCTTCCATTTTTCTTTCCATTCTTTAGAATGAACCATTTTTTAGACCCTCCTTTAATTTTTTGACAACATAGTCAATTTCATTGTCATTCATACTTCCCCAAAAAGGTAATGCGAGAGTTTTTTTTGATATTTCTTCGGTGATGGGCAAATCCCCCTCTTTATATCCAAACTTTTCTTTATAAAAAGATTGTAAATGTATTGGTGCAAAATAATCTCTGCATCCTATTTTTGATTTTTTTAGGTAGTCCATAACTTCACTTCTTTTATTTTTTTTAAGTGTGATAACAAATGCAAACCAACTTCTATCAGAATAATCTTCTTCATAGGGGAGTATAATTTCTTCCAAATTAGCGATTTTTTTCATATATTTATTGGCGACAGATTTTCTATTCTCCAATATTTCTTCTATTCTATTCATTTGGGAAGCTCCCAATGCAGCACTCATTTCATCAAGTTTATAGTTGTATCCCAATTTATCATGGTATAACCAGTCGTCTAAATCATTTCTCCCATGGGCTCTTAAGCTTTTACATAATTTTGCAATGTTATTATCAGAAGTTATAATCATCCCCCCTTCACCAGTAGTTATTTGTTTATTTGGAAAAAAACCAAATGTTGCAACCGTAGACTTTTTCCCCACAATTTCCCCTTTGTATTTTGAACCCAACGCTTCGCAGGAATCCTCTAAGACAGGAAGGCAGTATTTTTTAGAAATTTTTAATATTTCATCCATGTCTACGGGGTGCCCTAAAAGGTCTATAGGGAGAATCGCCTTTGTTTTTGAATTTATTTTTTTCTCAATCAAATTATGATTTAAGTTATATGTTTTCTCATCTATATCAACAAAAACAGGTTTTACCCCTTCCATCAGCAAACAGTTACTTGATGCAATAAAACTAAAAGAGCTTGTTATGACCTCGTCTCCTTCTTTTAAACCAAGAGCTTTAACGGCCAAATGCAATGCGCTTGTTCCGCTATTGGTCCCAATGGCATATGGCGCTCCGGTATAATCGCTAATTTTCTTTTCAAAATCAATCAATTTTGGGCCATTGCTCAAGTATCCTCTATCCAAGACTTCCAGAACTGCTTTTTTATCTTCTGGAGACAAATCAGCTTTAAAAAGAGGGACTTCCATTTCGTTTTTTTGCATAAGAAACAATAAAAAATTCATTTTATATACATTTCTATTCAAGAGTGTTATATATTAAAACGGTTAAGAGTCAATCTTTATTTTTAATTAATCCCTTCAGAAGCTTCCAGTCTTCTTTTCCTATCCCTTTCATTAAAATTAAGGCACCAAAATAAATTCCTGACCCGAGAACAACTTCGAGAATTCCCGTGAAGATGTTTATGTCAAAAATCAGATTAAATACAAAAAGAAAGCCCCCCAAGGCTAAAGTAGACAGAATCGGTTTTCTTAATCCAAGCCCCCCGACTTGGAATCCTAAATCTTTTCTTGAATAATAAACCAAAATTCCCAGTAAAATTACCCTGCTTAAAGCTGTTGCTGCTCCAACCCCTCCTATAACCAGAATGGGATCCGAAATAAGGGTTTTTATTGCAATGTAGTTGAGGATGACATTTGTAACAAGAGAGATAATGACGGCATTGCTAACAATTTTCGGCTTTTCTTTTGATTCAAGGATCATTGAGTAAAGGGCTATCAAAGGGGTGGTAAACACCAATAAAGATAGAAAATAAACTGAAGAAGTGGCAGGAAGGTAATCTGTGCCATACACTAAAAAGATAAGATACCTCGCAAGAAAAACAATTCCTACCGTGGACGGAATGGCAATTATCAAAAGAAGTCTTATGGTTTTATGAAACCCTCTAATAAATCTTTTTTTATGTATTTGTGTGAAAATTGGAAGGAGTATTCCGGAAACAGATAGGATGGAAGTCACAGCTAAAATAAGGCTTAAGGAAGCCCGATAATATCCGAGATATTCAGAAGAAACGAATCCCCCAAGCATAAGGGTGTCAATGGAACCAAAAAAGGCAAGAGAAAGAGTTGCAAGAGCCATATATTTCCAATAAGACTTTATTTTTCTTTTGTTGATTTTTTGTGTTTTTCCAAAGAACAGGAACTTGTTCTTCTTAAATAAGATCAATAAAGAGATAAGAAGAGTCATCAGACTCGAGAGAAAAAATGCGATAAACAGCCCGATAACTTTAAAATCATTAATGAAGATTAATAAAGCCAATACGGAAAAAGATATCTTTGAGATTTGGAGAATTAAATCGAGAATAGTTATGGGCTTTAAATTTTTTTCAACGACAAAAAATAAAGAAAAAAATTCTCTGAAAGCTTCTGAAAGGATAAGTAGGCAAGAAAAAAGAAGAGGGTAGTAAATTAATGGGTTTTTATAAACAGTGTAGGAAAGATATTTCGAAATCATTATAAGAAGAATCACCGCGATTAATATCAAGAAAGATTTAATTTTCAAGAAATATCGGGTGTAGCTTCTTGCCTTTTTCTGCCTTTCCCTGCCAAGAGCATCTGAGATGTACCTTGTGGCAGTAGCCCCCATGCCCAAATCAGTGAAAGTCAAAGCAATTGTTACTATTGAGAGAGCGAGAGCATAAACTCCAAAGAGCTCGGGAAGAAGCATTCTTGCAACTATAATAGTAAAAGCAAGTCCTCCAAATTTCAAAATAGCAGATGACAGAAGGTTGTAAGTAGAACCCCTGATTGCAATTTTAGAAAGATTTTGGCTTTTTATTGGTACCCTTTCCATAGTTTTTTTAAGAACCAGTCGTTTTTAAATTTCTCTAGAAGATTGATTTAAGAATCTTTTATCTACCTTCTTTTTTTATTTTTAATATACCACTCAACAGTTTTAATAATTCCTTCTCGAAGATTTGTTTCGGGAACCCAATTAAAAATCTCTTTCATACGGGTGTTATCCATTGCTTTATAGGGAACGCCATCAGGTTTAGAAGTGTCGTACTCAATTTTTCCTTTAAATTCCGTAACATCTTTGATAATTTCTGCAAGAGAGGACATAGAAATTCCCTTGCCTAATCCAATATTAACTGGTTCTGGATAAGAGATATTTGCGGCTTTAATCATGGCTCTTGCACCATCCTCCACATACAACCATTCTCTTATTGGAGTTCCTGTCCCCCAAACAATGACAGTTTCTTTTTCTAGTTCCTTAGCATCCACAAATTTCTTTATAAGAGCATTAAGAGCATGTGCCCTATTCTCTTCAAAATGTCCAAAAGGGCCATACATATTTGGAAGGATTAAAGAAAAAATATCGAGATTGTGCTGTTTCTTATATGCCCATGCTTGAATACAACTTAATCTTTTTGTCATACCAAAAGCAATTGCAGATTCGTGAATTGTTCCTTCCCATAAATCATCCTCCTTTAATTTTCCTTCTTTATGCATGGGATATGAAGAATTTGAAAGAGGATTGATAATTTTTTCAACCCCCGTATCTTTTGCTACATCAATAATAAAAGTAGTCATAAGAAGATTATTATAAAATAAATCGGCAGGATGGGTGTAACTCAGGGAAATACCCCCCATCATTGCGGCTGCATGAAAAACGAAATCTGGGTTGTTATCAAAAGCCCTTTCAACATCTTCTCGCCTCCGAAGGTCATAATCAGCATGACTAATTCCTCGAACCTCACAATTCTCTTGTTCTAGTAATCGCATAAGGGTTGAACCTAAAAACCCTGTGCATCCCGTTACATTAACAATTTTTCCATCAAGTCCCATTTCAATCTCAATAATCAGCATTCGTATAAGGATTATGAATGTCTATTATGTCATACACTTTTATAAGACGTTTGATCCCATCTGAAAGAGAGGTTTTTACTTGAAATCCCTTATCCCGGATCTTCTTATATGAAACTTCGTAATCACGCTGATCTAGGTCAGAACCACTAATAGAGTGTATAGAAAAGGGCACTATCTCGTTTATTTTATTGCACACTTCGAGTTTTGTATGATTCAAACTTTCATGGCCTAAATTATATACATCATTCTTTAAATTTTTAAAGTTTTCAACAGCAAACTTTAAGGCATATGCAAAATCACTAACATCTATGAATGTTCGTCGGGCGTTTCGATCGTAAAGTAAGACATACTTATTTTTTACTGCCTTAAAAGTTAAATCATTCACAAGAAGGTCAAGTCTCATTCGAGGTGAGACCCCAAATGCAGTAGCGGGACGATAAACAACAACATTTTCTTTACCAAGAAGGTATTGTTCTGCCTCAAATTTTGTTATTCCATATGTGGAGAGGGGGTTTGGTTTTGTCATTTCTGTGCAAATGCCTTCAATACGTCCGTAAACACTTCCGGTTGAAGGGAAGATAAAACCTGTACTCTTATCCCTAAATTTTTCCAACATTATTGTCGAATCCAAATTCAACTCTCGTGCCAATGCCTTATCCCGCTCGCAAGCTGGAGCGCCCACAAGTCCGGCAAGATGTATAATAAAGTCAACTCCTTCAACTGCTTTTTTAACATCAGATTGGTTACGCACATCCCCTTTTATAAATTTAAAGTTGTCCTTATTAAAACAGTTAATCAGGGATGGAAATTTGTATATCAAATTGTCAATAACGCGAACAGAATATTTTTCTTCGAGAAGTATAGGAACAAGACTCGATCCAACAAATCCAGCCCCCCCAGTAACAAGCACTTCTTTTGTCATTTATTGAAAAGAAAGATAAGGTTTAAAAAGATTATTCTTTTTGAAAACAATAATGAACATTTCAATATTTGGTTTTGGAAAAGTTGGAACTGCACTTGGAGTTGCGTTGGCGTCAAAAGGTCACAATATAATCGGGGTTGATATAAATGAACAAATTGTAAAAGATATAAATAGAGGTATAGCTCCTTTTCCGGAAAAAAATCTAGAAACTCTCCTAAAGCAGTACTCTAAAAATATAAGTGCAACTAAAGATTATGAAGAGGCCACAATGGGAACAGAGACCTCTTTCATTCTTGCTCCGACTCTAAGTACAAAAGAAGGGTCATTTGATAATAAATATCTCTACGAAATATTTGAAAAAAACATCCCTTATTTAAAAGAAAAGAAGCAATCCCATTCTTTGATTGTTTCATCAACGGTCTCTCCCGGGAGTATGGAAAAGTTTCAGGAATTTCTTAGGGAAAATGGATTAGAAGAAGGAGAGAATTTTGATTTGTATTATAACCCAGCATTTATCAGGCAAGGTTCAATTATAAAAGATTTTCTTTTTCCTGATGTTGTTCTTATAGGTGGCTCTGAAGAAACAAAGAATAAAAAACTGGAGGATTTTTGGAGAGGTATTGTAGGGAATGAAATCCCTTTCGTTACGACTAATTACATAAATTCGGAAATAGGAAAGATAGCCTTAAACACCTTTGTGACTTTAAAAATTAGTTTTGCGAATCTAATTGGTGGCTTGTGTGAACGACACAGAGGAGCCAACGCAGACGTAGTTATGGACGTTATTAGAGAAAGTAAGCAAATCGTCGGAAAAAAACTTCTTGGACCTGGATTAGGATACGGAGGGCCATGTCTACCACGTGACAATAATGCCTTAAGAGCTTTTGCAAGATTTTCAAAAGAAACGGATTTAGGCAAAGTGGTTGATTCAGTGAATCATTCTGTTGTTAATAGAGTGATAAATTCTGTTGAAAATTTTTATAAAAAAGGAGACCGTATAGGCGTGTTGGGATTGGCATATAAAACTGATACATACCTTACAACGGAATCACAAGCCTTACAAATTGCAGATATCCTCTCAAAAAGATTTGGAGAAGTAAAAACCTATGATCCAATGGCCAAAGAACGAACATGTAATACGAAGGAGGAAGTAATTGAAAATTCAGATATTGTTTTACTTCTTACTCCTTGGCCTGAATTTTCTGAAGTTTCATACGACCAACTTAAAGGAAAAAAGATATATGATGCGTGGCGATTCTGGGAAAAGAAGTTGAATGGAGAAAAGAATTATCATGCTCTTGGAATAAATAAATCTTAATACTTTTTTAATATTTTTTCATATTCATAATTCTGGATACTCCCTCTTCTAATGAAAACCAATTTTTTTTGTATTGTGAGATTTTCTCTCTGTTGCCACACATATATTTTTTATCTGAAGGGGTTGGATCAGAAAGGATATTGGAATTTCCCACCATAGCTCCAATTACACGATATATTTCCTCAACCGAAATACAATTTCCACATACATTGTAGACCTCTGGGGGTATTTGATTATTAGTTAGTACTTCCACTAAGTCATCAATATAAACAGGAGAAATATAGTTATTGGAACCTCTTATAACAATTTCATTTTGTTCTGTTATTTTTTTTATAACATCTGTAATAAGTTGTCCTTCCTTTTGCCCGGGGCCATAGGCATGAAAAATTCTTAAAATTGTATTGGAAAATCCCTGCCTATCTGATAAATCTTTGATAGATTTTTCTCCAAGAAGCTTTGTCAGTCCGTATACATTAGAAGGATGCAGAGGTGCATCTTCAGAAATAAATTTTTTATTAGTAGAATAATCATACACATGAGATGTGCTGGGATAAATAAGATGTTGGCCTTTAGATAGATGGCTGGCAATGTGCCGTGTTCCTTCTGCATTCACAAGCCATGCATGATAAGGATCTCTCTCACACTCAGAAGGATATATCGCCGCAGCTAAATGATAGATTACATCATAATCCCCATACTTATTAAATTTAAGAATATCGGATGAAAAATGATTGTAACCTCCTCCGCTTCGACTAAGAGTGTATACTTTTTTATCTCCCCCCTCGTAAAGTGATTTGAGGAGATGTGTTCCCACAAAGCCGTTTGATCCTGTTACTAAAATTTTTTTCATTGTGTAGTTATTTTTTTATCATGGAGGGACTTTAAGAACTTTTCCTGGCATGGAATCATTTTTGGCAATTTTCTAAAATCAAATAATTTCCCAAAAAAAGAATCTTTTATATTTCTAAGAGGTTTGCATAAAATGAAAACTGAAAGAGGCCGACCATAAGGATGTTCACCTTCCTTCCATTTATAGATTCCGAGACTTTTCAGAGGTTTGACAGAGATACCTATCTCCCGATTGGCTATTCTTTCGCATGAAGTAAATATTTCCTCATCCCACCTATTATATCCTCCTGGGAGACACCACAAGCCTTTTTTGAAATGTTTTGGAGTTTTTATCAAAAAAACTTTATTGTCTTGAAGAATTATGATCTCAATAGTCCACATAGAAAATGTAGAATGGATAATCTCGAAAATTTCATTGGGTATCCAAAATTTTTGTTTTTGTATTTTTTTAAGAGTCTTTTTAAAGATCTCTGATTCATATTTTTTAAGAAAAGATTTATTGGAGGTCATATTTTCCCACCACCTTAAAATTTGGTAGAGGGACAATGAATTTTCCTCCGTTATCTAAGAATTCTTTTTCTCTTTTTAGGAAGACATCTATGAAATGCCAGGGGAGGGCAAGAAAATAATCAGCTCCCTTTCGGGCTTCAGCCTCTGAGATGATTGGGATTTGGGATCCAACAATCAATTTTCCCCATTTAGCAGGATTTCTCTCTGCTGCTGCAGTAATAAGTTTGTTGCCAAGGCCATAATATTGCAAAAGTGTATTCCCTTTTGTCGAGGCTCCATAAACATATACTTTTTTCCCAGATTTGACCTCATTATTTATAAAATTAAAAGTTTTTTCTTTCAGAGATTCCACTCTGGATGCGAATTTCTGATAAGTTCTTTTATCATTAAGCCCCAATTTTTCCTCCATGGCCAATTGATTCTCCAATCTTGAACTTGCACCCTCAAATCCCTCAAGAGGAGATCCTTTCTTTTTTATATAAGTCCTAATACTCCCACCATTTACTTTATTAGTTTCAAAATCAAAAATCTCAAGATCATTTCTGTCCATTAATTTTACCAAAGTATTTAGAGTATAATATCCTAAATGTTCAGCACTTGTTTCATCAAAAGCGTTTGTCTTTAGTTTATCAGGGAGATAGGCCATCTGGATGGTCCATAATCCATCATCTGATAAACATTGTTTAATCTCTTTGATAAAAGAGTTCGGATCATCCAAATCATAAAACATAGCAATGCTTGTTATTAATTTTGCCTGTTTAGCCCCAAATCTACGGAGAAAGGGGTCGGCGTTGAAATAATCATTAATAATAATTGCCTCTTTTTCTTTTGCTTCTTCTATTAAATTTTTTGCAGGCTCAAATCCGATAAATTTAAGATGGGGGGTATTAAATAGATCAAACATTGTTCCATCATTACATCCAATATCTACAACAAGATCCTCCGATTTTAATTTTGCAAGTTTTTCAGATTTCGTGGCGACATCACGCAGAGATTCAACCATATTTTCATTTATCCCAGATTTGTACCAATATTTACGGTACATCAGATCAGGATTAACAGTATGTTTTAATTGTAAAAGGCCACATCCCCCATTAGCAACATTGCAGAGTTCCAAATCTAAAGGGGACTTGAGGGAGGGATCATCAGAAGAATCTAAAAAATCTATAACATACTGTTCTCCAAGAGAGATTATTGATTCTAAATTTTCATTGCCGCATGCACGACATTTATCTATCTCCCAAAAAGCTTTTTCCATAAGAATAGCTTTTGAAGGTGGTTTAAATAGTTTATTGCACTAATTTATATAATAGCAAAGAATGTATGGGTGAAGAATTCGGAAAACCGGAAAATCTAGAAGGTCTTTTCTCACCGAAAGCGATGGAGGAAATTCTGAAATGGAGGAAATCCATATAAATTTAAGTGATGGGTATAAACTTGAATGGCGCTTTATAGAGCAAGAAATTAACTCCAAAAGGGATGAAAAGGATAAATTAACCTTTTAACCTTTTTTCTAAGGGTCAGATATTTTCTATAATCTTTCGCCAGAAAAGTATCTCCCATTTTTTTTTGATGTTCAACTTTGTGTTCTAGGCCTCTAAGAATCATACAATCTATAATCCATCTACTAAAACTTGAGCAATGCTCATATTTAAATGGTGCCCCCAGAAAATATTCAGCCTTTGAACAAATAATATTCTCTATTATGCTCTCTTCCTCCCTTTTCCTCCAATTTCCTGAAGAGGGGTACTGGATAATTGGAAGTTTGCTTTTTAAATAATCAACATGCCATTTTGTTCCGGAATTGGTTGCAAGAAAAACCTTTTCAAGATCTTCTTTTTTCATAATCTTCTTGAGTGGGAAAACCAAGCATTTATCTATCATCTTTTTCATCGATTCTTTATTTTCAGTTATTATCTCTTGAAGTAAGTTAATTTCTGGAAGGACTCTGTCTCCGCGGCGCCAATGTACGGAAACATAATTATGTAAACCTTTTTTATTCATAAAATCTTCTGCTTTAGAAAGGAGCTTCTTGTTGAAAATTAATCTCCTTCGGATTTTCCAATAATCATCCTTTAAGATTTTGGGCCAATTTGGAGAGGAGTTTATGAAATGTCTGTGATCAAACCCTGTGAGGGCAACAGACTCTTCTTCTAGCTTTTTCAATTCTTTAGCGTTTTGCATCATCATCGCTTTCTTGAATTTAAAATTTATTCCATAGCTCCTTATTTCATCTTTATGGGGATTATCAAAACAACATAAAACAGAAAGATGTTTTCCCTTGATTTTTAGAAATTCATCAAGAGTTATTGCATCAACATATTTCTTAATCTCTTCCATTTGAAAAAAATTTTCCATTGGAATATAAAAAGTTCCAAAAGTGAATTCTTCTCTGGGCACGACCCCACTTTCAGATTTGGTATTATCCATTGGCTGAGAATGTAGGTGTGGAAGAACTAAGGTTCTCCCCATTTTCTTTGCCAGAAGCATAACTTCCATAACCAAGAACATATGGGTGTATAAAGCTGGGGGCCATTTCTCTTCAGGTTGCATCATTAGCAAATATTTTTTTGAAGCATTTGTTTTTATTTTTTCCTTAGTTTGCATATTGTAATAAATTTTTTATTTATTTCATAATAAAAAGTTATTTATCTTCAGTAGAATAGTCTAGGGTATTAATCAAATCTTTATACTCTTTATTAATGTATGTTTTATTCCCTCCTTTATCTGTACCGGGTATAATCTCAAAATTGTTATCCTTCATAAACTGGTCTAATTCTTCCTCTTTATGAGAGTACTCATACCCTTCAGCAGTACACTCTGCGGAAATGAAAACTATCTTTTTCAGATAATCTCCTGCACTTCTGATGATCCTAAGATCATTCCCCTGAGCATCTACTTTTAAGTGCTCTATGTAATTAAATCTCTTCCAGGGGATTAGAGATAAAAAATCCGAAAGACGTATGCAGGGAACATAGGTTTTTTCTTCTATTTTGAAATTATAGGGCTTATGCAAACTTGAATTTCCCCCATCACCTGATGTTGAATAGAATACTTTTAATTGAGGAGGGCAATCGTCTATAGCGAGGTTAAAAATAAAAAACCTTTTATTGATATGGTTTAAATTAAGATACCTATATGAATTTCCCCTTTTCCTGTTCTTTCCGCTTAGGAGTTCCTGAACGCTTTTTATATTGGGTTCAAACCCAAAAACAATTCTGTCTGGCAATTTATCCAACCAAATTGCAGAATTTGGGGCATTCATTGCAGTTCCGACATCAATCTTTATATGGTTGATATTTTTTGGAATTTTCAATTTCCCGGTTTTAGAGTTCAAAGTCTTTTTGAAGTTTATGTGCCCCCATAACTGAAATCCTGGATTTTGATATGACTCCTTTGGGTAAGGATTCTTTTTCACATTTGAGAAAAAATTATTGTAGACTCTTGTAGGGAAATATTTTATTATTTTGGCAATTTTTCTAATTTTTTTGTAAAACTGGCCTTGTTTTTCATTTTTTGTCATTATAAGAAATGCTAGAGATAGTTTATTAGTTTATTGGCTTTCTTAGATAGTGTGCTTCCTACAGACATATGTCCTACCTTAAAATAATCTTCTAAAATCAAAATAAATCTCTGCTGGCGATTTATTTTCTAAGCTTGAATGGGGCCTAA
>JAGVXF010000014.1:7922-9333 GCA_018303925.1 Candidatus Pacearchaeota archaeon | reverse complement strand
GAAAAAAGAAAAAAACAATGATTATGGTTTTCTTTTTAATTAATTAGGGGGCAACATTTTAGTCCTTTAGATAAACTCTTTTTTTGTCCCACTAAGTTAAAAAAGGGATTTGAGTTCAAATCTCAGCAGGATCATATTAATCCTATTTTTTATTTAGTAAAAACAAATATTTTTATATACAAAATGTATTAAAAAACAATGGAAATAGGGATTATGTTTTGGATTGCTATTATACTTATCGCTGGAATATGGCTATTTCTTGAATTTAAAAAATTGAGGCATAGAACAGTCGCATTAATTTTAATTGTACTCGTTCTGCTCACTTACTTCAGCTTCACAGCAAGCATAAGTGGAAAAAACATAGATTTTTCAAGCCCATCAGGATGGGGGAAAGCCGGAAGCCTTTACTTTGCATGGCTTTCCGGAGTTTTCACAAACATAAAAACTGTAACTTCATATGCAATAGGGCTAAATTGGAACGAGAGTAAAAATTCTTCTTTAGAAAACAAAACCGTCCCGGTTCAAAACGAAACCCAGGAATCAATCTGGAACAAATTGAAATAAATTCTATAAAAAGAAAGATGCCCCATAGTTATTATAACGTCAAGAGAAGGTTACACATTAATTTTATCGGAAATTTATCATTTTTGATTCTCTTAAAAGACTTCATAAAGGCCAGAAAACAAAAACGTTTAAATAGTGTTTTTCCTTATACAAATTATGGTCAAAAAAAAGAGGGTTATGAAAAAAAGGGCTGGGACAAAAAGAGAAGTTCCAAAATCAAACTTGGATCGTGTTGGTTTAAGATTAAAGAAATCAAACTTGTCTTTGATTTATTCTCTTGTGGTTTTTGTATTGTCTTTAATTTTATATTTGGTAACCCTTGACTTTTGGAAGAGTATATTTGGGTTAATTATGATTATTTCCGGGGCGCTTGTAATTCTCTTCGGGATAATAAGCATAATTCTTTCTTTGGTTAAAAAAAGGAGATAAAAAATAATCTGTTTAATTAGCCGAAAAACATTCGTTATGGTATCTTCTAAGAAAGTCCTGTTGAAAAGTTGCTCTTTTTTTCGAAACTTTTATATTTTTCCTGAATTGGAAATATGAAGATAAAATAACATAAAGTATTTTTAACATAAAATACTCTTGCCTAACATTCTTTTGAGGTTAGGACTTATTGCAACTATCTTGGAGAAAAATCCTTAGACCTTTCATATTGTTTTATAGCAAAATGATATTTATAAATATTTTTTTGCCTGACTCATTGAGAATTATTATAACCTTTTTACTTTTGGGTTAAAATTAAAATCCAGAGCCGAGATTCGAACTCGGGACCTCTAAGTTTTTTCAAAGAAAAAATTTCCGACGAGCGAGTTAAAGCCAGAGCCGAGATTCGAACTCGGGACCT
>JAGVXF010000014.1:0-7866 GCA_018303925.1 Candidatus Pacearchaeota archaeon | reverse complement strand
AGCCGAGATTCGAACTCGGGACCTCTAAGTTTTTTCAAAGAAAAAATTTCCGACGAGCGAGTTAAAGCCAGAGCCGAGATTCGAACTCGGGACCTCGTCCTTTTTGGGTAAACTCAAGGAAATAGAGCGGTAGGAAACCGTAGGTGTTCTTTATGTCATTTTTAACAATATTTTGAAACCTTAGTTTTCATCGCTTACCAAGGGCGCACTCTTACCAACTGAGCTACTCCGGCATCAAAAAAAAAGAATTAAAAGTTATTTAAAACTTCTGGAAAATTTTTTCAAGGCTAATTTCAAGTAAACTGACAGGCATTTTAATTTTCCAGTTTTTTAGTATCTTTGGATGAACTTCCCCCATTGAACCTATTTTTTCACCCTCGTAAATTATATCCCCGCCCCTTCCTTCAACAAAATGAAGGCTCTCTTTTACAGGCTCTCTAATTTCATATTTTATATCGAGATTATAAAACAGTCCGTAAAGTTTCCCGGAGTCACAGCAATGCTAAGACGCTCTTCCTCAGCAATTCTTTTATTTTTATCCAGAAAAAAAATCCTTCCCATTTCAAATATTTTCTGGGGGTATTCCGAATCCACGTTTTCAGAAAGTATTTTCAGAAGATAATGCGTAAGGTCTTTTCTCATTATGTTAAATTCGGTCTTTGAACTTTCAAGTTCTATAAATCCGAATTCTTCTTTTTCGCTGACTCCCATTTTAGTGAATTGGTCAGGCTTCTTTGTGAGGTGATAATTTGAAACTTCAAGGAGTCCAAGTCCTGCTAGTATCTCCGAGATTTTTCTTTTTATTACTTCACGCGAATTTTCACCCCCTATTGTTGAAATACTGGGAATAATGGGCTCAAAATTTTCATATCCGTAGGCAATTGCAACATCTTCAATTAAATCAATCTCATGAAGAATATCCATTCTCCAAGGGGGAATTTCAACTTTTCCGTCTTTATAATTATGGCCCATTTTTTCAATAAGTTTTTTTAAATTCTTTTGATCAAGTTCAAGACCTAAAATCCTGTTCGTTTTTTCAAGAGATAAATTTAGAGTTTCAGTTTTAAAATCTGGGGTAACTTTATCCTTAACTTTCATCTGATAAATCTTTCCTCCCATATCAGCAAGCGTTGTAACAATTATCGTCAGAGCTTTTTCAAGTACGAAAAAATCAAATCCTGAACACTCAATAAAAACATCTTTTGTATCAAGAGAAACCCTTCCGGTAATCTCTGAATTTATTATTGGGGGCATTGAAAGGATCTCGCCTTTTGAGTCAGTAAAAACAGGAAACTTAATTTTTCCTGCAAGAAGATGTGCAAACTCTTTTCCCGTAGGATGCTTTTGGAGAATTTCAAGCCCCGACATCTCCTTCTGTGACTCAAGAGGCTGAAACTTTATTTTATCAGGCTCAAGCGCTTTATAATTTATTGGAAGTGAAATTTTTTCAAGAGGATAAACTCCTATTGCAAGTTTTTTCCTTTGCCTTCCAACAGTCGCATGAAGCTTTTCCTGAATTTCAATAATCTCTTTTATTTTTGGGTCATCAAGTTTAAGTCCTCTCACAATCGCGCATGCAGTAAAAGGCCTGACATCCTTCACTGAAGAATCAACTTTTACTTCATAATCTTTTTCAGGTTTATTAAAAGGATAATTCTTAAATCCGGTTTTTTCCTCAAGGAAAGATAAAAAGCTCCTCTTGAAACCCTGATAACTTAAAAGATCGGGTCTGTTTGGAAAAATTTCAAGCTCAAGAGTTTCCTCATTGAGGCTTTCAACAGGGGTTCCAAACAGGGAAATTCTTTCCTGCATTTTTTCATCCAATTTTCCTATTTCTTTTTCAAAAACCGCACGGTTAAATTTTACATTTGCCATTTTATACCCTCATCCAGCTTTTCATTTTTCTTAATTGAGTTATATCATTTTTGTAGAGTTCTCTTAAATCTTTTATTTGATAATAATCCATTAAAATTCTGTCAAAGCCCGGACCCCATGCAAGAACAGAAATGTCAAGCCCTAAAAGCGGAACTACAACTTCGGGCCTGAGAATTCCCGCTCCGCCTAATTCAAGCCATATTTTTTTCTCCGGATGAAACCAATGAATTTCAACTGAAGGCTCCGTGTAGGGAAAATACGCAGGAGTAAACCTTATTTTTTCATATCCCATTTTCTTAAAAAACTGTTTCAAATATCCAAGCAAATGCCTGAAATTCAATTTCGGGTCAATAACAATTCCTTCCGTCTGGTTAAATTCAAAACCATGAGACCAGTCAACAGTTTCATTCCTGAAACATTTCCCGATTGCAAAATATTTTTTTGGAAAATCTTCCTTTTTTGTATCTGCCAGTGTTCTGGCTGACAAGACCGTCGTGTGGGTTCTAAGAACCATTCTTTTTCCCTCTTCTTCATTCCAGTTATAATTCCATCCTTTACTCCCTGAAACTCCTTTTTCATGCGAAAGCCTAACTGACTCAGTTAATCTCTTTTCGGGAAGTTCTGTCTTTTGGCTCAAAAAGAATGTATCCTGCATATCACGAACAGGATGGTCTTGCGCCGTAAAAAGAGCATCAAAATTCCAGAAACTGCTTTGCGCAATATTCCCCCCCATCTCTTCAAAACCCATTTCAGTCCATACTTTCCTCCCATAATCAATTGCATAATTTACAAAATGCCTTTTGCCTCCATGAATTTTTGGAACCTTAAGAGTAATATCATACCTTCTGAATTTTTTATTTTTCCAGTTCTGCTCTTTTTTAAGAATTTCGGAGGTTATTTGCTCAATTAATTCCTTTGAAATATCCTTTGAATTCATGACTTCCCTTCCTAAAGAAGTGATTTTTATCAAAAATTTCTTTCTTTCTTCAATTTCAACAATATTTTTTCTTTTCAAAAGATTTTTAAGTGAAAATTTCTGTTCGTCCGTAAGATTGTCTTCATCAATAGGCAAAGATTCAATAAAAATTTCTTCTAAGCTTTTTTTTGAAATCTCCTCTTTTGAAGCACTTAAAATTATTTTCCCATTTTTTATTTCAATCAGGGCTTTCTCTTTCAAAACACCGAGTGAAACTTTAAACTCCTCGGGATTTAACCTTGATTCTTTCTCCGCATCTTTGATTGATGCTATCCTCTTTTCTTTGAGAAGAAAAAGAAGTCTTCTTTCCGGAAGGCCTTTTTTCCTGTATAAGGCCCCATTTACCCCCACATCAACAACTTTTTTTTTCTCCGTTTCAAGTTCAATAATCTTTTTATTCTGAAGGTACTCAAGAGCCCTCAGGACCGAAACCTTATCAAGGTTTGATTTCTTGCATATTTCAGAGATGCTTTTTCCTTCAAGATAAGGCAAAACTTTCTTTTCAATTACGCTCAAAGACTCAATTAATTTCTTCATAATCATTATTGATCGCCCGCAATTAAAAACATTTGGTTTTGGAATAAATCTTAAATAAATTTATAAAACCTCCTCCTTTGATATATAAATGAACGATAAAAGGGGTCTTTCGGGGGTCGTCACAATAATCCTTATTGTTTTGATTTCTCTTGCTGCAATTGCAATTGTATGGGCAGCAATAAGCGGACTCTTATCAAGCGGGATAAATTCAATATCCCTTGGAAGCCTTTCAGTAGATATGGTGATAAAATCTGCATCAATAAATTCAACTTATATTGCCGAAGTGAGAGTCACAAGAAATGTGGGAGGAATTGCAGAAGCAAATGTAACTGCAATAAAATTCATTGTCGAAGACAGCAAAAACTCGGATATTTTTACAGTTGATATCCCGGGAGGTTTTCCTGAACTTGCGACCAGAACTTTTTACCTTGATCTGACAAAAAGTCTGATTTTGGATTTAAATGACATACAAATGATTTCGATTGCCCCGATATATGTAACAGCAACAAGGAATGGAGGAACCATAATAGAAACGGGACCCCAGTCCGGCGGTTATGATGTGGGCGGAAACAATACAGATTATGAACCTCCCCCTCCTTTTGAAGGATGCACAGAAAACTCAGAATGTGGAACGGACGAATGGATTTTGGGTTCGGATATATGCAACGAAGACAGCACGCAGATTTTGAGATACAAAAAAGAATATCAATGCGTTGCGGGAGGATTTTGCCAAGAAAAAACAACCCATTATTCAATTCAGACCTGCTCTTCTGAAGAAACCTGCTATGCCGGAACATGCACAACAAACACAATTGCATGTTCTCCTGAAAATGCAACTGAAGTCTGCGGAGAAAATAAATTTGTGGGATTTCCACAATGTTATTCAACTCCCCCTCCTGAACAAATTGTCCAGGGATATCAGGAATTTAGCTGCGTTAACGGCAAATGCAAAGAGACCATCACCTCCAATATTATAGAAATTTGCAAAGGTGAAGACATTTGCTCTTCGAGTGCTGGCTTTCCTGAATGCTTCACCCCTCTTGAATGTACAAAAAACTCTGACTGCATCCTTGGAAAAATTTGCGTTCAGGGAAGTTGTGTAAATGAGGAAGTCGAAATCTCCGGAACAATAAACTCAATATGGCCTTTCACTCTAGGAGAATATTTTGACAGCCTGAACCTTCCTAAAATAAAAGGTTCTGTAAATTATGTGGGACACTCAATAATTTTTCCGGGAAGCACGGAAACCAGATGCCTTTCAATAAGAGAATTTGTATATCCAAATTTAACCGCCGACAATTCTTATATAAGACTCAACATTCCCGATACACAAATTCCGCATACGGATGCACAAAAGTGAAAGAAGAAAACTGACTTAAATAGCAATAGAAGAAACATCCGAAGATTATTTAATAATTTTAGTAAAATTAATAGGGATAACAAATGAGGGTTTGTTTATAATGACCTTAATAGGTTTGATAATTATTTGAATAATTCAAAAAAAGCATAGGGATATAAAAAAGAAACAGGAAAAAAGGTAGGATTATTTTTTTATAATCTCCAACAGGATATTGCAAAAAGGGAAATTAAACACTGGTAGAGGATTAAGAAATAAGTTTTTGGAGAGCAAATGGGGATTTCTTTTTAATTAATAACTCAAATCTCCTGCGATTACAATATCCCTAAATAAAACATAAAAGAAATGAAAAAATCTCAATTGATGACGCGGTCAAACTATTTTTACAAATGGAAAATTTGGAGTATTTTGTCGAAGAAAGAGAATCTGTCTCTCCTGTAAATTTTAAAACATTAAAAAAGTTAGACAGAGAAATTACCAGTAAATACATTCAAAAAAGAATTAAAATTGCATTTGAAGCGCCTAAAAATCTCAAAAAATATTTTCAAATTATCCTGAAGGAATAAAAGTTTTGGGAATCCTAAAAATAGATTATTACAAATTTAAGCATAACAAATAAAAAAGAAATTTATTATAAAAATGGATTATAATCCCTTTGTCATCCAAGTTGGCATTCCAAGAACAAGCCCCAGAGATTTTAAAAGAACAGAATTTCTTTTTTCTTTTCCCTCAACAAAAACCATTCCAACTTTATTCCTGCTGCAAAGCCTTATATTTTGCCTAACACGTGCAATTATTTTTTCTTTTTCAGGAGAAGAGGTATTAATCAACTCATCTAAGCCAACCCCAATTTTTATTCCCTTTTTCTTTGCAATTTTTGCCATGACTCCATTAAACCCTGAATCTCTTTGTTTCATGAAGTCTTTTCTGTTCCTTAATGGAATTAAAAGTATATGAACCTGAAGTTTTTCAAGAACTTTTCTGTTTAACTCATCATCCTGTGAAGAAAAAATTATTTCTTTGCCTTTTGCTTTTTTAACGAATTCTTTTAATCTGCTGAAATTTTTTTCAGTTAAAATTATGCGTTCCATTAAATAAAAAAATTAAGTCAAATATATAAACCTTTAAATAATCTAGCTCTCAAAAAAAACTATGAACAAACTAGAAAAACTTATTCAAATTAAAATTGAAGAAATACCTTGGAGTGAATTTGTCCCGATAGGGAATATAAAAACTTTGGTTGTTAAACACCCCCGTTTGGAAATATCAAAAGAAATAGAAAAAATGCAGGAAAACAAATCTTCTTTTATTCCAAAATTTGCAAGATATTATGTTGCATCCAAGTTTAATGCTGATACCCAACATATCAAAAAAAGTAATGACGAAAAATCAGAAAACTTTTATTCAGTTTATGCCGTGCAGTTTTACTTTTAATCTTCAATAACCGTCCCCGTAAACTTTTTCCCCCTTAAAAATTTATCAAGCGCTTCTGGGCTTTTCATAATATAAGTTTTTATTTTTTCCTTTTTTATTATTTTTGAGGCGTTTTGATCCAAAACAAAATGCTGTCCGGGTTCATACTTTAATTTTTCTGCGATTTTGTCAAAATCTTCCCATGAAATTTTAGGAATCAATTTTGCATTTTTGTTTTTTTTAGGATTCTTGTTATAAAGACCCGGAACATCAGTTAAGTTTACAAATTCACCCTTAAGCTTTGCCGCAATATTTGCTGATGTGGAGTCTGAAGTTTGGTCCGGCTTATATTCTAACCCTCCGCAAATAACCAGACTCCTTTTTCTAAGGTATTTTTTCAACACTCTCATTTTGTGGGGAATTCCCCATCTTGGCTCAAAGCCAAAAAAGTAAGAAAGGAACCTCGCGTTTGCCCTGGTTGCATTTATTCCGGCAAGGGACTGATGATGAATATCTCCTCCTTCTTTTTTTATTGCTCTAATATACTTTCTTGCCAATCCTCCTCCGCCGCAAACAATAACAATTTTATAATTGTTAAGGTGTCTTAAGATAATTCTCTTGAATTTTTTTAAATAAGGATAATTTACATCATAAGGAATAATAAGACTTCCCCCAAGGCTCACAACAATAATTTTTTTATTTTTCATTTTTCTTTAAGGCTATTTGGGTTAATTTAATTACCGCTTCTTTTGTCTTGGCAGCAACAATAAACCTCTCCTTGTGGCAAAATAAAGCGCCCTTAACACCTGAAGACTTTTCAAGATCTTCATTTTCTTTTCCTCCCCAATCTTTTGGAAACGAAACATCTCTTTCAAAACTCCCAACTTTAACGGGAACCCCTGTTGAAGCCCATATCTCCTCAGAAGGATAAATTACAAATTTTATTTTTGTTTTCCCAACTATAAATGCCTTCCAGGGAATCCCAATTTTATCTAAAATAATAAACTCCCCGTTTGATTTTTCAAGGGATTCTTTAATTAAATTTCCGGATTTCTCAAAGGAATCTGCATGAACAAGTTCTCTTTCTAAAACAGACTTTGCAAGATTAAGCGCTTTTTCAAACTGCCCGTCATAATCCAGCTCTTCAGTCCATTCAGGATTAAGAGAATCGATTAATTCAAAAAGATCATAAACAAAACCAATTTTTGTCTCAAAAGTTTTGAACGCATTGTCTCCTGCATCTATAAACTGTATAAGTTTTTCATCTATAAACTTATAAGCCTTTTTTGAACTTACAAGTTTGTCCCAAAAAGATTTCCATACCAACCCACACGAAGCATAAGGAATCCCGTTTTCCCTTTTTAAATTGAAATCTATCTGATGATGGTCAAAGTCATTTGTTTTTGGATCATATTTTCTCCCGATATCTATCCTTATATCTGCTTCTTTTAGCTTTTTTTCATCCCTCGTCCTTAAAACCTTCAAATCCGGATAAATAAATTTTAAAATCGCAATAGAAAAAACTTCATCGGGGTGAAATTTTCCGTCATGCGTTGCAACAATCAGGCCCTGCTTCATTTTATAAAAACTTAAATATACTATATAAAAGTGTATGTCCAAGGGACATATGTCCTAGGCAAAACCGAAAATTAGTTCGCATATGAAATCATGCGAATTTAATGAAAAAAGAGGAAATAAGAAAAGAATA
>JAGVXF010000011.1:10562-61963 GCA_018303925.1 Candidatus Pacearchaeota archaeon | reverse complement strand
AAAGAAACTGGTTATGAGGTAAAAATTGTTCCTGCATCAAACTTTGAAGTTATTGTTGATGATAGATTATCAGGAAAATATAATGAATGGAATTTTGATGAAGTTGACGAAAGGGGATTGCCCATTAATTTGGATAAATATAAAGGAAATAGAATTTTTTATACAAGAAACGATGGATTATCTGGGGTTTGTCTGAGCAGGCTCTTGAATTTGGGTGCCGGGAATGACGATCTCGCTGATTCCCTCGACGATGGTCGGGTGGTGGCTGTTTATGACGTCAAAGGCGTCGCACCGAAAAATTGAAGATAAAATAAATTTTTATTTTTTATTCATTTTAAGAAATTATTTAAACTTTCTTTCTTAATTGTCTTTATGAAGAGTGGTTCAAAAAAAGTTTTAGGGATTTTTTCAAGGTATTTAATTCTTGTTCTTATTCCACTTTTTGGATTTGGCCTTTTTTATGCTGTATTTTTGCCCCTGACCAAGTTTCCGGTTTTTTGGATTTTAAGTGTCTTTTTTGATGCATCACTAATCGGAAATTCTATTTTTATCGGTGAAAAGGCAATTGAAATAATAGGTGCATGCGTTGCAGGTTCTGCTTATTCATTTTTGTTAATTTTAAATTTGTCAACGTCTGGTATAAAAATAGGGAAAAGAATAAAAATGATTTTACTTTCATTCTTAATCTTTTTACTTGTAAATATCATAAGAATAATTGTTCTTGGGGCAATGTACATTAATGATTCTCCATTTTTTGATGTGGCCCACAAAATACTTTGGTATGCTGGAAGCACAGTTCTTGTTGTTTTGATATGGTTTTACGAAGTGAGAATTTTTAAGGTGAATAATATGCCGGTTTATGCTGATTTGAAATATTTTTATAAAAAGTCTAGCCTAAAAAAGAAGTGATTCCCATTGTTCCGATATAAATTATAATTCCCGAAGTTAAAACTCCAAGTGAAATTGCAAGAATGCTCTTTTTTCTCTTAAGTCCCATAATCCATGATAAAAAAACTCCACTATAAGCGCCTGTCAAAGGTAGGGGGATTGCAACAAACAAAAAGAGTGCAAAAATTCCCATGGAGTTGTGCGCTTTTTCAAATTTGTCGATTTTTTTTTGCATTTTAGTCAAATAGAATGAATAAAATTTTTTGTAGAATTCAAACTTAAGAAATATTTTATGAAAGTAATCAAGAAAGAAAAATATTGCAAATATTAAAAGGATATTAAAAAGAACAATAACCGCAAAAACAAGTATAGGAGATATGTTCTCTTTTGATGCACTTAAAAGGGCAACAGGAAGTCCGCCCCTAAGTTCAACGATAGGAAGGAGTGTCAGGATTATTGCAAGAATTATCTGGTTCATTATGTTTTTAGGTAATGAGAGAGAATTTTTAAATTTTAGGGTGAATAATTTCTAGATTAACACTCTACTATTAAGTTTTAATTTTGTATTTTAAGGTACCTTGCATACAACTCAACCATAAGTTTTTCAGTTGCAGGAAGTATCTCACATTCATTATCATTTCCTTTTATTACAATATCATAACAGCTGTTTCCTACTTCCCTTATTGCAGTCTCGTTTCCGTATTTTAATGTGAAATAATTATATTTTCCTTCGGGGTCACATGTTGAATTTTTATCCTGGATAAGAGACGTCCCCATATTGGAGAAAAGTATTTGTAGGTTAGTAATTGGCATTGCTCCAAAGCCACAGTTAAAAGTATGGTTTTCTGATGAGATAATGTTTACTTTCATAAGTCTTAAACCTTCAACATTTTCAAAAGGAATTCCCTTTAAGTCTGACGGTTTTGTTCTTATTCTGAATCCAAAGGGCTCGCCTGTGCTCGAATTTGCAAGAGTAAGGGTATCATAAAAAGTAATGCTTCCCACTTTTTCGGTCTGAAACTTTATTCCTTTATAATCAAATTTATTCATGCCTGAAAAAATAAGAGAACTAATTGCGAACAAAACAATTACCGCTATAGAAATTATGAAAACTGCTTTTATTATTTTATTTTGGTTTTCAATCTCCTCTTTTTTGAGGGTGTGAACTTCTCTTTCCTCTTCATTTTTTTCGTCTTTTTTTGCCATTTTTATTTAAGCATTTTTTTATTTATAAGGTTTGTTCATTAGTTTAGTGATTTAATCCACACTCATGCGACATTGTAAACTAGAGATATTGTTTAGTTTAAATAAATAATGCCGGTAATTTAATTTGCAATGATTCTAATTATATTTAATGAAACGCACTGATTATATATTTTTTAATTAATAACTTAAATTCATATTTTTTATATTTTCAAATGTGATTTATTAGCATATAATCCGCTTATTTTATGCCGAATATCCTTAAGATGAATTCATCAGTAAGGCCCAATAAGTCATTCTCTTTTCCTTCAATGTAAACGCAGTTCTCTTTTTCATATATCTTATTTTGGTCTGCGGACCGTATTACTATTGTCTTATCCAGACAGGTTTTAATTGGAAGACTTAAATCAAGGCACTCTTCTCCTTCAATGCATGCTTCCTGAATTCTTTGCGCAAAACTTCCAAGATTTGAATAAATTTCCCCATAAGAGTTATAATCAGAAGAAGAAACATAAATGACTTTTCCTATATAATCCGAAAGCGTTTTGTTTGTTTCAACCGTTTTAATAATGGAGTCAACATTCAGGGGATTTAGTGAAAAGTAAAGGTTTGCGTCTCCTGTCTGGAGGTTATAATAACCATTCACTATGAAAAACGTGTACCCATTATAGTTTATGCTCTCTCCCCCTCCTCCTGAACCCGAACCGGAGAAATTCTGAAAGACTATCCCGAATGTTGAGCCAATCATTATAAAAACTAAAATTCCCGCAAGTATCCACCTATTTCTTCTTGATTTTTTTTCTTTTTCGCCTTTAGTTTCAATTCTTTTTATCATGAAATTAACTTATAAAATAGAATATAAAAGGGTTATGGTAGGAAATTAATTCCTAAATTTGTTCCAAATTTCGTCATATTTATTATCCCAGATTTCGCTCATTTTGAGTTTTTGTACTTCATGCAAAAATTTACCATATTGTTCAATCATTTTTCGACAATTTTCTTTTTCCATATAAAAGAATAAAATACAAGTTATTTATCTCTTTTGGTTTTACTTTTTAAACAGATTTTCTCAATTTATGAAGCAAGGCTCCCGCCAGGAAGTTAAAAAAAAGAAAAAGAAAAAAAATAAATAAATTTTTGGTTTTAAGCAACCTGTAAAGTAGCTTCTGTTGAAGAAGTTCCTATGTAAGTCTTTGAAGTATCAACTGGCTTCATAGTCAAGTAAGTTGCAGCGTTAACTGTATCAGCAGCTTCGTAACCAGCAACAACAAGTGCTAGCTTACCCGGAGCCAGAGCAGAATTTTGAACTCCTTTAATAAGGAATTCTCCTGCACCAACACCAGTAGCAGCAGTGAATGCTTCACTACATGTGTGCCCAGCAAGACCCAATGCGCTAGCAGCAGCTGAGTTAATACAACTACCACCAACAATCACTAAGTTTTTGCCTGAAACACTAGCTACCTCAGCGTCTGTTACTAGAACATCGCCAAGAGCACCTCCACTTGAGATTACAGCATCAGCTTCTGAGATGAATACATCAGCAGCAACTTCGTCGCCGTGATATATCAACTTCACACTGTCCTGTCCTGAAGTTGGCTTGTCATACAAGATTTCAGTAGCAAGAGCAGAGTAAGTGAAGTCTCTCCATACGTCTGTTTCTAATATCTCAGTAGATGTAGCATCTGCGTTACTTGTAGCAACACTACTTACCTCCACTTCTGGAGTTGTTGAACTATCCCATCCAAGAGTCACATTAACTGTGTCTCCAGGAGATGTTGAACTTCCTTTGTTTCCGTTCTCATCCTCTTCTTTAGTTTGTAGAACTACAGAAGTCGTACAATTGGAAGCTGTTCCAACTACTCCGGCACTAGTTACAGCAGCACTTAAATTGAAAGTTACAGTTCCTGTATAAACTTCCCCAACACTCCAAAGTTTAGCTGCATTAAATGCAGTACACGCCGCAGCGTGTGTGGCATAACCTGTACCATTAGTTTGTGTTACAGCAGTAGTATTCTGCCAAGGCAACCAAACTGTCAATCCTTCTTTTGAATAAAGTTTGTTGAAGTTTGTATTTGCTGAATTGTTCATTATATCAACAGAATGTTGTGTTCTGGTAATATTATGTATTTGTATGTCAGCATTACCTAAGGTAACCGTGTCAGAGTCTTTAGCTCCGGCCTTCTTAGTTACCCAACCACCATCTGAGTAATATTGAATATCTGTCTCGTTGGTTGAACCATCCAAGACGAAATTGTTAAATCTTACTAGATATGATTCAGCATCACTGCCATCACTCCATGAAACAACCATATAATCATGCTCATCCTGGTCAAATTTAGTTGCGTTTCCTGTAGTTACTCCCTCATCTGAAGGGGGCCTAACCAACAGTAAATTGTCTGAGTCTTTACCAATTCCTGTGAAGCTTACGCTATCTCCATATAGGATATTAATATCCACTGGACCATCTTTCAATGGGAAATTCTCAAGTGTAGCATAAGTGTCTCCACCTTGTTGAACTTGAACAATCTCTTCAAAAGGATAAGTTAACCCTCCATAAGATAAACTAACTGCCCCGAATCCGGGCATAGTTATTGCGTTGTCTTCTGCGATGAATAAATCTTCATCTGCAGCCCAAGCAAGAGCAATACTGGTAATTACGTTAGCAGAGTCAGTGATTGTACCCACCAAACCCGAAATTGATTCATCGTTGATTTGTACATCTGAACTATCTGTAATTTTTAATTTACCACTACCAATGCTAAATTCTACTTGGTTTTGCCCTCCCTGGAAATTTTGAACAACTACTTCTTTAACTCCTACGTAAGCGCCATCAGAAAGTTTTTGAGTTTCTGTAGCTGCTAATAGATTTGTAGTTTCTCCATTTATTTCCAGTTTAACCTTGCTATTTGCAGTGTCAAAAATACTTGCACTAACAGTATAGGTTTTAGAACCCACTGTCAATGTTTTTGTTTCCCCCGCAACAATAGTTGTAGAGGCAGCAGAATCCAACAACGTTAATGTTGTTGAAGTGTTTGACAATACATAATAACTTTTACCCATTAAAGGTAAATCGGTTGTAGGCATATCTGTTATCAAAAGTGAATCTTCAAAAGTCAAAGTGTAAGTTAATACATTTTGGCTTGAAGGAATCATAAATCCAACAGTTGGCTGATCTGCTACATAGTCATTGTTTTCAAACATGCTTAATTGATTGGCAGCACCAATGTCAATTTTTTGAGAATAATCAATCTCATCATTATCATCATCGATGTATTTTCCACTCGCCAAAAGAGTTGGTAACTCATCATCATCCAAGCTTGAAGAAACAACCCCCGTTATATTATCACCTAAGTGAAATTTGGTTGAAGTTTTCTCAAATTTGAAAGACTCTCCATCAATCGTTGTTGTTCCACCAGTAACATAGCTAGACAAAGCTGTCTGGATGTTTCCTGCCTGAACTTGGTCCAAAGCAGAAATTCCTGCGCCAGTACCGTAAACAATAGCAACATTTCCTACTCCGCTTGTTACAAATGGAGCCGGAAAGTTAGCAGCAGCAGCAAATCCTAAAGTAGCACCAGTCATTATAACTGAGCTAAGAACCGCTGATATTTTTTTGAAATTAAATTTCATTTTTTCGTTTTTTTGTCCTCCTTTGTACCTCTATTGGAAGGTGATTTTCCTCACCCTCTTTTTAAGCCGCGAAGCGGCCCGAAGTTTTCGCTAAAAAGCTATAGGGGAACTCTTTAGCTTAACTTATAGGTATGCCGTGCATTCGTCTTTTCGCGTATGCTTTGGCTTATCCCCTATAAGACCACCCTCAATTGAGTGTAACATGGAAAGCCGATTTTTCTTTAAAAAGCTTTGGAACAAAACTTTCGGTTTTGGCATAAAGACCCCTATTTTTTAAGGTTTTATTTAAAAACCTTACGCTGTCCTTTTATAAAAGTTACATAAAAACGGGATTGGAGAAAAAATCCAAAACTATATATATTCAAAAATAATAGATATTCATAAATGCGGGTGTCAAATTCATAAATTCGGGGTTAAAAGTGCTAAATTAAGTTTGGGGAAAATTAACAAAATTGGATAGAAAAACTAAAAGACAAACATTTTTAACTTTTAAAAAACTCACTTCGGCATGAGAAAAGAAAAAGAAATTAATGAAATAAAGAAGAGAATTGTTCCTATACTTAGAAAAAACAATATCAAAAAAGCGGGGATTTTTGGCTCTTATGCAAGGGGGGAGCAAAAAAGAGGAAGTGATGTTGATATAATTATAGAGCCTCCTAAAGACATGGGAATTGCATTTTTTGGGGTAATTTTAGAACTTGAGAAAAGGTTGGGAAAAAAAGTGGATTTGCTGACATATAGGTCTGTTCATCCTTACCTGAAAAAGTATATTTTGGGAGATGAGATAAGGATAATATGAAATACCAAGATATTCCTTACTTAAAGCACATCCTTGATGCGATAAATGATATAGAGGGCTCATTATCAAATTTATATGAAGAAGAATTTAGGAAGAATAAAGATATTAAGGATGCAATTATAAGAAGGCTTGAAATAATTGGTGAAGCAGCAAAAAATGTTTCAAAAGAGATAAAAAAAAGATATCCGAAAGTTGAATGGGCGAAAATATCCGGAACAAGAGATAGGATAATTCATGCATACTTTAATGTGGATTTGGGAATTGTTTGGAATATAGTAAAAAAAGATATTCCCATTTTGAAAAAGCAAATAAAAGAAATTCTAAATGGAAAAAAATAGTTTAGGGTTCTGATGGTCCTGAATATTAAAAATGGCAAAGACAAAAATAAGAGAAGTTTCAATAAGAGAATCAGGGGGAACTTTCAAATTCCTTAAGGGAAAAGAAAAGTACGACTTTGACGGGCTTTCTTCATTAAGGCAAATACTTTCAAAAGAAAAAGCAAAAGTTCTTGACACTATAAAATACAAGAACCCCTCTTCAATTTATAACCTTTCAAAGCTTTTAGGTCGCCCTTTTAAGGCTCTAACTGATGACATAAAACTCCTTGAAAGATTTGGTTTTATAGAGTTAATAAAGGAAAAAGTAAACGGAAGAATAAGGCACAGACCTAAAATTGTTGTTAATGAAATTGTGATAAAACTTAAGATTTAACAAAAAAAACAAAAGGTTTAAATAAGTGATGCCACTTAAAGCCCTATGACAAACATTACCCTTTCAATAGACGAAGAAGTTTATAATAAAATGAAAAAGTTTTCCGATATCAAATGGAGCTCTTTTGTAAGGGAAATAATTTCAAAAAGAATTAAAGAGTTGGAGAGTATTGATTACTATGCAGATGAAGATTTATTAGCCAGAAATTGGCTAAGTAAAGAAGATAATCTTGCATGGAAAGACTTATAAAATTTATTTTAAAATGTCTAAAATGAAAAAAGAATATCATAAGGGGGAAGTTATTATTTCTCATTTTCCGTTTTCCAATTTAAAATCTTCGATAAAAAGGCCTGCGGTTGTCATTGCAAATTTAAAAGGGGAAGATTTGATTCTTTGTCAAATAACCTCAAAAAGTCACATTTCTGACCCTTATCAAATCAACTTGGGAATAAATGATTTTTCAGAAGGGGGATTAAAAAGAGAAAGTTTCATAAAACCTTCAATAATATTTACTATCAGAAAATCTCTTATCCTGTACTATGCAGGAAAAGTTTCTGAAAAAAAAATTAAAGAGGTTGAGGAAAAGATTTGCGAAATAATTTGTGGATGATTAATAATACCCCTTAAACTCTATTTCAAGCCCCCCGCTAAAGACCTGTTTTGAGCCCCTGTTCTCTCCTGTTTTATTTCCTTCTTTAAAGTTCACAAAATTCTTTCCTCCGTAAAGTAGGGAAAACTCATAGCCTTTAACGGGAAAGTCAGGTCCCACTTTCCATGAATTGCCCACAATTTCTTTTGAGGTTGAATTCAAAACTTCACATGAATCTTTCCCATTAGAGCAAATCTTGTTTTCATTGCATATTTTTGGCAGGTCCAGAAAGGATGTATAGTGGCCATTTATTTCGCAAGTTGTTGTGTACTGAATCATAGATTGGACAAACGATTCTGTTTTGTAGCTTTTAATGTTTTCATTAGAAGGATTGTTTAAGCTAAAAGATACAAAAACAAGAATAAGAATTGCAACTATAATTACGATTATCCCAAATCCCGCAAGTTCTGACTGTGCCTTTTTATTTATGTTGCCTATTATAATCTTTAACATTTATTCTATTTTTGATTCTTAACAATTTTACTCATCTGAAATCCTCACTACAAGTTCCCCTATTTCACATTTATTGTAAAATGAATTTCCGTTTTTTTCTTTTCGACATAAACTTACATAGGCTGAATTGTCCGTTCCAAGGTTTTTTGGCTTCAGGATGGTAATGTGCCCGCAATAAGGATAATTTGATGAATCACATTCAAGAGTTTGGTTTTCATAGGGGTAAAGCCTGAAAATTTCAATTCCAAGAACTCCCCAAAAACCCGAATAATCATCTATTTTATTTTTCAGTGCAAAAACTTTATCCATATCCACACAGTTTGATTTGCCTGTCCCGTAGGCATTTGCGCATGAAAATTCGGGTGAATCTGCAAGTCTTCCTGCTAAAAGTGTCGCCCGTTGTTCGTCAAGAAGCGCTTTTGAATCTTTAAGCCCAGAAAGAATAAAACTAAGTGCAAAAAGTCCAACAAGGATAAAAAATATTGCAAGACCTATCATCATAAATGCCATTTGCTGAACTTTCATCTGACCTTTTTTGGGTTTTACCATAATGTGCATCCCGAATATTTATTTATTGAATTCATAGAGTTTGCACTTTGTGCAATTAAGGAAAGGTCTTCTGAGCCATTGAATTTAGAAAGTTCACTTCTGTATCCTGAAAACTCAACTGAGGAGTCGCACCCGACAGATATTAAGTTGAGAGACTTCTCCTGATAAATTTCTGAGAGTTTGCCTGCCCTTTTTACAAGCCTTTCAAGCTCGCACTCATAAATATCTTTGTCTGAAAAAATAGCTGCATACATCAAAGAATCCCCTTCGAAATAAACTGCCTCATTTTCTTTTTCAACAATTCTTAGATTATAGTTTACTTCAATGTCGCAGTCAGAGTTTGAATTAAAGCATATTTTTACAGACCCATCTGAACAGCTGCCGAATTCAAAATTTTTCACTTCCATATTTTTAAGTTCATTCTCTTTGTCTTGTGGGAATCCTTTAAAGCAGTATTTTTTTTGAGCATCTGAAAAGTAAATTAGGTTGGCAATTTTAAACGGAAAGTCAAAAGGTTTTGAAAAAACATAAAGTTCTTTTCCCTCAAGAACCTTGGGAAAAAAAAGATACTTGTCAATAGGGTCTATTTTTATGTTTTGGCTTGTCCATTTTTTATTTATGAATTCGTCAATCCATATTGTTTCTTTTCCAAAAGTTCCAAAAGAATTGCAATTGTGGTTTATCCTTGAGTTTACAGAAAGTGTTATTGTTATTGATTTCCCAGACTCAAGGCCGGTTTCAAGGGGGGTGAGCAAATTAAGAAGTCCTGTGCCTGTCGTTGCTGAGCTTATAGAATTTTGTATGTTTGCAGATTTATTTACAAAATATATTGCCCCGAAAAGAATTATCGCGCCAACAATTACGGCAAAGACCCATGAAAAAGAAATGTCAAGAAATCCCTTTTTGTTTTGCATAAATTAAACAGGGTTATTAAACTTTTAAAGTTTGTGAGAATCTTTAGGAAATCGGGTAGTTTAATTGATAAGAGGGGTAAGCTTCAAAATCAATCATTTCTTTATTTAAGAGAAAAAAGTTGAATATTTAAAATATGAAAAAAATAAATTTAGTTATAGGAAATGCCATAAATCTTAGTGAAATAATCAAAAAAGAATTAAGCGAGAGAATAAAAAACCCCAATTTTATTTCTTATGGTTCTTAAGTCTTTAAAGGTTGGAAGTCTATGTGGGGTGTTCTTTTTTGATAAACGCTTCATAAAAACATTTTTAATGCTCATCATGCTCTTCTAAATATGAAAAAAGAAGATAAAATAAAGGAAATAAAAAAGAAAATTACCCAAGTACTTAGAAAGAACAAGATCAAAAAGGCAGGGATTTTTGGGAGCTATGCAAGAGGGGAGGAAACAGAAAAAAGTGATATTGATATCCTAGTTGAAATAGACGGGAGTTGGAGCCTGATAGATTTAGCAAACTTAAAGATAAATCTTGAAAAATTGTTAAGTAGGGAGGTGGATTTAGTTGAGTATAATCTTATAAAGCCGGAGATAAAAAAGCAAATTTTGTCGGAGGAAATCCAATTGATATGATAAGAAATGTTCGGGTCTATATCAATGATATCTTGAAGTCAATAAGGTTAATTAAGTTATATTCAAGAAAAAAGTCTCTACAGGAATTCAAAAAGTATAAAAGACCAGGATGCAATTATAAGAAGGTTTGAAATAATTGGTGAAGCAATAAAGTCTCTCCCTGAAGATTTTAAGAATAATTATCCAAACATAAATTTTAAGGGTTTTGAAAAAGCAAGGGATTTTCTTTCTCATGTATATTTTGGGGTAAATGTTGAAAGATTATACCTTATGATTGAAAAGGATCTTCCTATCCTGGAAAGAGAGATTTTAAAAATAAAAAAAGAATTGTAAACTTAATTTTAGGCTTCCGAAACTTTAACAAGCGCTTCTCCGTATTGTTTTTCTAATAAAAAATTAACTTTTCCTTTTGAAGTGTTTATGCAAAGAAGGCTTCCTATATCTAAATGCTCTACATATTTTCCTGGGATTGGATGTTCTTCATAAAAATAAACGTTTTCCAAAGTTCCAGGTTTAAAGCAAATCTTTTTCACGCTTCTCGGGACAATATATTCAACCTCTTTTGAGGCCTGGGTGCTTTTCCAGACCTGATCAACATCAATATCAAGAGATTCATAAAATTTTGCAACGGTAACGTCATGCTGAAAAGCCAAAAACTTTTGAATTGCATAAAATGCAAAACCCAAAAAAGCAATTATTAAAATTATTGAAAAAATCATTCCGAATGAAATATTAAGTTGACCTTTTTTATTTAGGGTTATTTTGCTTAATTTCCTATTATTTAACTCCATCTTATTCATGGAAAAATCATGTTAACCTAATTTTTAAAGTTTCGGGAAAATTGACCCTGAAAAGGTCTACCCTTTACACGCATATAGTTGTATTGTAGAGGGTAAAAAGTAAATTTCGCTCTAAAATATAATTTGAAAATCAGGCAGAAGGCTTACTTTCAGCCCTTAAAATAATGCTACACTGGTTTGGTGAAGCAGGCTGGTTTCCGTAAATGTCCTGGCACTTTATGTAAAGAGTTGTTTCTGTTAACCATTCTAAAAGGTGATTGAACTGGTCATATGTAGATACTTTTTCTCCGTCGCCAAACTGGAAAAGGCAGTCAGAAGTTGAATATTCACATTCTGCTTTCTCGTTTGTTATTATTTTCATCTTTCCTTCCTCATAATATGCTCTTGAAATTAATGGAGGGAAAAGATCAAGGCTTACATTGAATTTTATTATTTCAACATCAGCGTTTCCTCCAAGGTCATCACACCTTATGTAATAAGTCTGGGGGTTAGGGTTTGTTGCAGGAACATAAACATTTGTTGAATGTTCTGATGATGAGGTGTTGTCAAAGATGGTGTATTCCCCATAAATTCCAGTTTTACTCCAATAACAAACTGCGCTTCCATCATAAACTCCTCCAAGTGTTTTTGCTTTCAAGTTTACTAAAGTTGGATCTGTATTCGAGGAAATTGTGGTTCCATTAGGGGAAGCCTCAATTATTTCAAGTGCTCTTGAAGAGGAGAGAGCATAAACGTAATCCTGTTGCATGGTATTCCTGTCATTAATCTCTTTCGTTGGTTGGTCTCTGCATTTAACATAATAATAAGTTTTGTCTGTAACTTTTATTCCAGTTAAGTTTGAAGTGCATGTGTAACCAAGCCTCAAATTAATTTGAGTTGGGTCGGTTACGCAGGTCATGTTGTATTCCATGTTTTCATAAGTTCTTCCAGAGGCAAAAGACCATTTACACTCCGAAGGCTCATTTATATTAAAGTCAACCTGTGCACCTGTGACATTAAATGCAACCTGTGAATCATTAAAGATACTTGTGCTTTCAACGTATGGAGGAGTAACATCAGGTCCTTCCTGAACGCACATTTTGAAAACAAAGTTTCCTATTTCTGAATTTCCCTGAGGGTCTTCACATCTTACATAAGCCGAGATAAAGTTGTCTTTTCCAACAGTATTATTTAATTCTGGAATTACCAGAGTTTGTGTGTGGTTGAACTTTAATGTGCTGCTTCCTCCAATATATGCTGCCATATCTTCATAAGATTCTCTTATGTCAAAACTAATTCTACATGATGCAGGTTCATTAAGTTTAACTCCGAAAGTGACTTTGCTGAATGGTGAAAGGCATCCATCCTTTGATTTTGTGTTTACAATATCAACACCTCTGTCAGGAGGGGCAATTGCATTGTCAGGTTTGTAAATATAATTTATATTTAATACATCCGGATTTGGTTCTATTATAGGAGGGTTTATATCATTTGAATTGTTCCAAAAACAAAAAGGTGTTCCGCTTTCTTCTGCGTCACTTGCAACAAAGTTGCAAGCCTGTCCAAGGCTTCTACACTGGTATTCAGAGCATGGAACTTCCTGATGGTTGCAAAGGTCACAATTCCCCCCGCCTGTTGATGGTTGCCACTGATTGCAATAATAAACAACTACTCCCTGTTCTGTTGTGTGCTTAATAAAGAAATTAATTATTAATGCAAGACCTGCAACAACCCATCCAGCAAGGGTGAATGAACCAAGAGTTGCCATATAGGCAATTGCTGCTCCAAATCCTCCCAACCCTCCTAAAGCATCCTGCCACTCAGGATTTGCCCCGATAGCCTCTCCTAACTTTTGAAATGCATACGAACCAAGAGTCGCCGAAGCGGCTGTTCCCAGAATGTTTAATGTTTCTTTACCAACAGAAGACCAAAATGTTGATGTTTCCGAATCAAGAGTTAGTTTGGTTCCTGCCTCTTCTGCAACAGGATTCATACTTGTAGGAGTTAAAAATTTGGGCACATACTGCAATCCATAAGGAATAGCAGATTTAATAAGATCTTCTGGAGTTGTTTTAGGGGTTTCAGGAGGCACACAGCAATAGGTTGTTCCCGGACATAAATCGGGAGCGTATTTTGAGCCTGGAACTTTCTCGTTACATAAACTATTTGCATTACTTTTTTTATTTGCTCCAAACTCATAACAAGTTCCTCCCATTGCAGTACATTTTGAGCCGGTCGGATCCCCCCCGCTAACACTCGGAATTCCCCCAATAAGCCATACAAATGCGAAAATTCCAATTAATAAAATTAGCGCCTGTGTTATTGCAATTGTTTTTATTTCTTTTTTCATTTTATCCAAAAGGAGTTGATTTTAAATATTGCTTCATGAAATTTTCAAAGTTAAATGTTCCCTTAGGAGTTTGAATAGTTTTTCCATCTGACTTAATGTAATCCCCTGATTTTCCGTCTGAAAGTAATTTTTCAGCAACAATTTGTATTGCTCCAGGGGTTCCTATATAACTCATCTTTGGTCCGCAGTCACCAAGACTCATGCACCTATTTTGCATTTCAGCAACCCATTCGGGTTTTATGTTTCTTTGACCTTCTCCTGGACCAACTATACATTCACTTCCCGAGGCAAAACTATATCCTCCCAACAAACTTTTTGAAATTTCATAAGGGCATGAAATTGTTCCGTATGAGCAAACAGCGTCGCCATTTCCTTCCCCGCTCCAAAAGTCAAATCCTGGAGGATTTAATGGAACACATGCTCCTCTTGTTGTTCCTTGCGTACTTTGTGAAGCAAGAGCATAATTGTTGGGAAGCCATTTGCAACTTCTTAAATTTCTGTCAAGGCAGTTGTATTCTTCTGTTTGAAGAGCACAATCCTGCCATATGTTAAGGGCACATACAGCATTTTTGAATCCTTTTTTGTCAGGAGTTGGAATCTCATCCTGAACGCAGATTTTTTGCCTTCCGTCGTAGCAATTGTCAATTGTAACTTCCCCATTGTAGCATGTTAATTTTTCATAAACTGAACCGGGAAGGTTTTCCTTTGAATTATCGGGCAATGAAGTTTTGCCATTAAATACATAATTTCCATCGTTTTCCTGGTCTGTTATTAACGGAACTCCTTCGGGAAGTCCGCACCATGATTCACCGTGCTTGTAAGTTTTTCCCTTGAAAGTGCATCCAAGGTCTTTACATAAGTTTTCGCCTATAGTAGGTTTTACAGCCCCGCTTTTTTCATAAGCCTTGCATGTGCTCCCGAGGGCAAAGTCGCAGTTTCCGCAAGAGGCAGAGTTTGCATTTGGTGAATCTGGATTACATGAATCTTCCTTTTGAACTATTTTTGACCAGTAAATTTTGTCTGTTGCTTGGGTTGCATCATAAATATTAGCAAGGTTTCCACACGTATCTAAAAAGTAAACTTCATTTTGGCCAACGACACATGTTGTTTGCTTTGAAGGTCCGCAATTTGTGTGAAGATCTTCATCAGAGCACAAATATCCTTCATAAAACTCAACGCCTGAATTTGAATCTTCTCCTTTCAAATCGTTGCATTCTGACTTTGTTGTCATTTTACACGTTCTTTCAGCACCAGTTTCATAAACGCATGCTCCTTTTTCTTCTCCGCCTGCACTTGCAATACATTCAATTTCAGAAGTTATTCCCAGATTAAAATTTGTATTTACTCCATAAAGAGCCGACAACTCTTTACATCTTACTTGGGTTGCAAGATTGGCTCCGCCTCCAAGGTAACAGCATCCCAACTGGCATTGGGGAATTTCTGAGGAAGGTTTTACATTCCATACTCCTTCAGAATTTTGGCATACAGTCTGGGAAACTCCGCTCTCACAAATTCCTTCCTGACTATCGTAGCATGTTCCTGCTTTACAAAAAGAAGTTGATTCACATGAAGTTGGAGCGCTCCTAAGACCTTTTGAAATGTCACATGCATTAATTGGAGCATTCTGGCACCACTGCCCCCCGCTTCCGTCGGCATTTGTCTTAAGTTTTTCACAGCAGACATTATTTTCAGCGTAAACAAAATTAGTATTTATTAAAATAAAAGCAAGAGCTAGGAAGATTCCCAAAAACGCGAATTTTATCATTCTTTTTTTCATGTTATTTTATTCTTAAGGCGATGGAATCCCAAGGGGCCAAATAATTTCACTTGATGCAAATTGAAATGTGTCTCCTGTCACCATATCTTTTATTATCCATATTCTTGTTTTTCCCCCGTCCGGAGAGGGATTCTTAATATCCAAATTTGGATAGTAATTCATAAAGTATACAGGGTCAGCGCTTCCGTATGCTGCTTCCCATGCTACTATTGTTCTTGCAAGAGAAGCAAGTTCAAAAAGATTATTATTCAGGACTACATCAAAATTTTCATACCTTTCTGGGGAATCTTTTGTTAAAGTTAAAATTGAGTCACTGTGCAGGATTATTTTATTGTGAGCAAGCTTAATGTTAAAATCTTTTTCTTCAAGGTTAACGCCAGTATATTTTTTTGTATAATCAACTTTCATTTCATCAAAGCATGAGTGCACTTTATTTTTCATAACTTCTTTCATTTCTTCTTCTATATGGTTAACCAAAAGTGCTTGCTGGGGAACGCATTTTAGCGTCGGCGAATCTCCATAAGGCTGAGTTGTATAACAAAGATATGCAACAGGAGTTCCCCCATAATTGAAGCTTGAATCAGGTTCAATACTTCCTCCCTGAAAACCTATCAATTCCGCATTTTCCCTTAAATTTCCTTCAATACAATTTTGAAAGTATGCCTGGGGAGTTTCTTCAAGCGGGCTTGTAGTTATTTTTATTCCCGGATAAAAGAAATAAATCAGAGTACCAAGAACAATAATAACAAGGGCAAGGATGACAAAAATTGTAACCTGACCTTTTTTATTAAATTTCTTCGCCCCTTTCATCTTTTTTAAAGGTTTTTTACATTTATAAATATTTCAATTAGAGAGTGGTTAATTTATTGTCTAAAGAGGTCAATTTAAAGTTCCTGAAAGGGGGATATCATATAAATTGCTGTTATTATATCTAGAATTATTAGTTTTATTTCCCTCTGTTTCATTCGCTATTCCTGTTACATTTGTTAAATTTAAATTATTATTACCCGTGGTTCTGTTTGAAATATTGCTGTCATTATGGGTTGTATTAAAGTTTCCTGATTCATTAAATTCTCTTGTAAAGTTTGATATGTTTGTGTTTGTCGAATTAAAATTTTCTGTTAGGTTTCCGTTTCCTGCGCATAACCTTTCCCTTTCAGGACTTTTGTTTTCAGTTCCGCATGAATTTAAGTCAGAGCACACCCTTTTTTCCTTCCCTTCCGAATCACATTCGCTCCATTCACCGCAACTCCAGTTTTCAATGCATCTTTTCTCTATCTTTTTCATGTATATTTCAGGAATTCTGTCGGTTATGTTAACAAGTTTTATGTAAAGGTCGCTTTCTCTGTCTCCGTCAACATCGACTTCTTTTTCTTCTCCAATAGTTAAGTTAATCTCAATTGGCTCGCTTTGTATAATCAGGCTTACTGAATCTTCAGTTACAGAATTTATCTTTATTGTGTGGGCCTTGTTATAAAGTGAAAAGCTTATGTTTCCCCCTTCAGGAATATTTATATTTGCCCCTGCTATAATTTTTCCTTCGCTGATTTGAACATTTGGAGCAGTCAGGACAAAAAAAATAAAAATTCCGGCAACGAGAATTACAGGCAGGGAAGCATAAAGCCATATGCTTTTCCTTGAAATTTTTTGGGTCAAAACAAGACCTCCTCCGCCCTCGTTTATGTCCTGCGCGTATTTTATGCTGTCTTCCACATCCTGTTTGGCATATCCCTGATTTCTCAGCATATCCTTAACTGTATTAACATCAAAACCTCTTTTAAAATTCTGGTTGGCTAATTCAATGAGCTCTTTTTTTATCATCTTGTTTAAAAAGAAATCCAAACTACTTAAATTTTTTCAATGGTTAATCCTTTGCTCGGACCAACACTTCCTATTAATATTCAATTCGCAAAGTGTTAATCCTCTTCTCGGACAAGCACTTTATATTAATCTTCTAATATTACTAAAGTGCTAATCTTCAGTCTCAACTCTCGGAGCAAGAAGAAAACTAAGGTTCAAGTGCTCGGAAATAAAGTCAATTCTTAACGGATGGTCTTCCGCAAATTTTAAAATTGTTTCGGGAAACTGTTTTCCCGCTTTCGTGAATTTCTGAAGATACTCAAGGCTGTACCTGACATGGCAGTCTTCGGCATCAATCTTTGCTTCATCAGATGAAAATTCGGTCCTTGCCGAGTTTGTTTCCTTTGACTCAATTATGAATTTACCCTCCTTAATTATAAAGGAGCAGGCATCCGAAACAACAAGGCAGTCTTCAATTGAATCAATTAAATCCTGGGAATTCATAATAATCTTTGATGAAAATTCAAGGTGCTCCGGAAATTCTTTGTCTTCTCTTTCAACTTCAATTAAGTTAAGGGTAAATAAACGATTTATTTTGTCTTCAATTTTTATCTCAAGATAATTTTCCTTTTTTTCTAAAATAAGTGAGGCTGTTTTTGAGACCCTCTTCAAAATTTTTTTAAGGTTTTCAAGGTTTACCCCCAGGACATCATTTCCTGATTCAAACTGGCTAAATGCGCTTTTTGGAATTTTCAGTGAAACCATTGAAATGTTTCCGGGGTCAATTGCTACGACGGAAAGTCCGAATTCATTTATTTTTATTCTTACTTCAAGGACTAAGTCCGAAATCAATTCTATTGCTTTTGTAAAAAGTGCAGGATTGTCAATTTTTAATTTCATATTAATTCAAGTATGGTTCCTTTTTTAAGTATTTTGATAGTTATTTGGGATGGTGAAGGGATTTTTTTAAAATAATCTTTTCAGTGTTTTGTGATTAGCCTTTATTAATTCCCCCTAATTTTAGAGGAATTTCTCCTCAAAACAAATTTATATAAATCTTTCAACACCTTGTTTTTTAATGGAAAAGGCGGAAAAGTTTTGATGGAAAATTTGCAAAGGTCTGAAAGGGAGCCCCCCGGCCCCAAAGAAAAAAAGATAAGAAAAATTACTCAGATGTATTATTCAAGGCTGGATGTGCAAAAGGCAATTTTTGAGTTTTCAAAAAACAGGGAAATTTCGCCAAGGTACTATGAAGGTTTTGGGAAGAGGCCCGACACTTTTCAGTTTAAAGGGGATGTTTTTAGCCTTGCAAAAAAAGGCGCAACCTCTTTTCATTCTTCTGAAGAACTTTGGGAAGACCCGCTTAAAATTGAAACCGGAATGGGAAAAAAGGATGCTGATGACATTAGAATAGGCTGGGATTTGTTAATTGATATTGACTGCTCTCAGGGGATAAAATATTCAAAGCTTGCAGCAAGGGCAATAATTGAAACTTTCAGGCAACATGGGATAAAAAATGTTGGGCTGAAATTTTCGGGCAACAAGGGATTTCATATTTTCCTTCCCTGGAAGGCTTTTCCAAAATCAATAAACGGGATTGAAATAAAAAATCTTTTTCCTGAAGTTCCAAGAAAGTTAATTGCATACACAAAAAATTATTCTGCCCCGATTTTAAAATCAATTCTTCCCAATGAATATGAAAAGGAGCTTGAAGGAAGCCTTAAAACAGGATTTCTTTGCAGGACATGCGGTGAATTTGCAGAGACGTACAGGTTTGTTGAATTCAGGTGTGAGAAGTGCCAGGTTTTTGAAACAAAAAAATTTAAGATAGGGACAAAAGGAAAAATTCCGAAGTGCTACAAGTGTAAAAGTGAAATGAGCTTTAAGCCCCTTAAAAGATTTATTGAATGTGGAAGGTGCAAACTTGATTCAATCAAAAATCCCGAAAACTTTTCGCATGAAGAAAAGGATATTTATTCTCTTATGGGACTTGATTTGATTTTGGTTTCTCCACGGCATTTATTCAGGATGCCATACTCCCTTCACGAAAAAACTTCTCTTGTGAGTGTTGTTATAGACGAAAAAGACCTTGAAAATTTTGAGTTTAAAGATGCTGACCCTCTGAGGATTAAAATAAAAAATTTCATACCCGAAGTTAAAGAAAACGAGGCGGCAGAATTTGTTATGCAGGCTCTTGACTGGGCAAAAAGCGCCGGAATAGACAGAGAATCTGAAAAACGCATTGGAGGAAAATATGAAAACTTCAGGCCTGTAAAAATTGAAAATCTTACAGATTTACAATTTCCCCCATCAATAATAAAAATACTTGAGGGAGTCAAAGACGGAAGAAAAAGGGCTCTTTTTATTTTGATAAATTTTTTCAGGAGTGTGGGATTGCAAAAGGAGGATCTTGAAAAAAGGATTTATGAATGGAACGATAAAAACGAGGTTCCCCTCAAAGCAGGTTACATAACTTCGCAGTTGAGCTGGAGTTATAATCATAAAATAATTCCCCCTCCAAATTTTGATAAAGACTATTACAGGGGAATAGGGATTCTTCCAACATCTGAAGAGTTTAAAATGAAAAATCCAGTGAACTATGTCCTTAAAAAAAATTTGAGGGAGGGTAAAAAAAACAATTGATTTTTTGTTCTGTACCATCTTCCAAAATATGCTGTAAAATTAAGAAATATTTAAAAGGACTATTGATGTAATTTAATCATGAGAAAAGAGGGGTGCGTATTTGCTGTCTTATTTTTAATTTCAGTTTTTGCAGTTGCAGGGGTTCTTGCAGATGAGACCGCAAACGTTCAGAAGGCTTACACTTGCGTTGAAAACCTTATTAACACGACTAAACCCTGTTCAGTCTTAAGCACGGAAGAAAAAATATTCTCTCTTCTTTCTGTCAAGCCCATCTTCCTGCTGGCCTGAAAATAAAGGAGGCTCAGTATGTGATATTGAAATGACCTCAAAAGTAGTTCTTGCATTGGACAGCGTCGGGGCAAACACAACGGCTTCACAGGAGTGGCTTTTGGCACAAAAAGGGGTTTCAACAGACTTAGACTGGTTTTTGGAAATTGACAGCGAAGATGCTATAACCTGTCAGATTACTTACGAAACAAATCCGGATTCTTCTTTATCTCTTACAGATTACGTGATTAATATAGGAAGCGACAAAAAAATAGATAAGGATGCAGGAAGCTGTTTGACAAGAGCAAACAACAATTACTGGTTTAGTATTTCTCCGGGTTGCTATGACCGTGAATTTCAGATATCCTGCGACGCGCAAAATTCCGGCGACGACGGGGATTTTATTTCAACAGTTCTTTACCGTGAAAAAAATTCTCCGACTTTTCATGTACTTGATTATGTTCAGAGTTCGGCAGGAGGAATAACAACGGAAAGCGTAACTTCATATTGCTTTATTTCGGCAGGAAAATGCGATTATCTTGGGAGTCTTTGGGCTTCTTTTGTTCTTGACACCGTCGGGCAAAGCGTTTCAGACTTTTTGCCTTATCTTGAGACTCTTTCATCAAACAATAAGAATTTTTTCCCGGAGCCCTTTTTATACATCTTGACAAATAATCTTGAATTCAAAACAGAACTTCTAAACAGAATAATTTTTCATAAGTACTGGGAAATTTCAAGAGGAAAATATTATGACTCCGCTCTTGCGCTTCTTCCTTTTCAGGGGGATAACAGTTTAACAGAAAAGCAAAATGCCAAAAACTGGCTCTTTGGGATTCAACAGCCCAACGGCTGCTGGGATAACAACAATATTGTTTCAAACGGCTTTTTATTATACTCCTTGTGGCCAAGGGATAACCACCCGCTTCCTCCCGAATTTCATTCATGTTTTGATTCTGACGGAGGTCAGATATGGAACGTTTCTGGAAGCGTGACTGTTAACAATATTGTTAATGGAACTGACTTTTGCACTAACAGAACTTTGACTGAATACTTTTGTAAAGCAGATAACAGAAGTTCTTCTATAGATGTATTGTGCACAGATGGCTGTTTAGAAGGGGCCTGCCTGACAAACAATATAGGAAATATTACATGCGCTCAGGCTGGTTTTGACTGTATATCAGCAGGAACTTTTTGTAACGGGACAATTGAGTCTTCATACGTCTGTTCAGGAGCAGATATTTGCTGTAATCCTGCACCTCCCGACGACGATGAAATTACATGCTCTGAACTTGGAGACACTTGTGTTCCTGAAGGAACATGTTCAGGAACCTTGAACACTGAAGGGACTTGCTCAAGCGGGCAGGTTTGCTGTGATACAACTCCTTCAAATAACAATGAGACTGAATGTGAACTTGCAGGTTACACCTGTACTTTCTCATCAGCATGTACTGGTTCATTTGTTCCAGGTTATGATGACTGCCCCGGAATCCAAAAGTGTTGTGACATTGCTACAGAAAAAATAACTTGTTCAAGATTAAATGGAATAATTTGCTCAGATAATCAATTTTGTTCAGGGGGAAATAGTATTTCTACAGATGATTTGTTTCATGATCAGACGTGCTGCCTTACCCCCGGAACTTGTGAAACTCGAACTGTCGGGGCAACATGTGAAGACAATTTAGGCATATGTTCTTCATCGTGTGCGGAAGGTTATTCTCCTGACAGCGCTTACACTTGTAGCAACCCAGCGTATTTTTGTTGCATGGAGTCAGATGATAATCCTTCTGCTAATGGAAGTTATTGGTGGATATGGGTTTTGTTTGCACTTGTAATAATTGTTGTCGTTGGAATTCTTTACAGAGATAAAATAAAAGAGTTTATACAAAAATCAAAAGCAAGAAGAAGCGGCGGAGGAGGTATATTTCCAGGAAGAGGACCCGGGTTTCCTCCAAGATTCCCTCCATCTTACGACAGAAATCCAAGGATAGGCGCACCCATTCAAAGGAAAATAATTCCCCAGGAAAGACCCCCTGAAAGGCGGCCTATTCCAAAGCCAAAGTCTCCCAAAGAACTTGACGAAGTTTTGAAGAAACTAAAAGAGATTGGGAAATAAATTTTATTGTTTCCAAAAAATTAAGAAATCTTTAAAAGATTGGATAATCTAATTTAATTATGAAAAAAGTAATGTTTGCATTTATTTTTTTACTTCTGACTTTAAGTTTTGTTTCATCAGCTGCAGTTGAAACAAAGGCAGACTATTCACGCGGTGAAAATTTTATTGCAAGAATTTCAGGAACATTTTACAATCCTCTTGCAAAGTCAAATATATATTTTTACAGGGGCCCAAATGCGGTTTCTTTCGGGGTTTTTTCACTTGAGGAAATCGAAGGGGATTATTTTGTTTATTTTACAATTTCACCCGACAGAACTCCTTCAAATTATTCAATTGTTGTAAAAGGTGCTACTTATTACAATGGAAATCAGTGGGTAAATGAAGACTTCGGCGCAAACTTTGAAATTCCGGATAAAAAAGTATTTGCTACGGTTTCTCCGGCGTTTTCAGTTTTAAACAAATCTTCATATAACCTTACCATTCAGAGTTTAAACTTTGACAATAAAATAAGCGTGTCTTATGGACCTGAGGAAAGTACCTTTGGAAATGTAATCCTCAATCCTGGAGAGAAAAAAAATGTCACACTCTTAACCCCCTCCAGAGGTTTTGAAAATATTATTTTTACAAATGGAACTGACTCTTATTCAGTTTTAGTTTATTCTACTTTTGATGGGGTTCCTCCGCCTCCCTATAACGGGACAGTTGAGCCTGAAAATGAATCCACCCAAAACGAAACAAATGAAAATTCCCCAAGCTTCTGGGATATTTTATTTGGAAATACAAATAATGATAAAAACAATTCAGTTCAAAATGAAACAAATGAATCAAATCAGGATTTTTGGGATATTTTATTCGGGAATAATGAAACAAACAAAACTTCCAATAATTACACAAATATAACAATAATTAATAACAATTCAAATGGAACTTTAAGCCTTAAAACATGTTCAGAACTTAAGTTTAAGATTTGCAACGACGATGAAAAGTGCGAAGGAGCTCTTGTAAGTGCAAAAGATGCCCAATGCTGCAACGGAAACTGCGTTGCTAAAGATTCAGATTCCGGGATTTGGGGAACAGTTGGCTGGATAATTCTGGGAGCCGCTGTTTTGTTTTTTATATGGTTTTTTATGTTTAAGTTTAGAAGAACAAGAAGAATTCCCTCAAGGTTTGGAAGAAGATTTCTTTAAAACTATTTTTTGCTTTTCTTTGGAGTTTTTTCCTTATTTTTTTTTGAATTCTCTTTTTTATTTTCAGGTTGTTCAGCATTTTTTTCAATGGAGGTACTTTGGGGATCGGCTTTGTCTTGCTTTTGCATTTGAATCTGCATAATTCTCACGAGTTCTTCATATTTATGAAGTCTCCTTGTGATCTCATTTAACATTTCACCAAAATCAAGATTTTTGAAAATAAAGTTTTCGGGTTCTATAACTTCTATATGGGATGGCATATATTTGAATACAAGAACAGGGAGAATTGCGGGGCTTTCAACTTCAACTTCAATTTCAGCAAATGAAGTAAACAAATCTTTTTCTTCTTTTACATGATGAGGTTCATTAATTTTTTTAGTATTTAATTTCACTCCTTTTTCCTCGTTTATTTGCTTAATAAGGCTCTCAAGTGTTTCTTTTAAGTAACTCTCAGGCCTTCCAAGAACTTCTATAATCATCAGTGCCGTAATTTTTTCAATTTTGAAACTCATTTTTCTTTTTTTTAGGCTTTATTAGGTAAAGGAGTCCGAGAAAAACACAAAACGCAATCAAAAAGTATTTTATGTAATCTGCGCTTCCTTTTTCTTCCTGGGAGTCGTAGGTTTTTATACTTTTTGGAGTCAAATAAATAGGAGTTTTGTTTTCCTCAATGTAAGTTATATTTTTAACAGGGTCATTAAGAAGAGTAAAGTTGTAATATGTTCTGTTATCATCGTTTTTATTGTTTTTATCATTATCTTTTGAATCTTCTTCTTTCCCTTCATTGTTTACACATGCAAGCCCCTGGTCTTTTATTTTTTGCAGTGTTACTTCCCCGATTCCATTGACATCTATAATTTCATCAATAGAATCAAACGGCCTTGCATCAATTATAGCCTGTGCTTTTACAGGACCAATCCCATCAAGTTTATCAAGTTCTTCAATTGATGCGCTGTTTATATTAATTTGTCCGCTCTCGCATGAAGCGTAGGTAAAATTCACAAAAACTAAGAAAAGCAGGATTAAAACTATTCTTTTCATTGAATTTTTAGAAAATGAAAACTTTTAAGGTTTATTAGTCTCTTTCATATACTTCTCTTTGAAATCAATATACTCAATTTCCGTTTTTTTCCCATTCTTTTTTGCCTTTGCAATCCAAATGTCAGAAAAAATTTCTTTTTCTAAATACCATTTGCATTTTTCTTTTTCTTCTTTTGAAAGTATTCCGTTAATTTTGACTTCAACACCAATTACACTATAAAATCCGTCGTGAATATGTGCAATCGAGACAAAGTCAGGAAATCCGGTTCCAATTGTCATGAATTTTGTAAAAGGATTAAACTTCCTTTTTGCAATTATTAATCTTCTTTCATCAAGGTCAACATTGTTTCCCCATTTACTGATTATCCTGCCTTTTTCTTCCAAATCCCGCCTTACTTTTAATTCAAATCTTGCTCCTTTTGCCCGTGATGTTCGTCCTTTTTTTATCTGGATTTTTTTCTTCGGTTTTGGAATTCCATTTTCCCAGGAAATTTCATATTCAGGGCTGTTGGCTTTTTTTATAAGTTCAATTCCTTCTTTTTTTATCTTTTTCATAAAATAACAAAGGGGTTGCAGGTTAAAAATTATTTCCCTGCCAAAAAGAAGGCGTTCTCTTTAAAATATATTTTGAACTATTTATTACTAAATCTATTGAAAATAAGCCCTATTGAAATAATTATCAAGACCACGGGAATCCATGGAATGTCAATCATGAGAATTTTGAGCTCGTTTAAGAACCAAAAAATCGAGTAAACTAAAAGGATAAATGCAAGAATTGGAAATTTTGATTTTGCCATTTTTAATTTTTTGTTAATTACAGATCACGAGCCTGAAGGGTTCGCCTTCCGTTTGCTTTTGCCCGTTTTATTGCATTGCCCAGCATTTCCTCAACTTTTATTTCAAGAGCAGTTCCGATTTCCTCGGCAACAGAAGTCACTTCTTCATTTTCTTTTTGAAGATTTTTTACTGCCTCTTTTATATTTGATTTTACAACCAATCCCATAAAAAAATTAGGAAAGAGATGTTTATTAAATTTTTGGGAGAACTATTGAATACCCATAAACAAAGTTTAAATTTTTGGGTGGCTTATTCTACGCTAATCCAATTTCATCCTTTATTTTTTTAATTCCTTCAATAGAACATAAAAAAAGTTCATCAAGTGTGAGGCCCGCTTTTTCAATTTCTGCAATTATCTCTCTCCGGCATCCTGCGGCAAATGTTTTGTCCCTGAACTTTTTTTTCAATCCTTTAACTTCCATGTCCGTTATCTTTTTTTCTCTCATTAGGGCATAAGCATAAACTAATCCTGTTAAAGTTTCAGAAGAGGCAAGCACCCATTCTATTTTTTTATTTCTCACTTTATTTTTTAACTCGGGCAATTCAGGAAATCCATATCCATGCGAAAGGACATTTTCTATAAACTCTTCATTAAAGTCAGCCCCACGCAAAATTTCAGGGGCTTTAGTAAGGTGGGACGAAACATCGTTTTTTGTAAGAGTCCAGTCAACATCATGAAGGAGCCCAAGCATTCCGTAATAATCAGGGTCTTCACCGAGTTTAAGAGCAACTTCCCTCATGACGGCTTCAGACATAAGGTAATGAATTAAGTCAAACTCTTCAGGGTTTTGGGATTTCAGGATTCCAATGGCTTGAGCGCGGGTTATTGGTAAATTAGACATAGAAGGGATAAATAAATCAGTTTTAAATAAATTATGGGGCTAAATTATTTTTTATAAAATTTAACTAAACCATCCCAGTTTCTCACTTCGTGGGAGGCGTTTTATCTCATATTCACATTTGCATGCTTCAGATTTGTCCGTGCACCCTTTTGCCTTAAGAATTCTTTTGAAACCTTTTTTGTAAACATATTTACTTCCCTTTCCTGTTGCATGCGCTTTCATTCGCGAATTAATGTCATTTGTGATTCCTGTATAAAATGAACCATCCATGCACTCAAGAATATAAACGTGCCACTTCTTTTTCATTATTGTTTTAATGAACCTTTGCTTAAATTAGTTTTGGGAAATAGAAATATTTAAAAAGTATACAGTTATATACAAAGGTATAGATATTGATAATTTGACAATGGAAAACGAGACAACAATAAGGTTAAATACCAATACAAAAAAAGAACTTGACCTCTTTAAGCAATACAAAAATGAAAGCTACAACGAGTTAATAAGAAAATTAATTTACATTGCAAAGATGTGCGAAGATGAACCTAAATTATCCCAAAAAGCAATCAAGGAAATCAAAGAATCAAGAGAAAGAATTAAGAAAGGAGAATTTTATACTGAAGAAGAGGCAAAAAAAATCCTCGGGTTGTAGGATGTATGAAATCCGGTTTGATAAAAAAGCGCTAGATTTTCTCAATAAACTGGAGAATAATATTAAAGAAAGAATTTGGGATAAATTGCAGGAGTGTAAAATTGATCCTTTCAGATATTTAAAACATTTAACGCAGATTGACGGTTAATAAATTAAGAGTTGGGAATTACAGAATAATAATTGATGTTGAAGAGGAAACCAAAGTTTTGTTTGTTGAAAAAATTGGGCACAGAAAAAATATTTATGATTAGAAACTCATAAAAACTCCCCCTTCTTTAACCAATCATGATTGACTCAACAACTATAATTTTTCTTGTTATTCTTTTGATTGGCGTTGTGATTGCATATTACATGGGTTCAAAAGTAGGTGCGGGAAAAAAGCACAGGGAATGGGAATTGTCTTTGCCTGAATACAGAAAAGAGGCGATAATGAAATCCCGAGCAGTTTTAGGAGGTCAGTTCAGCGAAAACTTGGCCCCTTACCTTCCGGACTTTCCGTACAGCCCGACCGAATGCAGGTTTTTGGGAAAACCGACTGACTTTATTGTTTTCAAAGGAATGGATGAAAAAAAGATTGATGAAGTTGTGTTCGTCGAAGTAAAAAGCGGGGATTCCAAACTCTCTTCTCAGGAAAAGAATTTGAAAAATGCGATTGAAAAGAAAAAGGTTAAGTTTGAGGAATACAGGATTCCAAAGGACTTGACAAAGGGGGAAAAATAGGGGGATATTTTTAAGAATTTATGTGTTAACTTATTAATATTTTAAAACGGGACTTTTCTCCATTATGTGAGGGATTAAGATATTTGCCCTCTCAAGAGATTTTCCATCATCAATACTAAATTTTATCGCATCCATGTTCCTAAAATTAACAATATCCATTTTTATTTCCCTTATCTTGGAAATTTCTATTATTTTTGAGAGAATTTTAGTAAGAACATCAGACACATTAATAATTTGCATTGCAACCAAATTTCCCTTTTTATCGAAATCTAAAACAAAATTGCCCATTTCTACCGCTCCTGCTGATTTTTTGCCTTCCAGGTATATAAATAAATCATCATTATCTAAATCGTAATCAAAATCAAAAGTTTCCATTTTTAGCCTATTGCTCTTTGCCAGTCTCTATTTATCTTAATAATTGTGACTATAATAACTTTCCCATTTATGGTTAAGGCATATTGATTACATGCATGTTTTGAATAAGCAAAATAGCAGTCGTATTTTTCCTCTCCCTTAAATTTTGCATCTTGTTTTTGGATATAAACAAGTCTGAACGGATTAATAACATCATTTTTGACGTCCTCCAAATAAACATCTCTCAAAATTGCTTGCAACTTTGCATGGTTAGTAAAGATTATATCTTCTTTTGAATAACTTTTTAATTTTTCTTTAAATTTTTCTAATTTCATGGAATATTTATTTTTTCTTCTCAAGCATTTCTTCCGCCTCGGGTCGCATCAAAGGAAAAACCTGACATTCACGGATAGGGCGGTTCATCAAAAACGCAAATAATCTTTCTGAAACTCCAAAGCCACAGGCTGGGGGCATTCCGTATTTTAAAGCTTCAACAAAACTCTTGTCGTGATCCATGGCGTCTTTGTCTCCTTTCTCCCCGAGTTTTCTTTGTTCAATAAAGCGTGCTTCCTGGTCGGCGGGGTCGTTTAATTCGCTGTAGCCATTTCCAACTTCACTACCTGCAATAATAATCTGAAACTGCTCAACTTTATGGGGGTCTTTTGGATTTCTTTTTGCAAGAGGAGCAAGTTCAACAGGTTGCCCTATTAAAAATCCGGGACCCGAAAGTTGTCTTCGGCAATACTTCCACAGGGCGTCAATAAGTTTCCACTTTTCAAGCGAGGGGTCGTAGTCAAGTTTAGGCCCTTTAGGGTCATCCCTTTGGGACAATTCTTTTAGTTTTTTCATAATTTTGGGTTTTCCAGATTTGTAAATGTCAATCCCCGTTTTTTCTTTAATGGTTTTTTCAAAATCATGCCTTGCCCATTTTTTTGAAAGGTCAATTTTATACCCTCCCCTTTCAAATTTTAAGGTTCCTAAAACGGCCTTTGCAACATTTTTATACATTTCTTCAACAAGTTTCATTCCGTCTTCGTAATTTGCATATCCCCAATAAAATTCCATTTGGGTATAGTCCTGCAGATGTTCAGCATCCATTCCTTCATTTCTGAATTGGCGCCCAATTTCAAAAGTTTTTTCGTATCCGGCTACAAGAAGTTTTTTTTGCCAGAGTTCCCCCATCGAAATTCTTAAATATACATCAAGGTCAAGCGCATTGTGATGAGTTTTAAATGGAGTTGCTGCTGCACCCCCTGCAGAATTTTCAAGTACCGGGGTTTCAACTTCCAGAAATCCTTTTTTTGTTAAGAAGTTTCGAATTTCCGACCAGAAAATTTGCTTTTTTATGAATATTTCTTTTACCTCTTCGTTCATTATTATGTCTAAATATCTTTTTCTCAAGCGCTCCTCTTCATCCTGAATCCCTTTGTGCTTGTCCGGTAGCGGAAGGAATGACTTAGTTAAAATATAAAGTTCTTTTACAAGAAGTGAAACTTCTCCCGTTTTAGTTTTCATGGGATTACCTCGTGCCCCAACAATATCCCCAGAGTCAACTTTTTTGAAGAGTTCAAGAGCTTTCTTTGGTGTTCCTTTGTCCTGAAAAACTAATTGAATATTTCCTTTAAGATCCTGCAAAGTCACAAAAGAAATCTTTCCAAAATCTCTTGTAGTCATGACTCTTCCCGCAACAACTTTACTTGATTTGGATTTTTCTTCACCTTTTAATTTTGAATAATTTTCCTTTATCTCTTTAGACCAGTTTCTTTTTTCATGCAGGGAAAATCTGTCAGGATATGGATTAATTCCTGCCTTTTTTAATTCCTCAATTTTTTTTATCCTTTCTTCGATGATTTGTTCCTCACGTCCCATGTTTTATATTATGAAGAGGCAATTTAATAATGTTTTCTTAATTGATATTTTACCCTCGCTCGCTTTTGCCCTGCTAACTTTTATTACAACAAGAAAATTTAGGGGAGTTTAAACTTTTTTAATTTCATTTTGGTGTTAATAATCTTTGGCGGAGCGCCTTAACAGAGTTTGGCGCGGAGCGCATCAATAAACCAAAAAGCGGGAGCGAAGCGCATGGGCAGGTGTTTTATCTTTTCTTCCCGAACTTTTCATCCAATTTTTTGTTTAAGAGGTAGTCAGCGTATTCTTGGTATTTGTCGCTTCTTTTGACGTGTTTGTAAGTTATTTTTTCAAAGTGGTTCTGGAGTTTCTGAACTTCAAGAAATAATTTCATAAGGTATGGATTTTTCACGCTGTATTCGCCTAAAAGTTGTTTTACAACAAGTTCAGAGTCAAGAATAGAAGTTATTTCGCCCTGTGTGTGTTTTGATGCAATTTCAAGAGCTTTTATAAGAGCAGTATATTCAGCAATGTTGTTTGTCACCGGCTTTTTCAAAACCTCCGCATGTTCTTCAAGTATTTTTTCGCCATCTCTTACAATTATTCCTATAGCAGAAGGTCCGGGGTTTCCTCTTGCTCCGCCGTCTGAATTAGTGTATATCATTTTTGAAAAATTGAAAAAATCTTTCGACTTTGTTCGCAGGTCTTATGGATTTTTTATAGTTTTTTAAAGAAATTTCTATTGTTTCTAGAGGTTTAATAAGTTTTTCTGAAACATATTGATAGGGTGTTGATACGCATTTCAGAAAGTTTTGTCTTGGAAGGATATAAAGATAAATTTTTTCATTGAGTGTATATTCTTTGCCATAAACTATTCCTTTAGGGATTACCAAATCTTCCTCTATTTCAATTAAAACCAATTTTGTAAGAAGATTGAAGGGTTTAACAGATTTGAGAAATCCCATCACAATTGCAAGGTCTTTTATGTCCGTGGCATAGACGGCCGTCAGATTATTTTCTTTAATATTCCTCGAATCATTTGCCTTTTTTGGAACTAAATAGTCTTCAATTAGGGCTGTACTCCCATGGTATAAAAAATTTTTTTTCATTCCAAATTTGCAAAAATAATTTTTTATTAAAAATTTATCTTTATATCCTCCATATCCTCATTGAAATGTCTGAGCCGTGAGATTTCTTCCATTGAGGGTCTTTTGATTTGTGTTCCTGGTATTTTTCAAATGCACTTATAGTCGCTTTAAAAATATCCTCTGCCTTAACATCGGCTTCAAAATCTCCATAAGTTGTTTCACCAATTATTGCATAAAAGTTATATTCCTTCTTTTCAATTTTAGAGTTTCCATGATAAAGAGATTTGTCTTCCATTTTTTTATATATGTAAAATCTTAAATGATTTAAAGTCCTGGAATTTTTCCTCTTTTTCTTCAACGTTTTTTATTTCTGAATGCTTTGGGCCCTTTTTGCATATCTCAATCATTTTTCTTACGTCATCAGGGTTTCCTTCTATAAAAACTTCAACTCTTCCGTCTTCAAGATTTCTTACAAAACCCTTTAAGTTTAGGTTCTCGGCATTCTCTTTTACAAATCCTCTAAAGAAGATTCCCTGGACTAATCCGGTAATGTAAAGGCGCACAGATTTTTTCATAAGAAAAGAAGGGATAAGTCGATTTTAAATTTTGTGATATATATTTTTGAGTAGGAATTTATTTTTAAAGAGGGTTTTTTTAATTAATTTATGAAAATAATAAAAGGTGTTGACTTTAGTTATTTTAAAGATATTTTAACTCTCGAAGAAATTATAAAATCATCTTTTGATGTTGCACTCAAAAATAGAAGTGCTTATTAATCTTGGAAACTTAAAATTAAAATGGTAAAAATAGTTGATATCACTGAAGAAGAGAATAAAAAGGAAAACCTTCTTGAAGAAAAATTGAAACTCATGAAAAAACATTTTTATAAAAACATCTATTCAATCAACCACAATCATCTTGGCTTAAGTTTTTATGACAAGAGCGAAATAATAATGTTCCTTTTTGATTTAAAAAACAGGCTGACTGTCTACAAAAAAATTCCTGAAGAAAAACTTCTTAAGTTTGGTAAAGAGTACGAAAAAATATTTGGAGTGAAAGATTTTGAAATAATAACTGACTACTCCAAGTTATAACCCCCTAAAATCAAGTTCATTATTCACAACTGCAATGGTTTGGGAGGCAAAATATATTTTAGGCCCTATTGACACAGGAGTCATAATTTTTTTAAGGCGTTTCATCTCTTTTTTAGGAAGTCCGTCGTGGTCCCCAAGGATAAAACAGCAGTCCTTAGGAATTTCTATTTCCCTTATTGATTTTCCGTTTTTGTCAAGGATAAAACATTTAGTATCTTTTTGTAAAATTTCTTCAATAACATTCAAAAAGCTTTTTTTCTCAATAAAGCATCCCGGAAAAACTCCAGTTTTTTCTCCAGGCCTGTATTTGTATAAAATCTTCTTTATTAAATTTCCGACATCTTTTTTTGAAATTTCGAGTTCATCGGTTACTGTTATTTCAATGTGCTTTGGCGGGTCAGGCATTCCGTAAAACACAAAGTGGAAAGTGACGTCTTTTCTGAATCCATGTGACAAAAAAATCCCCTGTATAAATGAATGTATTGCAATGTCCATTCTTCCGGCTTTCATAAGGTCTCCTTCACTGAGGGCTTTTCCCGATGTCGCAGCCGAGTTTGAAAAGTAAAGGAATTGTCTCATTATTTTTTTTAGAAACGGCTCTTAATAAGTTTATCTTATTCTTTTGGAATCTCATCTGCTCCCATTATTTCTCAATTCCTGAGTATCCTTTTTCCTTTCTTTTTTAGGGAAAACAGATGGGGCTTCTTTATCACTATTTTTGTTTGGGAAAGGAAAATGCAAATAGGGGGGATAGTAGTAATAGTAGTTTCTAAAGGAAGGAGTAATTGAGTAAATTTTTAAGCCCCAATAAAAATCATAATTGTAGGGATGCGGGTCATAAATGTTGGGAATTCCATCACAATCGAAATCCAGCAATTCTAAGGGGTAGTTAAGTTCTTTTTTAGGATTTTTTGGGACTTCAAAAACAGAATAACACCCGGAAAAAAATAAAACAGCAGCTAAAGGAAAAACCAACCTTGACAGAAGCCCCTTCTTTTGCATATTTTAATATGTATAATAAAGTATATATATTTTTCTAGAAAGATAAGAGGAATTTAATTTCCGGAAAGTTTTTCCCTTTTTTCTTCAATGCTTTTATTGAATTTTTTAAGGTTTTCTCTGTATTCAGAAGAATCAACATAAGTTTCTTTTATTAGTGATGAGTTCGGATTATATTGCTCATATGAAATTATTCGGGGTGTTAATGAGCAACTTGCAACTCCAAAAGCGCTTAATAACATAACCGTTTTAATTAATCCTGAACCTCTCTTCATATAGAACTAACTTTGTCAGGGTTTTTAATTATTATTGTTTAACAGGTTGCATTACAAACTCCCCCTTGGCAAAAAGTTCCCCTTCATTAATAACTTTGTACATCCCGATAAATATGTCATCGCAAAAAACTGAAATTTTTTCGCCCGTTTCATGTTTTTCATTTTTTTCAAGATCCCTGTAGGAAAGGGGTTTTCCGGTATGAATTTTTTTTAAGTTTTTGTCTTTTATAAAAACAGGGGGATAAACCCAGCAGACAATATCTGCCAGAATTAAAATTTTTCTTAAAAGGGTGTCGTCCCCTTTTCGGTATTCGAGAACCGCTTTTTCAAAATCATACAAATTAACTGCAGGGTAAATTTTATCGTCTTCGTAAAAAATTCCGGCGTTTGTTCTTCTAAGTTCAAGCATGTGCGCCCCAATTCCCAATTCTTTTCCAAGGTCATCAATTAATTTTCTTATGTAAGTTCCGCCTTCTACTTTTGTGGAAAACAAAATGTCTTTTTCGTCCTGCTCCAGAAGTTTGAATGAATGAATCTCCCTTTCACGTTCTTCTCTTTTTACCCTAGATTTTACAGGGGGGATTTGTTTTATTATGCCTGAAAACTTTTCTTTTATTACTTTTTCTATTTTTTCAATGGAAACTTTCTCGTGAAATCTTGCAATTCCGACATAAGTTTTGTCTTCCCCTAAAAAAAATCCTGTTAATTTGCATGCCCTGTTCAGGGCGATTGGGAGTACCCCAGTAACTTTAGGATCAAGAGTTCCAAAATGTGAAGTTTTTCTTGCCCCAAGAGTTTTACGAACAAAATCTGAAACATCAAAGCTGGTAGGTCCTGTTGGCTTGTCTATATTAATTATTGAAAATTCAAGGAGTTCTTCAGTGGATTTACTCTGTTTTATTTTTTCAAGATTTATCATGGAATTACAAAGGGGGGGAACTTTTAAGGTTTTTTAAACCGGATAAATTTAAAAGAAGCATCACATTTAACTGATTATGGTGAAAAAAGAGAGGAGGTTCAGGATTACCCTTTTGGAAATTAAAGAATACTTTTTAATATTAATAGGGGTTGTAGTTGCTGGTTTTGGGCTTAAGGGTTTTTTGATTCCAAACGGCTTTATTGATGGGGGAATTACAGGAATATCCCTTTTGATTCATTTTTTGACTCCAATCTCTGTCTCAGTTTTGATTTTTATCCTTAACCTTCCATTTATCTTTCTTGCAAGAAGGCAAATCAATAAGCCATTTGCCATAAAAACATTTTTTGCAATTCTGTTACTTTCAGTCTGTCTTTGGATTGTTGAATATCCCGTGGTAACTTCAGACAAACTTTTGGTATCCGTTTTCGGGGGTTTTTTGCTTGGGGCCGGAATAGGCCTTTCAATAAGAGGAGGAAGTGTTCTTGATGGAACAGAAGTTCTTTCAGTTTACCTAAGCAGAAAATTAAGCATGAGTGTGGGGGAAATTATTTTTTTGATGAATATAATTATTTTTTCTTTTGCAGCTGTTCTTCTAAGCATAGAAGTCGCACTCTATTCAATTTTAATTTATCTGACTGCATTTAAAACCCTTGATTTTATTGTGACGGGAATTGAAGAATATATAGGAATTGTAATAATTTCAGAAAAAAACAAAGAGATAAGGAAAAAACTTATACACGACCTCAAAAAAGGAGTCACAATTTACAAAGGAAAAGGAGGGTACTCTGAAGAAGATTCAAGAAATCTTGACCTGGACATCCTTTACACAATCGTAACAAGAATTGAAGTTTCCAGAATTAAAAACGAAATAAAATCAATAGACCCCTCTGCACTCATAATAGAGCAAAGCCTTAATGATGTCTCGGGCGGGCGCGTTAAAAAAAGACCCCTGCACTAAATCTTTTCTTTTAAAACCTCTTCTCTGTCATATGTGGGATATTCTTCAGTTTTATAAATTTCAATTTTATCTTTTAGTCTCGAAATTATTTTAGGATTTATGATTAATTGGTTTTTATTTTTGTCGTAAAAAAAATCTTTCTTGCCCAAAAATTTTTCATTTGCGCCCGCAGTTGAAAAATAAAGAAGGGTTCCATCTTTTGTTTTTTTTGAAAAATTAAACGCCTTGTAATTTTTAAGTCTGCACCCATACTGATGCCATATCTTAAGTTTTGCTGTGCAAAGGTTAATGTTTAACTTTATTTTTCTTTTCTCTAATTTTTTTATTAATTTTATTCCTGCATTTATGGATTTTCTGACAGTGTAGCCATCTTTGTTCAGTCTATATTTTTTCGCCATTTCATGTCCTGTAATTTCTCCCGCTTCAAGTTCATTGAGGTTCAGAAAAGAAAAATGTTCTTTTGCTTTTAAAATAAATCTGTAAATTTTATCGATTTTGTCTGGAAAACATGGGATTTCAATTCCTATATTTTTTTTGTCCCAAAATTTTCCCGCAAGTTTTATTTTTTCTATCTCTTCCATGGCAGGCTTTTCAAAGTCGGGGTGAAACCTTGCTTCATCGATGAAACTGGAGAGTTTTTTTAGGTTTTTGTAATTCACAAGTTTTGTTGAAAGGTAAATATGTATGTGAAACTTTTTTCCGAATTTTTTCTTAAGGGCTTTTCCTAAAATGACCGTCTTTTTTAATTTAAGCAGTGGGTCTCCGCCGGTAATTGAGCAGCCATTTGCCCCGGAAACCTCTATTTCTTTGAAAAGTTCCTTAAGGGATTTCACCGGTCTTTCATTTGCATAAGTGCTGTCTATATTTTTTCTTAATTTTGACAAGGGGCAAAAATCGCATCCTCGTGAGCAAAGCCCAGTTACAAAAAGGACCATTTTACGCCCCTCTACGCAAAGCCGGCAGCCTTTCACAAGTTTTCCTGAAAGATACGAATCGTATTTTGTCTTTTTCATTTTGATTTTCTTTATTTTATTTCAATATAGATTTAACCATATAAAAGATTTTAAAGTGTTTCCTATTTTGAAATTTTTCTGATTGTTCTTCAATAAACTTATAAATAATCTTTGCCTTGTAACCCTAATTAATACAAAAAACAAAAAAAGAGGAAAATGGATAATCCGTTTATACAATTTGGACTTATAATTCTGGCGGTTTTTGGAGTTTCAATTGTGATAAGGCTCTTAAAACAGCCTCTTATAATCGGATATATATTAACGGGATTGCTTGTCGGCCCCCTTTTTCTTGACCTTCTTCGGAGCAGTGAGATAATAAATGTCTTTTCGGAAATGGGGATTGCTTTTTTACTTTTTGTCATTGGGCTTCACCTTTCCCCTAAAGTGATAAAAGAAGTTGGTAAAATTTCTCTTATTACGGGAATCGGGCAGATAGTTTTCACTTCCCTGATTGGTTACTTCATATGCATTTCTCTGGGATTTGATGTGGTCACTTCAATATATATTGCAGTTGCTCTTACTTTTTCCTCAACTATTATAATAATGAAATTGCTCTCAGACAAGGATGCTCTTGAGAAGCTTTACGGAAAAATTTCAATTGGTTTTTTATTAGTTCAGGATTTAGTTGCTATCTTCATACTAATTGCCGTTTCTTCTCTCTCAAGCGGGGAGGGGGCTGCAGGCAGCCTTATTTTTTCAACAATAATAAAAGGTGCGGTCCTAATTGCTTTTTTAATTCCGATAAGTTATTATGTTTTGCCAAAATTAAGCAACTTTTTTGCGAAGTCCCAGGAGTTTTTATTTTTGTTTGCCATATCATGGGGATTTGGATTGTCCCTTCTTTTCACCTATGTAGGTCTTTCTATAGAAGTCGGGGCATTGATTGCGGGAATAATGCTCTCAATGTCTCCTTACAGTTATGAGGTGAGTTCAAAATTAAAGCCTTTAAGGGATTTTTTCATAATATTCTTTTTTATAATTTTAGGAAGCCAGATGACCTTCGGGGACATAAATAATATGATTGTTCCGGCAATTATCCTCTCGCTTTTTATCCTTATAGGAAATCCCATTATTGTGATGCTTCTTATGGGACTTTTAGGCTACAGTAAAAAAACAGGTTTTATGGCTGGTCTGACCGTTGCCCAGATTTCAGAATTTTCGCTGATATTAATTGCTTTAGGAGTAAAGACCGGAAGTTTAAGTCCGGAGATACTTTCTTTTGTGACCATAATAGGATTAATCACAATTGCAGGTTCGACATATCTTATCATTTACTCTGATGCAATCTTCAATAAAATTTTAGGTTTTCTTACAGTCTTTGAAAGAAAAAAATTAAAGGAAAAAGAAATACCTAGAAAAAGTTATGATTATATTTTATTTGGATATAACAGAATAGGTTTTTCTGTAATCAAGTCTTTTTCAAAAATAACAAAGAATTTTCTTGTTGTGGATTATAATCCTGATGTTGTGAGAGACCTTGAAATTGGCAAGGCTTCTTTAATTGTATCCACAATTCCTGAAAAAGAGACAAATCAGTTAATTCTTAAAGTAATCAAAAGAGGCAAGTCAAAGTCAGTTGCTATCCTGACTGCAAGGCAGATTGAAGACGCAATTGAACTTTACCATTCCGGAGCAGATTATGTAATCCTTCCCCATTTTCTTGGAGGGGAATACACTTCAAAACTTATTGAAACCGCAAAAGACAATAAAAATGTTTATGAAAAAGAGAAGGTTAATGAACTAAAAATCCTCAAGGAAAGGCTAAAGAAGGGTCAGAAGCACCCTAAAGTTGAAAAGGATAAATTATGATGAAATAATTCCAATAAGAAATATTTAAATTCAGATTCTTCCTTGATTAATCTAATGATAAAACAAAAAGGTCTTGGTAAAAAAGAAGCTAAAAAGAGGCTGGAAAAATATGGGTTTAATGAAATAAAGGATGTCGGAAAGGCTTCGCTTTTAGGCATTCTACTACGGCAGGTTAAGAAAAATTTTATAATTTATCTTCTTCTTTTTGCAATGTTTATTTCTTTTTTTGTAGGTGAGTCTGTAACAGCGTATGTTATTATGGTTGTTATTATTTTAGTTATATCTACAGGATTTTTTCAGGAGTATAAAGCCGAAAAAGCAATTGAAAAGCTAAAGGAAATGCTTATGCCTGTTTCTATTGTAATAAGGGATGACGTTGAGACGGAAATTCCGACAAAGGAAATTGTACCGGGAGATATTCTTGTTTTAAGGACCGGGGAAAAAATTCCGGCGGATTGTGTTATTATTTTTGAAAAAAATCTTCTTATTAATGAAGCAGTTCTGACTGGTGAAGCAGATGAGGTGAAAAAAATTGCATCCTATAACTCGAAAAACCCTTCAAAAGAAAACATGCTTTTTGCAGGTTCATTTATCATAGATGGCAAATGCATGGCTGAAGTCATGGAAACTGGGATGGACACTAAGTTTGGAAAGATAGCAGGACTTATATCAAATGCCGAAAAAGAACTGCCTCTTCAAAAAAAAGTTAATTCAATTTCAAAATACATATCCTTCTTTGGAATTACAATTGCTATTCTTACAGGTTTTATCGCATTTTTGCGCTCAAATTCATCCGGCGATTCAATTGCCGGAATTCTTGTTTTAACTATTGCTATAGCTGTTTCTGCATTTCCTGAAGGTTTTCCAGTTGTTTTGATAACAACTTTATCAGTTGGGGCATACAAAATGGCCCAAAAAAACGCAATAGTGAATAGGATGTCAATTATAGAAACACTTGGGGAAACAACAGTTATATGCACAGATAAAACCGGAACAATAACCAAAGGGGAGATGACCATAAAAAGAATTTTTTTGGATAATAAATTTCTTGATGTTACAGGAGTGGGTTACGCAGGAAACGGAAAATTTCTCTTTAACAAAATGCCTGTTAATCAGACAGATGAGAAGGTTCTAAATCTTTTATTAAAATCTTCTGTAATCTGCAATGATGCAAAAATAAAGAGGACTGGAGAAGATAAGGAATTTGAAGTCTTGGGAACCCCGACAGAAGCGGCCCTTTTAGTTATGGCTTCAAAAGCCGGCATTTACAAGGAAGATTTTGGGGAAAGAGATGATGAAGTACCTTTTTCATCTGAACGAAAAATGATGTCTGTCCTTTACCGTGAAGGAAAGAAAAAAATGGTTTATTCAAAGGGGGCTTTGGAGTATATCCTTGGGAAATGCAAATATATGCAAAGGAAAGATGGTATTTTCAGACTTCTTGAAAAAGACAAAAAAAAGATACTTGATGAAAATAAAAAAATGGCTTCAATGTCACTTCGTACGCTTGCGATAGCATACAGGGAAAATGATTCAAAAGAGATAAAAGAAGAGGATTTAATTTTTTTGGGAGTTGTCGGAATGGAAGATCCTCCAAGGGAAGGTGTAAAAGAGGCTTTGGTGATGTGCAGGAGAACAGGAATAAAAATAAAGATGATAACAGGAGACGACAGAGAGACTGCACTTGCAATTGCAAAAGAGATAAATTTAGGCTCAGGAAAAATTCTTGAAGGTTTTGAGATAGACAAATTGTCTGATAACCGTCTTGCAGAGGAAGTGAAAAAATCTGTTATCTTTGCAAGGGTAAAGCCGGAGCATAAATTAAGGATTGTGAGAGCACTAAAAGAAAACGGAGAAATTGTAACAATGACAGGAGACGGGGTAAATGATTCCCCTGCCCTTAAAGAGGCTCATATAGGGGTTGCTATGGGGAAAAACGGAACAGATGTCTCGCGTTCAGTTGCTGATTTAATCCTTAAAGACGACAATTTTGTGACGCTTATAGATGCAATCAAGGAAGGGAGGACAATTTTTAACAATATAAGAAAATTTGTGACTTATCAGCTTTCATGCAATTATGCAGAACTCATGATTTTGTTCTTGGGGGTTTTGCTTGTTCCTGTTTTCGGCTGGCCTATTCCTCTTCTCCTTGCTCTGCAGATATTGTTCATGAATCTTGTCACTGATGACCTTCCCGCGATAACCCTTGGATTTAATAAGTCTTCAGAAGATATACTAGATGAAAAGCCAAGAGCAAAATCTCATATATTAAATAAGACCCTTTTTGGACTTTTAATTTTTGCAGGATCTCTCATGACAATTTTTGTTCTCGCTACTTTTTATTTTGCATTCAATGTTTTGGGTCAGAGTGCAGAGGATGCAAGGACAACTGCGCTTCTGGCTTTGATTGTGATAGAAATAGCAGGGGCATTTAATTTCAGGAGTTTTAGAAAACTTACGCTGACGCGCTCACCTATTGCCAACCCTTACCTTGCAATTGCAGCAGTCATATCACTTGTTGCAACTTTTGCAATAATATACACCCCATTAAATAGCCTCTTTGGCACAATACCATTGCCTTTTGTAGACTGGATTGCCGCACTTGGATTTGCGTTTTTGCTTATTTTGATTTTTGATATTTTGAAAAAAATGAACCGCAACGGGAAGATATTTAAGATTGATTCATGAATTAAGTGAATAAATATTTTTAAACAGGTTCATTTTTGATAAAGTATGGGAGACAATTATAAAACAAAGATGGTTCCTTATGGGGGAATAAAAGATTGTTATACGGTGAGATATATTACTTCTGAAGGTGAAGAGATAAATTATATTGAAATGTCAAGAAGAAGAAAAAAAGAATCTCTTGATGAGTTATTAAATTCTATAAACAATTCCCCCATAATACCTCCTGAAAGAATTTTTGAAGGGAAAGGGGATATTAAAATGCACGATTGTTTTCCGTAGGTCAATCAAATTTTTCCTTAAGTAATTTTTTCCTTTCTTTTTCGTCAAATTTTTCAATTGCATAACGAAGAGTTGTCCTTGGGATTTTTTTATAATTAACTTTTAAAAAGTCTTTAAGTATTTCTTCACTTCTTTTTCCAACTTCTCTTAGCATCCAGCCCACTGCTTTGTGTATTAAGTCATGGGGGTTATTGAGTAAAATTTCTGAAATTTTAAGGGTGTCTGCAAACTTCCCTTCCCGTATGAAAGCGTAAGTTGAGACAATTGCAATCCTTTTCTCCCATAAGTTCTTTGATTTTGCAAGGTCATAAAGAATTTTTTTATTTTTATCAAGAAGAAAATTTCCCGTAATTTTTGGGGCAGTTAAATCGACCAAATCCCAATTGTTAAACCTTTTCGCATTTTTTATGTAGAAATTGAAAACCTCTTCGGGGTTTTTCTCAAATTTATCCGTTAAAATTATGCCCGCAACCAGCCTATATTCATGAGTTACTGAATCAAGAAGCCTTTGGATTTGTGAGAGGGATAATTCTCTGTATTTTTTTGCAAAGCTCCTTACCTGTGGAACAGAAAGCCCGAGAAAAACATCTCCCTCGCCATATTCACCAATACCGGTTTTGAAAAATCTTTTTGAGTGCTCTGCTCTTTCTTTTGAATAATTTTTTTGAATTTCAGAAATAAGTTCATCTAACATAAATTTTAAAAGTAAATTAGTCATTAAAAATTTATGTTCCCCCGTGAAATTGCCTTAAAACAGCTTGAAGAAATGAAAAAAGGCGTGAAAAAAATGCGTCTTGTAGCAGAAGAGTGGCCGATCCCTTTTCAGACTTTAATTTCAATAATTCTTTCAGCAAGAACCAGGGACGAAACTACTATTGAAGTTTGTAAAAAACTATTTCAAAAGTTTTCGTCCGCAGAAAAACTTTCAAATGCAGGTTTAAAAGAAGTTGAAGAATTAATTAAGCCGGTAAATTTTTTTCAAAATAAGGCAAAAAATATAATCGAGTGCGCAAAGAAAATTGTAAAAGATTTAAATTCAAGGATTCCTGAGGACTTAACTAAACTAATTGAACTTCCGGGAGTCGGAAGAAAAACGGGAAATGTATTTTTATCTGCATATGGAAGTGATGCAATTGGCGTTGACACACATGTAACTTATATCTCAAATTATCTTGGGTGGGTTAATTCACAAAAGCCGGAAATGATTGAAAGGACCCTAAAAGAGATTTTCCCAAAAAACAAATGGAGTGAAGTTAACCCAACTTTGGTGAGGTTTGGAAAAACACACACGTCACCCGCACTAAAAAACAAGATTCTTAATGAAATTAAGAAGATAGAATAAAAATAAATCTATTCCAAGATTGGATTGGCCTTTCTATAACAATCAAAAGTTTTATTTAAATCAAAATTTTCTGGACTTCCTTCTATGCTGGCTGCATGTGGATTATTATCTGAGTTGTTTTTGTGAATTTTTTTAATCAAACCAATCCCTCTTCCTCTGTCCCTACTCTTTGCCGCTTCTTTTAAAGATTCAAAATCGTTTTTGCTGATATTCATAAACCGATAAAAGCCGTCAAATCTTCCGTCACGAAAGCTTGAACTTTCATCATTTGCGAATAAAAAGAAATGGTCTTTGCTTATTGAAACTATATTGTAATAATCAAATTTGCCATCTTTCTCGCCAACATAGCAATCATGTAAATTTTCGTAATTCTTGAAATATTTAATTTTCATTTTTAAAATATTTAATTTTTATATCAATTCCGCTTTAATTATAACAACTTCTTGGATAGGTCTATTATTTGCGTCTGTTTTAACCTTTGCAATTTTGTCAACTATCTCCATTCCTTCAACCACTTTTCCAAAAGCAGGGTGCTTTGAATCAAGAAAATTGTTATCAGCAAGGTTTATGAAAAATTGTGAAGAGCCTGTGTCTGGTCCTGCGTTTGCCATTGAAATTGTTCCTCTGTTATTTTTATTTCCTCCTGCATGTGTGAACTCATCCTTAATTTCAGGAATATTTGAGTCCCCGTATCCGGTTCCGGTCGGGTCCCCTCCCTGAATCATAAATCCTTCAATAATTCTGTGAAAAATGACTCCATCATAAACCCCCTTTTTGGTTAAATTAACAAAATTTCCGGTCGTTAAAGGCATATCTGAATACAGATTAATTGTAATGTTTCCATAGTTTGTTTCAAGCTTAACGCGCGTCATTTTATTTTGTGTTAGTAAAAACCCCGCAATTAGGGCTAAAAATAAAATTGTTATTATAAATATTGCTGTTTTCTTTTTTATTTTGAATTCCGATTTCATCTGATTTGTATTTTGTAAGATAATAATCTTTATAAGTTTAAATTGTCCCATTTTCTCATGGGTCTAAAAGAGGATATGGAAAGTAAAGGGCTTGTTAAGGGTTCTTTAGTCAAGTTGGTTTTAAAAAAGAATTCTGAGTTTAAGGTTTCAATGGTCGAATCTAACGAAGTGCCTTTTAATACTTCTATTTATCAACTTAAAGAAGGCACAGAAAACGCTAGAAATTCTGGTTCAATTAGAGCGGGAGGGCATATGGTCGAAATTGATGAAGAAAAAATAAGGCTTGTCCAAAATTATAATTCTAATTTGGATGGAAACGACCAAGAGGGTTATGTCGGAGGGACGGTGTATTATTTTAATGTAATTAGTTTATATGATATAGAAAACAATTAAATTACCTTCTGAATTTTTTTTCAGCTTCAGCAATTTTTAAGGTTGTTTTTATTATTGAATCTGGATTGAGCGAAATTGAATCAATTCCTTCTTTAACCAAAAATTGTGCAAATTCCGGAAAGTCTGAGGGACCCTGACCGCATATTCCTATTTTCCTTTTGCTTTTCTTGGCTTTTTTTATTACTTCTGAAATAAATTTTTCAACCGCTTTATCCTTCTCATTAGAAACTCCTGCAACAATCTCAGAATCTCTGTCAAGTCCAAGAGTTAATTGTGTAAGGTCATTTGAGCCTATTGAAAACCCATCAAAAATTTTTGAAAATTCGTCCTCGATTAAAATATTTGAAGGAATTTCGCACATAACATATATCTCAAGCCCGTCTTTTCCTCTTTTAAGCCCTTCTTTTTCCATTATTTCTTCAACTTTTTTCCCTTCTTTGACAGTCCTGCAAAATGGAATCATAATTTTTACATTTTTTAATCCGTATTCATCCCTGACTTTTTTAAGGGATCTGCATTCAAGTTTAAATGCCCCAATAAATTTTTTATTGTAATACCTGCTTGCCCCCCTAAATCCAAGCATAGGATTCTCTTCTTCAGGTTCATAAAGTTCCCCTCCAATCAGGTTTCTGTATTCATTTGTCTTAAAATCAGAAGTTCTGACAATTACATCTTTTGGGTAAAATGCGGCGGCAATTGTTCCAATTCCTTCTGCAAGTTTATCAATATAAAATTGCTTTTTGTCCTTGTAGCCATAAGTAAGTTTTTTTATTTTTTCCTTTATCTTTTTGTCTTTTAGCTTTTCAAAATTAATTAATGCGTTAGGGTGTATTTTTATGTAAGAACTTATGATAAACTCCTCTCTTGCAAGCCCCACTCCGTCATTTGGGATAAAACTTTGTTCAAAGGCTTCTTCAGGGGTTCCCGCAATAACCATAATTTTTGTTTTTGTTTTCGGAATTTTTTTCAGATTGTGCTCTTTTATTTCATATTTAAGTTTACCATTATAAACGTAGCCTGTTTCGCCTTGGGCGCAACTGACAGTCACCTCTTTCCCAGTTTTTAAAACCTTTGTTGAATTATTTGTTCCAACCACGGCAGGAATTTTAAATTCTCTTGAGATTATTGCTGCATGAGAAGTTCTCCCGCCTTTATCCGTTACAATCGCAGAAGCGATTTTCATTATAGGCTCCCAGTCAGGGTCAGTCATTTCAGTCACAAGAACTTCACCTTTCTTAAATGAGTTTATTCCCGAGGCATCTTTTATCACTTTTACTTTTCCAGTTCCTATCCTTGAACCAACACTTTTTCCTTCAACCAAAACTTTTCCCTTTTCTATCAGTACATATTCTTCAAAGTTATTTGTGTCTTTCCTACTCTGAACTGTTTCTGGTCTTGCCTGAACAATAAAAAGTCTGCCGAGTTTTCCATCCTTAGCCCATTCAATATCCATTGGTTTTTTGTAGTGTTCTTCAATTAAAACCGCCAATCTTGCAAGTTTCAATATTTCTTCATCATTTATTGAAAACTTTTTTTGGTTTTCAGGGGAAACGGAAACATTTTTAGTCGGGTTTTTTTTGTCTTTTGAATAAATCATCTTTATTTTTTTGTTTCCTGATTTTTTGGAGATGATTGGTCTGAATCCTTTTTTTAAGGTTGGCTTATGAACATAAAACTCGTCGGGATTCACAGCACCCTGGACTATATTTTCTCCAAGCCCGTAAATTGAGGTTATGTAAACAACATCCTTAAACCCGGATTCTGTGTCAAGTGAAAACATAATTCCTGATGAAGCTAGGTCGCTTCTTACCATTTTTTGCACACCAATTGAAAGTGCAATGTCAAAATGGCTGAATCCTTTGTCTTCACGGTATGAAATTGCCCTGTTTGTAAAAAGTGAAGCAAATGATTTTATACATGACTTTAAAACTTTTTCTTCACCGCGAACATTTAAATAAGTGTCCTGTTGCCCTGCGAAAGATGCGTCGGGTAGGTCCTCTGCAGTCGCCGAAGAGCGGACAGCAACGTCGGTATTTTTATCATGATACTCAAAAGATAATTTTTTGTAATATTTTATTATTTCTTTTCCGAGATCTTCAGGAAGTTTTGCTTTAAGTATTTCTCCACGTATTTTTTTTCCATGGGCTCTAAGATTTTTTATGTTTCTGGTATTAAGCGTTGATAAAATTTTTTTTATTTTTGCGCGAAGCCCAGTTTTGTCAAGAAAATAGTTGTAAGCGTGAGACGTAACCGCAAATCCGTTTGGAATGTCAACCCCTTTTTTTGAAAGATTCCTGTACATTTCCCCAAGCGAGGCATTTTTTCCCCCCACAAGCGGAATATCTTTTATAGATATCTCTTTAAAACTTAAAACAAAAGCAATCCCGCGATTTTTCATTTTCACCTCAAATAAAAAAAGCAAATGCGATTTATAAGGGTTTTTCCATAATTATTGGCTTTCTTTTTTTATTTTATCCTTTAATTTTGCAGCGAGTTCATAGTCCTGATTTTCTTCCGCTTCATCGATCTGGTCTTTGAGTGTTTTTGGTTTTTCATATTCAATAACGGCAATCGAGGGTTCATACAAGGCGTCTTCGAAATCATCTTCCTCAAGAAATATCCTCTTCCATATATAATCTTTTGATTTATTAAAGTCTACATAAAAATCATTCTTTCCCGGGCCGATTCTTATAACATAAAGAGTTTTTTCATATTTTTCGTCATATTCTTTTGAAACTGGCTGATCTAAAAAAAGAAAATGGGGATATTCATGATGCATCTCAAGGGCTTCAGGAGACGTCCATCCTTCTTCATTTTCTTTTAAATCAAAAATCACCTTTTCAAGGTTTTTTCCAATTTCAGCCCCCCTTAACTCTCCCATATTTTTCCTACGAAAAAGAGGGTTATAAATTTTTTTATACTCGAGGCAAATATAAATTTCTAAAAAGAACAATCCTTATAAAGAAAAAGACCCCATAATTTTATGGGTCTTAACGGAGAAAAACTTGAAGGGATACTTGGGACTCTTGAATTTAAAAAAGTTTTTAATTTTTCTTTTGGCAAAAAAGAGTACTCCAAAATCAAGATTTCAAAGTTAGACATTTCAAATTACAAAAATCCAAAAAAGGTTAAAATCGGCTCTTTTTTTTGCAAAACATATCCAAGCGGTTGCGACGGTTATGCCGGAAGAACTTATGAAAATACCCTGAAACTTACAAGTTGTTTAAATGAACTTTTTGGGGTTCCAAAATTCAAAATTGTTTCGAAAGTGACTTACGAAGAAATGTGCCTCAAAGAAGTCGAATGTGAAAGATATTTTATCAGGAAAAACTGTTCCTGGTTGGAAGACAAAGAAGGCCTGATTAAAAAACTGATTCCGGTTGAAGAAATATTCAGCGAATTTTAGTCCTTCATCTCTATTTTTATGTTGACCGATTTTGGAACTTTCATCCTCATGATGTGATGAAGAACTTTTTCGTTTGCAGGAAGGTCAATTAATCTTTTGTGTATTCTCATTTCAAACCTGTCAAAGGTGGCGGTTCCGTCTCCGCATGGGGATTTTCTCGTTGTTACTCTAAGCTTTTTTGTTGGAAGAGGAACGGGTCCAGAAATTGTAATTCCTGAGTTTTGAGAAAGATTTTTAATAGAGTTGCAAATTTCGTTGAGCATACCAATATCAGTCGAATTTAATTTGATTCTTACCTTTGCCATATTAGATTTATTAGGAAATGGTTTAAAAACCTTTTCGTGAGCTTTAAAATTATTGAAGAATTTTTTGGGGATTTAAAATTCACTCAATCAAAATCCCGTTAATGTTTCCTTCCTGAGTCGGTCTGTTTGTGACTTTCACTTTTCCTGCGTCTGTCTGAACAATTGTTCCTTTTGTAATTATGTTCTGCCTTGCAAGGAATCTGTTTGATGGGGTTTCCAAAACGTTTTTTATGACCAGTTTTTGTTTTTTATCTTTAATTTGGACATTGATTGTGTTTCCCCTCAGGAGAAAAACTTTTTTTCCGCCGCCGGCAGTCCTCACTTTTTTTCTTTTTTCTTCCCCAAGCTTGACATTTCTTTTTTGCCCGGTTCTTTCATACTTCTTTTTCTTTCTTTGTTTAACATACTTTCCACCTGTTAACTTTTTTCCTGCTTTCATTTTCTATATATCTTTTTTCCATTTTTTGTTTATAAACTTTCCTGTCTTCTAAATTATTCTCATGTCCGCTTTGAATTTTTACATGAAGGATAAGTTTTCATAATAAGTAAAGAGTTAATGCAGAATTTTCTCTTAGGTTAAATCATTTGCAATATATAATTTGAACAGTATATTTAAATTTTTTTAGATTGACCTTTTTCAAAAAATTTTTTCTCGAAGGAATATGGAAAAATTAAATTGATTTTGGAAAAAATGAACAAAAAATTTAGTTTTTTAAATATAAAAAAATTTATAAACGAACTTGCCACGTATAGGATATGGTTAACGGAATTGAGAGACCGTTGGATTTGTTAAACACGTCCAAAGGTAAAGAAGTCTTAGTCCGGTTGAAGGGCGACAAGGAGTTCGTTGGAACTCTTTTAGCTTTTGACATCCACATCAATCTGGTGATGGATAATGTGAAAGAAATGGAAAATGGAGTCCACAAAAAAAGTCTTGGATTGGCTTTTCTTCGTGGGGACACTATTATCTATATTTCTCCTGCTTCAACTGCACTTAAGTAAGTGAGCGTTCATCCTCGTATTTTTCGCTGAGGGTAGAATTCTTAAAAAACTTAATATTAGCGGGAGCTTTTGGCAAATTATTTAAACTTGCCTTCCCTAATTTTTCCAATGGGAACTTTAAAGGTGATGATTGAATTAAGGGAAGTTTTTCTTGCTTTAGCGCTTCTTTTGCTGATTATTTCTTACTTTAAAGACAATTTTGATTTTTTTGGCATCACTTTTATTGCGGGAGGGCTTGTGATTATACTTTCAATAGCCTTATATCTAATAAACTTTTTCAACAAACTGCCTTAAGAACTCATTCTTTGAATCACTAATTATTAAAACCCCACCTTCTTGTATTAATTATGACTTCAAAAGTGCATTTGACTTTTCTTGGAACGGGGGACCAAATACCCAGCCGTGCAAGGAATCACACTTCAATTCTCCTCGATTTTAACGAGGAAAATATTTTAATTGACTGCGGGGAAGGAACTCAGAGGCAGTTTAGAAAAGCTGAACTTAATCCGTGCAAAATCACAAAAATTTTGATAACTCACTGGCACGGAGACCATGTTTTGGGCCTTCCCGGAATTTTGTCAACTCTTGCTTTTAGTGGTTACAATAAAACTCTTTTTATTTATGGTCCAAAGGGAATTAATGAAAAAATAAAGAAGATGCTTGAGATTTTCAATTTTTACAAAACCTATGAAATTAAGGTTGAAGAAATAAAGCCAGGAATTTTTTATGAAAGGAAAAATTTCTTCATCTCAGCTGAAGAGATGGAGCATGGAATTCCTGCTCTTGCTTATTCTTTTGGGGTAAAAGGGAGTAAAAGAATTGATAAAGATAAATTGAAAAAGTCAGGGTTGCCCGAAGGCCCTTTTTTGCAAAAATTAAAGGAAGGTAAAGATATAACTTACAACGGAAAAAAATTCAAATCAAAAGATTTAATATACAAGGAAGACGGCAAAAAAATTTCAATTGTTCTTGATACAAAATTGAACAAAAGAATTTTGCCTTTTGTAAAAGATTCAGACATTTTTATCTGTGAAGGGACTTATTCAAAAGAGCTTGAAAAAGAGGCAGAAGAGCATTTACATATGACTGTAACTCAGGCCGCAGAAGTTGCAAAGAAGGGAAAAGTAAAAAAGTTAATCCTCACGCATGTCGGAAGTAGACATTTAAAAAATATGAAAGGAATTCTCGCAGAAGCAAAAGGAGTTTTCAAGAACACGACCTTAGCAAGAGATTTTGATAAAGCCGAGGTTTGAGGTTTTTATCCAGAATATGCAATTCCCTTAATTATAGAGGGTAGTTTTGATTATTACAAGTGCTTTAAAAACGCCCGAGACAGGATTTGAACCTGCGACTTCCAGCTCACTTCAAGATTAAATTATAGAAGGCTGGCACTCTATCCAGGCTGAGTTACCCGGGCTCTAACCCAAGATTGATGATTTTCTTTATAAAATTATCTACAAATTCTTTTTTAGAAGACCAAATAAACTAAGAATCAATTAAAAACATATTTAAACAATATTTCATTATTTTTAGGCATGGGGAAGGTGATAGGAATTTTAAGTCTTAAAGGTGGTGTTGGCAAAACCACAAGCACAATTTCTCTTGGCGCAGCACTTGCATCGTTAGGGAAAAAAGTTTTGTTAGTTGATGCAAACTTTTCAGCGCCAAATCTTGGGACCCATTTAAATATAATTGAGCCTGAAAAAACAATACACCATGTTTTAACTGATGATGTAGATATTCATGATGCAATTTATGAATATGAAGATTTTGAGATTATTCCTGCCTCAATTTATCCAAAAAAGCAATTTGATCCCTTAAAACTAAAAGATAGAGTCAGAAGATTAAAGCATAGGTATGATTTTATTTTAATTGATTCATCCCCCTCTTTGAACAACGAGACTCTTGCAACAATGATAACTTCGGATGAACTTTTTGTTGTTTCTACCCCGGATATTCCTACTTTAACTATGACCATAAAGGCAATTGCCATTGCAAAAAAAAGAGGGACTCCTATTTCAGGAATCATAATAAATAAAGTTTACAAAAAAAATTTTGAGCTCTCGATTGAGAATATAGAAAAAACAAGTGAAGTTCCCGTGCTTGCAATGATTCCTCACGACGTGAATGTTTTAAGGGCGCAGGCCCAGTTTATTCCTTCAACTTATTTTAAGCCAAACTCAGATGCCAGTATTGAATATAAAAAACTTGCTTCATGTCTTGTTGGTGAAAAATACAATGAGCCTTTCAGAATTAAAGAAATCTTTCATAGCATATCCCCAAAAAGGCAGGATGTGAATAGGGAGTTATTCTACCATTCTGTTTTTTGAAGGGAATTTTTAACTAAAAATCAAAAGGTTCGTTAAAAAAGGAAACTAACGACTTAACAAAGCCTGACCTTTATTTACTCAATTTTTTTCTTGTGTTATTCAAGATACTTAATGTCAATCAAAGCTGTATCCATTTTGCCTCTTGCCATCCATTTTGGCAGGAGAACCAAAACCTTTTCCCCAATTACTTCCAAAATCCTAACTTTTAATTTTCCCATCTTTGAAAGGTGAGACTCTTGCGTTGGAAGTATATACCTCTCAACAAAAAGATCCTTGAAAAAAACTTTTTCCCTCGGGCAAAACAACGTAGCTTTTTCCATAAACAACCTTATTTATTTCCTTTTATATTAATTCATCAAAATTATCAAGTGAAACAGATTCGTCAGGATTTTTAAGTTAAACAGGATGTTGTTTCTTTTGGATAAGTTTGTTTCTTTATAAAACATCTTGTACTTTTTAATAAGAAGATTTTAAAATGAAACGAATCTTAAAAGATTAATCTTAATAGCCCCATAGTACAGCGGTCAAGTATGCAGGCCTTTGAAGCCTGTGACCCCGGTTCGAATCCGGGTGGGGCTATTGATTCGAACCACACGGTTCGATACCCATAGGGCACGAGAACCTCTTTGAGGATCCGGGTAGGGCACGAGAACCTCTTTGAGGATCCGGGTAAGGCACGAAAGAACCCCTTGGATTCGAGTGGGGCTATTTTTCGTTAAGTTTAAATAATTTTGAATGTTATATTTTTAATGAAAGAAAAGCATATTGGAGTGGTTTCAAACTATTTTAGCAAGGTAGGGGCAGCAGCAATAAAATTAGAAGGAAAATTAAAATTGGGGGATAAAATAAGAATTGTTGGTGGGGGCGTTAGCATTGAACAGCCCGTTGAAGAAATGCA
>JAGVXF010000011.1:0-10527 GCA_018303925.1 Candidatus Pacearchaeota archaeon | reverse complement strand
GATGATGTCGGGATTAAAGTTAATGAAAAAGTCAGAAAAGGTTATAAAGTGTTTAAAGTTTGAATAATTTTTAGGGATCCGAACAATCTCTTCTTGCCCCGCAGTTTGGACATATAAATTTGCATTTTCTTCCTATAGTTTCAAAGTTGCAAACAATGCATATTTCGGTTTCCATCGGGTTTGAAATTCCATGGGCTTTTAATATTCTCGTGACAACCTTAAGGTAATTAATTTGTATAATTCCTCTTCAATGATTCCAATTCACTTTTTGTTTCAAGAAGTTCTTTTTTTGTTTTTTCAAATTTATTTCTCACTTCTTTCTCATGTTTGTGGTGTTTGTGGTCTTTATAAATATACCAAAAGCTTAAAGGAACAAATGCAAGGTAAGCAATCTGCATAACCGGATGCGTAATAATTGGTTCTATATTGTAGCCAAGGACATAAATTGCCTCATTGTGGTTTGTTTCAAGCTGTGACATTCCAAGTGCACCTATTGCCGGAATGACATGTGAGAGGGTATGAACAAATCCAAGAGTGCCAAGCCCTATTATCCCTGCAAGGCTTCCCCTATTTTTTATTTTTTCACCTAAACTTTCTTCGTCATATCCCATTTTTTCTTCTTCTAAATTTTTTTCAAGCAAGTTTTCTTTTTCCATTTTCAGTTTTGAAACTTAATTCCTCCTTATAAATGTTGCTTGTATTTTTGGATACAAGCATAATTAATTTTATCTACAAGATTTTTTTCCTTCCGTTATCAAAGTTAGATTTAAATATCTGGTTAAGCTAATTTTTTTATGAGTTTAGATGATGAATGTTGTGATGGGAGCTGCTCGGAATTAGACTATTTTGGGGAGAGATCTCTTACTTTTGAATAGGTTGATAGAAATTTTGATTTAGGAATGAAAAAACTGGATTTATGGTTAAAAGATTACTATTCTAAAAAGCAAAATGAAAATGAAAAGAACCAAAATAAATTTTATTCATTTTTCAAAAATATTAATTCCTGTACCTTCCCCTTTTTTCAATTTCATTAAGGCGCTCAAACACTTTTTTCGCTTCTCCTTTGTCAATTGATTTGTATCCAGCCTTAAACCAGGAAAAAAGTTTTTTCCAGTTGAGAAAATGCTTTGCTTCAAGAGCCTGCTTCAAGAGATGGACATCAACCCCTTTTTGCTCGTACTTTCCATTAAATGAACCAAGTCCAAAGTCAATAATGTAAATTTTATCATCTTTTAAAATCATATTAGAAGTTGTAAGGTCCCCGTGAATAATTCCGTCTTCATGAAGTTTTCCAACTTCTTTTCCTATTTTTTCCATAACCTCAAGCTGTTTTTTTTCATTGTAAGAATTAAGAGTTTCTGAAAGTTTATCCCCGTCAATGTAGGGAATAATAATTTCATCTTCCTTTTTTGATTCTTTTGGGAAGGGAGTGTTAATTAATTCTGAAGCTTTCTTCAAAATTTTGGTCTCAGATTTTGTGCGCCTTTTTATTATTTTTTTGTCAATTTCAGGAAGCCTGTAACTTTTAGACAGCCTTTCCTTAAAAACATTTTTTCCGTCAAGATAAATTATCGCTTCAGCCCCGCGTGAAAGGATTTTTTTCATTTTGTTTTATATAAATTTCCCTCTTGTATTTTTTTATGATAAAAAAATAGGTTTCTTTCGATATCTCTTACGTTTCTATTAAACAATTGGGCGTATTTTCTAAGGATTGATAAATAAACCAAATAATCTTTCAAATTAAATCCTTGGCCTGCCGGTTTATTTTTTACTTCAGAATATAAATAAAGAATTTGCCAGACTCGAATATCAATTATCCCATATTTTTTTGGATTGATTATTGTTAGAAGAGATGAAGCAACAGGAATTGAAACTCCTTTTAATTGGGTTAGTAAATTGATTTTTTCTTCGTCAGAATTCGAAGACAAAACACTTTTAGAAACTTCTTTTATCTTTTCATTTGAATTGCTTAAGTAATGATTCTTAGGTTTTGGGGTTTTCCACATCGCAACCTTATAAAATTGCTCTTTTGAGATGAAACCATTTTTTGAGGAATATTTTAAGGAATCAATTAATTTTAACGCTTCCTCTGTTTCAGAGTTCCCAAGATTATTTTTTAAAAGTTTCCCCAGACTTTGATAATTCTTCTTCATAAAATTTAAAGAGAGGTAGGAGTTTTAAGGCTTTTGTCCGCCACGTCCCCCGACCGCCACCCCTGGAATAGTTGCTCACTTCGCTCACATTTATTTTAAAAAGTTGAGATTAGAATTAAATTTTTATAACAAGTTCCTAAAATTTAATAATTAACCCTAAGTCATTATAACATTAATTATTTTTCGTCCCAGAAAATAATAAGCCCGAGACTTATAAGGACGGCAAAGTCAACAATCATACAGTACTGGCAAATTGCCTCCAGTACAAAAAACTGGATGTAAAGAAAATATATTGCAATAAGAGAACCTATTGCCATTCCTATTGTGATTGCTTTTTTTTGGTATCTTCTTGGTTTTTTTAATTCAAATAAAGTAAGAATTGCAAGGACCGGAAATGCAATAAGTCCTATGTGGGCGTTTTTCATTCCAAATATAGATTCGTACTGGGATGCCTGAACGACATTACAGCCCCCGAGGAGTTCAAGAGCCCCTCCGCATGCCTGTTCTATTGGAACAAAAGACAAAATTATAGAAGCAACTAGTGAAAGAATCATCAATACAAATATAATTTTATATTTTGTTTCTTTTTTCATTTATATAAATGTAATGCATATTTTAAAAGAGTTATGGAAGAACTAGTTTCACTAAAAAAATACAACTTTTACATTTTCTCAGAAGGGCTTCCAGCATTCTTACCATGTCCCCTTCCATTTTGATAAATGAGATATGAGGCTATGCGCCTTAGGGATATTATCTGGTTCTCTCCCCATTTAGACTGCCCCAAAAGAATTTTGCCTCTAGTCTTCTCTTTAAATAGATTAAATTTGAGTCGTAGGTAAATAGACTAAAAAGGTTTTTTTAGGTTCTAAAAACCTCTTCCTTTTTTCCCCAACCTTTTCATTAATTTCTGAAGTTGCTTTGGATTTATTCCCTTAGACATGTCAAATTCAGAGGAGTCTTTTACCATTGAAGTTAAAACGTCATATTGCTTCAAAAGACTTCTAACATCAGAAGTGTTTACCCCCGCGCCCTTTGCAATTCTTCCAATCCTTAAGGTTTCTTTTTGTATTATTTCAGGGTTTTCCTTCTCTTCTTTTGTCATTGATTTAATTATATGTTCCCATTTTTCAACTTTTTTTTGCTGGATTTCAAGTGCTCCTTCTGGAATTTTTGCATTGCCCAAACCCGGAACCATTGATTTTAGTTTTTCAAAACCCCCAAGAGAATTCATCCCCTTCACCTGTTCAATAACATCTTCAAGAGTGAGTTTTCCTTCTTTTATTCTTTCCTCAATTTTCTTTTGACTTTTTTCATCAGTTACTGACTTCACCTTTTCAATTAAAGTTTGCAGGTCTCCCATTCCCAATAGGCGCGACAAAAATGACTCGGGGTTAAAAGTTTCAATATCATTAATTTTTTCACCTGTTGTTATAAAATAAACTCCGGACTCAGTTTCTGCGCATGCGCTTAATGCCCCCCCACCCTTTGCTGTAGAGTCCATCCTTGTAATTATTACCCCCGTAATATTAAGGGCTTCAGAAAATTTTTCAGCCTGATTTTTTGCAGCCTGTCCAATATCTCCAGGCATGACCAAGATAGTTTCATCGGGTTTTATTTCTTTATTAAGTGTTTCAATTTCTTTTATTAATTCTTTATCAAGGTCATGCCTTCCGGCGGTGTCAATAACAACCAGGTCAAGCCTTTCAAGTTCACTTTTATATTTTTTCCATATTTTAACTGGATTTTTTTCTTTTAAATCTGTAAAAACATGAAGATTGTTTTTTTCTCCAAGCTGAATTAATTGCTCTTTTGCTGCGGGTCTCCAGACATCAAGCCCCACAAGTGCTGTTTTCCTGCCCCTCTTCTGAAAGTAGTTTCCAAGTTTTGCAACAGTTGTTGTTTTTCCTGAAGCATAAAGCCCAACAAGCATGATTTTAGTCTGTCTTTTTTCCTTTAGTTTTAGTTCTTTTTTGTCGCCGAGAATTACGATAAGTTCATCGTGGAGAGTTTTAATTAAATGCTCTTTTTTTTCAATACCTTTTATTTTTTCATCATATGCCACTTTTCTCAGCTTTTCTGAGAGTTCTTTGACCAATATAATATTAACATCTGCTTCAATAAGCGCTCTTTGAAGTTCTCTTACGATTGTATCAACTAAGTTTTTGTCCAAAAATATTGCATTTGATATTTTGTCTGTTGCCTTTTTTAGAGCTGCCCCCAGTTTCTCCAGCATGTTTTTAGAAGTAATTGGATAATTATTAAGGTTTTGGGTTAAGGTTAAGGCCAAGATACTTTATGTAATTTTCAATAGTTGAATACTTCAAATCCAGTTCATTTGCGATTTCTTCAATAACATATCCTTCAATTAGCATTTGCGCAGTTTGTTTCATTCTTTTTAATCTTTCGATATTCTCCCCAAAGCCCCCTATATTAAGGCTTGTTTTTTCTCTTTTTTGAATTGTCAAATCTATCTTTTTAATTTCTAACTCCAAATTTTTTTTAGAAATTGTTAATTCTTTTTTTGGGAGTCTTATTGAGACTGTTTTGTATATCCCTGTTTTTATTTCTTCCATATTAATCTAAACCAAGCTTTTCAACAAACTTTTCTTTGTCGAATTTTTCAAGGTCATTGTATTTCTGGCCTGTTCCCAAAAAAAGGATTGGCTTTTTGGTTATGTAACCGACTGAGAGGGCGGTTCCGCCTTTTTCATCAATGTCAGATTTGGATAAAATTATTCCGTCAATTCCTATAGTTTCATCAAATGCCTTAACCTGATCGACTGAATCATTTCCTGTTATTGATTCCCCTAAAAAAATTACTCTATCTGGAGAACATACTCTTTTTATTTTTTCCATTTCACGAAGGAGATTTTTTGCAGTATGCATCCTTCCGGCGGTGTCAATCAAAACAGCCTTTATTTTGTTTTTTTTAGCATACTGGATTGTATCGTAACCGACAGCGGCAGGGTCGCTTCCATAATCGTGGCTAATCACGCCCACATCTATTTTTTTTCCGTGCTCTTTTAATTGTTCAATTGAAGCAGCTCTGAATGTATCAGCAGCTCCCAGGACAGATGAAATTTTCTTCTTTTTTAGTAAAGATGCAAACTTTGCAATAGTGGTTGTCTTTCCGGTTCCATTTATTCCGCAAAACAATATTACATATGGGGATTTTTTTTCTTCAATTTCTTTTATAATGTCAAATGGCAAAATAAGAACTTCCAAAAGAATTTCTTTTAAGCTTTTTTTAATAAGTTTTTCAATTTCTTTTTTTTCGAGGGTTTTTCCGACAATTTTTCTTTTTAATTCATAAATTATTTTTTCCGCAACTTCAAGAGCAACATTGTTTTCTAAGAGAATCATTTCAAGGTCTTCAGAATATTCCTGAAAATCTTCAGATGAAATAAACTTCTTCCCTGAAAAAATGCTCTTGAAGAAAGATTTTTTTTCTTTTTCTTCTATGTTTTTGAGGCCTTTTTCTAATTCTTTAGACTCTTTTTCTATGTCTTTAGATATTTTATCCGATACTTCTCTTTCTTCTTTGTCAAAAACCTTTTTTTCAGGTTCAACATAAACATGCCCTTCGATTGGAGCTACAACTTCCTTTTCCTTTTTTTTTGCCTCTTTTTTCTTCTTTTTTTCTTCTGTGGAAATGTCGGGAGTTTTTTCTTTTGTTTCTGAAACTTTTCCAATCCACGATTTTAGTTTGTCCTTTAGTTTGCCGAACATTAAAAGAAGAGATAGTAAATGTTTAAATAGTTTTTTTCTTAATACTTGTTATGGAATTCCTGAACTTTGGGATTGCAATTTTTCTTGGTGCACTGATGGGGTTGCAAAGAGAATTCAGTCAGCAAAAAGAGCATATTAGGAGGTTTGCAGGACTCAGGACATTTATTCTTATAACTTTCTTGGGTTCAATTCTTGGTTTTCTTGGTGGAAGCGTCAATTCTTTGCCTGTTGTGATAGGTTTTATTGGAATCATAATATTTTCTTTTTTGTCTTATATAATAACTTTCTTAAGATTCAAGGGAACTACCGTCCTGACAGAAATTGCAGCAATACTTGCTTTTATTATAGGGGTAATGTGTACAACGGGATATGTTGAAACCGCGATTATATTCGGAATTTTGGTTACCGCCTTTCTTGCCTTTAAGGAAAAACTTCACGGGCTTATCAGAAAACTTGAAAGAAAAGAGGTTTTTGCAGTGATTAAATTTGCGCTTATTTCTTTAGTTGTTCTACCCATTCTTCCAAATAGGGATTATTCTCCTACAGACATCCCCGGTTTTGTCAATTTTCTCTCGGGCCTTGGTTTAAAGACAGATTTTTTGGTCCAATTAAATGTATTTAATTTTCACAGTATATGGTTTATGGTAATTCTTGTTGCAGGAGTGGGCTTTTTTGGTTATTTTTTGACAAAAATAATAGGTTCTAAAAAAGGTCATGGCCTCACGGGGTTTTTAGGAGGTTTGGCGTCATCTACCGCTGTTACTCTCTCAATGTCTGAAGAAAGTAAAAACAAAAAAAATGTCAAGCCTTATCTTCTTGCAACAATTATTGCAATGTCAATCATGTTTTTAAAAGTCCTTATTGAAGTCACTCTCATTAATAGTGCCCTTCTTTCAATTCTTTTTTTGCCTATGGCAATTATGCTGGTTTTGGGAGTTTTGTCTTCATTCTATTTTTTAAGAGGGAAAGAAAAGAAAGAGAGCCCAAAAGAAGTTGCTTTAGAGCAGCCTTTTGCGATTAAACCAGCCTTGAAATTTGGACTTTTATTTTTGCTTGTTCTTTTGGTGGCAAAAACAGCCCAAATTCTTTTTGGTTCTACTGGAATTTATGTTGCAGGCATTTTTTCAGGAATGGCAGATGTTGATGCAATTACTCTTTCAATGTCAAGTTTGAGTAAGGCCGGAACAATCACAGAGCTTACTGCCTCAACAGCAATTCTTTTTGCTGCAGTCTCAAACACGCTTGTTAAAATGGGAATTGCGTTTTTTATGGGAGACAAAAAATTCGGAAGAATTATTATAGGGATTTTTACAATTATTTTAATTGCCGGTCTTGCAGTTTTGTTTTTTGTTTAATCATAGTTGATAAGTTACTAAAAATAAGACTTAATGGCAAATTTTCGTCGGTTTATCTTTTTAAATTTATTTGATGGGGTTATCTGGACAGAAAATGTTTCTCTTTCCTTTTTACACTAAACTGTCCATATAATCCGGCATGCTTCCCGCATTATTCATAGATCCTCTTTTTGAAGGTTTTGATAATATCACATCATCAATCCTAAGAATCATTGTAGCAACATCAGTAGCCGAGTCAATTGCCTGGGATTTTATTTTGGATGGTTCAAGAATCCTTGAGTTTAAGACATTTTCAACTTTATTTGTAAAAAGGTTAAGCCCGGCATTAAGTTCCCCCATATCGTGCTTTAATTTTAATTCCGTTAAAACATCAATCGGATCAATTCCCGCATTTTCAGCGAGGGTTACGGGGATAAACTCAAGTGAATTTGCATACTCTTCAATTGCAAGTTGTTCTCTTCCTTTAAGAGTTCGTCCAAAGTCTCTTAATCTTTTTGCAATTTCCATCTCTATTGCTCCCCCCCCAGGAACAACAAGTCCGGTTTCAAGAGAACTTATTATGTCAAGAAGCCCGTCTAAAAGTGCTCTTTCAATTTCATCAACAACATGAGTTGTTCCTCCATGAATAAGAATCGTTATTGATTTTGGATTTTTGCATCCTTTAAGATAAGTCATCTTTTCCCCACTCTCTTTTATCTCTTCAACTTCTTCTGTTTCACCCATTCCTTCAGCGCTGATTTCATTCAGGTTTGAAATAATTCTTCCGCCCGTTGCCTTTGAAATTTTATCCATATCTGACTTTGCAACTCTCCTGCATGCATAAATTTCTGATTTTGAAAGAAGGTATTTTGCAAAGTCATCAATTCCCTTCTGGCAAAAAACGACGTTTGCGCCAGTCAGGACAATTTTTTGAATCATATTTTTGATTGATTTCTCTTCTTCATCCAAAAAATTTTGAAGTTCAGAATGGCTTGAAATTGAAATTTTTGTTTCTATTTCCGGACTTTTTATCTCGAGGGGGAAATCAATAAGAAGTATTTTTGCATTAAGAATATTTTTTGGCATATCATTCGAAATTTTTTCTTTTCCGATTATTATCCCTTTTACAAGCTCAGTGTCTTTTATTCCTTCACCGACGACTTTTTCAATTTTTATGTCTTCAGTATCAACTTTTCCTCCTTCAGAAACTATTTTTACAGCATTAATCAGTATTTCTGAAAATTTTTCCCTTTCTTCTTCGGCGCCTTTGCCGGTCATGGCAGTCATTGCAATTTCCTTCAAAATTTCATAATTATCGGGGGCTATTTTAAGCGAGACTTCATCTAAAATTTCATGAGCTTTTCTCTGAGCTATTCTGTAGCCTTTTACAATTACTGTAGGATGTATTTTTCTGTCAAGAAGTTTTTCCGCATTTTCCAAAAGTTTTCCCGCAATCATGACCGAGGTTGTTGTTCCGTCCCCGACTTCCTTTTCCTGGGTTTTTGCAATTTCAACCATCATTTTTGCGGCAGGATGTTCAATTTGCATCTCGCTGAGGATTGTAACCCCATCATTTGTAACAGTTATTTCATTTAGCGGGCTTACAAGCATCTTATCCATTCCTTTTGGGCCAAGGGTTGTCTTAACCACCTCTGCAACGAGTTTTGCAGCAAGAATATTGTTTCTCTGAGCATCCTTTCCGATTGTTCTTTCTGTATTCTCAGACATAAAATCGGCATTTTTTCCCATAGAAAAGGGACTTAAGGCGATTATTTAAATATTATGACGGTTGCTTGAAAAAGAAGGTTTTAACCCGTTTTGACCGATTCAATGATTATTTTAGTCAATGCAAATAAATTTAAATGTGGTAAAATAATTATCTGGGTCGATAATAAAAAAAACCCTGGCTGCAATTTTGACTTCTGTGATTATCTTTTATGGGTGCAGAGAAATTCCAACAACCCCTGAATTTCATTTTTCAAAGGAAGCTATCATGTTTAGCCCAGTGCTAACAACAGTCAATACAAAAAATGGGGAATTTGGGGTGACTTATCTGGGAGATAAGAGAGGAAGTCCTTTTAAAGTAGATTTTGGTTACCTGTTTGTGACTCATAATTCCAGCACAGCAGTACAAACGTTCAAAGTTGATGAATATGACAAAAATCGCCTTTACCTGACAAAAAATGGGGTGACAGAGGAGTATTCTAAAGGAGATCCCTTAATTTCCGTGCAATACACAAGCAAATTTATTTGCGGATGCTATTTGCTTAAACCTTTTCAATAATTTCCTAACAGAAGAATATTTAAAATAAAAATTCATAATAAAAACATGTCAGAAAAGGATGAGATATACTCAAGTAAGATTTCTTATGATGGGATTTTTAACTTCAGGGAATTTTATACATTCTGCCACAACTGGCTTACTGAAGAGTCTGGTCTCGAGGTTGTTGAAACGGAATATTCCGAAAAAATTGCAGGACCGGCTAAAGAAATAAAATTTAAATGGACGGCAACTAAAGATGTTACGGACTATTTCAGATTTGAAATCAAAATTGGGTTTAGTGTAAGACCTCTTACTGAAATTGAGGTAAATCAGGGTGGAGAGAAAGTTAAGACAAACAAAGGAAAAATTGAGATAAAAGTAACAGCAAATCTTGAAAGGGATTACGACGGCAAATTTGAAACTTCTGGGAAAATGAAGATTTGGAGGGGAATTTATGAAAAGTGGATAATTTCTCAAAGGGTTGCAGAATTTGAGGATAAACTTTCAGGAATGTCGGATGAATTTTTAGGCCAGGCAAAGTCTTTTCTTGCTCTTGAGGGAAAATATAGACAGTAATTAAGCAAGTTTTTTTTTGGAAAAAATAATTTATTTGTGCATTTTTCTTTCGTTGAGGACAAGAAACCGGATTAATTTTGGGATAAGTGAAAGGCAAAACAGGAAAAATTTTTGAATTAAAAGCGAAAATTTCAAAGGTATCCCCTCGATTACAATTAAGTTTCTAAACTGCATTTATAAATAATCCTTTATAGAAAAATTAACTATTTACTACAATGAAAATAAAGAAAAGAATTACCCCGTTTAGTTGAGGGAATTGAAGGATGCATAAATTCTCTTGCAGGCTGTCTTTTTCTTGTGGAGATAAAATTTTGTAACAAAAATGGCGAGAATAAATTTACGGAAGAGCAAAAAAGAGCAATACAAATAACTGTTTCAAATCATAATAAATTAAAAAATATTGAAGAAGAGTTGAAAAATCCTATTTTTGAAATTTAAAAATATATTAATGTTTAAAATTTTATACCCTTAT
>JAGVXF010000007.1:24693-157439 GCA_018303925.1 Candidatus Pacearchaeota archaeon | reverse complement strand
AATTGAAAAGTGTCGGGATTCTTGTGCCCTGGAAGGGTATCCTGGCCGGGCTTGGAAAGTGAACATGACAAATTTAGAAAAAAAATCCGGGGGGTTAAAACCTCTTCCCGAAGGAAAACTGGATAATTTGTACCAAAAAATAATTCTATGTATTGATGAAGAAAACATGAAGGCGGAAAAGGAAAAATTCATAATTGAGTATCAAAAATTTGAAAAAGAAAATTATGACCTTCACAATTGGAAAGGGGTATATGAATAATTCAAAAAGGATATTGGAATAAAATGAAAAACTGGAGTGAAACTTACAGACCAAAGAAAGTTTCTGAAGTTATTGAGCAGGAGCTTGCTGTTGAAAAAATAGAAACTTACCTGAAAAAATTTCCGGACAAAAAAAAGAGCCTTATTCTGAATGGACCTGCCGGAGTCGGAAAAACAACCCTTGTCTATGCATTTACCCTGGACCTTAATCTTGAAATTTTCGAACTTAACGCTTCTGACTTAAGGAACAAAGCCTCCATGAATGAAAAGCTAAAGCCAGTCCTTGAACAAAAATCTCTTTTTGAAATGGGAAAAATAATTTTAGTCGACGAAATTGATGGAATTTCTGGAACAGACCGGGGCGGGATAAGTGAACTCATCTCGCTGATTGACGAATCAAAATATCCGATAATATGCACAGCAAATGATGTCTGGAGCCAGAAACTTTCCCCCCTTAGAAAAAAATGTGAAATTGTTGAGTTAAAAGAAATTTCTCCTGCGGGAATAAAAAGAGTTTTGAATGAAATATTAAAAAAAGAAAAAATAAAAGCAAATCCTGAACTTCTAAATAAAATTTCAATAAAATCAAACGGAGACTTAAGAAGTGCAATAAATGATCTTGAAGCGGCCTCAAAACTCGGTGACTCAGAACCTGTAGAAGTGGATGAAAGGAACAAAAAAACTGACATCTTCAAGATTTTACGCCACATTTTTCAGGACAAAGCGTCCGTTGAAATGCTTGCTGCATTTGACAAAACAGACATGCCCCTTGACGAGATAATCTTATGGATTGAGGAGAATATCCCTAAAGTTTATTCTGGAACCGAGCTTGTGAAAGCATACGAAAGGCTCGGGAAGGCGGATATTTTCAAAGGCAGAATATACAAGCAGCAATATTGGAGATTTCTTGTTTACGAAAACGCCTTTTTAAGTTACGGAATTTCGGAAGCAAAAGGGGAAAGAGAAAAAAAAGGGTTCTATAAATATGGAAAGCCTGAAAGAATCCTAAAGATATGGTTAAACAATCAAAAACACGCAAAGAAAAAAACTATCGCCGAAAAATATTCAAGAGTGACTCATGTCGGACAAAAAAGAATTTTAAAAGAATGGCACGAAATAAAAAATATATTAAAAAATCCGACAGTTCAAAAACAGCTTAAACTTGACAGCGATGAAATTAATTATATTATGAAATATTAAAACCCCAAATCTTCATTTACAAAGATTAAATTCAATCTGTCAGGTGAAAATTCTTTACCTAAAATTAAAATCTTTCCGATATTGCTTCCAGACCAGCCATAAACTTTTTTTACTCTTTCACTTTCAAGGACAAAAGAATACTTATGAATTCTTTTTATTCCTTCTTTCATGTCTTTAACTATTTTTTTAGTTGAAACTGGAACGGTTTATCCTAAATTAAAATCTCTAAAGAATGAAGGATTTATCAAAGAAGAAAAGAAAGGAAAAGCAGTTATTTACGAATTAACAAAAAAGGGAAAAGAATCCCTGAAAAACGCAAAGGAAAAATTTTCAAAAATTTTCAGTGATGTTTTATAAATCAAAAATTCCAAACATCGGATAATGGTCTGAAACTGTTACCGGATTGAAAATTTTTGTTTTTGGAGCAATGCTTTTTTCATTTGAGATTATGTAATCGATAGTTTTGTCGGAGCGTGGAATTTGGTTTACTCTTGAATTGCAATAATAATTCTTCCTTGCGACGGTAAAACCTAATGGAGACTTATAAAAAAAAGTTTTGTTTGCCCTTAGAAATTCATCTTCCTCAATATTCAAATCTCCTGAAATAATTACTTTTTTTCCTGAAGAAAATGCTTCAATTTTTTTAAACTGAGAAAGGGTAATTTTTAAATCAGATGGTTTTTCTGGAGTATAAAGTTGGGTATTAATAATAAAAACTCCGGGAGAAATTTCTGAGGCTTGATAACCCTTCAATGCAATTTTTTCACGCAGATTGTGGATTTTTGTCAGAGGAAAATATTCCCCGGAAAATGAAAGAGGTTTCATTTTAAACCCGGAAACAAGCCCGCTTTTATTAAAAAGGCTGGACTTTAAACTAAAAAAATGATAATCAGGAAATTCTCTTTTAAGTTTTCTCACATATTTTTTAAGCCATACTTCCTGAAGCGTAATTATATCCGGGCTATATTTCTTTATCAAAGAGATTATTCTATAGAGTCGTTTTTCATTTTCAGCCGAAAACGGAGACGGCAAAAGCCAGCAATTTAGATTAAATATTTTGACCTCCATAAATCTAAAAAGAAATGCCCTTTTAAAAGTTAGCGGTAATTGGTTTTGTTCGTAAGTCACCTGTAATATTTTTTTACATAAACTAAGTAGACTACAAGAATTATATTAAAAAAGTAATTTACATATAATGGAAAATTGGTTATTTTTATCAGCATATCGTCTATAATAATATAAATAAAATTTAGAAATTCACCAAACAGCCAAAAAAGCAAAAATAATAATGAAAGGTCGCCTGCTTTTTTTGTTTTCCATGTTTTAATTACCTGGGAAACTGCTCATATTGCAAACAAAAATGCACCGACCCATCCCATAAAATAATGTATCATGATTTATATTATTAATAATTCCTTTAAATAATTGTCCGCCACCTCAGAAAAAATACAAAACCATTAAAAATAACATTAACTTCTTTAATAAATGCCATATGATATAATCCTTGGGAGAAGTGAAACTGACAAAAAGATTCTCGGAAAAGAAGGATTAATTTACATAGGAAAAGGATATGTAAAAATGGGTCAATACACCTCCCTTTCAAACAGAATTTACCTTGATGTTGCAAGGAGCCATGTAATTTTAGTCGCGGGAAAAAGGGGAAGCGGAAAGAGTTACTCGTTAGGGGTCCTCACCGAAGAAATTTCGGCTCTTCCAAAAGAAGTTTCGCAGAATATTGCTTCACTAATTTTTGACACAATGGGAATTTACTGGACAATGAAATATGAAAATGAAAAAGACAAAGAACTTTTATCAGAATGGGGTTTAAAACCAAAAAACCTTCCTGTAAAAGTTTTTATTCCGTTTGGATTTTATGACAAATTTAAAGACAAAGGCATTCCAGCCGATGAAAAGTTCGCACTCTCAGCTTCAGAATTGACAGCAGAAGACTGGGTTATAACTTTTGGGCTTAACCTTATAGAACCTGTTTCGGTTTTAATCGAAAGAACAATAACGGGCCTGGAAGAAAGCAAAAAAAATTTTACAATCAGGGATATTATCGAATCTCTTGAAAAAGACAAAAAATCGGAAAAAGAGACGCTTAATGCGGCAGTAGGACTTTTTGAGGCAGCTGATACATGGGGGATATTTGCAAAAGAAAAAATAAAGCCGACAAAAACAAGCGACCTTATTAAGGGGGGGGTGACTTCGGTGTTAGACCTAAGTTCATACAATTCAATAGGTGCATTTAATGTTAGAGCGCTTGTCATAAGTTTAATATCAAGAAAAATTTTCAGCGAAAGGATGGAGAAGAGAAAAATTGAAGAAGTGAAATCAATTTCAAAAGGGCTTGACTATTCAGGGTTTACAGAAAAAAAAGACTACCCTCTTGTCTGGATGTTTATTGATGAGGCGCATGAGTTCCTTGTAAAAGAAGGAAAAACATCTGCAACAAACGCTTTAGTCCAGATTTTAAGGGAAGGTAGGCAGCCTGGGATTTCACTTGTCCTTGCAACTCAGCAGCCCGGAAAAATTCACACAGACGTCATGACTCAGGCAGATATCGTAATCTCCCACAGGGTAACTTCAAAACCCGACATTGAAGCCTTAAACAATATGATGCAAAGTTACTTGACTGATACAATACAGGGATATATGAATGACCTTCCTGACCTCAAAGGCTCAGCAATAATTTTAGACGACAATTCAGAACGAATTTACCCTATGAGAGTTCGCCCGCGCTTCACATGGCACGGGGGCGAAGCTCCTTCGGCTGTTGCTGAAAAAAAAGAATTGTAAAAATGGAAAAAGAAATAACAGAAGAAAAACTTGATAATTATTTTAAAATTAGTGAAACCGCCTTTAAATTAATAAAAAATAAAATTGCAAAAGGAAAAGAAAAAAAAGCAAAAGAGATAATTGAAATGGTTGAAAATTATCTTTCGGATGCACACTATTTTAAAAATGAAGAGAATTTTGTGAATGCTTTTGCCGCCTTAAATTATGCACACGGATGGATTGACTCAGGAGTCAGACTCAGGATTTTTGATGTTCACGACAATAAACTTTTTACAATAAGGTAATTTAATTAAATTTTTCCTAATTTCTAACCTCAAAATCAATTCTCACTCTCACCTTATACGGAGCAATTTCTCCTGCGTTTTTCACTTTAATAATTTTTATCTTCCTATCGCATTTTTTAGCAGTCTCGTAAATCATCTTTACCTTTCCATTTGCATCCTCCACCTTGCAAAAGTCATAATAATAAACTCTCGTTCCTTTTTTAGATAAACTAAAAGCTTCCCTAAGAAATGAATCTTTAAGCTGAGGGCGCGGCATTACAATAACGTCATACTTTTTCTTTTTATTCTTTAAATTCACTGCAACTTTTTTAAAGTCCCCGGGAACCAATTCAATTTTTTCCTTGAGTTTGTTTCTTATAATGTTTTCCTTTCCATATTCATTCGCTTTTCTGTTTAACTCATTTGAATAAACTTTTTTTGCAGGAGAATTTTTAGCTATTACAATTGAAAAAGGCCCGACTCCGGCAAAAGTTACAAGAACTTCATCATTTTTTTTAATCATTTCTGCAATTTCTTTTCTCTCGTTAGAAAGACGCGATGAAAAATAGGTTTCATCAATATTGAATCTGAAAACACACCCATTTTCTTTGTATAAAATTTCCTTTGTCTTAACCCCCGCTAAAAACTTTGTTTTCTGTTTTCTTAGCCGACCCTTAAACCTCCCTGATTTTTCCAGAACAGTTTTTATATTTGGATTTTTCTTCAAAAGGTTTTTTGCAAATTTCTTCTTTTCATCCTTGGAAGCCTCATCGTGAAAATTGACTATTGCAACATTCCCAAGTAAACTAAATGAACGCTGTTTCATAAAAACTTAAAAGAAATCCATTTAAAATATCTTTCTAAACTTAAGATATCTTTTTAAATTTCAATTTCCTAACTTGGATATGAAAAAATTTGGAGGTTTAATTCTATCCTTCATTATTAGTTTAACTTTTGTTTCGGCTTATGGAGTGGGATTCGGAAGTTTTGGGTTCGGAAATTTATTTTCAAGCTTTAATATTTCAATGTATTTGACAGCATTGCTTTTTGCAGCAATCTTTGCAGTGATATATTTTATTCTTGGAAAAAGCCCGCTTGGGGAAAACACCGGGGTTAGATGGATAGTTTCACTTTGCGCCTCAGCCTTTGCAATATGGGGGATCATCTCCTCAGGATTCTCATTTGAAGAATTTCTTTTCAAACTCGGAATCACAAACGACCTACTTCCCATAATTCTTTGGATGGTCGTAATAATAATTGCAATAATACTTACCATTAAAGTTGGTTTTAGAAACTTCTTATCAATAGTCTTTGGACTTCTTGGAACAGCTTTAATTGCTCTTTCTTTGTTTGAAGTCATTTACGAGCAGGCAGCGGGGTTAGTTATCGGAATTATTTTCCTTATTTTGGCATTGATTATCCGAAAAAGAAGGTCAAAAAATAAACTCCCCTTTCAAGAAAAATTTTACAAAAAAATGCTTAAAAAAGGAGAACCCACACAATATGCAAAAAGGGTTGATTATTCCCCGCAAGCAATAGAAAAAGAAAAAATAGTCTATCAAAAAAGACAAAGGTCGATTTATGACTTAAAACAAAAATATGTTGCATACGGAAACAGGTTCAACCAGGTTTCGAGAAGCAATCCAAACGAAGCGAGAAGGATATTACAAGCAATGGATGTGATTGTGAATATGGCAAGAAAACAGGGAGTAAAGGAAAAAGACTTTTTGTCAAATAGGTATGTCATGAATTATAAATCAGTAAAAGAAATAAGAAGAAACAGCGGTTATTAATTAGACTTACCGTCAAACTTATCTTCCAAACTCTTTTTTAAATTCTGGATACGTGGTTTAACCTCTTCGTAAGTTTTTTTGGCTTTGGTCTTGATTTTTGAAAGGTCTCCGCTTACACTCTTATTTTTGTAAAGACCTATTGCATCTTTAGCTAAAACGTACCCCATTGAAGCGTCAAAAGGCAATTCAGCAAGACCCATATAATCCCCCTTAGCAGCGGATAATGCATCAAAAACACCCGAACCTAAAAAATACACGGCCCCTGTAGCCTTTGAAATTCTGTTAAAAATACTTCCTTTTAATTTATTTAAGAAATAATTTCCTATATCCAAAGTTCCGTATAGGACTCCTGCAACCGGGTTTCCGACCTTCAAAAATCCTCCTAAAAAGTTTCCCCCATATATAATTATCTTTTCTTTGTTTTCTTTGCTAATTTTTAAACTTTTTTTATTCATATTAAATTATGTCTTTTAAATTATATATAAGCAAATGCTTTTTCCATACCATTAATTCTTACTGGAATTTTTTTTTCTTTGATTCCCAAACTATTTAGATAATCCTTAAAAAATTCTTCAGAGTAAAAGAGGTTTTGAAATGCCCCGTCAAACCTTGCTTGTAAAACATAAAGAGACACAAGATTTTTTTTCATCCTCCCAAGACTTTTAAGTTCCTTTTTAAGATATTTTTTCTTTAGCAAATTTTGAAATTCTGTCTTAACAAAATTTCTGACTTCAGCTTTTATTTTATAGGGAGATTCTTTGACGTGAGATTTTTCAAATTTTTCTCTTGGCATTGATTTCTTGAAAAAATCTTCAATTATGTGAGATAAAGATTTTCTTCCAAAATTGCCATTTTTATCTCTGAGTCTATCAAGTATTCCATTTCCAACATTACCTTCCCCCTTATATGCCCTAACAAAATTTTCCTTTTCATATGCTTCACCCTGATAAAATTTCCCAAAAGATTCTCCCGGGAGGGGATACCCAATTGAATATCTTTCTATATTTTCTATTTTTGTCCAGAATTTATACCCGAGCCTTTCTCTCTTTTCATTATAAACTTTCTCATGCCATTTAATTTCCTCCTCGATTCTTGGTTGATAATTCTCAATAATTTTCTGGACCCTTATAATTTTACTAATTTTAGATCTTGCAATATTTCCTTTTCGTTCAAAACCATTTTTTCCGATTAAAAAATTATGAAAATCACTTACAAGATTGGGACCATAAAGAAGGTTGTTTTTGGGACTTATCCCACTAAAATGACTCAATTGCCCAAAAAAAGCAGAAAACTGATGCTTTGATTTTCTTAAAACCAAGTTATCTAAATTCAGCAATTCTTTCTCAAACTTGCTCATTTCCTCCAATGAAAATTCTTTCATACTGAAAAAGAAACTTCCTGATTTATAAATCTTACTATCAAGTTGTTGTTCTATAATGACAACATTAAATCCAGTTTCCTAAATTTTTTTGATTTTTGAATCTTTTCAGCCCTGTAAGTTTTTCAATCTGGTTGTTTATCCTTTCTTCTGAAAATTGGTGTCTTTTTACAAGAATTTCCCTTATTTTTCCAAAGTCTATTTTAGGGAAAACAATCTCAAAATCTTTTGTTTTTGGCGCCCTGAAAAGACTGAAAAGAACCTCCCAGTCAAACTTATCCTCAAAAGAAAGTTCATCAATTTTCTCATTTACGGATTCAAAAATTTTACGGGGGGTTTTAAACTCTCTAACAATTTGGAGCGCTCTTTTCTGGCCTATTCTGGGAATCCCCTTTGGATTGTAGTCGGTCCCAACAAGAATTGCAAGACAGATAAGCTGGTCTAAATTTATTTCGAGTTCTTTTAAAAGTTCCTCAAGAACAATTTTTTCGGGTTTAACCTCGATATAACCAGAATAAGTTTTTTTCTTCCTTGAAACAGTGAGATTCCTTATCAACACGGGCGCCCCAAACACAAGGGAATCATAATCCTGACTTACAACCCCGTAAATCCCTTTTTTCTTTGAAAGGTAAGCAGCCTCGGATTCACCCTCACCTGGAGCCTGAACAACACATATCCCCATAGCCAAAAGAAGTTCCTTGGATTCTTCTATCATTTTGTCTTCAAGGCGTATTAACTGAGAAGAATATTTTTTCATATCTTCTAAATCTTCGTCTTTGAATGCAGTTTCATATTTTTCCCTTGCAATGCTTCTTAACTCCCCCCTTAATTTGTGGATTTTTTCTTTCAGTTTTGGAGGCTCTCCGTCAAAAACATAAACAAGTTTAACTCCTTCAGACAAAAGTGAAATATTCCTGTAAAAAATCCCAGACAAGTGAGAAGTAACCTTGCCTTTTTCATCCTGCAAAGGAGTTCCGTCAGCCTGGCGAATCGTCGACAAAAACTGATAAAGTACATTAAAGGCATCAACACATACAACTTTGCCTTTAAGTTCAGAAATATTAAGCTCCTTCCTAGAAACTATTTCACGAATATTGAGACCCATTGAAAAACAAGAAAAACCAGAATTAAATATTTAACTCTTTAGAAAGGAACATTATCACAACTCGAATCATAAGGATATATTTTTTCAAGAACCCAGTTTAATTTTAAAGCGGCATTGGTTGCAATTTTATCTTCAAGCATTATTGAAAGCCTTTCGGTCATCTCATCTCTTTGAAGACCAGACAAATTTTTAATAGCCTTAATATTTTCCAAAATCCTCCTTTCACTTTCATTCTCTCCATACTTTGAAACCATTTTTCCGGATTCTTTAAAAACATTATAAAAAATGGCCACCATCTGATTGCAGGAAACATTATTTAAAGAAACTCCATTAATTCCCTGGTCCTTATAAAAAATTCCAACAACATATTTTTTATCTTCAAGATTAAGATATTTGGGATTTTTATTATAAAATTTTCCCCTAGAGCAAAAAAATTCATTAAAAACTTCCCTTGATTTTTTAATTCTTTCTTCAAGAGTCATTTCACTTTCTTTACTCATATTTTTACTACTGGATAGTTATATATAAACCTTACGATTTTGAGAAACCTTGATTAAACTTATAAAACTCTCCCCCTTTTAAGTTGCATGGAAACAGAATTCATCCCAATTGACTATGACTATTTTGATTACGAAGGAGAAAATTATGTCGAAGTATTTGGAAGAGACAGCGGCGGAAAACGAATATGTGTAATTGATTCTTTTAAGCCTTATTTTTGGGCCATATTAAAGGAAGGCTTAAGCAAGAAAAAAATTGAAGAAGTTTTAGAAAACATAAATTCAATTTCACTTGAAGTCAAAGGAAGAAAAACAAAAGTGGAAAAAACCGAGTTAAAAGATAAAAAATTTCTTGGAAAAGTTGTCAAAGCGGTGAAAATTTATGCAACAAATTATAAAGATCTTCACGATATTGCGAACAGGATTGGAATTCCTGAGATAGAAAAAAGAAGGGGATATGATTTGGGGTTAATCACCTCTTACCTGATCGAAAAAAAATTTTACCCTATGAATTGGTATAGAATTTCGGGGGAGGTTCTTAATAATTCTGATGATTTTGGGGGAAGGGATAAAATTCTTGAAACAGATTTTGTAATAAAACTCCTAAAAAAAGAGGAAATAAAAAAAGAGGAAAAATTCTTGCCAAAAGCCCTTGCATATGATATTGAAACGGATTCGCTTAAGGCAGAAAAGGGGGAAATTTTAATGATTTCTCTTGTTGGAGAAAATTTCAAAAAAGTAATCACCTGGAAAAATAAAAAAACTGACAAAAATTACGTTGAATTTGTTAAAGATGAGAAAGAGCTCCTTAAAAAATTCACAGAATATGTTAAAAGATACTCCCCAGATTTTTTAGTAGGATATCACTCAGATAATTTTGATTTACCTTTCATAAAATCCCGTGCAAAAATTTTGAAGGTGCCACTCCCCCTCGGAGTTGACTCAAGTGAACCTATAATTTCACGTGGGATTTCAATGAGAGGAAAAATAACAGGAATAACTCATATCGACCTCCTGAAATTTATAAAAACAACCTACTCTCAGTATATGCAGTCGGAATCACTCTCTTTAAACGAAGTCTCAAAAGAATTTTTAGGAGAAACTAAAAAAGAATTTAAGCATAAACACTCTTCAAAAGTGAGCGATTGGGACATATATTTTGAGTATAACCTCCATGACTCATTTTTGACTCTCCAGCTATTTGAGAAATTTTTTCCGGATATAATTGAATTTTCAAGAATTATAATGGAACCAATATATGAAATATCCCGAAATGGGCTCTCAAAGCAGATTGAGTCTTATGTCCTTCATCATCTTGATGAATACAATGAGATTCCCGAAAAAAAACCAGGGAATCAGGAAATTGAAGAGAGAAGAAAAAAAGACAATGTTGAAGGAGCTTTTGTTTACGAGCCAAAACCTGGTCTTTATGAAAACCTTGTAATGTTTGATTTCACTTCAATGCATACATCAATCATAATCTCCCACAATATTTCAAAAGGAACCCTGACTGACACAAAGTCTAATTCAATAGAATCGCCTGAAATCACGATAAAAGGAAAAAAGGAAAAGTTTTATTTCACAAAAGAATCCGGTTTTTTTCCCATGATTCTTAAAGGAATCTTTGAAAAAAGAAAAGAATACAAAGAAGAATATAAAAAAAATCCTGATAAAATCACAAAAGCAAGAAGTAATGCATTCAAACTTCTTTCAGCCTCAGCACACGGATACGTCGGGTTTTTTGGTGCAAGATATTATTCATGGGAAGCTTCATCTTCAATCCTTGCATTTGTAAGAAAATACAACATTGAAACAATAAAAAAAATAGAAAAAGAAGGGTATAATGTGATATATGGCGATACTGATTCAGTGGCCTTCACAAGAGATAAAAAATCAAAAAAAGAGGTTAAAGATTTGCTTGACAAATTAAATAATAAACTTCCTGGGGTGATGCATATTGACCTTGAAAACTTTTTTAAAAGAGGCTTGTGGGTAGCGACCCGTTCAGGCAAAGCTGGGGCAAAGAAAAAATACGCAATGATTGACGAAGAAGATAAAATAAAAATAAGAGGTTTTGAAACTGTAAGGCGCGACTGGTGCAATCTTGCAAGGATTGCACAGGACCGGATATTGAGGCTTATTCTACAAAATGGGAATGAAAAAAAAGCACTTGAATACTTAAAAGAAATTATCGAAAAATTAAAAGAAAGGAAGATTTCAAAAGAAGAAATTATAATAAAGTCGCGTATAAAAAAGCCTATTGAAGAGTATAAATCAATAACTCCTCATGTTATTGCTGCAAAAAAAATGAGAGAAAAAGGAATTCCATTTGACCTTTTCACACCGATAGAATATTATGTTGCAGAAGGGAATACAAAGAGCAAGCTTGTCAGGGACAGGATAAAATTAAAAGATGAAGAAGGTAAATACGATATAAAATATTACCTTGAAAAACAAATTCTTCCATCTGCTGAAAACATATTTCAGGTTTTCAAAATAAATGTGAAAGAACTTGCCGACGGAAAAAAACAGGAAGACTTAAAGAAATGGTTTTAACACCCGAAAATTTACCGATTTATCTATCTTTTTTATTATCCCGCAAAAAGTATTTAACTCGCTAGTATTCCATCCAAAAAGGTTTATTTCGAGACGTGAAATTATTTCTTTATTATTAAATCCATTGGATTCATAAGTTGTTTTCAAATGGGAATACATCCCGAAATCCTCAAAGTATTTAAATTTGTTAAAATCAAAATAATTATAATAATTTTTCTCAAAATTTAAATTACATTTTCTTTGAGAACCTGGAACAACATAATAAATTTCATAATTAGATTTATTTTTTAAATAATTAGAAAATTCAGTATTTACCTTTTCAAAAATTTTAGAAACAAATGAAAATTCTCCGCGAAGAGAAATATAAAAATTTTTCATCTTTCTAAAACCTTCGCAAACCCCTCCATTCCAATTTCAAGGATTTCTTTTTTATAAATTTATATATGGCAAAACCGTAATCTTATAAATAAAACTTTCTCAATAAACTTATGAGAAAAAGGAAAATTCCTGAGCCAAAATCCCTCTTTGTTGAAAGAATGAAAAAAATTCTTCCTGACAAAAAGGATCAAGAACTTTACTGGATGATTATAAAAGAAGAACCAGTCAATTCAATAAGAGTAAACACGATAAAAATAAGCCCTGAAGTTTTAATCAAAAAACTTGAAAGCCACGGATGGAAATTAATTCAGCCATGGAAAAATTATCCTGAAGTTTTGATTGTTGAGGGAAAAACCTCTGCAGGAAAAGAAGATGAGATTATTCTTGAAAATGGATTTTCAAAACTTGAGCCTGGAGAATTGGGAAGAACTCTTGAACATTTGATTGGTTATTATTATATTCAGGAACTTTCAAGTATGCTTCCTGTAATTGCTCTTTACCCAAAAGAAAACGAAATTTATCTTGACTTATGCGCCTCTCCAGGAAGTAAAACAACTCAGGCAGGCGCTTTTATGAAAAACAAAGGTACAATAATTGCAAATGAAATATCGATGGGAAGAATGAGAATACTTGCTTCGAATCTTGAAAGATGTGGGGTAACAAACACAATTATCACAAAAAAAGACGGAAGAGACTTATGCAAAAGATTTCGTGAAAAAGATTTCATATTTGATAAAATTATTGTCGACGCCCCCTGCTCTGGGGAAGGGACCATTAGAAGCTCGCCAAAAACTTACCTTATGTGGAATCCAAATATAATTAAATCACTTTCAAAACTCCAAAAACAACTCATAAAAAATGCCTTTCTTTGCCTAAAAATAGGGGGAGAGCTTGTTTATTCAACATGCACGCATGCCCCCGAAGAAAATGAAGAAGTTGTGGATTTTATGTTAAACGAATTCAAAGACAAGGTAAAAATTATTGACTTTGAACTCCCCCTAAAGTCACGACCCGGCCTTACAGTCTGGGAAGAAAAAAAATATGATGAAAAAGTAAAACTTGCAAAAAGGATTTATCCTCAGGATAACAACACCGAGGGATTTTTTGTTGCTAAGTTTAGGAGGTTAAGATGAAAAGATTAACAGAAAAAGAAATTGAATTTCTTCAGCATTCAAATTATATAGAAAATGAGCAGGGTAAAAGGGCCCTTGAAGATGCAAAAAAGGCTTGGAGATTTGCAAAAGAAAACAAAAATAATTTTTCATTAGAATATATCTTAGAAATCCACCATCAACTTCTAAGAAGATTGAATGGGAAGATAGCAGGAAAGTTAAGGGATTGCATCATAAGAATTGGAGCAAAAAGAGAAATTGCTTATTATTCTAAAGAAGAAGACTTAATTCTTTACAGATACTTTGGGGGGAAAAAAATCCCCAAACCTGAAGAAGGGGAATTAATAAAAAAAATTAACAATTGGATAGAAAATTACAATTCAAAAAAAGAAAAAATAAATTATGAAGAAATAAAAAACTTCCATATAGACTTTGAAAATCTCCACCCTTTTAGAGATGGAAATGGGAGAACAGGAAGAATTTTAATGAATATCCAAATGATTAGTTCAAATCTTCCACTATTAATCATACACCAAGGAGAAGAACAACAAGAGTATTACAAATGGTTTAAAACAGAATGAAACCTCAAATTGAAACCTTGAGAATCATAGAAGGAAAGGAAAAAAAAGAAATCTTAAAAAAACTCGATGAGCAGTTTGGAATAAAAAAAATTCCAGGCGCGCTTTTTATGAGAGGAAAAGAAAGGATATTTTTATTTCAGGGAAATTTTGATGAAAAAATGGTAAGGAGGCTCGAAGAAATTGCTTTTGTCGAACGGGTGGGGGTTTACCTTGGAAAAATTGAAGAATATGGAATAAGGCTTTCAATTGAGGGGTCTCAGATTCTTAAAAAGGAAATTTCAAAAAATTTCGTTGAATTGAATTATGAAGAAACTCAAACATGGATGATGGGTCATGAAGTAATTAAAAAAACCGGCATCACAGGATTTGTAATTATAAAATATAAAGAAGATCTGCTTGGAACTGGAAAAGCGAGCATTGAAAAAATAACTAATTTTATCCCTAAATCAAGAAGATTGAAGGACAGAAATGTTGAGAAATAAAAACCCCTTCATATATTTCAACCACATTAACATTTAAATATACAATTTTTCATTTTAATGAAATGGATGAAGAAAAAGTTGTAAAGGCGGGAAAAATTGCAGGCGAAATAAAATCCTGGGTTAGACCAAAAATAAAATCCGGCATTCCGCTACTTGAAATAGCTGAAATGATTGAAAAGAAAATTATTGAGATGGGAGCAAGTCCCGCTTTTCCTGTAAACCTTTCAACTAATGAATATGCAGCACATTACACTCCTTCACATAATGATGAAACCTTGGCGCATGGACTTCTTAAAGTTGACTTTGGAGTTGAAGTTGATGGATGGATTGCCGACAATGCTTTTTCAGTTGACCTTGAAGATTTGCCATTAAATAAAAACTTAATAAAAGCTTCAGAGGATGCTCTCAAAAATGCGGAGAAAATTCTTTCACATGAGACAAGCTTGGGAGACATAGGGAAGGTCATTGAAAAAACAATTCGCTCGCACGGATTTAATCCGGTTGCAAATCTTTCAGGTCATTCTATGGAACAGTACGATATCCATTCAGGAATAACGGTTCCTAATGTGGAAAACAATTCTGAAAATACATTCAAAACCGGAGTTTATGCAATTGAACCTTTTGCAACTAACGGGAAGGGATTTGTTCATGATGGAAAAAAGGGAAATATCTTTATCCTTGAAAAAGATAGAAATACAAGAGATCCTCTTGGAAGGGAAATTCTTGAATATGTAAAAGACACTTATGGTTCACTCCCGTTCGCTTCCCGATGGATAGTAAAAGAATTCGGAGGAAGAGCGGTTCTCTCCCTAAACCAGCTTGAAAACGAAGGAATACTTCACCAATATCCAATTCTCACAGAAGAAAAAGGAAAGTTTGTTGCTCAATCCGAAAACACTTTTTTGATAAAAGACGGAACTGTTATTAATACCACCAAGTAAAATTATTTTTTCTTAGAACTTTTTTTCCCGCCAAACTTTTCCAGTTTTTCAATAACAGCTTCTTCACTTATTGCCTTTTTATCAGGTTTTTTTATTTTATCATTGTCCGGTTCATCAACCCCATTCTCTAAAGGGTCTTTTTCTTTTTTGATTTCTTTAAATGCAAGGTTAAAATCATCCTTGGTAACGCTCAATTCTTTTAAGTCTTTAAGATTATAATTTCTTTTTATTGAATTTATCCCCGCAAACTTTATAACAGCCTCAATATCTGCACCTGTCCAGCCTTCCGTTTTCTTGGCCATCCTTTTAATTTCCACATCTTTTTCAAAAGGCATATTTTTCATATGAACTTTAAAAATTTCTTCACGTGTTTCGGTGTCTGGCATTGGAAGTTCAACCTGGGTATCAATCCTCCCTGAGCGAATAAGTGCAGGGTCAATCAAATCTCTCCTGTTAGTTGCTGCAATAACTATAACTCCCTCAAGTTCTTCAACTCCGTCCAATTCAGTTAAAAGTTGATTAACCACTTTTTCAGAAGAATCATTTCCGAATCCGCTTCCACGTGATTTTGAAATTGAATCAAACTCATCGAAGAAAATAATGCATGGTGCAACTTGTTTTGCTTTTTTAAAAATTTCACGAACATGTTTTTCACTTTCTCCAACCCACTTTGAAATTAACTCGGGTCCTTTAACAGAAATAAAGTTTGCATTTGATTCATTAGCAACAGCTTTTGCCAGAAGTGTTTTACCTGTTCCAGACGGACCATAAAGTAAAATTCCTTTTGAAGCTTTTATGCCTACAGCTTTATACAATTCCGGCTTCATAAGAGGCAACTCCACTAATTCCCTTAACTTGTCCTTTGCTTCTTTGAGGCCCCCGATGTCGTTCCAAGTGACATGTGGTTTTTTTATCAAAACTTCCCTCATTGCAGATGGTTCAACTTTTTTCAGAGCTTCCAAAAAATCTTTTCTTGAAACTCTAATTTTATCAAGAATTTCTGTTGGAATCTTTTCCTGCATTGTTTTTAAATCATTAAAAAAGGGTTTTATGGATTTCAAACCTGCTTCCTTACTTAAAACTTCCAAATCAGCACCGGTAAAACCCATTGTTATTCTTGCGATTTCATTAAAATCCACATCTCTGTCAAGAGGCATTCCACGAGTATGAATCTGGAGAATTTCTTTTCTTCCTTCTTCAGTAGGGGGATTAATTCTAAGTTCTCTGTCAAAACGACCCGGACGCCTTAAAGCTTCATCAATATCCTCTGGACGGTTAGTTGCAGCCATAACAACAAGTTGTCCACGGGATTTTAGTCCATCCATTAACGTTAAAAGCTGAGCAACAATTCTTTTTTCCGTCTGGTCCATTCCTTCTCCTCTTTTTGGGGCAATAGAATCAATTTCGTCGATAAAAATTATTGAAGGGGAATTTTTTTGAGCCTTCTCAAAAATTTCACGAATTTGCTTTTCGCTTTCCCCATAATATTTTGACATGATTTCGGGTCCTGCAATTGAAAAAAATGCGGAATCTGTTTCCGTTGCAACAGCTTTTGCCAGAAGTGTTTTACCCGTTCCCGGAGGACCAGTTAATAAAACCCCTTTTGGAGCTCCTACACCTAACTTTTGAAAAACTTCAGGGTGCTTCATTGGAAGCTCAACCATCTCACGAATAGAATCAATTTCTTCTTTAAGTCCTCCGATATCTTCATAACTAATTCCTGTTGCCCGAACATCTCCTGTATAAACTTCATCAGAAACAATTAATTTTGTTGAAGGGGTTACAATAACATTTCCTTTTGGGCTTACTTTCGAAATCGCATAACTTAACCTTGTACCAAAGACATCAATTACGATTTTTTGCCCAAGAACAAGAGGTTTTTCAAGAAGTTTATTGTGAAAAAATTCCGTAGGATTGTCACTAAAACGTATTCCTTCCTGTGCGGGGGATAAAGTAACAGAAACTGCCGAGCTTACCGAAATTTTTTCAATATTCACATCTTCACCAATTGAAGAACCAATGTTTGACCTGACAGTTCCATCAAGACGAATTTTTCCGATTGATTTTTCTCCACCCAATGACCTTAAAACTTTAAGAACTACGGGAATTTTTCCTTTGATAAGAATTGTATCTCCGGAAACCAGATTCATTACTTTCATATCCTTTGATGAAATTCTTGCAATTCCTTTGTCAATATCTTCCTGAAGCGATTCTACAATTTTCAAATAAAATTCAGATTTTCTTTCTTCTTTTGGTTTTTTAGGAGTCATTCTCTTCTCCTTTAATTTTTTTAGCAATGTCTTTTAATTTTTCATCACTCTGTTTTTTAGAAATATCATGAGAAGAAATATATCCCTCATATTTGTCAAAAAATTTATCCATTTTGGATTCAATTGGTTTCCATTTATTCAGGTTATTTGTCCCATGCATAGGAAAAATCTTTGAGTGTACATGATTGATCCCAAACCCTTCAAAAATCATCCCGCATCTCCCGACATCTTTAATGTTTTTATCAATTAATTTTGTAACTTTTTTTGTCGCAAGAACCAAATCCGTTAAAACTTTATTCGGTAAATTAAAAGCATAACTTGGATAATGTTCTTTAGTGATAACAACTGTAAAACCTTCCGTATTTCCCCGCGGACTTAAAAAAGCTAAATGTTTTTCATCCTCCCAAACTTTGTAACAAGGAATTTCCCCACTGGCTATTTTGCAAAAAATACACTCTGTCATTTTTTTTCAATTTCAACCTCCAAAATTCCATTATTAAATGTCCATTCCGAATTTTTTGTTTTTAATCCTGAAATTTCTTTTTTTATTTTAATTCCTTTCTTTAGTTTAGAAATTAAATAATGCTGAACATTTTCAAAATCCTTTTTCTTTGCCTCAACTTCAACAAACTCCTTGCCGATATTTACACTTATATCTTTTTTTGAGTATCCATATATTTCAAAGATAAAATAAATTTTTCTATCCTCTTCTATATAATCAACGTACCTTTCCTCTCTCTCGTTTTTTATTAAACCTCTCGAAGAAGAGGTTTTTGGCTTTGCCTCTCCAAAAAATTCCCTTACAATGCTTTCAAAAGGATCATCATCAAAAAATCCCATTTTAATATTTTATCCAAAATAACTTCCTCCTTTTTCAACCCCTGCAGAACTTGCATTATTCAAAAATTGCTCTTCAATTTTCTGATAGACCTCTATAGAATGCTTTGTGACACTTGGTTTTACTTTTTTCTTTGCTTCATCAAAATGTTTTTTCTTAACTTCATTGGCATCCATAGACTCACGAAGCGCAACCATCGCCGCTTCCCTTACAAATGCCTCCAAATCAGCTCCGGTATAGCCTTCTGTTTCATGAGCAAGTTCTTTTATTTTAACATTTTTAGATAAAGGCATGTCTTTTGTATGAATCTTAAGTATCATTTCTCTTCCTTCTTCAATTGGAGCATTAACGAGTAAAATCCTATCAAACCTTCCTGGACGAAGAAGAGCCGTATCAAGCATATCAGGCCTGTTTGTTGCGGCAAGAACCAAAACTTCCTTTACATCTTCAAGCCCGTCCATTTCAGCAAGCATTTGATTCAAAACTCTTTCGGTGACCCTGTTTACATCAAGGCCCCTCCTTCCTGCAAGTGCATCAATCTCATCAAAGAATATTATGCAGGGTGAAACCTGCCTTGCCCTTTCAAAAACTTTTCTCATTCCCTCTTCAGATTTTCCGACCCACATTGAAAGGAGTGAAGGCCCTTTGACATGTATAAAATTTGCCTCGGACTCTTTTGCAACAGCTTTCGCAAGCAGAGTTTTTCCTGTCCCTGGAGGGCCGTACAATAAAATTCCCCTCGAAGGGCGTATTCCCAATCTCTTGAAACTTTCGGGGTTTTTCATAGGCCACTCAACTGCTTCTTTAAGCTCTTGTTTTACTTTGTCAAGACCTCCGACTGAATTCCAGTCAACATTGGGGATTTCAACCAAAACCTCCCTCATTGCCGAAGGTCTGACAACTTTAAGAGCATCCATAAAATCATCTTGGCGAATAATAAGTTTTTCTAAAGTTTCCTGAGGGATAACCTCTTCATCCAATTTTATATGATGTATATTTTTTCTTAAAACATTTATCGCTGCCTCTTTAGTGAGTGATTCGAGATCTGCTCCTACAAAACCATGAGTCAAAGAAGAAATTTTATCAAGATCAACACTTTTGTCAAGAGGCATACCTCTTGAATGAATTTTTAAGACTGAAAGCCTCCCATTTTTATCGGGAACTCCTATTTCAATTTCACGGTCAAATCTTCCGGGCCTTCTTAATGCTGGATCAATTGAATTAACCCTGTTTGTCGCTCCTATAACAATTACCTTCCCCCTTGAATTAAGCCCATCCATCATCGTTAAAAGTTGTGAAACAACCCTTCTTTCAACTTCCCCTTGAACCTCTTCTCTTTTTGGAGCAATAGCATCAAGTTCATCAATAAAAATAATTGAAGGCGCGTTTTTTTCGGCTTCTTCAAAAATGGTTCTTATTTTTTTTTCACTTTCTCCATAAAATTTGCTCATAATTTCCGGACCATTAAGCAATATAAAATGAGAATCTGTTTCGGTTGCAACAGCTTTAGCAAGAAGTGTTTTACCGGTTCCCGGAGGTCCATGAAGTAAAACTCCCTTTGGAGGACTGACTCCAAGCTTCTGGAAAATCTCAGGATGTTTCATAGGAATTTCAACCATCTCCCTTATCTTTTTTATTTCTTCTGTTAATCCCCCTATATCTTCATAATTTATTGAAGGAATTCTGTCTTCGATCATTTCAACAGATTTAGGATTAAGAATTACTTCTGTATTCTCGGTAATTATAACAGGAGAATTTGGACTTGTTGAAACAACAAGGAATTTCAGCTGTGCAACTCCCCCGCCTAAATTTCCAAAACCCATTCCTCCAAAAAGATCTCCAAGATTCCCAAAAATATCATTTAAATCCCCCATCTCTTCTCCCATCAAATCTTTCCTTCTCTGAACTCCTCCCAAAACAACAAGGTCTCCTTTCATAACAGTTCTTCCTAAAAGCCCCCTCCTTAATCCGGCAGGGTCCCCCTGAACCATTATTCCCTTTTGGGCAGGAGCAATTATAACTTTTTTTGCCTCTTTTATTTCGGCTTTTCTAACAATTACTTCATCACCTATTGAAACCCCTGCATTTTTTCTTAAAATTCCGTCAATTCTTATTATCCTCTCACCAACATCGGAAGGATAAGCTCTGTCAGCAATCGCAATTGTGGATTTATTTTTTCCGATTAAAATTGCATCCCCCCTTTTAACATCAATTTCTTTCATTAGATCAATGTCAAGCCGAGCAATTCCCTTGTAAGCGTCGTCCTGGAGCGCTTCGACAACTTTAAGTGTCAGTTCCTTTTTTCCATCTTTAGATGCTTTCATTTTTCCCCCCTGATTTATTTATGAATACCTTGCTTGACTTAAAAGTAAAACTGTTATCGGACACTTCCTTTTCCTCTGACTCTCTGTAAAATTTTTTATCTCCTGTTTTTTCATTGTAAGACATTTTAAACTTCTTATGTCCTAATGAATTACCTTCCTCTTTTTCTTTTATTAAATCAGCTTCAATAATCTTCTCATCGCCATGGTATTTTTCATCAAAGTTCTTAATTTCATAATTCTCTCCCCTAATGTTCACGAGATCCCCCTTTTTTAGATTTCTTAACTTAATTTTGTTATTCATTTTCTTCCTCCTTTTGTTTGGGATTAATTAATTTATCAAATGTCAAACTTAACTTTCCCGACTCTTCAAAGCAAAGCCTCACCATATCATTCATAAGTTTTTCCTGTTCCTGCATAAATGAGACAATCTCTTTTGGAATTGAAACCGCATAACTGTTTCCTACAATTCTCATCTTAACCTTGAATTCCTTCTGGCTAAGCTCCTTGAATTTCCTATACTCTTGCTCATCAGCAGGATGAATCAATTTATCATGCCCCTGAGGGCAAACAAGAGCTCTTAAATGAAAACCGTTTCTGATAACTCCTGCCTTTTGCATAACTTTTCCGCATTTCCTGCATAGCACTGCATGTTCAAATATATCTTGCATGTATATACATAAGGTGTATATTTAAAAAGCTTGTGGATTATTGGGGTTTGCACAATTTTCACAATCATTTGGAATAATTTCTTGAGAATAAAAAAATTCACTCTCTATCAATTCCTTCAACTATGGAATCAACATTAGCAATAACTTCTTCCAAAACTTCCTCTTCGGAAATACTTAACTTTTTCCTTTTGTATTTTAAAGCCGCAGATGCCCCCGCAATAACCGCTCTTTTCAAAACTTCATTTTCAATGATTCTTGCCATAAAAAACTAACAATTCCTTAATTTAAAAATTTATATGCTAAGGGAAATAGTTATAAAACAAACTTTCCAATTAGACTAATGAGTGGAGAACCCCAGGTGCCAAAGATTGACCGTGAAGAAATTGAAGAAATTCAAAGAAAAAAAATAAAAATAGAAAATAAAAACTCAAAAGAAGAAAAAACTCTTTTTGAAAAGATATGGTTTATTCTTTGGAAAGACAATTCATTTAAAGGTTGGATTATTTCACTTATTTTTTTACTGATTGTCATAAGAGGCATCTTTTTCCCCATTCTTTCTCTTGCTACGGGAACAACAATTCCCCTAGTAATAGTTGAATCATGCTCGATGTATCACTCTGGAAATTTGTTTTCTGACTTTGACAGTTGGTGGACCGCCCATGAGGAAAAATATACAGAAAAAAACATAACAAAAAACGAATTTTTGAATTTTCATTTCAAAAATGGCCTTAACAAAGGGGACATTCTTTTTGTAACCGCAGTAAAACCAGAAGATGTAAAATTCGGAGATATCTTAATTTTTGATTCTGGAGCAGGAACCCCCATAATTCATCGGGTGATTAAAATAACAAATGAAAATGGAATATACACTTTTTCAACTCAGGGAGACAACAACAATGGGCAACTTGGTGTCGAAAAAAGTATAAATGAAGACCGCGTAGTAGGCAAGCCAAGAGCAAACATTCTCCCTTACGTTGGATGGATTAAGCTCATTTTCTTTGAAGGGGGAAAACCCGAATCAGAAAGGGGACTTTGCAACGAGAACTAATTCCTTAATGAATTTAAATAATTAAAATGCCGTTTTCTTAAATCATAGGCCGTATGATAATCTCTTGTTGCTTCACGAAAATGAAAATCAGGCCCAAAAACATCTTCAAAAAAAACAAGCCCTTCACTTTGAACAAAAGAGATCGCTTCTCTTGTAATCAATTCATAATGTAAAATTGATGAGGATGCAAATTTTTTAGCTAGAAGATAATAAAAATTTATTGGGTCCTGATTATCTGCCTCAATTTTCAAATTAGGATTATTTTTTTTGAATTCTAAAACTTCAAAATAATCTTCAGGGATATCAGAGAAATTCACATTAAAATCTTTAATTAAATGAATAGAATGCTCATTCATAAGGTCTTCCTCTGAAAGAATTGGCCCATCTCCCATAGGTTCTTCAAACGAGGGAATTATCCTCTCTAATGATATCATCTTTTTTATAAATGCCCAAAGAGTTATAAATTTTGCCTTATATGAAAAAATCAAAACATAAATTATATAAATGGCTCCTTCATATAGTCACCTATGGAATTTTGCCCAAAATGCGGTTCAGTACTTATAATAAAAATAAAAAACAGCTCCTGCCCCAGATGCGGGTATACTAAAAAAGGAGCGGTAAAACTTTCAACAAAAGAAAAAATAGAGGAGCATAATGAAATTGCTGTTTTAAAAAAGGATTTTAAAACGGAGCCTGTAGTAAATGAAACATGCTCAAAATGCGGGCACGACAAAGCTTACTTCTGGATGGTTCAGACCCGCTCAAGTGATGAGTCTCCTACAAAATTCTTCAAATGCGTAAAGTGCGGTCACACCAAAAGGGAATACAGATAAAACCTAAAAGATTATTTCAAAAAACAGATATCTTTATTAATAATCTTTACAAATTTTTTAGATGAGTAGTGAGCTTGAAAAATTGGTAATTATTGAATCTCCATTTAGAGGAGAAAATTATGAAGAAACCGCAATAAATATTATTTATGCAAGAGCTTGTGTTCATGACTCTCTATTAAAGGGTGAATTTCCTTTTGCTTCACACTTATTTTATACTCAAGACGGAATCTTGGATGACAAAACTGAGGAAGAGAGGATGCTTGGAATAAATGCAGGAGTTGCATGGGGAAAAATTGCAAAAAAAAGAATAGTCTACCAAGACAGAGGAATTTCAACAGGAATGAAATACGGGATTAAAGCCGCAGAAAAAGAAGGACAGCTAATTGAGTACCGAAACCTTCCAAACTACGAAGAATTTTTAAAAAAAAGTAAAGGAATAAACCCCAGACAAGGTTATGAATTCAAAGAGCATAATGGAAAGTTCTCAGAAAATAAGTTTTAAATAATTTTCCTAATTTCTTTCATAAGTTTTTCATAGATTTTTTCTAATAATTTATCTCCCTCAAAAAAACTCTTGCTAAATTCGTCAATTTGTTCATATCCAATTCCGTGTTTTCTCCAGGTTTTTCCATCTGACAGAATATTCTGAATCATTGGTTGAGCCTTGTCAAATGAGTGAACTATCTTGGATTCTTTTGTTTCAAAATTTTCCCATTCTCTAAAAAGATTGTGAAAATCTTCTTCCAGATCTTTAGGCAGTTTTGAAAAAAGTTTTTCCGCCGATTTTTTCTCCCTTTCCTTTTTGGTTTTATTCATTTCATCGTCAAAAACAAAAGTATCTCCTGCATAAATCTCTACAAGATCATGCATTAAAGCAAGTTTAAACATTTTTACCAAATCAAGACCCTTAGACAAATCTTTCTCAAAAAGAAAAATGAACATTGCAAGATGCCAGGCATGATCGGCATCGCTTTCCATTCTATTTTTTAAAAAAATCTCTCTTTCAACTTCTTTAAACTTATCAATTTCTTTTATGAAATCCATTATTTTTTTTATTCTTTCTGTCATTTTTTTGATGGCCCTGAAGGGATTTGAACCCTCGACACCTGGATCTCTCTCGAGCAACCTCAAGGGAAAGTATTGCGGTCGGAGAACGCAAGTTCTCCATCGCTAAGAGTCCAGTGCTCTAACCAGACTGAGCTACAGAGCCTTTTGTTTTTGAAGCAATTGAATAACTCAAGCTGGTTAACCAGACCGAGCAACATTCAATTGCATGAATGGCCAGCACATAACTTTACTGCAATTGGTCTTGCGAGTCCAAGCTACAGAGCCTTAACTAAATTTAAAGAAGCAAATTCTTTAAAAAACTTCTCAATCTTCCGTTTTATCTGGGACCTTCTTCTTCAACCCATCCCAGTATTCTGCCCTATCAATGTTTGCATAAAAATGGGATTTTCCTTCCTTACGAAGTTTCCAGTACAATAAATTCCCATTTACAGTGTCAATTCTTCGGGCAACCTTGGAGAAAGCTCTTTTTGCAGCCCCCCTTATCTGAGGTGTCTTTCCTTTAACCAACCTTTCCTCTTCCTCTTTTTTCCACTTCAAAACCTCTTTCATTTCTCCTTGTGTTTCAGCATATTTCTCTTCAATTTCTTTAGGGGTTAAAGGAGGAAATTTTATTCTTTTGTAATTATAACCAACCATCTCTAAAAAAGGAAAAAGAAATTTTTAAACCTACCCAAAACTTTTTATACCCAAAATAAATCTAAACTTTATGATTATAAGTTTTTGCAAAAAGTGCAAAAACATCCTCTCCCCGGAAAATTATAAAGAAAATTTTACTGAATGCCAAAAATGCGGTCTTAGACAGGAAATTAAGAAAAATTTAATTTCAAAAGAAAAAATAAAAAAAAGCATAAAAAAAGGAGAAGGATTCAATTACGATGAAAAAATTTATGCAAGTTATGAGCACATATGTGGCAAGTGCGGTCACAACAAAGCGCAAATAATTGATATGGGAATAAAATATTCCGATGAGGACAATCTTATTTTCTTAAAATGCGGAAAGTGCGGATTCTCTGAAAGAATCGGAAGGAAGGTCAGTTAAAATGAGAAGATGTGGATGGGTTGAAAAGAATCTGTTAATGATTGAATATCATGACAAAGAATGGGGAACACCCTTACATGACAAAAAAAATATTTGAGTTTATCGTTCTTGACCTCTTTCAAGCCGGATTAAACTGGGAAACAATTCTCAAAAAAAGAAAGGGGTTTAAAAAAGCATTTTCAAATTTTGACCCCAAAAAAATATCTAAATATTCAGATAAAAAAATCAAAAATTGATTAAAAACCCGAAAATAATACGAAATCGGTTAAAAATAATGGCAACAATTAACAATGCTAAAAATTTTTAGAAATCCAAAATGAATTTGGAAAATTTGATACTTATATCTGGAAATTTACAAAGGAAAAAACAATAAAAAATAAATTTAAGTATATTCAAGAATTGCCCTCTAAATCAAAAGAATCTGAAGAAATGAGCAAAAACCTAAAGAAAAGGGGATTTAAATTTGTCGAACCTACAAGTTGCTATGCTTTTATGCAAGCGACAGGAATGGTAAATGACCATCTTACCTCCTGTTTTAAATACAACAAAGTTTAAACTTCCTTCTTTCAGAGTCGGATAGTGTATCACCTCTATCCGGTTTATTTGATTAGAACCTGAATGTTCTCAATTGCATCTGCCACTTGTTTTCCCTTGGAGGTTAGTTTAATGAGTTTGATTCTCCCTTTTTTGTTAAACTCAACCAACCTAAGGATCTCAAGTGTTTGCAGTATCTTTACCGCATGGCTATAAGTGCAGTCCACTTCCTTAGCCAAAACACTACCATACCTCATCCGTGTGTTCTTCTTCAAAGAAACAAGCATTAAAGCTGGTTTCCGTCTGAAAAAGATGTCAAAGTTATCTTCCATTTTCGGAACTGTATAGTTTAATATATATTTTATGACAACTCCTTCCTTATAAACATTTTGTAACCTTTTTTTTAAACAAAGAGTTACAGAACAAAAAGGCATTGCACGAAATGTCCGACGGGGGAAAAAGATATAAACCCAAAAAATATTTAATAGGATGGTTTATGAATTATCTCTAGAAAAATTAAAAGATATTTCTACAAGAATTCCTGGTATAGGAATCATTTGTAAAAGATATACGACTGAAACAAATAGACTCATATTTGAAGAATCCACATATTTTGAAGCGTGCTCTTTCTTAAAATCAAAAGAAATTCCGGAAGATTGGCCTAAAATAAAAGAAGCAGAAACTCTTTACAAGCAAGGAAAAATTCATGAAGCAAATAGATTGATTTATGATCTTTGGGAAGACTTGAATTTTCTTAATTCAATTAATGAAAAAGATATAAAATATTATGGAAATTAGACTTCTCCGATAACTTTTAATATGGAGTTTAAACCCCACTAATAAAATTATTAAACTTTTATTGATTTAAAAAGATATGAAAATACTCGCAGTTTCAGATATTCACGGAGATTTAGGTCTTGTAAAAAAGGTTGAAAAATTAATTGATAAAGAAAATATTGACTTAGTTATTCTTGCTGGAGATCAGACATGGTTTGAAAAAGCAGAAAAAGGTCTAGTCGGACCGCTTACAAAAAAACCTGCATTGATTATTCCAAGCAATCATGAAACCGAAGAGACAATTAAAATATGGGAAAAAATGTATCCCAATTTAAAAAGCATCCATAAAAAGCACCTGAAAATCAGGGATGTTGGATTCTTCGGCTCAGGCACTGTTGACTGGGGTTTTGCTGACGACTCAAAACAAATTTTTAAGGAATTAAAAGATTCACATGAAAAAATAAAAAATCTTAAGAAAAAAATAATGGTAACACATTCACCCCCATCTGGAAGTGCAATTGAATTGATGGGATTTCCAGGTTCATACGGAATAACAAAAGCAATAAAAAAATTTTCCCCAGACATTCTTATATGCGGGCACATTCACGAAGGTGGCGGACTTATTGAAAAAATATATGAAACAAAAGTAATGAATGTTTCAAGAACCCCCACAATTTTTGAAATTTAAATTTAAAAAAGACATAAAACCTTAAAAAAAGAAAGAAAATTAATATAGTTATAGAGAACATCACCCCCATAATTTCATATTTGCTTTCAAATTATAAAAAAACGAGTTTGGCTCTTCAGATTTAGTTAAATTTCTATATAAAAAAAAGGAAGAAGGGAATACCGCACTAGAGGATACTTACTTTGATAATGACGGAATTGAAACCGATAGTAGGCAAGTATATGACTCATTTTCAATTTTAATGCCAGAACTTATTGGGCTGGTTCTCCTGGAAAACTCTCCATAAAAGACAAGAAAGATTGCAGAAGGTGGTATGAAAAGTTCTACAAACCCGGATTGAGTGAAAAAGAAATTTTAGAAATTGAAAAACTATCTCAAGAGTTTTCAGAGTTCCTGAATTAGATTTTTTGGATAACTTTTTTAAATTTAGTTTCCAGAATTATTAAATGGAAACAGAAAGAAAATTTTTAATAAAAGAAAAAGAAAAATTGTATCCTTGTCCTTTTAATATTGATAAACGAAAAGAGAAATAAAAAAAAGCGGGGCAAGAATATTGCAACATTATATCCCGGTCTCCCTTGCAAAGGGAATTGCAGAAAAATTTGGAATAAAAATAAAATTTGAACCAAATAATTTCAGGATAAGAAAGTATGGGAACCTTTTCTTCATCACAATAAAATCAAAAGGAAAATTAGAAAGGCATGAAATTGAAAAGGAAATTTCAAAAGAAGAATACAAAATCCTGGAAAAACCTAAGGAAAAAACAGCTGAAAAAATACGTCTTATAAAAAATTACAAAAATAAAGAAATATCCTTTGATTATTACCCTCGGTTATCACTTATAACCGCTGAAATTGAGTTCAATTCTTATAGAGAGGCAAAAAACTTCAAGACAAATATGAAAGACGTCACCGGAATAAAAAAGTACAGCAATTATACCCTGGCCGGAATTTGAAAAGTCCTCAAAAGATTAATAAAGTGTTTTTGACTTATTAAAAAGTAAAAAAGATGGTATTCAATTTTTCAGATTTTGTAGATGTTCCAAAGGAATATATGTTCGGTGGAATTCTCGGAGCTCTTATAATCGGAGCAATCCTCTTTGCAGTTATTTTTTTAGTGGCGCTTTATGTTTACCACTCTTTATCGTGGCAGGAAATTGGGAAAAAACAAAAATATAAACACTCATGGCTTGCATGGATTCCTTTTGCAAATATTTCAATGATTTTTGAAATGGGGGGCTTCCACTGGGCATGGATTTTCCTTGTTTTGATTCCTTTCGCAGGATGGATTGCAATTTTGATTATTTTCATAATTAGCATCTGGAGAATTTTTGAAAAAGAAAAATATCCTGGCTGGTTCAGCCTTTCGGCAATAATTCCAAAAGTAGGATGGATACTATATCTTATTGCAATAGGATTTGTCGCATGGGGAAAAGGACCTAAAAAGAATTTTTCCCCTGAAGGAAAATCAACGAGAAGAAAAAAGAGAAAGTAAATTAATTAAAAATGGCCAATAAAAAAAATTCTTTTAAACCGACTATTTTAAAAATAATTCTCACAATAATTTTATTCTTAATTTATTTTTACCTTACTCATATTAATATAACTTGCCCAGCAGTAATAAAAATATGTGTAGTAAGCGAAAATACTCCTGGAGCAATCCCTTTCCCAACAGGAGAAGGTTATTACGTCCATGCAAAAAGTATCCCCTTTTCATGCGCCCAAACATGCACAAATATCCCGGGAATAATACTTTTTATATCAATAATTCCAATTTTAATAATCTACCTAGCTTTATCTTTAATCCAACTTATTTTCAGAAAAATAAAAAGATAATTTTAATTCTTCAAATCCCCTGCCTTTTTCCAACTTATGTAATTTTTTTCCAGAATTTGGATAATTTTATCCCTTTCTTCAGCACTCCCAAGACCCTTCCAGTCAAGAATGGCAAAATCAACTTCTTCAATAGTTTTATTTATCGCTTCTAAAACCATCTCTTCAGTGATTGGTGAGACATATTTAGGGATAATGTGTGAAATTGCAGAATTTGAATTTAACTGAAGATTATTAAACTTGGGGCAATAGTGAGGCCCTCCTATCCCGACGGCAATTTCATGGTAAGGGTTCTCCTTCCATTTTTCAGTTGCCGCCCTTATTGCCTTTGCAACAACAAAAGAAGCTTTCTTGTCCTTCCATTCTTCCTCGCTTCCTCCTATTTCTATGAAAACACAGGGCCTGTCAATTAAAGGCCCATGATGAGTTGCTTCCATTGTAACTGAATACCTTAATAATCCGGAATCCTCTCTCTCTTTGTTTAAAAAATAAAATAAATGCTTATTGAAAAGTGCTGAAGAAGGACAAAGCCTTCCGGTTTCTCCACCCCCCCAGACTTCCCTGAAGTTTCCGGGTGAATGAATTGAAAGCGTCTTTTCATGTTTCTCCGACTTGTGCCTTGAAGCAAAAATGATAAAATCATAAGAATTTATTTTTGAAAGGTCAAGATTTTCAGTCTTTAACATTTCTCCCTCAATTAAATGAAAATCAAACCCTCCCAAATCTATCAGGTTCATCACTATGTTTCTGCTTGCGGGATCCGACTTAGAGCCGATAATTAAAAATTTCTTTAACATATATTCTTAAAGACATAAAATCTTTTAAAGATTTATATGCAAATTCAAAAGTAGAAAAGATAGTGGCTTATCGCGAAAAAGACATAAAAAAATCTTTAGAAATATTAAATGACTTGTTAAACGAAATTTCTCATTTTTATGGTATAGTTTACGAACAGTTAGGGGGCAAGAGAAAAATTATTGTGTCTTTAAAAATTAAAAAGGAATATGAACCAAGATTTCAAAAATTAATCTAAAACCCCCAGAATTCTGTTCTGAAAGGCCTGCAAGAAGCAAAGAATAATCCCCTTTATTAAAAAAACCCCGACTCATTTCAAAAAATGTCAAAAAATACCTTTAAATATCTAAAAGCGGTATAATAGTTATGGATAAAAACACCAAATTGATTAAAGAGGTTCTGAATGCGATTGCTATTGTGATGGCAATTGCTTCAATAGTTCTGGGTTACTTTGGGATAGAACTTGCAAATACAGTCCCTCTCCTTGGAATTGGGCTCTTTGCAATAGGAATCAACCAACTTATAAAAAAATAAGATTAAAGCAGAGGAATATAATAAATATCTTGCAGAGGAAAGAAGTCAAAAAACTGGTTTTATTCAAACAGATTTTCTTTGGGGGACAAATGACCTTATGATTCTTGCAAACAGTAAAAAGCCTCAGAAGTTAAAAATCTTCTTACAAAAGTAGAATAGGGCATAAGTCCTTAATTTGATAAAATATAAAAACTTCTTTAAACAAATTTATTCATGCAAGAACTTTTACAACTCATTATTGGAATAATTTTTTTGATTTTAGGATTTTTTGCTGGAAATCTTTTAAGGGATAAAACAAAAGAGGAGCAAAAAAAAGGAAAAATATGGTTTAAAATTTTAACAGCAATTGGAATTCTCGGGGGAATCGTTGGTCTTGTGATAAGAAAAGATTGGGTTCTTTTTACCTTCTTTTTTATTGCAATTGTTTCAAGCAGAAGCTTGATACCTGAAAATAAAAAGAAACTCAAATAAATAAAAATCAGTCAAAGATGATTTTTTCCCTCACCCTTATGTAAATATCTGCAATTATAAATACGACTCCCCCACAAATGAGGCTAAAACCTATAATTTCATCATTTCCAAAAATAATTCCTGCAACAATAAATATAAATGACAAGCTCTCAAGAACAGAAAGTTTCTGATATTTTTTATTTTTTTTTATCAGAAATGAAAGGATTACAATTCCAAGAAAAGCCATAAGGGAAATAAAAACATACATTGAAAGAGGATCGCCTGCTGCCATTTTAGTAAAAATTTTCCAAGGTTAATAAACGTTTCTTAATTTATTTTCTCTTTTTAAGTTTTTTATCTTTGAACCTTACAAATAAATCTGCCATCATAAAAATTACTCCCCCGCAAACAAGGGTGTACCCAAAAGCCGAAGTACTCCCATAAGCAATTCCAGTGATAACCAGTATAAAAGAGGCTCCTTCAAGAAAAGAAATTTTTTTTACCCCTTTTTCACGTTTTATTAAAAAAATAAGGATAAGAACCACAACAAATGTCAGAAAAGAGGTAAGGAGGTAAAGTGAAACAGAGTCTTCCATCATTAAACTATGAAAAAAGCATTAATAAATATTTTGAATTTTTATATCCCTTAAAAAATATGATTTCAAAAGAATAATTTAATAAACGAGGTTAATTCCCTACATTCATGTTGTATCTTATTGGTCTTGGGTTAAATGAAAGGGGAATCACTAAGGAAGGACTGGATGCAGTTTCAAAATGCAAAAGAGTTTATTTTGAAAATTACACAGTAAACCTTCCTTATACCCAAATCCAGATTGAAGAGGTTATAGGTAAAAAAATAAAGATTCTGAGCAGGGAAAAAGTCGAAAACTTGAGTTTAGTAGATGAAGCAAAAAAATTAAATGTAGCACTTTTGATTTACGGCTCTCCATTGAGTGCAACTACCCACATTACCCTCATAAACGAATGTAAAAATTCCGGGGTAAAATATAAAGTTATATACAGTTCATCAATCTTCGATTCAATTGCAGAAACCGGCCTGCAAATTTACAAATTTGGAAAAACTGCCTCAATGCCTGCCTGGCAAAAAAGTTACGAACCAGATAGTTTCATGGAAATTGTAAAAGAAAACCAAAGTATAAACGCACATTCTTTAATTTTAATTGATATTGGGATTGATTTTCCAAAAGCACTAAACCAATTAAAAATTGCGGCCAAAAAACACGAAATTAAAATAAACAAATTAATCATCTGTCAGGCACTTGGAACAAGAAACAGAAAAATACTTTACAGAAATTTTGAAGAAGCAGAGGGTTTCAGTGGAGTTCAAAAACCCTATTGCATAATTCTCCCTTCAAAATTGCATTTTTTGGAAAAAGAGATTCTTGAAAGTTACAGCGGGAAGAAATAAATTAATATGATAAGAGAATTGACATTAACCTCTCAAAAATCTTAAAAACCACTTCTTCTTAAGTTTTAAATGGACGTAAATAAAACTGAAGAAGAAATTCTTGAATTCTGGAAAAAAGACAAAACTTTTGAAAAGTCGCTAAAAAAAACAGAAAAAGGAAAGCCCTATATTTTTTATGACGGTCCGCCTTTTGCAACGGGACTTCCTCATTATGGTCACATTCTTGCTTCCGTCTTAAAGGACGTTTTTCCCAGGTTTTTTACAATGAATGGAAGACATGTAAAAAGAAACTGGGGCTGGGATTGCCATGGACTTCCTGTTGAAAATGTCGCCGAAAAAGAGCTGAAAATTAACTCAAAGGATGAAATTGAAAAAATGGGGATAAAAAAATTTAATGATTTTTGCAGAAGCAGGGTTTTAACTTTTGCAAAAGAGTGGGAAAAAACAATAAACCGTATTGGTCGCTGGGTTGATTTTAAAAATGGATACAAAACAATGGACACAAGATATATTGAGTCAATATGGTGGGCATTTAAGGAATTATATGAAAAGGGATATATGTATGAAGGAGAAAAAGTATTGATGTATTGCCCAAGATGTTCAACTCCTCTTGCAAAGTCAGAAATTGCAATGGACAACTCTTACAAAACGGTAAAAGATTTATCCGTTATTGTAAAATTCAGGCTCGGGGGGAAGAAAGATACTTATGCGCTTTCATGGACAACAACTCCCTGGACACTTCCTTCAAATTTGGCATTGACCGTTCACCCAAAACTTGATTATGCCTATGTAAAAGATAAAAAAGACAAAAACACTTACCTAGTAGCTAAAGACCTTGTGAAAAATTTTTACAAGTCAGAGGATGAATATGAAATAAAAAAGATTGTCAAAGGAAAAGAGCTTGAAGGAAAAAAGTACGAACCTCTTTACCCTTATTTTAAGGAAACAAAAAACGCATTCCAGTTTCTTTTAGGGGACTTCGTGACTGAAGAAGAAGGAACCGGAATAGTGCACACAGCCCCTGCTTTTGGTGAAGAAGATAATACTATATGCAGAAAATATAAAATACCAATGGTCCAGCCCGTTGATGAAAAAGGAAACTTCACTAAAGAAGTGAAAGACTATGCGGGAGAATACATTCATAATGTCAACGAAAAAATCGTCATTGATCTGAAAAAATCAGGAAAAGCCATTTTCTCAAAAAAGATTGACCACGAATATCCTTTTTGTTACAGATGCGATACAAAATTAATGTACAGAGCTCTTCCAGCATGGTTTGTTGATATACAAAAAATAAAGGAAAAGATTCAGAAATTAAATCTCAAGATTAACTGGATTCCGGAATTTTTGAAAGAAGGAAGAATGAAAAACAATATAGAATCTGCTCCTGACTGGAACATAACAAGAAATAGATACTGGGCAAGTGCAATCCCGATATGGAAATCAAAATCAGGCAAAATAAAAGTTTTGGGTTCAATTAATGAATTAAAAAAATATGCTAAAAACCTTCCAAAAAGGGAAATTGATTTGCACAGAGATTTTCTTGACGATATTAAACTTGAAATTGAAGGGGAGGAATATGCAAGAATTCCTGAAGTATTGGATTGCTGGTTTGAATCGGGAGGTATGACCTTTGCGCAGTTTCATTACCCCTTTGAAAACAGGGAATTTTTTGAAAAAAATTTCCCAGCGCAGTTTGTCGTGGAATACATCGGCCAGACAAGGGCATGGTTTTATTATATGATCGTCCTCTCTGCAATTCTTTTTGACAAAATTCCTTTTGAGAATGTGCTGACAACTGGAACTATTCTTGCCGAAGACGGACAAAAAATGTCAAAGTCAAAGAGAAACTTTCCTGACCCTGAAGACGTCTTAAAAAAATACGGGGCGGATTCATTAAGATTCTACCTGCTGCAATCTCCTGTCATGGGCGCTGATAATTTCAATTTTTCGGAAAAAGGGCTTGAAGAATCCTACAGAAAAGTGCTAGTTCTCCTCTATAACATAAACAATTTTTATTCAATGCACAAAAAAAAGAACGTCGAGGAATATTCCGATTCAAAAGAGACAATAGACAGATGGATTGTTTCAAGATTAAATTCCTTAATAAAAGAAGTGGAAAAAAACCTCAAAGAGTACAATACGATAAAAGCATGCAGTGAAATAAGAAATTTTATCGATGATTTGTCAACATGGTATGTCAGAAACTCAAGGGAAAGGTTCAACGAAAACGATGAAAATGCAGAGAAAACTCTTCTGCATACATTGGAAGAAACTTCAAAAGTAATTGCACCTATTCTCCCATTTATTGCAGAAAAGATTTATCAGACAATTAACGGAAACAAAAAATCAGTCCACCTTGAAGACTGGCCAAAGTTTGAGAAGAAAAAACTTAATGGAAAGCTTGAATCACAAATGAAATATGTGAGAGAGATAGTTTCTGAAGGATTAAAGCAAAGAGATCAAAAAAATATCCCCTTAAAGTGGCCCCTTTCAAAAGTTGAAGTTGCCTCAAAAACAAAAATCTCAAAAGAGTTAAAAGAGATAATCATGCAGGAATTGAATGTAAAAAAGTATTCTGAAAAACCCTACAACAGTACTGAACTCGAGATTAATCTGGATTTTAACCTAACTCCGGAGCTTGAGGCCGAAGGATATGCTCGTGAGATATCGAGAAATGTTCAGGCATTCAGAAAAAAACTTGGATTGAACAAAAAGAATTTAATTAATCTTACAATCTCGGGGGAAAAAGAATTAAAAAAAATTCTTGGAAGCCAGATTAAACTCATAAAAGAAAGAACAAATTCCAAAATTTTTGAATTTAAAGAAAAAAATGAAAATCTTCGAGGAGAAACCGAAGGCTTCAAAATTAAAAAATTTGAGATAAAAATCGGAGTTGTTAAACTGAATGGGAGTAACTAAATGGAATTACTTCTTTAGGATAGCAATCTTTAAAAACTAAAAGTCCCTAAAAGTAACAAGAAAATGATAGTTAAAGATGAATTTTTAAGCAGACTAAGAAAAATTTTTGATTTGAACCTTTATGAGGTTAAGGTGTGGACTGCCCTTTTGTCGAGAGGAACTTCAACTGCAGGAGAATTATCAACAATTTCTGACGTTCCAAGATCTCGTACTTATGATATTCTGGAATCCTTGGAAAAGAAGGGATTCATTATAATGAAAGTTGGAAAACCAATCAAATTTGTTGCTTTAAAACCGGAAGAAGTTGTTGAAAGAGTGAAAAAAAACCTTATGGTTGATGCCAAAGAAAAGACAAGGAGGCTTGAGTCTTTAAAAGGAGATGAAGTTTTGGAAGAATTGACTGGTCTTTTTACCAAAGGAATAAAATTCGTTGAACCAAGTGATCTTTCAGGAAGTCTTAAGGGAAGACAGAACCTTTACAATCATCTTGACATGATGGTAAGAGATGCCGAAAAAACAATTACAATGGTCACAACTGCAGAAGGCCTCAATAGAAAACTTGAAGCACTTATGGTAAGTTTTGAAAAAGTAAAAAAAAGAGGGGTTAAAATAAGAATTGCTGCTCCGATTGACAAAAATAATATCCAAGTTGCAAGGGAATTAAAGAAAGTTGCCGAAGTAAGACATTTTGATAATTTTAAAGCAAGATTTACAATTATTGATTCCAACCAGTTAATGTTTATGCTTTTAGACGACGAAAAATTTCATCCAAACTACGATGTGGGAATCTGGATAAACACGGATTTCTTTGCATCTGCCCTTGAGCAAATGTTTGAACTTGCCTGGAAAGAAATGAAGACAGTTAAGTAAAAGTTCAATATGGCCTAGAAAAAAAACTATTAAGAAACCACAAGAAAATTATTACCCCTTGTTTTATATTGTTTCACTTATAATAACTTTAGTCCTGCATTATTTCTTCATCTCAAAAATAAATATTAATTCAACCTTTCAGGTTGCAATTGATTTTGTTATTTCAATACTTCTATCAGGATTTGCAAGCATGATTTTGGAAAAATTTCAAAAAAGATAACTTCCAAATCATTTCTAACTCTTCATCCCCTTCAAAGTTCCCGAAACTTTCAAAACATCAATTTTCTCATGGAATACTGCAAAAGAAGCTCTGACTTTGTCAAGGGATTTCCTGTTAACAGATAAAACATTTTCCTTTATCCACAAAGGAGTTGCCTCGCTAAAACCCAAAACCCCTATAAACTCTTTTATTGCAACTGAAACATTTTTTTTAAGGTCTTTCCCTCTAAGCAAAAGATATCTTTTTTTCTCTTTATGTGAGGGGATTAACGGCTTCATAATTATTAAAATATCCAAATCCTTAAATACCTTTTCTTATTAAAACCCCAATGGAAAGCGAAATTTCATTTTATCTTGAAAAACAAAAAAAAATAAACGGAAGTTTTGGAAAAAATCACCCTTGTTACGTTTGCGGTTTCTACGGATATGAATACAAAGAATATATGATAGGTTTTGGGAAGTCAAAAGAAGAATTCAATTTTTTTACTGAAATATTCAAAAGCCTTGATTTAAATTTCAAAGTGAAAGATTCAAAATTTTTTTCAGTTGAAATTTCTGCATGCAAAGAACATGAAAGAAACCTTGCACTCCTCGAGAAACTTGCTATTGGAAATCATCATCTTTTGACAAAAAAAATGGTTGAAATTTCTGTCGAAACACTTTTGTAGAAACCATTTTAAACTAAAATTTCATCTTTATTTTATAAAATGGAAATTTGCACAATAGGCGGATTTAATGAGGTTGGAAAAAATATGACTGCCGTTAAAGTGGGTAAGGATGTTTTCATTTTCGACTGCGGTTTTTTCCTCCCGGGAATTATTGAACTTCAGGAAACTGAAAAAATAGGCTACAGTCTTCCTGGATTAAGAAGAGTCGGCGGGGTTCCTGATGACAGAATTCTTGACGAACTTGGATGGAGAAATCACGTTAAGGCAATATTTTTATCCCACGCCCATCTTGACCATATCGGCGGACTGCCATTCTTAATAAACAGATATCCGGGAGTCGAAATATATGGGACTCCTTTCACAATGAAAGTCCTTGATTCTTTAATTGAAGACTCTAAAGTGAAGGTAAATAACCGGCTAAATATAGTCAATCCTAATTCAATCCATAAAATAAAAGGGAGTACTGAAGAAATTAAAGTTGAATTTGTCAATGCAACACACTCAACAATAGACTGTGCTTATATTGCCCTCCACACAAAAGAGGGAATTTTCTTTTACGCCCTTGACCTTAAATTTGATAATTCCCCCACTTTTGGACTCCCCCCAAATTACAAAAGATTAAAAGAAATAGGAAAAGAAAAAGTAAAAGTTCTTGTAATAGATGCACTTTACTCTTCAACAGAAAAAAGACCGGGAGGGGAAAAAGTTGCAGAACATCTCTTGGAAGATGCTTTTTCAAGAGTTAATCATGGTGACAAAGCCCTTTTTGCTACAACCTTTTCAAGCCACATTGAAAGATTAAATAATATTGTAAAATCTGGGCAAAAAACAAGAAGAGAAATAATTTTTCTTGGAAGAAGCCTTGCAAAATACATTACATGTGCAATAAATGTTGGAAAGTGTCCCTTCAAAAATAAAATAAGGATAGTAAAATACAGGGGACAGGTTGATTCCATTTTAAAAAAAGTTGAAAAAAACAGGGGGAAGTACTTAATCGTCTGCACCGGACATCAAGGAGAAGAGAATTCGATTCTTGACAGAATTACAAAAGGAGAAACACACTTTAAATTTCGCGAGGGCGACAATTTAATTTTTTCTTCGAGTGTTATTCCGACAGAAGTAAATATTGAAGCAAGAAGAAGACTTGATGAAAAATTAAGAAAAAGGGGGGTTAAGCTTCAGGTTGATGTGCATGTTCACGGGCACGGAAGCAGGGAAGATATGAGGGAAATGATAAACATTCTCAAGCCAAAGCACATAATTCCGGCGCACGGCTCACAGGAGCAAGAAAAACCTTTGCTAAATCTGGGAGAAGAATTTGGGTACATTCCGGGTGAAACTTCCCACCTTATGAATAATGGATTTGTTTTGAAGGCATAAATAAGCCACGAATTTTCAAATAAGACAAATTTTTAAACATCAAATTCATATTTATAAAATGGTAAAAGAGGAAGAGTATCTGTTAACAAATCAGGAAATTCTTGGAGGATTAAAAAGCGCACTGGCAAGGGGGCAGGATCTTAAACAGGCCATGATGAGTTTTTACCAGGCAGGCTACAAAAAAGAAGAAATTGAGGACGCTGCAAGAGCTTATCTTTACCTTCAAAAAGGAATGTCAGAAGCCGAAATTCTTAAAGAAAGTAAGGAAGAAATAAAAAAGAGGGAAGAAAGTGAAAAACTGGCTAAAAATAAAATTGAAGAAGAGAATAAAAAAAAAGCAGAAGAAAAGAAAAAGGAAGAGGAAAGAATGAAAAAATTAGAAAAAGGGAAGAATGAAAAATTCATTCCAAAGATAATCGAAACAAAAGTTCCCGAAATTTCTGGAGAAAAAGAGAATAAAGAAGAGAATAAAAATCCAATACAGAAAGTTTCCAGTTACGGAGAAAAAATCAAGGCTTTTAACCCTAAAAGCAAAATTCTTACAGCAGTTCTTGTAATCGTTTTGATTCTGCTCCTTGGAATACTTGCTCTTGTATTCCTTTTCAAAGAAGACCTCGTAAATTTTATTAACGGATTATTTGGATAAAATAACTGACAATAAACATTTTGTGAATCTAACAATTTCCGGGAAATCTATAATAAAAACTAAGAATAATGCCAAAATGAAAGTAAATGATATTCACATATCATATGAATAAAAAGGTTTAACTATTAAAAATTATGACATTAATATACGAGCCGTCAGAAGACACTTATTTTCTGTGTGAAGTCTTAGGAAAAAATGTTAAAGATAAATCCATGGCGGTTTTGGAGGTTGGTGTTGGTTCGGGATATATTCTTGAATTTTTAAAAGAAAAAGGATTTAAAAAATTGGAAGGAGTGGATATAAATCCCAAATCTGTTAAGGTTTGCAAAGACAAAGGATTAAATGTTTTTGAATCTAATCTTTTCTCAAATATAAAAGGAAAATATAATCTTATAATTTTTAATTCCCCTTATCTTCCTGAAGATAATCTTGAGGACTCCGATTCAGCCATTGCAACAACCGGCGGAAAAAAAGGAGGGGAATTAATAAATAAATTTTTAAGAAAAGCAGAAAACCATCTGAAAAAAAACGGAAAGATACTTTTGCTTATTTCTTCATTGACTAAAGGAATTAACTTCAGGAATTACACAAAAAAACTTATCGGAGAGAAAAAATTATTTTACGAAAAATTGGAAATCTGGGAATTGTCTATTTAAAATTCTCTAAAATCTCGGGAATTCTCTTAACTTCTTCAAAATGTCCTTCGTCCTTTTTTATTATTATTTTTGCCTTCAACCTCCCTTCAAACTTTTTCCATTCGAGGGGAGAAACATAAGGATCATTTGTTGAAAAAATGCAGGTTATGTTTCCAGTGTGGTCAAGCACCCTTTCACATTCAATTTTGCTATTAAACCATGGATGAGCAATTTTAAGTTCTTCGCTTCCAAGACCAATCAAATCAAACCATGGCGCAATAAAAACACATCCTCCGACTTTCAGATGCTTATGGCTTTTTTCCAAAAACCTCATTATTGCCTGAGATCCGATGCTATGCCCGACAAAATAAGTATTTTCATCAACATCAACTACATTCTCTTCAAGATACTTAACCCATTCTTCAATTTTTGGCTCATTGGTGTTGGGCATATCAAAAGAATAAACTTCAAAACCTTTCTTCCTAATCTCTTCCTCAAGCCATAAAATCCACGGCATACTTGAATCAAACCCCCAGCCGTGAATTATATAAATGCGCTTCATGCTCTTAAAAACCTTTTAGAATATAAAAACTTAATCATACCTCTCAAAAAATATTCTCTCATCTGAAACTCCTATTTCCCGAAGTTTCTCACATATGTCCGAAACCATGTCTTTTAGACCGCATATATAAAAGTCTCCATTAAAATCATAAGGAATAAACCCTTCCAGGAACTCCTGCACATGCCCTTTTAAATTATAATCTTCCTCATTAGGCTGGCTTAAAATATTGTGATAAAAAAAATTCTTATTATTCTTTTTAATTTTTTTAAGTTCATTTTCACAAACCAAACTTTCTTCTTTCCTGTACCCCCGGATTAGAATCATCTTTCTGCGGTACCCTTTATAAATCAAATCCTTAATTATGCTCATGAACGGTCCAAAACCGGTCCCAGAACTAACAAAAATCAAATCTTTTGAAAAATCCCCCACAACAAAATCTCCTAAAGGGCCTTTCATTTCTATTTTTTCTCCCACCTTCATATCAAAAAGAAAATTTGAAGCGTAACCATCTTTAACTTTTTTAAAATAAACAGATATTTTTCCTTTCTCATATGGCGCTGAAAAAATTGAGTAGTCCCTTAAAATCCTTTTCCCCTCCTTATAAAACGCCATCCTAACATATTGCCCTGCTTCAAATTCAAATCTTTCTGGAGCCGAAAAATCAAGAATCTTTGTATCTTCATTTATCTTTGACTCCCCGATAAGCTTTGAAATAAATCTTTGTGCTTCCATTATTATAAGAAAAAAACTTTATTTAAAAAGATTGGCCTGAGAACAGCGGACTTATCCTGATAAAAACTTTAATTACCCTCATAAATTCTCAGTCAAATTAACAATTGTATTATTAATTAACTTCCCCCCCAATTATATTTATATACCCCCATCTTTTTTAAAGATTGAGGGAAAAATGGTACATTTTGCGCACTTTGCTGACGTGCACTTGGGGGGCTGGAGACAGGGTCCAATGCAGGACCTTAATTTTATTGCATTCCAAAAGGTTATAGACACTTGCATTTTGAGAAAAGTGGAATTTATTTTAATAGCAGGGGACTTGTTTGACTCCGCTTACCCCCCTATTGAAACTCTGAAAGAAACTTTTGCCGAATTCAGAAAATTAAAAGAGGCAAAAATTCCTGTTTTTATAATTGCAGGTTCACATGATTATTCTGCTTCGGGAAGAACCTTCCTCGAGGTTTTGGAAAAAGCAGGATTTTGCAAAAATGTTTTTGATGCAGAATTTAAAGAAAACGAGATTATTCTCTCCCCAACAATAAACAAAGGGGTTGCAATTTATGGCTATCCGGGTAAAAAATCGGGGCTTGAGGTTGGAGACATAAAAAAATTGAAACTTAACGATTCCCCAGGAATGTTTAAGATTTTGATGCTTCACACAACAATGGATAAAGTAAGGGGGGTTCTCCCAATTGAATGTGCAGAGGTAGACAAACTTCCAGAAGCAAATTATTATGCGCTTGGTCACATTCATATTGATTTCAGATATAAAAACCTGGTTTATCCAGGACCGGTATTTCCCAATAATTTCGGCGAACTTGAAACTCTTGAGAACGGTAGTTTCTACATTGTAGACACTGATCTTGGAAATCCGTTTGAAAAAATAGATATAAAAGTAAAAGAAATAGTCAGCCTGGATGTTGAAGCAAAAAATGCCATATTAACAAACGAGGAAATTTTAAAAGAACTTGGAAAAAAGAATCTCAAAGACAAGATTGTTCTTTTGAGAGTTTCTGGAGATCTCGACAACCAGAAAATTTCAGACATACACTTTGAAAAAATAGAAAACTTCTGTTTTGAAAATGGGGCATACTTCTTTTTGAAAAACACTCACGACCTTAAAACAAGTGAAGTTAAATTAGACATTGAAATAAAAAACAAGGATAATCTTGAAGAGGAGGGAATTATGAAATACTCCAGTGAAAACCCTTCTGAGTTCAACAAATTTATCCCCCAGTTAATAAACATTCTCTCAATTGAAAAACAGGAAGGTGAAACTATTGATTCTTTCAATACGAGGATTTTGGGGGAGTCAAGAAAAGTTTTAGACATAGAATGATAATAAAAAAAATAATTTTGGATAATATAAGAAGTTATGAGCATGAAGAAGTTGAACTTTCCACCGGATCAACTCTTTTATCCGGGGACATTGGCTCCGGGAAAACTTCAGTTCTGCTTGGAATTGAATTTGGACTTTTCGGACTCCAGCCAGGGCAAAAAGGATCAGCCCTTCTAAGAAATGGAAAAACAGAGGGGGGGGTCACTTTGATTTTTGAAGTTGACGGAAAAGAAATTTTGGTTGAAAGAAAGTTAAAAAAAGGAAAAAACATATCGCAGGATTATTCGGCAATAACAATTGACGGAAAAAAAGAGGAAATTTCTGTGATGGAACTGAAGCAAAAAATACTGGATTTATTAAAATACCCTCAGGAATTTTCTAAAAAGCAAAATCTTCTCTACAAGTTTACAGTCTATACTCCCCAGGAATCAATGAAAGAAATAATTCTTGAAGACCCGGAAGTTAGGTTAAATACCCTTCGCCATGTTTTTGGAATTGACAAATATAAAACAATCATTGAAAACACAGGGGTATTAAGATTAAAAATAAGGGAAGAAAAAAGAATGATGGAAGGAATTACTTCAACAATTGACGAAGACAAAAAAAATATTTTGAAAAAAGAAAACGAACTTAAAGAAATGAAAAAAAGCACGAAAAACCTGGAAGAAAATTTTGGGGAAAAGTTAAAATTAAGAAAGATAAAAGAAAAAGAAAAGGAAGAAATTTCAGAAAAAATTGATGAAAAAAATGATATAAAAAATGAACTTGGAAAGTCAAAAATTCTTCTTTTGTCAAAAAAAGAGAACTTATCAAAAAATGAAAGATTGACAAAAGAGATGAAAAATGAAATTGACAATTTCAAAAATTTAAATTTTGACGAAAAAAAACTTTCTGAAATAGGAAAATTTGTTGAAGAGAATAAAAAAGAGAAAGAGGAGATCTCTGAAAAAAGATTTAAAATAAACTCTGAAATTGAAAACCTTAAAATAAAAGAAGAGGAGCACAAAAAAATTCATGATACAATGTCCGAACTTAAAGTCTGCCCAACCTGCTATCAGGATGTTGATTCTATTCACAGGGCAAATGTTCTGAACAGGTCATACAATGAAATCTCTCAGGCTAAAAGAAGGCTTGAAGAGCTTGAAGAAGAAAAAAAATCCACTTCCCAAAAATTAAAAGAAATTGAATCAAAAATTACTAAAAATGAAAGGGAACTTACAGACATTAAGATATTAAAAATGAGATATGAAGGAATTTCTGAAAAAGAGAAAAAACTACTGGAGCTTGAAAAAGAAAATGGTTTTTTGAAAAAGGACATTTTGATTCTGGAAAAGCATCTTGAATCTTTAAACCAGTCTTTTTTTACTTTATCAAAATTTGACTTAGTTTTTAATGAAAAAGAAAAAGAACTTAATGAAGCAAGAAAGCAGGAAAAAATTTCAGAAATAAGGCTTGCAGAAGTCAAAAAAGAAATAGAAGTCTATTCCCGCTCAATAACTGATTTAAAAAAAAGGCTTCTAAAAGTTGAAGAAATAAGAAAGAAGCTTGTTTACCTTACAGAACTTGAAAACTGGCTCAATAAAAAATTTGTTCCGGTTGTAACTTTTCTTGAAAAAAATGTCATGAACTCTTTAAAAAAAGAATTTTCACTTCTTTTCTCTGAATGGTTCCAATCCCTAGTATCTGACACTTTTTCTGTAAGAATATCTGACGACTTTACCCCCATTATAGAACAGCATGATTATGAAATTGACTACGCCTACCTTTCTGGCGGAGAAAGAACCGCAATAGCGCTTGCTTACAGGCTCGCCCTAAATCAGGTAATTAACTCGCTTATGAGTAAAATTAAAACAAGAGAAATTGTGATTCTTGACGAGCCAACCGACGGATTCAGTGAACAGCAACTTGACAAAATGAGGGGCGTTCTTGAACAGCTCAATGTAAAACAGTTAATCATAGTCTCACATGAGCAAAAAATAGAAGGATTCGTCGAAAAAATCATAAGATTCAAGAAAAACCACGGAATTAGCGCAAAAGAATGAAAAATTAATCTTTTATCTCTATCTTAAGTCTGTCTGAACCCATAAACCTTTCATCGCAACGATTATATCAAACCAGATGGTCCAGATAATCTTTATTTATTGTAAAAAATAATTTATCACAATCCCAAAAATAAACTCCTTCGGATTCACCATAAACCCCAGTAGGCTCTCTTTGATTTTCAGAATAATTAACTGACATTATAATTTCCCTTCTTTTTTCACCTCTCTCACTAAAATTAAGGATAGTTTCAAAAGTATTATTTTTTATTTTTTCAAGACCTTCACTATCAGTTTCAACCCAAACCCCCCTTCTGTTTGAATAGGATTTGGAAACCCTTTAAATCTTCCCCAGTTTTTTACCTAAATTTTTTATTTCTTCAAAATCCCTCTCCATTTCACTTAACCCTTCCAAAAAGAAATCTTTGCTGATTTCAATTCCAAGTTCCTTAAAAATTTCACGGGGTCTTTTGCTTGTTCCCGTTGATAAAAATAATTTTATTTTTTCAATAAAATTTTTGTCTCTCCTGTACTTTTTTTGCATTGCTTTTGAGATTAAAAGCCCTGAAGCGTAGGAATAAACATAAAAGAAAAGCCTTATATGCTCCCAATAAACCCACCACAAATTGGCATTTTTCATATCAACAGATTTTCCCAAATATTCAGACATGTGCTTTACAAAAATTTTCCCAATCTTTTCCTTTGATAAATAACCTTCTTTCCTGTAAGATTCATGAATCTCCAGCTCAAAAAAGTAAAGGGCAATTTGTCTTGGGATTGTTGCAAGGTCGTCTTCAAATCTTGCAATCTTCAAAAAAAATCTGTCCTCTTCACTTAATTCTTCCATTATCTCTTTGTAGATAAAATCTTCCATAAAAGTTGAAGCAACTTCACCTGTTGATTTTGGAAGGTCATAGTAAATTGAAGGCTCCTTTTTCATAAGTTTATAGTTTATTGCATGTCCCATCTCATGAGAAATCACCGCAACATCCCTTAGTTTATTTGTATAATTTAAAAGAACATAAACCGGTTTATTCTTTCCAAAGCTCACACAAAACGCACCGCCGTTTTTTCCGATTTTAGGAAAAAAATCAATTTTTCCGGATTTAAGCATATCCTCAAAAATATAAGTAAAATTTTTGTCAAGTTTTGAAAAAACTTTTTTTATAATTTCAACCGCCGAGTCTAAATCAAATATTTTTTCAACTTTTTTTAGTTCGGCTGTCCTTTCAGAATACCCAATCTTTTTTTGGCCCATTAATGTGGCTTTTAGTTTATAATATTCCCGGGAAATTGAAAACTTTTCTTTAACTGCTTCAAGAACTGAATTGACAAAATCAAAATCAATTGAATCTGATTTTATCCTCGCTTCATCAGCACGTGTAAATCCACGAAGTTCATCATTAATTTTTGCTTCCTCAAGGACTGCATTAATCTCAAATTCTGCAATTTCTTCATATTTTTTTAAAATATCCTCAAAAGCCTTTTTTGCGCTTAATCTGACTTTTTTGTCTGCTGACTTCATAAGATTCATGAGCTCTGAATAAACAAATTCTTTTTTTTCGCCTTTTTCATCGATGCTAATTCTCGTTTCTTTAGAAAGGAGTGAAGAAACCATTCTGACCCACATGCCATAAGACGCATTTTCCTTAAGAGTAAGAATTTTTTCCTCTTTTTCAGATAATATATGCTTTGCATTCTCAAAAAGTTCAAAAAGATAAGGATGGTATTTTTTAAGGATGGGGTTTTGTAAGAATTCTTTTTTTCTCTCTTCACCTATTTTTGAAAGGTTTATTGAAAAAAATATTATTTTATTGGACTGTTTTTTTATAAATTCATCAGCACTAAGAAATTTTCGTCTTATTTCGGCATCATTTTGATTAAGCTCCTGATTAAGGAAGTAGTAATCAAACTCATTTCCTCCCTTAGAAAATTTCTCCGAAATTTTTTCAATTTCATCAAGCGCTTCTTTGAGTTTAAGAGGATTTTCAAGATAAGTTGAGTCTTTTTCCCACTTATTTTTAAAGTTATCATTTATTTTCTCTATCAAAACTCTCTCTTTTTCAAAGTCAGACTTAAGCCCCCCTAAATCCCACTCAGTTTTCATTAAATCCCAAAAACAGAAATCTTTATAAATTATTAGTTCCCATTAAATTTATAAATTCTAAAGAATCTTATTAGAAAATGGATGAAGACTTTAAGAAAAATATTTTAAAAACAGGAACGACAATCTTAGGAATTGTCTGTAAAGACGGAGTTGTAATGGCGGGAGACCGAAGAGCCTCAGCTGGAGGCGCTGTTGTAGTTTCAAAAAATGAAAGGAAAGTCCAGCCCATAAATGGATATCTTGTAATGGCAGGATGCGGAAGCGCTGCGGAAGCGCAAAAAGTTCCAAAATACCTATCTGCAGAACTAAAACTAAAAGAATTAAGGTCAAAATCCCGCCCTACAGTAAAGCAGGCCGCTGGACTTTTATCAAACTTTAGAACATCTGGTCAATCCGCATACCTCTTAGGAGGGTTTAATGAAGATGGCTCAGTAGATCTTTATTCAACTGACCCTGCTGGACATATTATGAAAGTTGAAGATTATGATGCAAACTGGGGTTCAGGGATGTCTTATGTTCTTGGGCTTCTTGAAAGACAATACAAAAAAGGGATGAGCGTTAAAGAATGTGTTGAACTTGCAAAAGAAGCAATAAAATCCTCAACTCAAAGGGATACTGGGTCTGGGAACGGAATTGACATTTATTCTATAACTAAAGAAGGTATTAAACAAGTTGTCAATGAAGTTATAGAACCGGGTTTTAAAGAAAGGGAATAATTTTTTAATTTAAATAAAAGAAAGAAAAATGCTAGAAATCTTGAAAAATATTACAGAGAGACTTCACGGAGAAGTTTCGGAAGCTTCATTTGAAGGAGCAAATATAGTTCTTTATACAAAAAATGAAAACTTTTTCAAAGACAGCAACGGAAAAATAAGAGAGATTGTTAATGATATAAAAAAAAGAATTGAACTAAGGGCCGATGAAAAGATTCTTCCAGATAAAGAATCAACTGAAAAAAAAATAAAAGAAATTGTCCCGGCAGAGGCCGAAATTACAGACATACTTTTTGATCTGCACAGAAGCTCTGTGACAATTGAGGCAAAAAAACCGGGGCTTGTAATAGGAAAACAGGGTTCAATTTTAGAAGAAATTAAAAAATCCACTTTATGGACCCCTGTTGTCCAAAGAAGCCCCGCAATAAAATCAAAAATAACCGAAAATATAAGAAGCGTCCTATATGCTAAAAATAAGGATAGAAAAAAATTCTTAAATGAAGTCGGTGAAAAAATTTATTCGGGATGGACTCAGGAAAAGTCAGAAGGGTGGGCAAGAGTCACAATTCTTGGAGGAGGAAGGCAGGTTGGAAGAAGCTGCTTTTTATTGCAGACTCCAAATTCACGGGTTCTTCTTGACTGCGGAGTTGATGTTGCCTCTTCAGGAAAAGATAAATTTCCGGTTTTTAATGTTCCAGAGTTTGATATCTCGCATCTTGATGCAATAATTTTATCCCATGCTCACCTTGACCACAGCGGACTTTTGCCATATCTTTACAAAATGGGATATAAAGGCCCAGCTTACATGACTGCCCCAACAAGAGACATTGCTTCACTTTTGGCTCTTGATTTTATAGGAGTTTCATACAAGCAGGCGGCAGCGCCTATTTTTTCTTCAACTGATGTATCTGAAATGGTCAAAAGGACTATCTGCTTAAACTATAATGAAGTTCATGATATAACCCCTGATATAAGAATCACATTTTACAATGCAGGGCACGTTTTGGGTTCGGCGCAGATTCACATTAATATAGGAAACGGCGCACACAATTTTCTTTATTCTGGAGACACAAAATACGGAAGAACAAGACTTCTTGATCCTGCCGTGAATAAATTTCCAAGGGTTGAAACCATGCAAATTGAATCAACTTACGGTGGAAAAAATGATATTCTCCCGCCAAGACAAGTTACTGATGAACTTTTCCTTCATCTTGTAAAAGAAACTGTCGAAAAAGGCGGGAAAGTTCTTCTTCCTGAATTAGGACTTGGTCATGCACAGGAAACTCTTCTTAGAGTTGAAGAAGCAATAAGAAAGGGAGATCTTCCAAAAATCCCAATGTATATTGACGGAATGATATGGGACATAAACGCCATCCATACTGCTTATCCTGATTTTTTATCAGCTAGCGTAAGAAACCAGGTTTTTCAGGACAACAATCCTTTCACTTCAGATATTTTTTCAAGAGTAGGGTCTCCTCAGGAAAGAAAAGCCGTGATAGACGGAGGTCCATGCATAGTTATTGCAACTTCAGGTATGCTTGTTGGGGGTGCTTCAGTTGAATACTTAAAACACTTTGCAGATAACCCCCATAATCTTTTGATTCTCAGTTGTTACCAGGGCCCTGGTTCAATAGGGCGGGCGCTTCAGGAAGGTGCAAAAAATGTCACAATTGATGATGAAAACGGAAGCAAAAACTTAGAAGTTAAAATGAGGGTAGAACTCGTGAACGGTCTCTCACCTCACTCCGGAAGAAACGAACTGATGAATTATGTAAAAAATATGGAACCAAAACCAAAAAGGGTGATTGTAAATCATGGCGAAGTTTCAAAATCTCTCGATCTTGCTTCATCAATATACAAAGCAAACAGGATTGAAACAACTGTTCCGAGGGGCCTTGAGACAATTAGGTTAAGATAATTTCAATTCTTCTCCAAGAAATCCTTAAACTTTCTCCAGGCAATCCCCCTATGCGAAACGTTATGTTTTTCTTTTCCCATTTGTGAAAGCGTTTTCTTTTTTCCATCGGGCTGAAAAATTGGGTCAAAACCAAAATTTTCTTTCCCTTTTGGAGAAATAATTTTCCCCCTAACATCCCCTGTAAAAAAGTGAAGCTCATTTCCGTCGAAATAACATACAACACACCTTACAATTGCTGTTTTTTCTTTGTAATTTTTAACAAGCTCATAAATCCCATCAATTCCAATTGAAGAAATAAAAAATTTTATAAGAGGACCAGGAAACTTGTTTAAACATTCTAAGTAAAATCCTATATCCTCAACAACAACCGGTCTTCCCAGGATTTCATAAGCTCTCTTTACCTTGTCTTTTGTAATTTCATAAATATCCCCTGACTGAATTTCCGTTAAGTTCAAATCAACATGATTCATCTTTTCCCCCATAATTTCATTTACTTCGCTGTACTTATCCCGGTTTCCCGTTACAAAATAAACTTCTTTCATAAAAGTTCTGCGAATTGGGGGTTAATAAATTTTATTGTGGTTTAAATTTTGAACTTTAAACATGAAAAATTTAGTCATATTCGCCGATTATCCGCCAAGATTATCAATCCTTTTTTCAAACACCTTTTAAACTAATTTTTCTTATCCAATCTATGAAACACAATAAAAAAATCACAATAATTATCCTTATTATGTTTTTAATTGCCCAATTTATAGGACTCTATGTAGTGAATACTTATGCACAGGAAAAAGTCGTTAATGGAGAAATTGTAAATTCAACAGGAAAAGGCCTCCCATACGGAATGGAGTTTGATATGAACGACGAAAACATTGACTCAGCCTCTATTTTGATTTCGTTTTTGATTTCTCTTATAATTGCAGTTTCACTTATTTTTTTACTTATTAAAATAAATGCAAGGTTCATAATGAGAACCTGGTTTTTTGTAGTGAGCACAATTGCACTTGGAATTTCATTCACAGCCGTACTCCCAGAAATTAAATATGCATCAATAATAGGCCTTGCAATTGCAGTTCCTTTGGTTATTCTTAAATTTTACAGGCAAAATTTTATTGCTCACAATCTAACTGAACTCCTTATTTACCCGGGAATTGCTACGGTTTTTGTTCCGATTTTAAGCTTGACCGCAGTCATAATTCTTCTTTTAATAATTTCAGGTTACGATATGTGGGCCGTATGGAAGTCAAAAATAATGCAAAAAATGGCAAAATTCCAGATGGAAAAGTTAAATGTCTTCGGGGGATTTTTTATTCCCTACGCTTCAAAAAAAACAAAGGAAAAAATAAAAATTTTAAGAGGAAAATTCAGGTCAAAAAAGAAACTTGAAAAAGAACTCAAAAAGTCCAGGTTAAAAATAAACCTTGCTATTCTTGGAGGAGGAGACATAGTTTATCCTATAATCACTTCAGGAGTTATTTTGAAAACATGGGGTCTTGCTCCTGCAATCCTTGTTATCACAGGGGCTACATTGGGCTTAACTATTTTACTATTCCTCGGAAAAAAGAAAGTAATGTATCCCGCAATGCCTTTTATAAGTGCAGGAATAATTTTAGCATTAATTATTAGTTATCTTTTTTTGATTTAGAATCCTCAATTTCCTGAATTTATTCAGAACTTTCTTTACATAACTTTTACTTACAACCTCCAAAGAAATCGGATGAAAAGGGATAATTTTTTCTATAAATGAATCTTTGACCGGATGGGATTCCCATGTTCCCTCAAATTAGAGGATATCTTTAAAAGTGAGATAAAGTTTTAAATAAATATCCTTCTTTCCAAATTGTCACCCCTATCAAAAAATAACACATCGAAAAGTTTATAAAGGTGTTGTTACTGGGTAATTACATGGTATATAAAACTTATCTCATAAAAGATAATAAGAATAAGTTGCTTAAGGAAATAGAAGGAATCAATGACTATAGATATTGGGATTTTTATGATGAATTTACTGAAAAATATGCCCTAAAAAAAATATTCAAAGGAAATTACGAAGAAATTTCCTCATTTGATTTTGAGGGAATATTTTTGAAAATTAACGGCGCAAAAAATCCATTTGTTCTATTAGTAGGTCCAAACAAAGACACACTAGACAACACAATTATGAAAATAGAACATGATTTTGATGGAAAATTTAAATTTGAGGAAGAAAGATAAAATGGGACTTACTACAAAATTATTTGGACAGAGAATTGACGGAGACAAACTAATTAACTTGGCTTCGGCTTTGGGGATAAATCTGGATAAGGATAGATTGTTATTAGGGGAAAAATGGACAAGCTTAGAACTCAAGGGGAGGGTTAAACTTTCTCCTGGAGAGGATGGAATTAACATTGAATTATACCTTTTAAACGAATACTATCACCTCATCGATGGAACTACAAATGAAGATTATGTTACAGATGGGCGTGGGGAGAAAGTATTAATCCCTCGTAAAAAACTTTTTTCAAAGAGAAAATTCCATGTTAAAGGGAAAATAAAATATCCGAATTCAGGAGGACAAAACTAAAATGCTAGTAAAAAGTGATTTAATTGCGAAAATAAGGGACTACTTTGAACTTAACATTTATGAGACGAAGGTCTGGCTTGCTTTGCTTGGAAAAGGTTCTGCTTCAGCAGGTGAAATTGCTTCAATTTCAGGAGTTCCGAGATCCAGAACTTATGATGTTTTGGAATCTCTTGAAAAAAAAGGCTTTGCAATAATTAAACTCGGGAAACCGGTAAAATACCTTGGAGTTAAACCGAGGATAATTCTTGAAAAATTAAAAAATAACGTAAGAACCGATGCTGAAGAAAGATTCAAAAGTCTTTTAAAAGTAAAAGAAACTGATGAATTTAACCAGCTTGAGGAACTTTATAATGTCGGAATAAGCCCTGTAAAAAGGGAGGATGTTTCGGCTTCCATAAGGGGAAGAAGCACAATTTCAAATCACCTTAAAGAAATAATTGACTCAGCAAAAAAAGAAGTAATAATTTGCACAAACTTAAAGGAAATGAAATTAAAAGAAAGACTTTTCACTGACACTTTTGATTTACTTAAAAAAAATAATATAAAAATTAAAATTGCACTTTCAGGAAACCCTGAAGAAATAAAAAGATTCTCTGAAGAAATAAAAATAAAAGTCAAAGCTGTTGAAATCGACGCTAAGTTTTTTATAGTCGACAGAAAAGAAGTCCTGTTCTACCTTAAAAAAGAATCTGACAAAAACGACCAGGCAATATGGCTCAACTCGGAATTTTTCTCAGAAGCTTTCGCGAAACTCTTTGAAATAGCAATTCAGGATTAAAACGAAAAAATTAACAGATTTTATAAAAATAATAACTGGAAGAATGTTATCGGTAAAAATGTTGGAAGAAATTGAAAAGTATGGAAATTTATTTGCATCAAGAGGAAATGAAAGAATCGGGATTTATTCTATAGAAAACCAAATTATAAAAAAGAAAACTAAGATGGGGTTAATAATTGGAAAAGGACATTATGTAGATACAAAAAATATTTTTATGATTTGAAAGGAAATTTTATTTTGACTCTAAAAAAATAAGATATATATTTAAGGTAAAAGAAAATCTAACCCCCTTCAACCCCGTTTATACTCATCTCTTTAATCTTCTTTTTGTTTTTTTCAACCCACTTACCTAAAAATTCTCCCGGAGAAAAATCTATTTTCTCAAAAGCATAAACTCTTCCTTTTTTTTCATATGTTTTTGTATGCTCTTTTTTGAATTTGATGAGATTTTTCTTGTCTTTCACAAAAGGCCCTCTGAATTCAATTTCCCTACGGGATTTAAGAGTAAAATATCCTTCACCTGCTTTTCCCCCACTGTATTCAAAATCTTTATATCTTATTTCAAAATATTTTTCTAATTCTTTTGCCATATGATTGAAAAATTTAAGAAGTTTTGTTCCGGCAATATCTCCTCTTTCTTTTTTTGTTTTAATCCTAATCTTGAGAAATTCCAACCCTTTCTTTTCCGCTCCACTTTTAGATTTATTAAAATCAATTTTTTTATATTCAAAAAATTCTTTAGAGGGCTTTTTCAAAAATGAAGCGGCGCTTTCGCGAAATCTCTCATAGGTTTCATATGAAAGCGCCGCAAGAACATTTCTTGCCTTGTACGTGGGATCAACCAAAATAACAGGTGAATCAAGTTTTGAGCCATTCATGTCAAAAAGGACGTTTTCTTTTTTGTATTGCTTTTCAATGTCAATAATCAACTTTTCGCTTCTCTTTTTTGAAAGAATTTTCAGGAAATTCTCAAAACTCTTAAAGTAGTAAATCAAAAGTTCAAGGGAGTATCCGCTAAACCCTTTTACATAAGATTCCGCTCCATAAGTTTTTGATGCATGACAAAATGCTTTTGCAAACCTTACCCCCTCTAAAACCTTCTTTAATTTTATTTTCTTTTTTATATAGTTTACATGAAAATAACTTAAATCCGTAATATTAAGAGCCTCTTTGGGGTTTTTTATTCTTTTCACCGGAACAACCTCAAAAAACACAGTCGGACTTACTTTTACCTTAAAGTAATCTCTTGAACCATGAATTACAATAATCCCCTTGGTAAATCCTAAAATTTTCCTTGAAAGTTTCGGATAATCTTTTTCAGAATATCTTTTGCCATATCTCAAAAATAAATCCACATCATAAAAATCTTTTTTTATAATGGTTCTCTTTGGAAAACTTCCTCCGACAAAAACATCACAATCAATTTTGAATTTTTTTATTCTTTTTTTTATCTTATCCATAAAATCTAACAGATTTTCATTTATCACTTTCAATTCATTTTCAGAGGGATTTATTTTTTCAAAAACTTCATTCAAAATTACATCTATTTTACCTGCCATGAATTAAATAATTAAAGAGAGTTTTTAATTTTATTTGAAGTTTATTTAATATAAAATAAGACAATTAATCCAAAAAATATCATAAAGAAGGATATTGAAATTTGCAATAAACCTTAAGCCCTGCTTATGAATGAATTTTTACATTAACAATTTTTTCTTTTGGAGTGGCGGAATAAAAGTGCCATTAAATCAGCCCTTTATCCTCTTCGGAACGAGTCTGAAGAGTTCTCCCAATATCAATTAAATATTTTCCTTCCTCAAGTTTGTAAACTAAAGGTTTCTTTTTATTAAAAAGGTTCACCAAATCCAGTTCAAACTTTCCATCTCCTGTAACCCTTACCGATTCAAAATCCAGAATAACCGGAATCTCATCATCTTTTATTCCCGCAATCTCGCGAACATCCTCCTCAATTTTTTGTCTATCTTCTTGCGGAATTTCAATTACTCTTTCTCTTAACCTTTCAAGTTGTTCTTCCCGGACATAAAAAAAGAACCTGCTCCCGCAGTTTTGACATCCATCTAAAAGCTCCCTGCTGCTTGCAGAAATAATTCTCGAACACCGGACACATTGGTGGGGCATTTTTTGCTTTGACTCTCCTTAAAAACATAAGGTAACTGAGACTTAAAAATATTTAGGAAATTTTAAATTAGAAATTAAGTTTTATTTATTCAGCATCAATTCAATCTTTTTGGGATCTTTCTTTATCTCTTTCACAATTGAAGCGGGGCCGATTATTGTAATTGCTCCGATATCCCCGCCTGAAAGACTCATAACAAGCCTGTTTTTTATCCTGTCAATTGCACCAACTCTTTCATCAGAACTAATAACCGCAAGTTCAATTCCCTTGAAATTTTTCACGTGGCCAATCATTGCCATTGTATCTCCAATAAGCCTTGTTTCTTCTTCATTTTTAAGCCTCCCCTGCAAAATAAGGATATAATTTTGAAATACAATATCTAAAATTTTTCTTATTCTTTCTGTGCTATTTAAATTTTTTATTTCGGAATAGGGCATAAACCTTATTGAAAACCCCTTTATTCTTTTGTTCCTTAACTCTTTTTTTGACATTTTACTTTAATTTTTTTGAAAGGCTAAAAATTTCCTCATAAAACTCTTCAAAATTCTTTCCGTACTTAGCGCTCATTCCAACGACCCTGTATTCCGGAAAAGCCTCTTCAATCTTTTTTATGTTCGCCTTTCTTAAGTCGGATTTATTTGCAACAATTAAAACCGGAATTTTTCTTGCAACAAGATTTCCTATTATGGTTATATTAACCTGATTGTAAGGGTTTTCAGTTGCATCAAGGACAATAACAACAACATCCATGTCATCAAGCCATTTTATGCTCTCAATAATTCCCTGAGTGGCCTCTTTTGCCCTTATTTTTGCATCTTTTTTGTTTACTTTATATTTTAAGAAATCCTCGTAATCAATGCGTGTTGCTATCCCGGGAGTGTCAATCATCTTAAAAATCATTGATTTTCCCTTATAAGAGATTTCAACTTTTTCTTTAAACTGCACATTTCTTGTCTCATGGGGAATTTTTGAAACAGAGCCTATCTCCTCTCCTGTAAAATCTTTGCATATTCTATTTGCAAGGCTTGTTTTCCCTGCATTAGGCGGACCGTAAAAACCCAGTTTTATATCTTTCTTATTTTTGAATAGGCCTGAAAAGATTTTTTTGAAAAAATTTGCCATTATTTTTATTGCCATCTTTCTTAATTATTTTTTTTATTTATTAAATTTTGTATTTGAATCCTTATAATTCACATTTCTTCCAGGTTTTGGAGGTGAATTTATTTTTGAGGATCCCTTTTCACTTGAAGAACCAAACAGATTAAACATCCCCGGATTCTTTCCTGAATGCTTTTTTATTAAGTAAACAACCTGCTCATTTTTCCATCCAGCATCAAGCAGACTCTTTCTTATTTCACTCTCTTCCATTCCATTCTTTAATGAATTATTTATATAAAAAATTGCATTGTAAAGGTGGTTTTTATCAGGGAAAAGATAATTTTCATACTTAACAGCATACCACCTGTGCATAATGTAATAAGTTAAAAACCCTATTAGAATAACCCCCAGAATTACTAAAATCAATATCCAGTTATTATTCATGGGTTCGGAAATGTCCCCTCCTGCGAAAACTTCAACATTCTGTGGGGCAATAAAAAAAGGATGATACGACCCAAAATCTTCCCCGGTTGAAAACCTTATAGTTTTTTCAATGTTTCCAAGTTCAAAATAGGAATACCCGCTCCCGGCCTCAACTCCGGAATTTTCTTCAAAATTGGCATTCCCCGAATTTGGAAAAATAAAATAATAAGACTGGTTAATATTTTTTTTAGGAGAGATAGAAATCTCATAAAAATTAAGAGGAACTTTTGAACCGTCTGCTGTCTCAACTAAAATATTGTTAGAGGAGATTTTTGAATTAAGATTTTCATAATCCCAAAAAGAAATATAATCAGCACTTTCATCGGCAGGGGAATAGTCTTCTTCGGTTATATCCTTAAGGATATCCAGATTTATTTCATTTACCTCAATAATAAAAGGGATTTCCTGGGAGACTGTGCGAGTAATTGACTTTGGAATATTAAGCCTGATTAAATTCCCGAAAATTTTCTCATAATCCGAATCCGAAGACGCCAAAGAAACAGAAGATTCAATTGAATTAAGTGTGGTAGTCAGGTTCTCAAGTTCAAAAATTCTGTTTATTTCTGACTTTTCAAAAGAATTCATAAAAGATATCTGTGAGTTAAAAAAAGAAATGGAACTCCTCTGGATTTTAATTTCATTGTCAATAAAGTTTTTTGAAGGAAGAATTTCTATTTTGAAGGTTTTTGTTAATTTGGTGCCGTTTATATAAGACGAAACCTTTAAACTAAAATTCCCAACTGAAATATATTTGTGCAAAAAAGATTTTGACGAAGTTGTGGAAATGGAATTGTCTCCAAAATCAATTTCATAATACTGTGAACCCGCATCCTGAGAATTTAATATTAAAAAAGGAACAGAAAAATTAACAGCATATCTTAAGGGATAAATCTGAATGGAGAAGTTTTCAAGGAAAATCTTTTCACTAAAAAGTTTTTCTCCTTTAAATTTGAGGGTGTAATTTTCATCCCACCCTAACTGAGAAACATAAAAAAATCCGTCAAGAGGAAGTAACTGCATTGGAGAACTGACTTTTGAGTCTTGAATGTCAAAATCATAAAAAGTTGAAATCTCCAGACCTGGAAGCGATTCTGCATCATAACTGACTTTCAGGCTGTTTAAAGTGATTGACTGGTCTTCAAAAGAAACTAATTTTAAAGGGATCTTGCATCCCTCAAGGCAGCCTTCAGGATAAGTTTTGGAGAGATATTCTCCGATGAGTAAAGAGATTAAATCTCCAGTTGGAAGGACATTTGAGATATTAAGAGCACTTGGAGAAGAAAATTTTAAGGGGGTCAGACCTATCTTGTATGCCGCAGTTTCATTTTGGGGGGGAAAACTTAAATAACCTAAAAAACCGCAATTTTTTCCTGATGACAAAGAAGAATATCCAAGAGTTTTGTATTTGGCCTCTCCCTGTTCTGCATAAGCACAGATATAATAATTATTAGTTTCAGGTATAGAGACATTCACACTGCAAAAATAGTTCCCTCCTGAAAAAGAGACACTTGAATTTAAAATTCTGCATGATCCAAGAGAAACTCCTTTTTTATTGTAAATATTCAATCCAATTCCATTTGACCCGTCTGAGACTTTTTTAAAAAATCCTCCAAGAAGCAGACCCGGAGATTCATATACAGTTATATTCTGGCAAAAAGGAGTAGTTATAAGGTTTATCTCGTTTGGCCCCTCGCTTGCATTATAACAACCATAATTCACATTCTGCGAAGCAGTTCCGGCTTTGGAGTTTCCTGCATCAATAATTCCATCATCTAAAATATCGATTTTTATCTGATTTAAATCTGACGCGGGAGCAGTGCTTGAAAGCAAAAAAGAAACCGAATTTATGTTCTGAATATTTCCCTGAATCACAAATCCAAAGGTCTTTTCTTCACCTTTTGGAAGAGAAAAAGTTTTGGAACTTGATGGGTTTGAAAGAACATATGATGAAGAACATTTCTTGGAAGTACAGTTGTATAAATATGAATTCGAACCTCCGAGTAAATCTTTAAGGTAAACCTTGTTATCAAATGAATCTTCAAAAAAAGAATTCAAAGATTCGTTCTCAAAAGAAATATTAATATTTCCTGAGATGGTTGAGCCTTTTGAATAATGAGTTTCAATTGAATGATTTGAAAACTCATAAGATGCGGATACATATGAAATTAAAAAGATAAATAGAATTACAGCTAAAAAATAACTACCTCCCCTTTTTTCTTTCATTAATACTAATCAAGAGAAAGAGATTTATAAAGATTTTTGAATTCGAGGTTGTCCATTTTATTTGCTATCTAATAATTTCCAACTAAGTTAATCGGGATAACCCACCAAGTCAATTAAAAATTTATTAAAAAACAAAAATTTATCAAAAAAATTCATCCAATTTACAATTTATTTTTGTAAAACACCTTTTATAGATTTGAATTTCTCCCCCTCATAAATTCTAAAAAGATACATTCCCGAAGCATATTTTGACATATCTATATCCTTAAATTCATGAACCCCGGGATAAACTCCTTTATCTGTTTTTTCATAAACTTTCTGCCCCAAATTATTGTAAACTTCCAATTTTACATCTCCATATCTGTTTGTCTCATACTTCACATTTGTCGTTGGGTTGAATGGATTAGGATAATTCTGGTAAATCTTGAATTCATCCGGCAAATAAAAATCCTCTGGTTCAACGGGTGTAAAATTATTAACCTCAATTATTTGTGGGGAAGAATCTGACTTTGTTATTCCCCCTGAATAAACTGAACCAACAAACTTTCTTAAAAACTGAAAATGTCTGTATGAAACATTTGTAGTATCTGAATCTTCATGAGTCAATTTAACCGGAATTCCAAAAGCATTCTCCGAAGAAGTATCCGGTATTGCTTTATATCCCTGACTCTCCAAAAATTCGGGGGTAAAATTTGTCACATCTGGAAAAGAATTATTATCAATTACTATTTTTTCAAGTTTTCCAAGATGAACTTTTATTTTCTCGGGATTGTGAAGTGTGACATAATTTTTATGAATTATATTTACAACTTCTCCGCCCTGCAATTCAAATTGTATCAAATCGGAAAGAGGACTAAAAACAGGTCCAAAAGGTCCTTTAAAATATCCATTCAATCCAATTGAAACGGGGCTATTTGAATCCATTTGCTGGGAGCCAGGAACAACCTGATTATCATTTTCGTATCCAAAAAAATACCAATCATTAAAATTCAAAGGGTCTTTACCAACAAGAACCCCATTAACAGAATGAGATTCCCCTGAGGTGTTTATTGTGCCAGCATAAACAACAGGCAAACCAAACCTTGCATTTTTTTCTCCCAAATAATATTCCCCCCCCTGTGGTTCTCCATTATCATGATAATATTGTATAAATCCATCGATATTTGAAGAACCGTAAAATTCAAGTTCCATTTGGGTTATAAAATTTCTGCAAACCCATTGACTATAATCTGTATTAGGAAGAGAATTTTGAATTTTTATCATCTTTTTAATCCACGAAGTTTTTTCTTCCTTGTTTAAATTTGCCCAGTCCCCCGGTAAATAAGGGATATTTCCATTCAAATAATCAGACAATATTTGCTTGTCATTTGCAGATGAAGAAAGGCTGTCCCCATCTATATCCCCTTCATCATTTGAAACTGAATCTATAACTGCTAAATCAAAACTATCCGTTCTTCCATCATGATTGACATCTCCATCCCCATATTTCCATGGTTTTCCAACAAGTTCATTAACCCCTGATGGAGAGAAAAAATTTCCGGCTCTCTCTAAAGAAAGAGGGGTATTTAAGCTGTCAACCTGTGCATTTGCATATTTCATTGGAGAAAGCGTCGCTAAAGTAATCCCAACGGCTGCTACCAAATTCCTTAATTTCCTTCCCATCTTCCTGATATTACTACTTAGAAGTTATTTATAAACTTTCCCATTTATATATTTTTCAAATACAAGTGAGGATATAAAATTTATGGATTTACAGTTCGGCCAAAAATTTTATTAAAAACAAAAAAGAATATTATTTAAACAAATAATAATTCCTAATTTGATGAAAGAAATTACCTCCAAGATTATTAAAGAAGCAGAAAAAGACAAAGAAGTTTTAGCTGTTGCTTTGTTTGGATCATATGCAAGAAAAGAAGATTACCGGGATATTGACATTGCGCTGGTTTTAAAAGAAAAGAAAAGCAATAAAGAAATGTCAAAAATAAAATTAAAATATGCTTCAAAATTCGATTCAAAATTAGATATTCATATATTTGAGCAATTGCCCGTTTATATTAAGATAAGAATATTAAAAGAAGGAAAATTTATTTTAATAAAAGATGAGGATAAAATGTACGAGATTGCTTTTGAAACAATAAAAGAATTCGGATTCTACAAAAAAATTTATGATAGTTACCTCGAAAATGTCAAAATTAGATAATAAAAGGATTTTATCAAAGATAGATGAATTGAATAAATATCTTTCCGAACTTGAAGAGATAATTCCTGAAAATTTAGAAATTTACAAAAATTCCATAAAAGATAAAAGGGCATGCGAAAGATTATTGCAAATATCTATAGAAACAATTATTGACATCCTAAACATAATCACTTCCGGGCTTAAATTGGGACTCCCCTCGGGAGAAGAGGATCTAATAGAAAAAACTTACAAGAAAGGAGTAATTTCAAAAGAATTAAAAGAAATATTGATGGGAATGAAAGGATTTAGAAATATTCTCGTTCATAAATATGGGGAAACCGACAACGAAATCATATATGAAATCTTGTCAGAAAAGTTGCAGGATTTTGAAAAATTCAAGGAAGAAATTATAAAATTTATAAATAATAATTAACGTCTATTTTTTTCTCTTTTTGCCTTTCGAGGATTTTTCTGTTTGTGTCTTCTTATTCTTCAAAAGAATTAAATACAAAAGGAAAATTACAAGAATAGCAACTACCACATTCTGCCAATCAAAAAATCCAAGTTGTATTTGAGCAGGGCATGGAATTGTTGCAGTAGTTTCTCCATTTAAGCACGTTGTTTCTTCTCCATTGGGATCACAATGCCATGAACTTCCCCTTAAGACACAATTGCCTGAACACTCAGATGTATAAACCTCACATGCCTGCTGGGTTGAAAAAGCATTATCTAAATCCCAGGAATATTCATTAGTCCATATATGAGTTAAAAAACCGTCATCCTCACAACTGTCATTTGTCGGGCTATCGTGGTGCATACAAACCCCATAATTACTTCCTGAATAGCCAAAGATACATTCCTCGGGAACTACCGAATACCAAATACACAAAGGAGTTGTACCGGAAGGAGCATAACCACTATATTGTGCAACACTACAATTATCTAAATTACATGTCGCCTCGCTGGTATAATCCATACAAAAATCTATTCCAAGGCACTGATCTATATCTGGTTCACATTCGTTTGGACAGCTTCCTCCACAGTCAACTCCTTCCTCATCCCCATTCTGCGCTCCATCAGTACATGAAGGAACCTCTCCAATTACATAAACATCCCAATAATTGCTTGTTAAACGACTATCTCCATCGTCCACCTTAAAGTAAAATCTATATGTATTATTGCTAAAAGTCGGAGTTCCTGCATTCATAAAATCCGCATAAGAAGGAATCCAATCATAAAAATAAAAATTAGAAAATGATGAACCATACTCTTCTCTTACCAATGTATCGGGAATAAAAATTGCATTGCTTTCTTTAAATATCTGAAATGAACTAAGAGAAGGTTCTGGATAAGTTAAAACTAATCTTCTTCCAAAAGAACCAATACTTGAGTTTAATACCTCTAAATATCCGGGTGCCTCCTGATAGGTTTTATAAGCCCAATAAACAATTGAATTAGGAATTTGCTCTCCTGTGCAAACTCCATTTGAACATGCATTTCCAGCCCCACAATAGTGGCGTATCTCTAAAGAACCTGCATTAGCAGCACTACAATAATATTCATTTAAATGAGTTGAATCATCACAAAAATCTGTCCCGCTTGTATGTAACCCATTGTTTGCAATTATCCTTCCTTGAACATCATAAATTTGCCCTCCATCGCTGTCCTGACAAAAAAGACATTCATTTCCACACACAGGACCACAATCAATACCTTCTTCGCCACCATTTTGAATTTCGTCGTGGCAGGTGTCAAGACTTGGATCAACCAACAAACCAGAACTTTGATAAGAACCAACTTTAAAATAAAATTCATACTTGTCATACGGCCCATCAGATTCTAAAGAATTTAAAACATTTGAATTTAAAGTCCAACTGTCACTTAAATAATCATTAACCCCATCGCCGTTAAAATCCTGAGTATTTCCTGAATAAGTCCCAACAAGAGTATCTGCTGCACAAATATCACACCATCCCCAGAATTCATTTGTCCAAGCCCTTTCATAAAGTGAAAAAGACCCTCCTCCTGACCCTGAATAAGCTGAACCAACAAATTTAATCGTCTTAGGAAGAGTTGTTCCCTGACCTAAAGATAAAATTTTATTACCATCTGATGTGCCAACAAAATAAAAGTCTCTGCATGCGCCACTATTACAACCATAGTTTTTTGGGCAAAGATGATTGGAATCAAGTGAACCTCGGTTTGATGCATCACAAAAATATTCATTTAAATGTGTTGAATCTGCACAATTATCCATACCATTTGTTATCCCCGTCGTTGCAGTTAGAGACCCTTTGAAATATTCAGGATAAGCTTGACCTAAATCTGTATCCGTACATGAAATAGACACAGGAACACAAATATAAGACTCTGTAGCGTGATCATAAGAAGGATAATAACCAGAATTACATGCAGAACAAATTTGACTTAAACTAGTACATGAAGAGGTGGGATACAAAACGTAAGAATATAAAACCTGATTTTCTAAACATCCCAAATTTCCCCCGCTCGTTCCTGGTTGTGGACTTGGACATTTAAGAACACAATTATTTCCGTCCCAGATGTATCCTGAATTACATTGAAAACACACATATTCATCACTACATAAATCATTTGTTGAATGGGCATAGTTAATTAGATTTGAATTTATATCTTGATCCTGTACACATCCTACATATATAGTTCCAGTTTGGGTAACAGGACAATCTGGGAGGGGAGGAGTAGGATTACACTTTCCCTCTGAACATCCATACTGGCAATCCCCATAAATATTTTTAACTCCGGTCGTTCCTGAACATCCAAACTCCCATAAAATATCCCCTTCTGAAGTTGGAGCCCCTGGGTCTCCCCCGGAATCAGCGCAATAATCAGTTCCTGAATATCCCCTACTTGCATTCACGGTCCCTCGGGTATTATAATTCATCCCGTCGCTGTCAGAGCAAGTATCAGGGATAGCGTGACAAATATAAGATTCTGTAGCGTAATCATAAGAAGGATAATAACCCGAATTACATGCAGAACAAATTTGACTTAAACTAGTACATGAAGAAGTTGAATAAATAATATGAGAATTAGAAATTATTTTATCAATACATCCAAGGTTTCCTCCATTTACCCCTTCTTGAGAACTTGGGCAAGGAACAGGCTTGCACTCTCCATTTAAACAACCAAAGTTACAGGTTTCCTGTCCTGAGAATCCGACACTATTCGAACAATAATACTCAGTTAAAAAATAACCATCCTCACAAAAATCTGTCCCAGTATCCCCACTTTGAGCGCTAACTGTTCCTTGTATTTCGGGAACATAACCCCCATCGGTATCTGAGCATGTATTTGAAACACATTGATAATTGGTATCATAAGACGCTACGCATCCTGAAGTAAACATACATGTTTGCTCATTAAATCCAATACATGAAAAAGTAGCTGAGTAAGATAAGATATTCCATTCACAGAATTCATCGGCACCTCTGCAAGAACCGGCATCAGAATAACTGCAATACTCACCTTGACTTATGGCATTAGCCTTTACACCCTCCCTCCAATAACAATAACTAGATGTATAATTTTCCACAAAAGTTCCACTGCATGATGCAAAAGGGGTACTTGCCAAATCACTGTGCTGCCCTAAAGGACAAGAGCAGGTATAATCTGAATATTGGGGAGAACAAGTAGGATAATATATTGACCCGCAATTTTCCTGACTCAGACCATAACAAGAATTTTGCCCATGATACCATTTACAATATTCGTCATTGGAACCACACAAAGCGGGAGTTTCAAAATTCCAACAATAAACTTCTGCCCGAAGACCCAAACTCTTGAAATTGTACATCGCAGTTCCATTGGGGTAGTAAATTGGGGGTCTATACCAGCAACTTCCTGTTTGGGTATTCTCATAATCTCCATCACATCCTGCGTAAGTTCCCGTCAATGTCCCCCCAGCACATGTTAATTCTCCTAAAACAAATGAACTTGAAAAAATCACAACAACAAAGATTAGCAAAAATAATAAACTAAAGATTACCTTTCCCTCTTTTATCATTTAAAAATTAGGTTAAAGTGTTTTATAAATATTTTTGTTTTTTTGAATTCACATCCGCTCTCCAAAATTTCATCAATTTGATCTTTTAAAATCGGAAAATCTTTTTCCATAATCCCAAAAATTGCATCGGAATCAATTTTAAAAGAACTATGGACAATTAAATCTCTTGCCCTCACAATTTCTCTCCATTCAATTTTGTAATATTTTTTCTTTAGATTTTCAGAAATATTCTTTGCAGATCCTCCGATTATTTCATATTTATAAAATTTGTGCCCATATAAAATCAGTTTAATTGCATCTTAATATCAGATAAAAGATTCTTCAAATAATCATACAGCCCCCGAGCTTCATCTGAGCTGATTTCTCTTTTTTTCTTTGAATTATTTTTTACATCCAAATATCCTCTGTAAGCATTTTCTCCTCCGGAAGTGCTTTTTATTATTTCTATAAGTTCCTTTTTTGACGGTTTTTCATTTTTTATCATCTTATTAATTAAATAAAGAGTCCTTATTCTCAAAACCAAAGTATAAGCAATTCTACTATCGAGAAATTTAAGTTTTGTTCTGGAAAGGATACTTTTTATGATTCTTAATTTGTCTTTTGTAGTTTGAAGGTACCAAGAAACATTCTTTTTTGTAACCTCTACTTTTATTAAATCAAGATAGCTAAGATTCAAAAGAGGCTTCGCTTCTCGAATCATTGGCCCAATAGGGAGAAGATCCCTATCTAATTTTTGTTTTAATAGATTTGAAGACAAGATTAAAACATTATACTCTCCTTTGGAAATCATCTTTCTGTCTAAATCATCAGTTAGAACCAGAATATCAATGTCACTTCCCTCATCTTCTTCTCCACGGGCATAACTTCCCACAAGATAAACTCCTATTATCTTTTTTAAATCAAGATAATTTCCAACAATATTCAGAACTTCGGAAAGAATTTTTTCGGGGGACTTTTCAACAAGTTCAACTCGGACTTCTTTATTCAACCATGATTTTGGAAGAATTACAGCTGAAGAATTCCCCGATTTGACAGCCTTTTTAATTTGTATTTCCATTATTTTTCCTCCAGATAATTTTCATCTTCTTCGATCTTTTTTAAAAATTTTTCATCTATTTCTTTTTCCCAGTAATCTTTGGTTGTATCAAACCTTCCCTTCTCATTTTCAATTTTTTCCTCGTGTTTTTCCACTTGCTTTCTAAACGATTTTAATCTTTTTTTGCGCAGTTTCTTCATATGTTTGATGTCTTTGCCCATGTATTTACATGTACTTACATATTTATAAACTTTACTAAAATTAAACCAAAAGTCAACTTATCCCTTAATAACAATCAAAGGTTTCATTCTTGCAACCTTTTGACTAATTCCAAGTGAATCAACAACTCTTACAACTTCGTCTATATCTTTGTAAACTTCTGGAGCTTCCTCTGTTAACCCTCTGAGACTCCCGACGCCAACTTCAACACCTATCTTTTTCAGGTCCTTTTTTATTTTTTCTCCGTTAAGGTTTTTTACTGCGTGACTTCTACTCATGAGTCTTCCGGCGCCGTGAACAGATGAACCAAAGGTTAATTCTTCTGATTTCTTGCGCCCAACCATTACATAGGATGCTGTTCCCATTGAGCCCGGAATTAAAACGGGTTGCCCAACGCTCCTGTATTTTTCAGGAATTTCAATTCTTCCTTTTCCGAATGCCCTTGTTGCGCCCTTCCTATGGACACAAACTTTCACTTTTCTACCCCCCACAAAATACTCTTCAATCTTTGCTATGTTGTGGCAAACATCATAAAGAACTTCAACCTTTACTTTCTTTTCGTAAAATAAATTTGTTAAAGCCTCACGAACCCAATATGTAATAAGCTGTTTATTAGCAAAAGCAAAATTTGCAGCAGCACCCATTGCTGAAAAATAATCTTTTCCTAATTCAGAATTTATCGGTGCGTTTATTAATTCCCTGTCAGGCAGATTTTTTATTCCATATTTATCTTCCATTAACTTAATATAATCCGACGCAACCTGATGACCAAGCCCCCTTGAACCGCAATGAATCATCACTACAATCTGCCCTTTAGAGAGTCCGTAAACTTCGGCGGTTTTTTTGTCATAAATTTCTTCAACACTTTGGACTTCTAAAAAATGATTTCCGGCGCCAATCGTCCCTATTTGCCCAATCCCTCTTTGCTTTGCTCTTTTTGAAATTTTTTGGGAATCAGCATTTTTCATGCATCCTTCTTCCTCACTGTATAAATAATCTTCGGGAATTCCGTAACCTTTTTCAATCATATATTTTGCTCCCCTATCTAAAAGTTTATCCAGTTCTTTGTAACTAATCTGAAAAGGACTCCCGTGACCAACCCCTGACGGAATTTTCTTGTAAAGGGTTTCAAGAACCTCTTTTTGTTTTTTTAAAATATCCTCTTTTTTAAGGTTCGTTTTGAGTAATCTTACCGAGCAATTTATATCATACCCTATGCCCCCAGGGCAAATCACCCCTTTCTTCAAGTCAAAAGCAGCAACCCCCCCGATGCAAAAACCATAACCTTGATGGCAGTCAGGGAGTGCAATTGACTCACGGACAATTCCCGGAAGTTTTGCGACATTTTTAACCTGCTCAATAGTTTTGTCTTTCTTAATTGCCTCGTAAATTTTTTCAGATGCATAAATTACTCCCGAAACATTCATTTCATCTTCTTTTTTTATTTCATGCCTGAAGTTTTCCATAAAATTGGTAAGAAAGATTATTTAATAAATTATCTTGTCATCTAAACCAATATCTCTTTCTTGGATAAATACCAATTTAATTAACTAGAAATAATTATCTATCACATTTTTTCTAAATTGATTAACCTCCTTCCTTTGGCAAGATTCTCAAATTTTTAGTGAAGGTAAAAGGAGGATTTAAATAATTAAGTTTTCATGCTTAAATATGGCAAAGAAAAAAGTAGACTGGGTTTTGGTTCTTGTAATATCTATAGTTTTTGGATTCTTTGGTGTGGACAGATTTATCCTCGGAAAAATAGGAACTGGAATTTTAAAACTAATAACTTTTGGAGGAATCGGTATATGGTGGATTGTGGACATAATCTTAATTGCAACAAAATATGAGTTTAAGAATGTTGACTGGAAGAAATAAATTTTGTTCCTTTTAAAAACTTAATTTATTATAACAATTCACTTTCTTAATTTCTTTTCTTTTTCTTTCTTCATATCTTTAAAATGTTTTATTTCATTTTTCCAGTATCCAATGACAAGATCATTTTTCCCGGAAAAATTTTGGATTTTCTTTTTATGTTCTTCAATTCTCTTACTAAAACTTTTGATGCTTTTTTCTATTTTATTTTTCTTAGCCATTTTTCCTGTTCATTGATTTTCTTGGAAACATAATTTATGATTTTTTCGGCTTCTTCAGTTTTCAGGTTCTCCTGATTCTTCTCATCATTTTTAACACGCAGGTACCCGGAATATGCTTCTGAAGAACCAGATACTTTTTTTATAAGATTCTTTAATTCTTTTGTTGACCACATCTTATTTTTAATCAGGCAATCAACAATGTAAACTCCTCTTAATCTAAGAACAAGAGAATAAGAAACCCCATCCGAAGAATTCAAGTTCTTTTCTTTATCCAGTAAAACTAAAGACTTGTTAATTTCAAGAGCAGACTTTGTGGTTTCAAGATGGAACTTCAAATTCCTTTTTGTTAAAAGGGTTCCTTTATATTCTCGAATCAGGCTTTCATTCAAAATAGTTTTTGCTTCTTTAACCATGGGGAGAAGAGGCAAAACGTTTTTTTTAAGGGTGTTTTCTAAAATCTTTTTTGAAATTAAAATTATATAATATTTTCCTTTTTTTATCACTTTATTTAAATCTGAAGTTATAACTAACACATCCACATCCGAACTTTCTTTTTCCTCCCCTCTCGCATAACTTCCGGAAAGATAAACTCCCAAAACTTTTGCAAGATATCCTTCTAAAATTTCAAGAAGATCTTTTTTTATATTGAGCGGTTTCTCAACAAGTTCAATCTTTGCTTTTCCCCCGTACCAGTTCTTAGGCAAAACCACCCCTGAACTGTTTCCCACTTTGACAATTGGTCTGATTATTTCATTTATCATAGTTATAACAATGTTATAACATTTATAAAACTTACGTCCGCTTTAATGGTTTTTAAACATCCAAAACAACCTGGCTAACCCACTTTCCTCTTTCACGCTTTACAAACATTTCATTGTAAGTTACAGCCTTAATATGCGTGTGAACCTCATAGTTTTCTCCTGAATCCCCTTCAAAAACTCCTGAGAGCTTAAAACTCTTTTTGTCAATTTTTAAATCTTTGACTTCCGAAACCAGAAATCCCTTCGAATCAATCAAGAAAATAATTTCCTCCAAAAAATTATACAAGAGGCTTTCATAATCTTTTCCTGAAAGGTTTATTTTTATTTTTTCTTTCTCTTTCACTCTTCCCGAAAATATCTGACTCATAAGCGCTTTTGCCGAATTAATAAAAACTTCCTCGACGGTTTTTCCGTAAGCTTTAAATTTTAAATCTGCTGTATGGGCTAAAAATTTGAATTTCATTCAACAAAAAGCAAAAGAAACTTTATTAAATTAATTAAGCCTTCAGACTCCTACAAAATCGCATGGGGGACAGATTCCTCCTCCGCAATCCACTCCTGTTTCTCCATTGTCCTGAAGGCTATTCTGATTACATGTATCGTACTCACATTCATTTGGACAGCTTCCTCCGCAGTCAAGCCCTTCCTCTCCATTGTCAAAAACCCCGTCGTTGCAGTAATCAATCAACTGGCTTGAAAGTGTTCCTCCGCTGGATATAAAAGTTTGGTTATTTGAAACTGCTTTTAGAAGGTAATAAACATTTTGTCCCGAGTAAAAAGTAAAATTGTACTCAACTCCGTCAAGACTCACTTTAGTAACGTTAGTCCCTGAAAGAGTATAATCTGTTTGAAAAATTCCCACATTATTAACATAGATATCCCCGCTTCCTGTGTTAACTGACAGATTTGTTCCGGTAACTCTGTTCCCGGATAAGGTCACCGTGGGGAATTTTCCAAAAATAAAAAAAACATCCTTATCTATTCCAATCTCATTTATATAAGAAACAGAGAAATCAGTCAGAATTGTTTTTTGGGTTGAATCAGAAATTTGCTCTCTTGAAAAATAATCAAGAAGGCTTGAAATCTCTGAATTTATGCTCGCTTCAGTATGAGAAAGTTTTAGGGCGCCTGTATAAACTGTTTTATTTGAAATTGTAACAAATCCTATAAAAATTGCGGCAAGAAGAATTATTGCCAAAAAATAAAACTGTGCTTTTTTGTTCATTTTCACCTCTTAATTTATTTAAAGAAGAAAAGTAAACTTAAATAATTAATGTTATGGGATTCTGTTAACTTAACAGATGATGAAACATCTAATTTAAATCTAATAAAGACCGCATTTTTAACCCTAAAACAACGGATTATAAAATAAATGTAAGCAGGGCAAATTGCAAGAAAAACCTTAAGAAAAGCTCCCTTCAAAATTTCTCGGCTTTGCAACCCGCTAAGCACCCTTGCAAATGTTTAGGGCTGCTCCGATCAAGGCCTGACCCGATTCGCAAATGTAGGATCAAAGCGGACAAAGTGTCAGCGAAATCTTAAAGACTTTCCATAAAGTCTTTTTCACTCCTTGCCCGTCGCCTGCCATAAAGCCCGTTTGCATAAAGGAAAGGGGCTAGCTTCCCGACCAAGCCTACAAAATTAAAGAGAAGTTCCCCTATATAAAAGTTTTTATTTTAGAATTCACAAAAAAACAAGAATCAAAATTACCAAAAGTATCACAAGGAAAATTATTCCTATTAAAATCCATAGACTTATACCTCCATCCTGAATCTGCGAATTAAGAGAGGTTATTCCTTCAACACACCCTGAAGTTTCCAAAGGTTTTCCGTAGGTATAATTGCAATTGTTTTTGTCATTGCACATTCTTGTTTGAATTCTGTTAATGCAATCTCCCCAGGAAGAACATTGCCATTCAGGGCTACATCCGTAAGAAAAAGAAATAAACGAATGATTGGTATTCCCATCATTATCGTCATCTTCTGTATCACAAAATCCGCAATCCTCAAAGCAGGTTAAACAACTCTCTTCCAAACCACAGACATTGTCTCCGCAAGTTGGGTTTGGGGGCTCAATTCCATTGCATTGAACATAAATTTCTCTTTCTGCATAATTGTTTTCAAGATTACAATCAATTTGACCCTCTTTAGAAAGTTCAGCAGAAATTATATGGCTTCCGCATGAAAGCGATGAAGCATTTAGTTCAAATTTTTGGTAAACAGCACTTGAACTCACCGCCAAATTCTTATAAAATGAATTTAAATAAGACCCATCAATTTCAAAAAGGATATAAAGGTTGCTTATTGCACTTGCCCCAAAATTTTTAAGAGAAAGTTTAATGTCATAAGTTTCATTTTTAGATAAATTCACGTACCCTTCAATCCAGTTTGAACCCGTTTCATGTCCAATTGCTATTCCTGTTCCATTTGAAAAACTGTAGGCATAATTTACCCCCGCATCATAATCGCAGAATTTCTCAACTTTATTTATTCCAACACAAACTGCATACAAACTATTTGGAGAATCAGTCGGAACAGAATTATACTCTGAATGGATTGCCTGAATAGAATCCACCCCCTCTGGAAGAGAAAGACGAGTTTCAACAACTTCAATCACTTCTGAAAAAAGAACATTATCTTCAAGATCAGAAGTTGAAGAAGTTAAAGCAACCTGACTTCCTTCTTTTAGAAATGAAATCTGATATTGCTCATTTGGCTGAGAATCATCTTTTCGGTTTAAGGATTCATCTCTCGCAACAAGAGTTATGGAATAATCTCCCGGGTTAAGCACAAGTGGAACCATTGAAGATTTTGCATCTAAAATAGTTAAATCCGACCTTAACTTTCCACCTCCAATATTCACAATTTGGTCGTAATCTCCTAAATTTAAAGGGCACATATCTGCCGCACTTCCCAATCCCATTAAAAGAACTCCCAAAATTAAAATTCCAAAGGCCAAAATTATCTTATTTTTCATTTTCTAATATTAATTCTGTAATGACTGCAACTTAAAAAGATTATTATCCTAAAAAATATACTTTAAATTTCCACCCAAAAAAAAAGAAATATCAGGTTATTTTTTTCCAAAGAAAAAATAGTAAAGAATTCCAAGAAGGACCAATACTAAAATAATAATTGTGATTATTCCTAGGGTAGTTCCTGCAAATTCACCAATTGCTAATCCTGTAATTCCAAAAATTTTTTCTTTTTGAGAGGTTTCGTTTGAAAGTTGATTATTATTCTCCCCCTCACTGGAACCTGGATTTTGAGAATTATCCCCTAAAAACTGAACATCCACCGGAGTTGTTACTCCTGAAGATGAACCTCCTCCACCAGAGCCTCCGCCTCCTCCACCGCCTCCTCCACCGGGAGGGGTTGTTGTTTGACAAGCCCCACAATCATTAGGGGCATTTGAGCATGTCTCTCCAATATTTGAATCACAAATTCCATTTCCGACACAAACTGTTGTTATTGAATTTCCGCAATCCAACAAATTGTAAGAACACTCTCCCTTTGAAGGTTCACAAACTCCATTTGAAAGAGGAGTAAAATTAGAAGGGAGGGAATCTGTTTGAAAATTTAAATTTACAATTTCTTTTCCCTGAAAAGGATATTCTCCCAAAAAATTATTCCCTAAATAAAATTTAACTTTATTTGAGGAATAACTCTGAACTATGCAAGTGTTTTCGCCCATCCCATATATTCCATTAATGACTTCACACTGCCCACTGACTATCTCATTAATTTTTGCAGTTAAGTAATATCCATTTGGAATTAAAGTTCCATTCATACTCACATTTCCATAAAAAGCCATTGGTTCTGGAGGAACAGCTGAAATAAAACTGATAAAACCAACTGAAATTAGAAGCAAAAATACTACCAAAATTTCATTTCTCATAAAAAAGCGACAAGTAATTAGTTTAAAAGTATTATTATAGTGAATAGGGTTATTTTTTGTCACTACTCACATCCCCACAATTTTTGTATTTTAAAAGACTCCCGTCCCTCAATAAAAAAATAAAAAGAAAAATAAAAAAAATAAAAAATTGTTTTAATTAAGTCCCCAGCAAATTGAAGACGGAACATATGTGTCATTCACATCCATTTCAACCCAATAACCTCTTCCTGGGTTTGTATTGTCATAGGCGCTTAATGGAACGAAATCTTGTGAAGGTGAATCGTATCCCCATAAGGAACTCCATCTTGGAAAACCAACTGAAGTATCTACTAATGAGAAAAGGCTACACCACGAATTCTTGTTTGAAGTTCCGTAGTGACCTATTAAATTCCAACCATTCTGAAGTTCAACTGCAGCAGGAACACTTTGAGGGCTAAATAAACTACCCCCTATTAAAACAGTAGTTTCGCTGTCAGTTTTTATCCAATAACCGTGTCCGGGTTCAATTGTTGTCAAATCATCTTCGGTAACACCAGGCGCATACAAATGCCATCCTGTTGAAGGGTCGTAACCCCATATGCCTGTAATGTCTGAATTATTCCCGAAAACTTCATCTATATCATTACTCAACAAATTGAATGGAACTGAAATTAAGTCCCATTTATCTCCAATTATCAAGTCAAATGAACTTCCTATGACTTTGAAAAGTTCTGAATCTGTTTCAGATTTCTTTCCAACATTATCAACACAGTAAAATTCAAGTAGGTGTTCAGATTGCTCTTTAAACCATATTGTTACATGGTCTGTACTTGAGTTCTGCCATTGTGCAGATGAAGAATTATATTCCCCATCTAGAACTACCCTCCAATAAATTCCACTTCCTTGAGTATTTCCAATTCCGGAAGGGTGAGGACTTGAATCCTCGCAACTTATCTCAATTGGGGTGTCCATTGTAACTGCCCACTCAATTTTTTGACCTTCGTTTTCGTACCAGTTCTCAAGAGGATTTTCATTCTTAGGAGTACTTGGTTCTCCAACTAGTTTAGTCAAAACAGGAGCAGTGTGATCTGAAAAGATAAATTCATGATGAATTCCTTCACTATTACCCAACAAATCATTAGAGTAATATTCAATCACATGACATGATTCTGGAAGTCCAAATGGTTCAGTATAAACTGTCCAATCCTGGTTCCACCTTTCGGGTTCTTCAAAACCTTCGAGTTTTCCATAACAATAGTCATCATTGACTACAGTGTATCTGTAGTAAATTTTGTCAACCCCTACTGGATGTGAATCTGGATCTGTTGCACTCAAAGTTATATTTGAAATACCGTCAACCCACTTTCCATTTTCAGAAGAATAGTATGGCCCTTCATGATCCCACGTTGTCGTTGGACCTTGTGAATCCACAATGTCTTTCTCTGAAAGGAAAGCTGTGTTTCCTAAAGCATCAGTTGCTGTACAACTAAGTTCATGCCAAGAATCTTCAAGATAACTAAAACATCCGTTTTCATCAAAAGATACGTGTTGTATTTTATCCCAATTTGTATTATCTAAGGAATAAGTGTACCCACAATCAATTACAACTCCTCCAGGAGTTGGATGCGTAGGATTTCCTTGAGTTGCAGACAAGCAAATCTTTGTGCCAGTATTTACATACCAGTCAAATTCCTCACTTGAAGCGTTAACCTTTGGCTCTCCAACAGTTTTTGTTATTGTTGGAGATTCAGAGTTCACAAAGAAATCTTTGAACTTATGTTCAGATTCTTTGTCCACTTTATCAAAGCACCAATATTCTAGGTCATGTTCAGAATCCGTTTGGAAACTAAACGCACCAGTGTAAAGTTGTACTGGACCCTCATTTATACTGTACCAGATTTCATCTGGACCAGACTGCCAAGGCTCATTAGGATTGTTATCCTGACAAGTCAAAGTTATAGGAGTGTTCGGTTTAACCCAACAAATCTCTCCGTCAGCTTCAGTACATGTTCCTGTTTGAGGACTTCCCACACTTAAATTTACATAGGGTTTTGCATGATCAACATTGAAAACTTCTGAATATCCTTTTACACCCGATGAATGAGTTTCTACATAGACACAGTATTGCCCACTTTCTGAAGGTTTATCCCACAAATAACCATGTTCAAAAGGAGGGTTCACAACAGTATTTGCAGATGAGACTTGAATTGCTATCTCATTCCAAGGACCTTGGGTATTACACTCTCCATTTACAGAATTGTAATAGTAAAGTGATGAATGAACAATAGATTGACAACCTTCACTAAGAGTCCAATTAATTGGAACAGACTCGTTGTCAAACCAATCTCCTTCTTCAGGATTAGTTACTTCCAAACTACATGGTTCTTCTATAAAATCAAAAGCCGCACATTCAGCAACTAAGCTGTTTGGACTTGATCCATCAGGATAAACCGCATGGAAACCTTGAACATCTTCCACTGCCCCTGACAAAACCAAATTTGTATCAACCTGTCCTTCCCAATCCGCGAAAATAACATTGTCTGCCAAATCCGTAGAATCGCTTGATTGAGCTATAAGATTCCCAGAGGAATCATAGAAGAATACAAAATATTCTTCATTTGGCTGACTCTGAGTTGCCCTGTTTACACCATAATCCCAAGAGTAAAGAGAAACCCCATATTTTCCTGCAGCCAAGTCAACCGATTCATTATCAGTTTGAGCATCAGCAGAACTTCCCGAGGATAATATTTTATCACTAGGACTAAAATGGACTATTGTTCTTCCATCTTGTGGTTCAAAAGGACATTCTGGAATTTCATAAGTAATTTTAAGATGGATATAATCAATAAGAATCTCATTGTGATTCTCATCGTCATTTTCACCTTCTATATCTAATTCCAATTTTATAGGCTGCCCTGCAGAAACTTTTGACTGAACATAATCAGTCAAATCAGAATCTTGGAATGTTTTAGTCTGCCAGTTGTTGTGTGAAAAAGCTTGATAGTCTGTCAAAGATTCCTGAGTATCTGTACTCCATAATTGAATGTTTGCTTCCACATTTGGGTCAGTTTCCATACCTTCAACATATACTTTAACACTTGTCACAACCGCGTTTGTAGGAATTACTGCATTCCATCTACCCTGAACCTCTTCTTCTTCATCCATATTTGCATAAGAAGAGTCGTTAACGTGAACTTCGGAAGTACAAATCCAATCGGATGCTCCATCGTGTGTACACAATGAATAATCGGAACCTATTGGACCATAAGTCACAGCACTAACTGCTCCAACCATCAAAACAATCATAACACCTAACATTAAACTAATTAATGTTAAATTTTTTTTCATATTTTATTTTTTATAACCTCCTTCTAACTTTTTATTCCCCTGTTCAAAACAAGGTATCAGTCGCAGGGCAAAACCCCGCCAAGTATTGTTATACTCGTTATACGTATAACCATGATAGTCAGGTGAGTGAGAATTAACAACTAAAATAAAGCCCGTTTTTTTAATTCTCATTAATTTTTATGCGGACATTCTCTTTTAAGTATTGTTGTCATAGAGAAAATACTTTTTTGTTATTACTTTAAATAAATACTTTAAGATTGAAACTCTTTAAAATTATTCAACTGCATTATACTCCAAAATCTTAAGTTCTTTTGAAAATTTCTGGGAGAGACTCTTTTTCCAATTTCTTGAGCTCTTTTTTTCTTTCAAAAATAATTGTTTCAAGAGTTCCATTTCCATCCCTGTCTCCTAAAACAACATCAATCTCTCCATGCCTATTGAAAACCTGCCAAACCACATACGCAAGACTGTCAATTTTGACTTTTATATCCAAAAAATTGGAATCTTCGTAACTTTTAACCTTAAAAAATGCATACGTATCAAGAACTCCATCTTTTGGATTTATATCCAGAGAAACTCCAATTAAACTCAGAGAATCATAATCTCCGAGGGTATTAAAGAATTCAAAACCTCCAAAATCCCCTTCATAATCCAGAATATTAAACACAGAATCCTTTAAAGAATGTTGGGCAAAAGAATTATTTAAAAACAAAAAAGGCAAAGCATAATACCACTTCATTTTGTTTTTAAAATTAAAGTGATTAATAAGTATTATGGTAATTGAAAAGGGACTTTCCTTTTTCCATTAACCGAAACTTTAGAATCTCTTGATATTTCTTTTATTAATTTATTTTTATACAAAAATTTGTATCCAAAATTTTTAAATATTTTTTCATATGTTTTTTCAAAAACCTCTACGGCCGCATTAAAGTTCGGCTGATTTGAAAAAAATACTTCCATTCTTGGATATTCTCCATTTTTTTCAAGAGCAGAACAATCCGAAATGTAAATCTCTATTGTTCTTCTCATTCTTTGGATTCTATCTATCATGCTTTTTAATTCATTTTTGTTTTCAGTTTTTAAGGTCGGAATTTTACAAATAAAAAAATAAATTTTTTCAAGGTTTTTGCCATACAATAAAAGTTTGTCTTTTTCACTCAGGCAATCTTCAATTCTTGGGAACTTGAGCCCACAAATTGCTTCAAGGTCCTTTCCAGAATTAGAATAAATAAATTTATAGCCCATATTCTCCAAATTCCGGACGATTCTTTTTTCCTCTCTCACAAGCACCTTTTTCGATTTGACCATTGAATCATAAAAATTGCTCTCTAAATCCAATTTTTCAAGAGAAATATATTTCCTCAATTTCATAGTAATCGTTTCAATTAGGTCATCCGCAACAAATGCAACCTCTCTCGCTTTCCAGGGTGGAGGCAACCCAAGTTTCAAAAGGCTTTTCAAATTTTCAGAAATAGAAAAAAAATCATTCTGCAATTCAGTAATCTTCTTCGCAAGAGATTTCATCCATAATGAAAATCTTCCTTTTATAAAAACATTTCCTAACTGGATTCAATAACTATCCCAATAAACAAGCTTGCCCTGATTGTCCCTTATAAAAATTGAATCCCCGCTAAAAGTCCATACATAAGTTTCGTTCCAGTCTTTAGCAGTCAAAATAATCTTCTCCCCCGAATTTAAAGATTTATCCTCAAAAACATATTTTTTTCTTCCCTCATCTTTGAGAGACCAGCCGGTAATGTTAACCTCCTTAGAACATGAATTTTCCAAAACGACTCTCTGATTTTTAAAATCCCACTCACTCAGAATCATGCACGTTTCATATGACTTTTCACATAAATTTATATTTTTGCCCATGCAATTTTTCCAAGCATCATAAAAATCCACATAATAACCATCTCTTCCCGATGGAAAATAAAAGTTTGAGTATCCGTTTTTAACAGACTCAAGATTTATGTTTTTTCCGCCAATAAAAACATAAGCAAGCTTTCTTTTGTATAAATCGTATTTTTCGCGGCCAAAAACAAGTTTTACTTCTTTTTCCAAAACCCCATCTTTAAGAAAATTCATCGCACTAGCATATCCGGCCTCTCCCTTTTCCGGAGAATTTATCCCAAGGAGCCTTACAGAAGTTCTATTTATTACAAGCGTATCTCCGTCTATAACTCTTTCAACAACACCATATTCAGAATCCTCATAGGACTTTTCCAAAAAATTATCAAAAAAAGAATAATTAGCGATTAATGCCATTATAACAAGAATTAAAAGGATTATTTTTTCTCTGTTCATAAAAACAATTAAATACAGAATTTTATAATCTTTATTATAACCGACTAACAATTTATTTCATAGTCTCAGGCTCAGTTTAGCATTAAACATATATACTTTAAATTTCTGGGGATAATTAAGATAAAAGATATTAAATGAGTTAATGATTAGAAAATAATGATTAAAAACAAAAGCCAATTTTATGAAAATTGCTACAAAATTTTAAGAAAAGTTCCAAAAGGGAAAGTTACAACTTATAGAGATATTGCCAGGGCGCTCAGATCAAAAGCCTACCGTGCCGTAGGAACAGCAATGAATAAAAATCCTTACTCGCCACTTCGCACGGCTATGGGTAAAGACGGTTACTGCCTACCACAAAATGGCTCGGCTCCAACTGTTCCATGCCACAGGGTTATCAACTCCGACGGAAAAGTCGGAAAATTCGCCCACGGAACTCCAAAAAAAATCCGCATGCTAAAAAAAGAGAGCATTGAAATAGAGAACGGAAAAATTGATTTGAAAAAATACGGGTTTAGGTTTTGAAAATAGCCAATGGGCAATCCTAAAACTTAAAAGCTCTTAACTATCATTTTGTTTATGGAAATAGGGGAAGAAATAGTCAAAAAAATAGATTCATCATTAAGATATATAAAAACTCTCAGACCTTCTTCAACCTTGGTTTATCAGGTTGAAAAAAAATGGATTATTTTATGTATTAAAAATAGCAAGAGACTCTTGGGATGTTAGACATCTAAAAAATGAGTGCAAAAATTTGAATCTCGCTAAAGGAATCGAAGGGGTAACAAACTTAATTCAGGAGTATGAAAACTTTAAAAACTACAAAAAACCAATACTCAAAGAATTTTTTGATGGAAAGGAAATTTATCTTAAAGATCCCAAAATTAACAAATCTTGCATTCAAAAAAAATTAGAAAACACCATCCTTGAACTGCACTCTGTTGGAATTGCAAGATTAGAGATTGAAAGTCGAAATATTATAGTCTCGCCAGAAAAGGATAATGCAAAAATTATTGATTTGGGATATGGAAGAACATATTTTTTATGGAAAAGCCATCTTCCTCTTTCAAAATTCAACCGCATGAAAAAAAAAGACTTAAAAAATCTTGAGGAAATATTTGAAAAGTTTAGATAAATTTTTAAGCCAATCCCCTCTAAAAAGGATATATATGTGGGGGTGCCGGAGTGGTCAAACGGGCAGGACTTAAGATCCTGTGGCTTATGCCTTACGCAGGTTCGAATCCTGTCCCTCACATTTTGCATCTCTAAAACATTTATAATTGAGAGAGATAAAATGTTCACTCTAACATAAATTAAAATTTACCTATTCTTTCTTGGCTTCAATCTTAACACCAAGTTCTTCAAGACGTGATAAATGCATAGACATTATTTTTTCAACATTCTGAACAACCCTTACAAGTTCAATTCTTTCAGCGGCAAGGGTGTTAAGAGCACCCTCGTGAAAACCAATTTCAACCTCTTTGCTCATTTTCAGCTCCTCAGTTTTCTTTCCGCCTTTTGAAGAAAGCGACTTCTCAAGTTTGCTTTTATCTATTTCCATTTTAAACTTTTTCCCCCCTTTACCCTTCTTTCAAGATTAATGTGCCTTCCATATCTGTTAGCATAAGTTAACTTTGAAGTCTTGGCATAAGCAGGAAAAAAAGTTTTTCTTAACGGATTTTTGGGAGGATAGCATAAACTTTCCATATACGGAACTTTTTGACTTTTAGAAGTAACTGGAAAATCCAAAATTAATCTTGAGGATATTCCGGAAAACTCAGACATCAAAAAAAGTACATACAAAGATTCTCTAACCATAGTATTAAAAAAATATGCCTATTTTTAAAATTTTAGATTATTTTCTCTGAAATAAGCTATATATTGGGTAGAAAATTAAACCTATGGCAATTCCAAATAAAATATTTGTGTAGATAGAAAATTGAGAGCCACATAAATTATATACTTCTCCCCCTATAACCTGTGGAGCAACACCATAACAAGCAATTAAACCAAACTGCAACCCCAAAAATCCCAAAACTACAATAATTATTGCTAAAATCGCTTTTATCCACGTAAATCTAAAATTCATAAATTAAGCAAGTGTTTGATGTTTAAAATTATTTCTCTTTCACTTCATCATAATATCTTTCTGCTTCCATTGCTGCCTGGCATCCTGTTCCGGCGGCCGTAACTGCCTGCTTGTAAATCGGGTCCTGAACATCCCCCGCTGCAAAAACCCCGGGGAGGTTTGTCCTCATTCTTCTATCAGTTTTTATAAATCCATGCTCATCAAGTTCTACTAACCCCTGAAAAATTGCTGTGTTTGGGATGTGGCCTATTGCCAAAAAAATTCCATCTATTTTGTAATTCTTTGTTTTTCCTGTTTTCGCATTTTTTATTGTAACCATTTTCAACGGAGGCTCCCCCTTTAGTCCGGTAATTTCTGAATCCAGCATTATTTCAATTTTGGGATTTTTTCTGACTTTTTCCTGCATAATTTTACTTGCGCGAAAAGTATCTTTCCTGTGCACTATTGTGACTTTTTTTGCAAACTTTGTTAAAAAGTTTGCTTCCTCCATGGCTGAATCTCCGCCCCCAACAACAAAAATCTCCTTATCTTTATAAAAAAAACCATCACATGTAGCGCATGTATGAAGGCCGCGACCCTGAAAGTTTTTTTCGTTGGGCAGCCCAAGCCAACGCGCAGATGCACCGGTTGAAATGATTATTGTCTTAGAGGAATATTTTTCTTTTCCCACAGCAATTTCATAACCTCCTTTTATTTTTTTAAACCCCGTAACATTTTTTTGAAAAATTCTTGTTCCGAATCTCTCAGCCTGCTTTTTTAGTTTTTCTACTAAATCCGATCCAATAATTCCCTCCGGAAAGCCGGGAAAGTTTTCAACATCAGTGGTAAGCATAAGCTGACCCCCTTCTTCAATCCCGGTAAACATCAATGGTTCAAGGCTTGCTCTTCCGGCATAAATCGCCGCAGTCCATCCGGCAACCCCTGCACCAATAATAATTAATTTCTCCATTGCCAAACAAAGAAATTTTCATTTAAATAAGTTTGTTAGAATTGAAAAATACTGCGGAAATTTTGCAGTTCAAAATGAGGATAAAAGCTTATCAATCTCTTTTGCCATTTCATAATCTTTTTTTGTGATTTTGTTTTCCGAGTGGGTCGTCAAAGTGATTCTGACCAAATTGTAAGAGTGAATCAAAATATTCGGGTGATGATTTATCCTTTCGGCTAATTTTGCAACCTTATTAACAAACTCAATAGCCCCTAAAAAATCCTTAAATTTGAATTCTTTCACTAAAAGCATGTCTTCTTCTTTCCATACCATAAAAAATAAAGGGATAAGGAATTTATATGTTTTAAGTTTATAATAACGGAAGAAAATAAATTGCGGAAAAGATTAAAAACTTAATTGGTTTTTGATTAAAATGTTAAGTAAAGGTAACCTCCCCCTTAAAAAAAGGGTGGATTTGAATCCAAATGAAAAAAGGTTATGGAATACTTTGGTAAGAATTGATTCTTTAGATTGCTTAAGCAACAAAATTGGTTTTTTAATCCCAGGTTGGAATACAGAAGAAGTTTTATATTTTGATACTGAAAAAATACCTGAATTATTACTAAAAGAAATTGAAAAAGGAATGAACCCTAATTATCGATTCTTCGCCCCGGTAAACATTGGTGCTGATAAATCTGAAGACCTCTACATCGATATTAAAAATTATAAGATTTAATTAAATTCAATCAATTCTCTTCTAAAGAATATAAAAAGCTACCTTAACAACCAATATTATGAAAAAACTCTTGTTTATAGGCCCGCCTGGTTCGGGTAAAGGAACACAGGCAAAACTCCTTGAAAAATATGGTTTTATCAATCTAAGTAGTGGAGACTTAATAAGAAAATCCTCCGACTCTGTGATTGTAAAGTACAAAGAAATTGAGTATCCCCGGGGAAAACTTCTTTCAGACCGGTTAATTTTCAAACTTATTAAAGAAGGAATTTCAAAACTTCCAAGGGGTTCAACGGGTTATATCCTGGATGGATTTATAAGAACTCTCCCTCAGGCAGAATACGCAAAAAAGAAAAATCTTGCAGAGACAGCCCTTTACTTCTCAATTGACGAAAAAAAGGCTGTTGAAAGAATACTCAAAAGAAATGAAGGCAGGACAGATGACAATATAATTTCAGTCAAAAAAAGATTCGACGAATACAGAAAAAAGACAGAACCAATTTTAAATTACTTAAAGGAGAATTTTAAGTTTTATGAAATTGATGCAGGAAAAACCATAGAAGAAATTAACGGGAAAGTTTTGGGAATTTTGGGGCTGAAAAATTAAACAAAATTTATTAAGCGGGTTTTACTGAATTATTTTATGAAAGAGGCGGTCTTTGAAACAATAAAAAAAGCTCTTGGCAAACTGAATGTCAAACTTGAAGATGAAAAAATAAGTTCATTCATAGAAATTCCAAAAGACTATTCAAAAGGAGATTTTGCCTTTACATGTTTTTTTCTTTCCGGAATTATGAAAATGCCGCCTCATGAAATTGCAATACAAATCCGTAAAGCAATTGGAAACGCACCTCTTGAGTTTTCGGATATAGAAACTGCCGGAGCTTACATAAACTTTTTTTTGAACAGAAAAAGCCTTGCTTATCAGATTATAAAAAAAATAAAAAAAGAGGGGGATAATTTCGGAAAAAATAATGGGGGAAAAAAGGAAAAGACAATGATTGAGTTTCCTTCCCCAAATACAAACAAGCCTCTTCACTTAGGACATTTAAGGAACATGTCTCTTGGTGAAAGTTTGTCAAGAATTTCTGAGTTTAATGGTGAAAAAGTTGTAAGAGCAAACCTGAACAATGACAAGGGAATTCATATATGTAAATCAATTTTGGCTTACAAAAAATGGGGAAAAGGAAAAAAACCCTCTGAAAAACTAAAGTCTGATCACCTTGTCGGAAACTTTTATGTCTTATACTCAAAAAAAGAAAAGGAAAATCCGGGCATAGAAAAAGAAGTCCACGATCTTTTGGGAAAATGGGAAAAAGGCGACAAAGAGACAGTTAATCTTTGGAAAAAAATGAATAAATGGGCATTTCAAGGATTTAATGAAACCTATAAAAATTTTGGGATAACCCACGACAAAGAATACTTTGAAAGTAAAATTTACAAAAAAGGAAAAGAAATAATTCTGGACGGAGTAAAAAAAGGTATTTTTGAAAAACTTGAAGACGGCTCAATAAAGTTTGATCTGAAAAAATGGGGGTTAGGTGAAAAATACCTCTTAAGAGCAGACGGAACTTCACTTTACATCACCCAGGATCTTTATCTTGCTTATCTTAAACAAAAAGAATTCAAACTGACAAAAAGTTATTATGTCGTGGGAAGCGAGCAGGAATATCACTTCAGGGTTCTTTTCAAAATTTTAGAAAAATTGGGAATTCCCTTAAAGGGATTAAAGCACCTTTCTTATGGGATGGTCAACCTCCCTGAAGGAAAAATGAAGTCCCGTGAAGGAACTGTTGTTGATGCCGATAATCTCATTGAAGAAATGGAAAATCTTGCCAAAAGGGAAATTTCAAAAAGGGAAAAAATTTCATCTAAAGAACTTGAAAAAAGAAGCCATACAATCGCCCTTGCGGCAATAAAGTATTTTTTATTAAAAATAGACATAAAAAAAGACATGCTTTTTAATACAAAAGAATCAATTTCCCTCGAGGGAAACACGGGCCCCTACTTACTGTACTCATATGCAAGAGCAAATTCTATTCTGAAAAAGTCAAAAAAAGAAGTCAGTTCTGTAATGCCCGAAGAACTTGAGGAAAAAGAAACTGAACTGATTTTAAAAACGGGGGAATTTCCGGAAATTATAAAAAAATCATATAATTCCCTTGACCCTTCACTCATTGCAAACTATTCTTATGAACTTGCAAAAATATTTAATGAATTTTACCATTCTCTTGATGTAATCGGATCTGAAAAAGAAGAGTTTAGACTGGGCCTGGTTGATTCTTTCAAGCAAGTATTGAAAAATTCACTTTATTTATTGGGAATTGATATTCTTGAGAGGATGTGAACCTGAAATTTCGTAACGAGGAGAATAATAAACTCTTACTTTTTTTTTGAGAGAGTATTGTTTTACTATTTCTATCATTTTATCATAATCTTCTATGATTTTCATTGGTCTTTTAATCTCCTCAAAAGACCTATCCAGTTTTTTGACGGGTTTTTTAGAATTGACTCTGGGATTTTCTCCATTAATCTCCTGCCCTTTTGTAAGTTTTTCAATTGAAACCATAGATAATTGATTAAGGAGAAATATATAAATCTTCCAAAACACCAAAAATTATATAAACACATGAAAATATTTTCATATATGGCATATGAATTAAATCCCCTTCCTTATGATTATGATTCCCTTGAACCTTACATTGACAAAGAGACAATGGAGATGGTTGGAGGAAAAATCAGTCAAAGAACTCTTGGAAAATATTGATTCAGTTCCTAAAGACATAAAGCAGGCTGTGATAAACCATGGCGGGGGGGCATACAACCATAATTTTTTCTTTTCAATATTAAAAAAGGATGTCAGGGCAAAAGGCAAAGTCATTGACGAAATCAAAAAAACATTCGGCTCATATGACGAATTCAAAAAACAATTTTCAGAAGCCGCCATAACTTTATTTGGGAGCGGTTGGGCATGGATTGTTCTTGACAAAAATAAACTAAAAATAGTCAAGACAAAAAACCAAGACTCTCCCATCTCAAGCAGATTAATTCCGATTCTCGGGATTGATGTCTGGGAACATGCATATTACTTAAAATATCAGAATAAGAGACCGGATTACATAGAAGCATTCTTTCATGTGATTAATTGGGAGCAAGTTGAAAAAAACTATCAAGAGGCTAAGAATAAATAATATATAAAAATTTATACAATTGCATAAAATAATCCACAATGATTCTGCTTCAAAACCCCAAATATTAAAAACTTCTCTTTCTTTTGCCCAGAATGAGATATGAAAAACTCTCCAAAGTTTATTATGAACTCTCTCAAACTTCAAAGAGACTTGAAAAAATTGACATCCTGTCAAAATTTTTAGAGGAAATTCCAAAAGAAGATTCTGACATAATGTATCTTTTGGAAGGAAGAATTTATCCTTCATATGATGAAAGAAAAATCGGAATTTCAAACCAACTGGCTATTAAAGCAATTTCAAAAGCAACGGGAACAGATGGGAAAAAAGTTGTCTTACACTGGAAAAAAACTGGAGATATTGGAGAAGTTGCAAAGGAGCTCATAAAATCAAAAAAACAAACAACCCTTGCATCCCACATTTTAACAACCGGAAAAGTCGTTGACAATTTAAGAAAATTAACTGAATTTGAAGGCAAAGGAACAATAGAAAAAAAAATTTCTCTTATTACTGAACTCTTAACTTCAGCGTCTCCTCTCGAAGCACTTTATCTTGTCAGGACCCTCATAGGAGATTTGAGAATTGGGGTCCAAGAGTCAACTATAAAGTATGCAATCCTTAAAGCCTTTTTCAAAAACAACAAAGATTACGAAGAAGAAATCCAAAGAGTAATTGACAGGTCAAACGATTTAAAGGAAGTCTTTGAAGTTGCAAGAGAGGGAAAAATAAAAGAATTTGAAAAAATAGATTTGCAGGTGGGAAAGCCAATAAAAGCGATGCTTGCACAAAAAGCTAAAAATGTAGAAGATGCATTTAAGCATCTTGGTAAACCCATTGCTATTGAATATAAATACGATGGATTCAGATTGCTTATTCACAAAAGGGAAGGCAAAATAACTCTTTTTACAAGGAGCCTTGAGAATGTAACAAAGCAATTTCCGGAAGTGATTAATTATGTAAAAGAATATGTAAAGGGAGATTCATTTATACTTGACTCAGAAGTAGTTGGATATGACAAAAAAACAAAAAAATACACGGATTTTCAGGCAGTTTCACAAAGAATAAAAAGAAAATATAATATCGAAAAAATATCTGAAAAACTTCCCGTAGAAGTGAATGTCTTTGACATTTTGTATTATGACGGAAAAAACATGCTTTCCATTCCTTTTGAAAAAAGGGCAAAATTAGTAAGGGAAATTATAAAAGAGCACCCCTACAAACTTATTTCTTCAAAAATGAAAATAACTGACGATAAAAAAGTCGTTGAATCTTTTTATAAGGCAGCGCTAAAAGACAATCAGGAGGGAATTATGTTCAAAAGCTTAAATGCTCCGTATAAACCCGGTCGAAGAGTTGGAAACATGCTCAAGTTAAAGCCCGAAACAAATGAAATTGACCTTGTTATAACCGGGGGAGAATGGGGTTCGGGAAAAAGGTCGGGCTGGATTTCATCTTTCAACCTCTCATGCAAAAAGGATGGTAAATATCTTGAAGTCGGAAAAGTAGGAACAGGAATAGGCGAAAAAATAAATGAAGAAAATAAAGTGACTTTTGATGAATTAACTAAACTTATGACTCCATTAATCATCGAAGAAAAAGGCAAAAATGTAAAGGTTAAATCAAAAATTGTTGTAACTGTTCATTATCAGGACATTCAAAAATCCCCTAATTACGAATCAGGCTGGGCTTTAAGGTTTCCAAGAATAGCGGCACTTCGCCCCGACAAACCAATTTCAGAAATTGCAGATCTAAACGAAGTCGAAAAAGATTTTTTGGAACAAAAATCAAAAAATTATAAGTATGGATAAATTTGAAGATGTACAAAATTTTTACATCTAATTCAGAAACAGCAAAAAAACTCCGCTAAAGCTTTATAAACGCCTTTTTTCTTTAAAAAGAATGACTGCAAAAAAAAGTGCGTCTCCTCACTCATTCAAAAAACATTCTGAATATAAAATACAAAATATTGTAGCAACAACTTCTCTGGAGAAACCTGTTCCCTTGACAAAACTTGCAAGAACCCAGCCAAACACTGAATATAATCCCGAAACTTTTCCAGGGCTCGTTTTGAGAATCAAAGAGCCAAAATCAGCAGTTCTGGTTTTCTCCTCGGGAAATTTGGTCTGCACCGGAACAAAATCCCTTACACAGGTCAGAAAAGTCATAGATGAAGTTATAAAACAGTTAAAAAAGGTCAACGTAAAAATAACAATCACCCCAAAAATAACAGTTCAGAATATTGTTGCATCAGGAACTATAAACCTTCAGCTCAACTTAAACTACCTTGCCTTAGAAATGGAAAATACCGAATATGAGCCCGAACAGTTTCCGGGTCTTGTCTATAAACTTGAAGAATCAAACGCAACTTTTCTTCTTTTTTCAAACGGAAAACTTGTCTGCACCGGAACAAAAAATAAGCAACAACTTGAAGACTCAATGAATCGACTTTTGAAAAACGTTAAAAATATTCTAAAGAAATATAAGAAATAATTTCTATTCAAGAAATACTTCTCCTTCAAAACCACTCTAAAATTTACAACTATTTTTATAAATAAGAAGAATATCTTTTTTATATGGATGAGGTGGACTTTACAAAAGAACCGGATGAGGAGAGAATAATTGAGACTAAAAGACCAGAGCAAACAGGAAAGCAGGAAGAACTTATCCTAGAATCAAAGCGTTTTATTGATTCATACAAAAAAAAACTAAAATCTTCCTTGCGGGATGAAAATAATGTTGTTTATATTGACTTTATGGAAATTGCTGAAGAATCGCCGGTTCTCTCTGAAGAAATAATAAAACACCCTGAAGAAACCCTTAGAATAATAGAAATTGCAGTTGAAGAAATGGGACTTATTGAAAACGTAAGAGTGAGGCTTTTTAACCTTGAAAAGTCAGATGAAATTCTCATAAGAAACATCCGTTCAAAACATTTAAATGAATTAATAATAATTGAAGGAATAATCCGCCAGTCTTCAGATGTTCGTCCGCAGGTTGTAAACGCAAAGTTTGAATGTCCAAGCTGTGGAACAATTATTTCGGTCCTTCAGATTGAAAAAAAGTTCAGGGAACCAAGCCGATGCTCTTGCGGAAGAAGAGGGGGATTCAGACTAATTTCAAAAGAGATGGTTGACACGCAAAGACTTATTGTTGAAGAGGCTCCCGACATGCTTCACGGAGGAGAGCAGCCAAAAAGGATAAATGTTTTTGTAAAAGAAGATTTAGTTGATCCTAAAATGGAAGAAAGAACAACTCCCGGAGCAAGAGTACGGGTCATAGGAATATTAAATGAAGTTCCTGTTCCCCTCTCAACGGGAGGAATGTCAACACGTTTTGAACTTGCAATTGAAGTAAATAATATAATTCCTCTTGAAGAAACTTTTGAAGAACTTGACATAACCGAAGAAGATGAACAGCAAATTCAGGAACTTGCGGCAGACCCAAATGTCCGTGAAAATTTAAGAGATAGTATCGCCCCAAGTGTATGGGGATATGAAAAAATAAAAGAATCTCTTCTTCTTCAGCTTTTTGGTGGAGTGCAAAAGCAAAAATCAGACGGGCAAAAAACAAGGGGGGATATTCACATAATGATGATAGGAGACCCAGGAGTTGCAAAGTCTGTAATTTTGAATTTCATGGCAAATATTTCTCCGAAAGGCCGTTATGTCGTTGGAAAATCAGCTTCAGGCGCAGGTTTGACTGCAAGTGTTATAAGAGATGAATATCTTAAAGGGTGGTCGCTTGAAGCAGGAGCCATGGTCTTGGCAAATAAAGGTCTTGTCTGTATTGATGAACTTGAAAAAATGGACCCGTCAGACCAGTCAGCAATGCATGAAGCCCTTGAGCAGCAAACTGTTACAATCTCAAAAGCAAATATCCAGGCAACCCTTCGGGCCCCCGACTCAGGGAATCCCCCAGCAAATAAACCTGCCTCCAGCGCTTATCAACAGGTTTGACCTTATTTTTACAATGAGGGACATCCCAAATATGAGAAATGACACCAAAGTTGCAGACCACATTTTAGAAGAACATCAGAAAGAAGCAAAAGAAATGATAATTGAAAAAGAACTCTTCAGAAAATATATTGCATATGCAAGGCGAAGAGTTCAGCCAAAATTAACAAATGAAGCAGTTGAAAAAATGAAAGAGTTTTATGTGAACCTTCGAAACCGTCCGATGATTGAAGGACAGGAAATGAGAACAATTCCTATCTCGGCAAGGCAACTTAACTCTCTTATAAGAATGGCTGAAGCGGCGGCAAAACTCAGGATGTCTGAAAAAGTAGAAGGAAAAGATGCGGAAGTCGCAATAAACCTTTTAAAATACTACCTTGAGCAAGTTGGATTTGACGAAGAAACAGGAGAAATAGATATAGACAAAATTTCCGGAAAAATGAAATCAAGCCAAAGAAATAAAGTTTTTATTGTCAGGGACATAATTTTTGCACTCATAAAAGAAACCGGGGAAATTGTCCCGATTAAAAAGGTAGAAGAGAAACTTGAAGGAAAGCTGACTCCTGAAGAAATTGAAGAGGCCGTAGACAGGCTTGCAAAGGAAGGAACTCTTTTTCGTCCAAGAAGAGGTTTTGTCCAAAAAGTTTAAGAAAATGGAAGAAACGATAATAATTTCAAAAGATAAAAAAATAAGTTTAGAAGTGGTCCTTGAAGTTCTAACAAATCTTGAAAAGAATATTCTTCCAACTATGGAAAAACAATATTTTAGAAATTTTTTAATTGCATATAATCTTTCAAAAAGAGGTTATAATAATTTGTCAGATCAGACAATTAAATTTAATAAAAAGGTTGAAAGAGAATTGGGAAATTGTTATTTTTTAAGGGCGATAATTAATTTTGACTATAATGAATATTCTTTTGCGAAAGAATTTTTAGGCAAAAACTTTGATAAGTATGCGCCTATTGAAATCGGGAAGGGTTCAGCAATACAGGCATACACTGAAGGGAAAAAATTGAAAGTAATTGAAACAATGGATTTTGACATTTTTAGTTTCAAAAAAGAAATAATTGATGCACTGGACCAGCAGAAAAATGAAATATTTGAGAATAAAAAAATTTTCCCCTTAAATATAAATCTTTAATCTAAATCTTTAAAAACCGTTTCTCATTTTTACAGTCATGGTTGAACAATTTAAGCGAAATGTTGCATATAAACTTCGGGTGGGGGATATACTCCTCGGTAAGCCGATTTTTGACAACGAAAAATTTCTTTATGTGGAGCTTGGCAGTAAAAAAATTTCAAGGGCAAACATTGTCGGAAATATAGTGGATAAATATGAAAGCGAAGGTGAAAAAAAGTATCTTTTTTTTACTCTTGACGACGGTTCGGGTCAAATAAAACTTAAAATTTTCGGGGAGGAAGACACTCTGAAATTCAGAAATGTGGCACAGGGTGAGACTATTATTGTGATAGGGGTTGTAAGAAACTGGAACAATGAAACATACATCCAACCAGAAATAATTTCTGAAAGAAACCCTCGGTATCTTTTGGTCCGGAAACTTGAAATTGAAAAGCAAAGAAAAGAAAGCACAAAGCCGATTAAAGACAAAAAAGAAGCAAAAGCAATAAAAGACAGGATTCTTGAACGGATAAAAAATGCCGAAAGCGAGGGGGGAATTGACACTGAAAAAATAATTCTTGAATTTAAAGATGTCTCGCCGGATACAATAAATGAAGAAATACAAAAACTTCTTGAAGAAGGAATAATTTTTGAGCCAAGACCCGGAAGAATCAGGTATTTGGGTTAAGACTCGTAAAAAGGAAGAGATGAAAAAATAAATAGAAAGCTTTATAATAAAGCTCTTCTTAAAAAAATAAGAGGTATTGAAATGGACAAACACTTAAATCAATTCAAGAATATCCCCTTGATTCTTGAAGTTTTGAGAGAGAATAAAAAGATAAGGCGAGGTGACCTTTACAAAGAGGTTATGAAAAAACAAGAGAAAAAATTTGGAAAAGCAACAACTTACCAAGTTATAAGCCGAGATATAGACACCCTCAAAAAACGAAAAGTCATTAAGGTTATAAGCGGTGGATCTCGTTCTGAAATTTTATCTCTTTAAGAAAAAAATTGAAAAATGGAAAGCAAAGAAAATATAAAATTGGAATTGTTAAAAAAATATGAGATAAAAGATATGAAAGATTGGAAAGGGGTTAATGCCGATTTAATTATTACAGACCCCCCTTTTGGAATTGAGTTTAGCGGAAAAAACGGAAACTATCACAGAAATTCTGATAATGTCGTTAGTGGTTATGTTGAATGGAAAGTTAGTGAATACTCCGAGAGAATAAAACAATTATTAAAAACCATAAAAGACAATTTGAAACAAAGCGGACAAGCGTTAATTTTTTCAGGTTGGAATAACAGCAATTTAATCCATAATGAGATTATGAAATTTGAAGGATTAACATTAAGAGGTAAAATGTATTGGACTTATAATTTTGCTCCAGCGTGCAAGTTAAGACCAGCCCATAATGTTTATGAGATCTTTTGGATTACAAAAGATGGGGGATGGCATTATAATAATCGTTGCTCTACTCATCACTGCACAGAGGGAGAGCCAAATTTAACAACCTTAAAATTTATCAGAGATTACAAAATGAATATGCCAAAATATCCGACGAGGTTGCCCTTCAAATTGCTTAAATGTTTATTAGAACATTTTTCAGACAAAGAGGATTTAATCTTTGATCCTCTCAGTGGTAGCGGCATGGTGGGGGTTGTTGCTTCCATGTTAGACAGGGATTTTTTAATTGGGGATTTAAATGAAAATGGAAAAATAGTTTTTGAACATCTCATTGAATATTATTTTAACAAAAACGGATTAATGCAAGACAAAAAAATAACAGACTTTTGGAAAAAAAAGAATGGTTATTAAAATTTCATTCTTTTAATCACTTCTTCATCTTTTAATTTTTCCAAATCAAGCAAAACTTTAGATCTTCTCAGCGAGCCATCCGCATTTCTGAAATTTTTTTGAAATGAGCCGCACCTTTCCAAAGTTCCTTTATTGATTTTAATAAATCTCAATTCTTTAAGGTTAAATTCGGTCTTTCTTAATCTTGACAAAGCACCCCTCTTTATTCGTTCTTCTTCATATTTTGATTTTCCGCCTTTTATTTTCTCATGCCATTTTTGGAAAGTCCTGTTTACATCATTATAAGTAACTTCACCGAGTGCCATAATCACAATAACAAAGCCATATTCTTCTATTGCTTTAATCGTCGCTTCAGTATCATTAATTATGACTCTGTGGCTCTCTGTGTTTATTGCATGAGATTTAAAATCAAAAGGAATTTCCAGGAAACCATCAAAAGAAGTATTTCCATATTTTATTTTATGAAATTCCATAAATCCTTTTAAATATTTTTCACATAAAAACTCAAAATAAAAACCAATCCATTCCATCTGTTTCCACTGGTCAAAATTATTCTCTTTCATTTCCAAAATTGATTTTTTACCATTCCAAAAAACAGGGAGAGTTTTCATAATTTCAAATATCTTCTTCAAATTATCCTCTTTTATCCCCATTCACTTATTAATAAAAAGAATTTTAAAAACCTATCCGCCGCCAACTTTTAAGGTAGCAATTCTTCCAAAAACACTTAAAAACCCCCTCTTTCTTCCTACTTCATGGAACCTTATGAACAATTACTTGATGAAGCGTACGGAAAAGTAAAGGTCGTAGAAGGAAATGGAAACAGATTTGAAATTCCAAAAATTGAAGGGCGCTTTGAGGGAAAAAGGACTCTCCTTACAAACTTTTTTCAGATTGCCTCATCATTAAGAAGAGGACCGGAGCACCTCTTAAAATTTTTAACTAAAGAGCTTGCCGCAAAAGCTGTTATTGACGGGGAAAGAATCATTTTGAACATGAAAGTCCCAAGTAAAAAGATAAACCTCAAAATTGAGCAGTATGTTGAAGAATTTGTCCTTTGCAGAGAATGCAAAAAGCCGGACACAGAAATAATCAAAGAAGGAAAGTTTTCAATGCTCCATTGCCTTGCATGCGGAGCAAAGCATCCGGTGAACTCAAAAATATAAAAATTACAACTCTAAACTGGTTCCAGAAACTTTAAAAAACAAATTGACTATTAAATTTTACAAAAGAATGAGAAGGAGGTAAAAAAATGGCAATACAAGGATACAGTGTTAAAGCAAAGAAAAAAGTGAATATAAAAGACCCCGTAATAAGCAACACTTCAAGAGGGGGATTCATTGCAAAAGGAAAGTGCCCTGAAACAGGGATAACTGTTTGCGCAATGATGTCAAAGGAAAAAGCAGAAGAAGCGATAAAGAAAGGGGAAGCTAAAAAAGGATATTAAATAAATTATTTTTTGTTTTATTTTTGTTATGACAGGGAAAACTAAAATGTTTGTAAAAATAATTGAATCTTACAGAAATGTTGTTGCAATAGCAGACGAAGAACTGGTAGGAAAAAAATTCTTCGAGGGAAATAAGCAGCTTGACGTGAAAGAATCTTTTTACAAAAGCGAATCTGAAAATTCCCTTTCAAAGGAGGAAGTGAAAGAAATAATCCTTGAAATGACAAAAGAAGACGCAACCTTTAATATTGTAGGAAAAGAGTCAGTTGCCTGCGCACTTGAAACAGGAATAATAAAAAAAGAGGCAATTATGAAGATTGACGGGATTCCTTACAGTTTGGTTTTGTTGTAAAAAGTTAAACTACTCGCCCAACAAAAAATAAAATAATTATCAAAAAACAGTTCTCAATTCATTTATCAGATTTTCAAACCCAAAACCCTTATAAACAAATTTCTTTATTTATGTGTATGGCAAAAGAAATTGATCAGGAAGAAGAAAAAATAACCCGCGCACCCCTTCCAAGAGGTCGTGAACTAATTGGAATTATAGAGCAGCGATACGGCGGAAACAAAATGAAAGTCACTTGCCTTGACGGAAAAGAAAGGCTCGGAAGAGTTCCTGGAAGGTTAAAAAGAAAACTTTGGCTTCGGCCAGGGGATGTAATAATAATTGAACCCTGGGAGTTTGACAACAATAAAGGGGAAATACTTTTAAAATACAAACCAAGCCAGATTACATGGCTCAAAAAAAATGGCTACCTTGAAAAAGAAAGCGAAGAGTTTTAAGACTTAATATTTTTCAACAATGAAAACCTCCAAAAAACTTATAATCCCCTGATTTTTCTCGTAAAGATGGCAACAATAATATGCGATGACTTTGAAAGGATAACCAAAAACAGAAAAAAACTTGAAAAAGTCCTTAAGGTAAAAATTGCAAATAGTGAAAAAGAAGTGATCCTTGAAGGGTCTCCTGAAGATGAATTCATAGCAACAAAGGTTCTTGATGCTCTCGGCATGGGATTTAGTTTTTCTGATGCGCTCTCAATAAAAAAACACGAACTTGAATTTGATATTTTAAATATTAAGGATTACGCAAGAAGAGGAAACCTTGTAAAAATAAGAGGAAGAATAATCGGAAAAAACGGAAAGACCCTTTCAACTCTTTCAGAACTGACAAAGTGCTCTCTTGAACTAAAAAATAATGAAATTGGAATAATCGGCGACCCTGAAAGAATAAAACCCGCAATTGAGGCAGTTATACAAATTATTCAGGGCTCAAAACATGCAAATGTTTACAAGGGCCTTGAAAAAAGAAAAGAAGACCCTGTTTTGGATTTGGGGCTGAAGGAAAAAAAGAATAAAAACCTTTAAATAAGAATTTCTTTAAACTAAGTATAGGTCTGAGTAGCTCAGTTGGTGGAGCGATCGGCTGTTACGAAAAATTAAAATTTTTCGCTGAGACCGATAGGTCGGAGGTTCGAGCCCTCCCTCAGACGTTCCTTCCAAAACCCTTAAAATACTTCACAAACAAATATTTCTATGAACCAATTTAAAAATAAACCAAAACAAAAAGTCCTTCTGGCAATGTCGGGGGGAGTGGACTCTTCCGTAGCAGCGCTTTTCCTGAAAAAAAAAGGTTATAAGATTTATGGGGCTTTCATGAAAAATTGGTCTGACACCAAAAATAAAATAACAGGCAAGTGCGCATGGATTGAAGAAAGAGATTATGCAATGAAAATTGCAACAAAATTAGGAATAACATTTGTAACACTTGACTTTGAAAAAGAATACAAAAAATTGGTGGTTGACGAAATGTTCAAAAAATATAAAGCGGGAATTACCCCAAACCCAGACATTGATTGCAATGAAAAAATAAAATTCCCGTTGTTAATTGAGGCTGCCAAAAAAGCAGGAATTAATTTGATTGCAACAGGACACTATGCAAGGATAAAAAAGAAAGGAAAAAATTATGAACTTCATCGTGCAAAAGATGAAAATAAAGACCAGTCATACTTTTTATACAGGCAAAATCAGGATGAACTCTCCCGCACGCTTTTTCCTATAGGAAACTTAACAAAAAAGAAAGTGAGAGCCCTTGCAAGAAAAAACGGATTTCAAAATGCTGACAAAAAAGGAACAGTTGGAATTTGCTTCATCGGAAAAGTTAATCTTAAAAATTTCCTCTCTAAAAAAATAAAACCAAAGATTGGAAAAATTCTTGATCCAGAGGGAAATGTTATTGGAAAACATGATGGAGTTTATTTTTATACAATAGGACAAAGACTCGGACCACGCTATGGATTCGAAATTGAAAGAAAAGACAAAACAACAAAAAGAATGAGCAAGTGGTATGTTTCAAAAAAAGATGTTAAAACAAATACTCTCACAGCAGCGCCAGAAGGCCACCCCATTCTTTACCGAAAAATTATAATGGTGGACAATCTTCATCTTATAGATGAAACAAAAAAAGAATTTCTAAAACATAAACGAATCTTTTCAAGAATAAGACAGGTCGGCGAACTTATTCCTTCAAAAATTTCGGAAGAAAAAGGAAAAATAAAAGTCATACTAAACAAAGCAATAAATGGAGTCTCCGAAGGTCAGGCAATAGTTCTTTACCATAAAACAAAATGCCTTGGCGGGGGAGTTATTGGTTTTGGTTAAACTTCCAAAAATTTGAAAAAAAGAATTAACGATAAAACAACTTCTAAATTGATTAAAGGGGTCTTACTAACACTTAAAAAACCTTCTCTAAATTTTTTCTGGTATTAACAACCCTTGGCGGAAAAATTAAATGGGTGTGAATTTCATAGAAATAAAAAATTGAGCGGAAGCGAACGAATCATTTGGAAATACTGGTCTGGAATAGGGGGAAATAAAACCCGTCAAACTTAAAAATCCCATTAACCTGATTAATTAATGGAATTACCCGACGCAATCAAGTCAAGGAAAAGTGTCAGAAAATTTTCTTCAAAGAAACCAGACTGGAGGGATATTATTGAATCAATTAATTCCTCACAATATGCCCCAATGGCCGGAGATATCTTTTCTATGAAATTTGTCATAGTGGATGATAAAAAAATAATTGAAGAAATCGCAAAATGGGCTGAACAGGAATTCATTGCAGAAGCCAAATATGTTGTTGTTGCAGTTTCCAACAGTTTGCTTGTTAAAACGCCCTTTCCGAAAAAAGGTGAAATTTTTTCCCACCAGCAGGCAGGAGCCGCAATAGAAAATTTTCTTTTGAGCTTGACAAATTTCGGGCTGGGAACATGCTGGATAGGACACTTCAATGAGGAAAAAATAAAAAATATACTCAAAATTCCGGAGAACCACGAAATTGAAGCTCTTTTTCCCATAGGATATTCTGCCGAAAAGAAAAAGAAACAAAAACCCAAATCTGACATTTACAATATTCTTTACTTCAATCAGTGGGAACACGACAGGATGAAAAAAGTTGAAAAGATTGAGTCAAGATATCCTGAAGGGTATTAATCATCTCTGTAGAAGAACGATCCAACCTTTGTCCTTTGCAATTTTTGTTAACTGGTTATTTCTGTCTACAACAATTTTTACCTGAGAATATTCAAGCATCTTTTCGTCCCCAATTGAATCCCCCACCGCTAAAATTGGTTTTTCATTTCCAGAAATTTTATTCTTTATATTTTCAACCTTTCCCCCATATACTGACAATGGGTAAACTAATTCATCCGTCAAAATTCTATTTTTAATTATATTTTCAATTCCGATAACGTTGGCAGAAATATTCGAAAAAAATCTTTTGAATGCCCATTCAACAACATATTTACTTGACGTGCTCACAATATAAATCTTATAACCTTTTATGTACATAAGTTTCATTAATTTGTAGATAGATTCATTTCTTTTTATTCCCTTATTTATCTTTATTCCAAAAAGTTCTCTTTTTGTAATCCTGGAGCCTTCTGAATCAATAGAATCCTTAGTAAATTTTCTCAATTCATCCAAGGAAAAACCCCAAAAAACAGACACAGCAAATTCATAAGCTTCATGAAGTTTTGAACTTTCAATTAACTGGTAATATTTCTTAAAAACTTCCTCCCCATTAAAGTTTTTCAAAATGGAATTCTCACACAAATAAGCAAGTAAAGCTTCTTGAATATCATTTATTATGCAAGTGTTATCAAAATCAAAAACCGCATAACCCTCGCTTGGAAGGTTGTCCACAATTTCTTTAATCATTTTCATAATTTCTCAAGATAAAGAGAATATTTAAATCCCTCTTAAAAACAAAAATAAGAAGCCCGTTTTCCCGGGCTTCCCGAAAAAATAAAAAAAATAAACTACTCCATAAGAATTTTTATCCGTAGATATCAATTCCAAGGTCCGACAATTCTCTGGATTTGGGCATTACAGCATCTTCAAAATCCCTTCCTAGGACGTACGGAGATTTAACTCCAGTCATAATTGTTATGACACGCACTTTCCCAATAAAGTCTTTTGAAATCCTTGCACCAATTATAACCTGCGCATCAGCACTAAGGTTTTCTGAAACAGTTCTACCAATAACATCAAATTCTTCAAGTTTCAAATCAGGTCCGCATGTTATGTGCACTAAAGCTCCGCTCGCACCTTTGTAATCCACATCAAGTAGAGGATGAGTAAGGGCTTGCTTAACTGATTCCTGCACACGATCCGCAGCATCTGATTCTCCGATTCCAATAACCGCAACTCCGCCGTTTTTCATAATAGCCGAAACATCAGCATAGTCAAGGTTAATTAAAGAAGGCAAAGTTATTGTTTCAACTATTCCTTTAACCATTGTACTCACAAGTTCATTTGCAACCGCAAAAGCCTGCTCTAAAGGAAGCTGTCCTGCAATATCAACTAACCTATTGTTGTCAAGAACAATACAAGTGTCTGTCGCTTCTCTTAATTCCTGCAATCCAAATTCTGCTTTGTCAATTCTTGCTTTTTCAGATTCAAAAGGCATTGTAACAACGCCAATAACTACCGCCCCTGTCTCTTTAGCGAGTTGCGCTACAACAGGCGCTCCGCCTGTCCCTGTTCCGCCACCCATTCCGCCAAGAACAAAAACCATGTCAGAACCTGAAACAGCCTTTTTCAAGTCAACCAAAGATTCTTTAGCTGCCTCTCTCCCACGAGTAGCCTTTCCCCCGGCACCAAGACCACGAGTTAATTCCCTTCCTAAAAGAATTTTCTCATCAGCCTTTGTTACACTAAGGTGAAGTGCATCAGTATTTGCAGCGTAAATCGTTGCTCCATTAATTCCTTTGTTAAAAAGCCAGGTAATCATGTTTGACCCGCACCCTCCGACTCCGATAACCTTAATTGCAGCTTTACCTGCTTTCAATTCATCAAAGTTTATGCTATGCGTTTCAGCATTTTGAATTGCTTCTTTTGCAAAATCAAGTACCATAAATTTTTTTTATCTCCTCCTTTTTTCTTGTATCAAAAACTTTGCTTATGCAAAGTTTCCCATACTAAAAAATAATTAACTTCTATTTAAATATATTTAGTTAAGTGAAAAAATATTTCTCTTCAAAAATTTTAGAGAAAAAATCAGTCATCAACCAAATCTTTGTCCCATCCCTCGATTGTTTCTTCCTTTTTTGGCTCGGGTTTTTTCTCTTTTTCAGTAAACTCTTTTAAATTCAACTGATTAACCGCTTCACTTATGTCACAGTCAAAAAATCCTCTTGCGAGAAGATGTTCTTTAATTTCTTCAATAGAAAGACCTCTCTTAAGACCTGCTGAGATAAACTTAGGAATATCACTTTTGTTCATTGAAATTTAAAGCAGAGAGATTATAAAAAAGTTATGAAATTAACCCGTCAAGTTTGCCAATTATCTTCCAGCCTTTTTCAAGCTTTTTATTGCTTTTTTCAACAACTAATCTGATAAATTTATCCCCGATAAGAAACTTTCCGCACTTAAATACAGGAAACTCAAATTTTTCAGTCCCATGAATCTCAGCAACAATATTCCTTGAAAGGCTTATTATTCCTGAATTTTTGAAGCCGGCTTTCTGGCCTTTCCTCAGTATTTCTTTGGCATCTTTAAGGGTTTTACAAACAATATGAATTATCGGAGGCTCACACTTGAATTTCAAAAGCTCTTTTTCTTTAAAATTTTCCAACTTATCTCTCACCTCTTTGGGGGTTATTTTATCGTGGCTCATCCAAATAAAAAGCCCTGCTCCTTTTTTCATTTGATCAATCATTATAAGAACCCGCCCCGAGCACGACGAAGTTGTGTAATAGTTTGGGCTTTTGTTTATCTTTTCACAAAGAGCAGCAATTTTTTTATCCCACCCTCCAGCATAAGATTTGTCAACCTTTTTCAAAACATCATTTTTTCTCTGCAAGAAATTGTATTCTGACATGAAAAATTAAAAGAGGTTTTGGTTAAAAATATATCCAATTCACTCCTTTTCCAAAATTTCAGCCTGAATTCCTTCAGCCTCGCAAAGCTCCTTAAATTCCTGGGCGTCTTTTTCTGTTCCAATAATTGTCCCCCAATGCATTGGGATTACAATTGCTGGTTTCATTATTTTTGCGGCTTCAAATGCTTCTTCAGCGCTCATCGTAAATCTGCCTCCAATAGGAAGAAGGGCAATAAACTTTTTATCCGGTTGGTTATGCCCCGTTAATTTTTGCATTTCAGGAATTATATCTGTGTCCCCGGCATGATAAATTATGACGTCATTTGTTTTTATAACATACCCAACAAGACCTTCCTCTTTTGTGTGAAAAGTTTTATTTATATTGTAAGCGGGAACTGCTGAAACTTTTACTGTTCCAAGGTCAATTTCATCTCCCGGCGAAACAACTTCCATCCTTATTGGAATCTGAAAACGGGCAATCTTGCTTTGAGAGTCGGCAGTCATTATTATTCTTGTTCCTTCTTGGATAATTTTCCCAATGTCTTCAAAACTGCAGTGGTCATAATGCCCATGGGTAAGTAAAATCAAATCCGCCTTCGGAAGGCCTTCACTTATTTTAAAGGGATCAATGTAAATAATCTTTGAATTTTGAATTAAAAATCCCGAATGGCCAAGCCACTTTAGTTCAACTTCCCCTATCTTCATAACCCCCAAAACAAAAATTACTTTTTAAGTTTTTATATTCAGGTTTTCCCTTAAAAATTTACTTAAAGAAAATTGTATTTTCAAAAACCAAGATAATCCTTAATTTTATAGTAAAAAGACTTGATCAAAAACTCGGCGTCAATCTGCAGGTGCCCATAAATCCCCTGGTCAACCCCTTTTATTAGAAATATTCCTGAATCTTTTATCACATTCAAAAGACTTTTCCCCATAAAATAAATTACGAAGGAAGATTAATAAATATTTAGATAATTGTAAAGATTTCAAAATTTAAAAATGGGTTTGGAATTATTATAAAGTAGCATAATTAAGTTTATAACCTGACAAATTCTCTCTTTTGTATGGCAATAATAGAATCACAAAATTACATAGATGCACTTAAAAGAAGTAAATCAAAAGAGATAAAAGTTGCGTCATATGACCGAAAAGAATTTATAAAAAAACAGGGCAACAAATGTTCAAAATGTAAAAGAGACTTAAGAGCCGGATATTACAAAATTAGCGTTGATCCAAAAACAAAAGAAAAGAGCGCCATTTGTTCTGACTGTCTTGTTTCAATCCCAGAAAGAAGATGATTTTTAAAGGGGGTTCCCCGCTTTTACCAGAAAACTAATAAATCCAAAAATTGTTTAACAAATTACCTTATTTTGTCAATTTGATTAATCTGACCTCTAAATATTAACCCGCATAAACAGACCTTTGATATCAACACTTTCCAGCGCAGAAATCAAGCAGATTCGATTTTGAGGCAATGAACTTAAAAAATAAAAATTAAAAAAAGATACTAAAATTTAGTATTCTTCATCATCTTCGAAGTCGTCGTCTTCTTTGCCTGCATCTTCCCCTTCGAAGTCGTCGTCTTCTTTAAGTTTTTCTTTTTTTGGTTTGGGCATCCTTCATACCTCCAATTTAATTAAAATTCTTATCCCATAAAGACTTTTTAAAGTTTCTGGATAACTTAAAGTAACGAAAACCCCAAGAAAAAGTTTATAAGGAGAGGTTAACGAAAACGGGGAAATTTCACGGTTTCAATTTTACCTTTTCCTTCATCCAATTCAACTATTGCAAATTTACCTTTTGAACCCTCACCAGGATTTACAACTAATGAACTTCCAAGTTTCTTTTTTCCCTGATACTCTTCCATATGCCCGCACAAAACCAAAAATGGTTTCTTCTTTAATATTCCCTCACAGTAAAATTTGCTTCCTGTGCTTCCCCCATGATACGGATTTTTCTTGTCCCTTATTATGTCAAATACTCCCATAGGAGGATAATGAAAAATAAAAATTGACTTTCCCTTGACTTTTTTCAGAAAATAGTTAAATTTCTTTTCAGCTTTTCCCATTCTTTTGTCAACTGCATTCTGCCACTTTTCATCTCTTGACTTGTCATTTGCAGTCGCATCAAGGTACCCCCCAAAACCTAAAAAAGTAATTCCTTTATACTTTCTAACTCCATAATTGATATTTTTTATATTTTTCAGTTTATTTAACACATTTAGATTTCTCTTTTTTATCCTCATAATATTTTTACCAAAGGGGAAGGTATACCAATCATCATCACCATTTCCAAAAACAAAAAACCCCGGTTTCCCTAGCATATCTAAAAAAGTAAGTGTGTCTCTTCCTGCTTCATAATCTTTTTTTAAAAGTTCTTTGAATCTTTTCTTTCCATAAAATTCTTCAGGAGACTTTCTTTTAGCCATCCCCTCCATATTGGACTCGCCTTTCTTGAACAAGGTATATTTTATATAACTTCTCCACTCTTCGATGCCCGCATAGTCTCCAACACCAATAACAAAGTCAAAATCGTGTTTTGGAATTTCTTTTTCAAGTTTTTTGGTTTTTCCGTGGATATCCCCAAGAACAAGAAGTTTCATCTTCTTTCTCCAAAACCTTCCACCAATGCACCCACTTCAAGCATCTTTTGTTCCTGAAATTTATCAGCCATAATTTGCATTCCTACAGGAATCCCGTCCACTTTTCCGACGGGAACACTCATTGAACAGTTTCCGGCAAGGTTTGAGGGAATCGTTAATGCGTCATAAGAATACATTTCTTCTATGGTTATTTTTTCTCCGATTTTATGGGGAAGTCGCGGGACCGTCGGAGAAATTATAATATCCATTTCCTTGAAAGCGCGGGCATACTCTTCTTCAATTAATTTTCTTACACGAAGAGCAAGATAATAATTTCTTCCTTCATGCTCTGAGCGGGTTATTTCAGCACCCCCAAGAACTCTTCTTAAAACTTCAGGACCGCATGAGTCTTCAATTTTTTTCCCGTATTTTCTTCCATCAAACTTTCTTGTCGCAGAAAAAAACTCGGTGTAAACAATAGGATAATAAGTTTCAATTGCAGTATCAATATATTCAATCCTGACCTTTTTCACATTCCAGCCGTATTTTTTAGAGATTTCTTTTACTTTTTCATCAATTAATTTTTGAATGCGCTCATCCTGAATTTTAAAATCCAAAATTCCAATTTTAAACTTTTTCTTTTTTCCAAGTTCTTTTAAATTCAATTTTCCACTCTCAAGACTTATAGAATCATTTTCATCTTTTCCCCTTATCACGTCAAGAAGAAGGGTGGCATCATGAACATTTTTAGCAATTGGCCCAATCTGATCAAAACTCATAGAAAGGTCAATTAAACCATGCCTTGAAACACTTGCATAAGTTGGCTTTATTCCAACAACCCCGCAATGTGACGCAGGATTTCTTATTGATCCCCCTGTATCTGAGCCCAAAGCCATATCACAAAAGCCTGCGGCAATGCAAGCCGCTGAACCTGAGGATGACCCCCCAGGAATTAATTCGGGGTTAACTGGATTTTTAACCGGACCATATGCAGAGGTTTCTCCAGAAGAACCGCAGGCAAACTCATCGGAATTAACCATCCCAATTATAAGCCCGTCTTCTTCTTTTATCTTTTTTATAACTGTTGCATCATAAGTCGACTTATAATCCTCGAGAACTTTTGAAGAACACGACGCATGAAACCCGACAACATTTATATTTGGTTTTACCCCGATTACGTAGCCTGCAAGCCTTCCCGCTTTTCCATCCTTTATTTTCTCATCTATTCTTTTTGCTTCATCAATTAATTCGCTTTCAGGCCGAACTTCTAAAAAGATATTCAAATCTTTATCTTTCTCTTTTATTTTTTCCAGATATTTTTTAAGTTTTTCAAGTGTTGTCATTTTCTCTACCATTCCTTATTATCTGATTTGAATTTATTTAAATTTCGCGGAAAAGTCATTCCCATCCTTTTTTCTCCGCGATTATAAAATCTTTATTTTTATTTGGGGCATTTTCTAAAATCCTTTTCTTGAAATCAGGACTTCCATCTTTTCCCGGACCCTCTTCCCTTATTGAATTTTCTCTTTTAATTGAACCTTCTTTTGGAAGCTCTTTTATTTTGGATAGCTTTTTACCAAAGGAATCCATAATTCTCTTTGCCTCCTTTTTTATTTCTTCTTTATCTTTTTCTGAAAGTTTTTTATATAAAAATCCCATTATCCTAAAATTCCAAGAAGGGCCTCCCTTGTTTCTTTAAATCCGGCGCGCTTACCGGATTTTTTCATTATTTCTCCGATTAAAAAGTTTAAGGAATTCTTCTGTCCGGCCTTATAATCTTTAACTGCTTTTTCATTTTCTTTTATCACTTCTTTTGCAATTTTATCAATTTCTTTTAGTTCAATTTTTTTGCCTTCTTCAATTTCTTTTTCTGGAGGGCTTGAACCCTTTGCCCATCCCCTAAGAATGTCCTTTGCTTTAAGCTCGCTTATTTTTCCTGATTCAACCGCCAGAAGAAGTTTAGTAAAATGTTCTGGATTTATATCAATCTCATCAACATCCATTTTGTTATAATTTGCGACTCCCAAAAGTTCAACACTAACCCACGGGATTGCAATTTCTGGTTTTACTTTTTTTACAAGTTCCTCAAACAATTCAACAAGACTTAATCTCTTTGTTAAAATCTCTGCATATCTTTTTTCAATTTTATACTTTGTCACTAACTTTTTCATTTTTTCAAAAGGAAGCTTCGGAATTGATTTCTTTATTTCATTTATTAAAACTTGAGAAATTTTTAAAACCGGCAAATCCGGCTCGCTTATAAATCTGTAATCCATTGCAGAATCTTTTGTTCTCATCAAAACAGTCATTTTTTTCTCTTCGTCATAAGTTCTGGTTTCCTCAATTTTTGGAGGATTTTTTTCCTGTCTTGTAAACTCTAAATCAATTGCTTCTTTTATTTTCCTAAATGAATTTATATTTTTTATTTCAACCCTCTCTCCTCCCGTAATTGAAACATTCACGTCAGCTTTTAGTCCTGATTTTTTGTCAATCGCACTAACATAACTCAAGGTGCTCATTAAATTTCCAAGCCATGAAACCACTTCTTCACTTGTTTTAAAATCGGGTTCAGTCACAATCTCAACAAGCGGAGCTCCGGAACGATTATAGTCAACTTCACCGGTTATGGGGTTCCAAGCCGCCGGATCCTCTTCAAGATGGCATTCTTTAATTCTTATTCCCATAAATTTTCCCCCAGTTCCGCTTGGAACTGAATGGGGCCCTGAAATTGTCGACTGAAATCCTTTAGGAAGGTCAGGCCACGAATAGTGCTTTCTTTGCCACAAACCTTCCGGAGAAATCCTGCATCCCAGAATTATTGCAATTTCAATAACTTTCTTGACAGCTTCAGTATTTGGTAAAAGTGGCTTAGAACCGGGCTGCCCTGTACAAACAGGACAAATATTCACATTGGATTCACTATGCTTTTTCCCATGGAGAACCTTGCATCTGCAAAATAACTTCTCATTCGTATTTAGATAACCATGAATTTCAAGCCCCACTTTAAGCATAGATAAACAAAAAGAATGTTGTTTTTAATTATTTTGGAGCTTTCTTCATTTCTATTTTAAATTCGTTAAGCATTTTAAATCTCCCTTTTCTATAATCTTCTAAACCCTTAGATATACCCCTCATAGTTTTATAATCTGAAAGTATTTCAATCGTTTCAATTAAATCTTCTTTTTTCATTTTTTTGAACCTTACTTCTTTTCCTTCTTATTTCTCACAGGACCTTTCTTTTTCTCAGGGGCTTTTTTCTTCTCTTTTTTAATGTCCAATTTAATATGAACTTCTTTCATTTGCTTTTCGGTTATATCATCAGGCGCATTAAAAGTGACGTCCCTGGCTTCCCTGTTCTTAGGAAATGCGATTAATTCCCTAATAGAAGACTCCCCCAGCATAACCATAATAAGCCTGTCAATTCCAGGGGCAATTCCTCCATGTGGAGGAACTCCATACTTAAAAGCGGTAAGCATATGCGAGAAATATTTTTTTTCTTTTTGTGTAAACCCTATAAGATTAAAAACTTTTTCCTGAATAAGAGGATCATGAATCCTTATCGAGCCTCCGCCAACTTCAACCCCATTTAAAACAAGATCATGCTGATAAGATTTGACTTTATGGGAATCTTTATCATTTAAATATTTTAAGTCTTCATCTTTTGGACGGGTAAACATATGATGCATTGGTGCATAATGCCCATCCGTTTTTTCTTCTTCAAAAAGGGGAAAATCAATAATCCATGCAAAAGCCAATTCATCAGGGTCGTCTTTATTTTCTCTCAAATCCGGTTTATCAGTCCCGTATTTTTTCATTGCCTCTTCATAAGAAAGATTCGGAAAAGGAATTTTAGTTATTCTTTTTCCAGGAAAAATTTCTTCTGTTAATTTAATAAATAGTTCCTCTATTAAATTCAAAAGCTCTTCCTGTGTAATAAAACTCATCTCAAGGTCAAGTTGGTAAAATTCACCAGGACTTCTGTCTGCCCGTGCATCTTCATCCCTAAAGCAAGGGGCAATCTGAAAGTATTTATCAATTCCGGCAATCATCAAAAGTTGTTTATATTGTTGCGGACTCTGAGGCAAAGCATAAAACTTTCCAGGATGAATCCTTGAAGGAACAATAAAATCTCTTGCCCCCTCAGGGGAAGATTTTGTCAAAATAGGGGTGGTTATCTCTAAAAATTTCCTTTTATCAAGGTAATCTCTTATAAAGTTAATTGCTTTATGTCTCACACTTAAATTATTAATCATTTTAGGCCTCCTCAAATCAAGATACCTATACCTGAGCCTAATGTCCTCTGCAACTTCTTCTCCTTTCTCCATATTAAAAGGCAATTGGTCTGCAAGAGAGAAAATGTTTAATTTGTTTATAGACAACTCAACTTTTCCGGATTCTAATTCCTTATTCTCACTCCCTTTCGGCCTCACTTTAACTTCCCCTTCCAACTGCACGCATGATTCAATGGTTAATTTTTTGACTTCGCTAAAATCAGGAATTTTTTTATGTATAACTGTCTGAACTTTTCCATATCTATCACGAAGGTCAATGAAAATGACATTTCCATGCTCACGAATTGTATCAACCCATCCGCAAAGCGTGACTTTTTTTCCTATGAGTTTTTCATTTATTTCTCCAATTGTGTGCGTCCTTAACATGAATAGAAAAGAAATAGAAGATTTTTAATAGTTTCTGTAGGGAAAATTAAGTTATTATTTTAACTCTTGAAATTTGTCCTGAAAAATGTTTAATTAAACTATAAGAATTTGCCCATTTTGCATAAGCGTTCCAACCCTGAAATGATTCAAGAAGTTTTTCATAAGAAATTCCCCATTTATTAAGTAGATTAATTTTTCTTTCCATATTTTTAATATTTCTTTTTCTTAATAATATATGATGATAAAAATTCCTAAAACCAACAAAATCAACTCCCCTTGACAAATTAATAATCCTTGACTTGTCAGGATGAAGTTCAAGGACCAATTTTTCTTTAAGAAAGACTTCAATTTTCTTTTTCCATTCCTCCAATTGCTTTTTTGATTTGTGCAAAATAACAAAATCATCAACATACCTAATGTAATACTTTGCTTTCAATTTATATTTCACAAATTTATCAAGTTCATTAAGATAAACATTTGCAAAAAATTGCGACGTTAAGTTGCCTAACGGCATTCCTTTATTACTATCTCGACCACGTCTCTCTCTCTCTAGATCAACCTTGTTATTGAGTATTTGGATTATGAGCCAAATAGTTTTTTCACACCTAACTTTTCTTTTGATTATTTCAAGCAAAATTTTATGATTAATCTCTTCAAAGTAATGTTTAATGTCCGCCTTAAAGCAAAACCCCTCAGAAGTGAAGTTGCTGGTTACTTTTCTTCTGAATTTCTCAAATCTTTTAAGAGCAAACAAAGTCCCCTTCCCAATTCTGTTCGCGCATGAATCAAAAATAAACGTTTTATCAAAGATTGATTCAATGATATTGCATAAAGCATGATGGACAATCCTATCCCTAAAATCTGATTTTGAAATTTTGCGGGTCTTTGGATCACGCAAGATAAATACCCTCAAATGTTTTGGTTGATAAATTTGATTTTTCAATTCTTCATACAATTTCTTAAGATTACAAACCAAATTCTTTTCAAATTTTTTCACATAATCTCTTTTTGTTTTTCCTTTTCTTGTCTTTTTATAAGCAAGAATTAAATTTCTTAAAGAAATTATCTCTTCATAGATTTTTTGTTCCATTCTGAATATTTAGTCCTGGATTAAGACTATTCCAAGATTGCCGTTCCTATTAGACGGATTCCTGTTGCAGTTGAGATTGGCCCTATCCTCATTGGCATTGAACCTCACGAATCATATAGCCAGTTTACCAATTATCTAACTTAAAGTTAGCCACCACTTTTTCAATTTTTGGATTGTCAAAGTTGAATTTCATGACTTAAAATAAATTTAAACAATGTGCTAGTAAACTGACGTGTAGTCCTTTTTTACATTCTTTGCTCAAGAAAATGTAAAATCTCCAGGACACAATATCTAAAAAGAAATTCTTTTAAAAAATTTTGCGTTTAGAAAAGTATTGTTCAACTCCCTTGCCCGCGAGCAAAGCCTTACTCGCGCCTTGCGGCGCGTACCCCAAGATAGCCGCCCCTACGAGACGGATACCTGTCGCAGTAGAGAAAGGCCCTATCCTCAAAGGCAAGGAACCTCACGACTGAATTATTATCCCTTCTTGGAAACCAGTAACATAAATCTCCTGATTTAACTTCTTTATTAGGAAAACCTTGAGAAGTATGGTTCTTCTCTAAATAATCTTCCAACGAAATTCCGGGAGTTTTATCTTTCATTAAAGTATTTTTATCAAGAACTTCTGAATCACATTTGACAAGTTTTCCATTGCCGTCAAAAATGTGATTGTAATTAACATATAACTCTCCATTTTTTACCTTAAAATCTGCATCAAGCCATTCTGCTCTCCATGGATTTTTCACTTTGGTGATTTCATCATAAATATCTTTATTGTTGACTTTCACATATTTTAAATATTCAATAAATTCGAGGGTTGTAAGCATTTTTTCTCCTTCTTTTTGAAGTTCCTTGTGAGATTCGTACCAGTTTTTACCATAAAGTTTCTTCTCTTTAGCCACATACAAGTTTATTGAAGAGACATAGTCAAAACCCTTCAAATCCTCATTTTCAGTAAAATCCTTTTCAAAAGAATAATTCAAGTCAACAGACTTTAGATAGTTCTCTACCCTCTCCCTATTCTTTTCTTCTACATATATTTTTGCCATGCCGACTTTAAAATTTTAAACTTTATAAAACTTTCTATTTGTCACCATTAAAAAATTACTTCAAAAACTTCTTTATTATTTCTATTGCTTCTTCACCGTTAATCTGACCTCTAAATTCTTTCATAACAAGGCCCATATATGCGTTAGGAGAAAGTCCAGGTTTTCCTTTAACTATTTTCATTATTTCTTCTTCAACACCAACCAAATCTTTTTTGTCAAGTTTTATTGCATCAATCAATGGGCTTCCTGAAACAATTTTTTCCAAAACATGCTTCACATCTTTTTCCTGAATTTTTTCCTTGTAAACTGCCTCAAGAACAAAAACCAAAACATCTCTTGTCAGAATACCCCTGATTTCATCTAAACTTTTCCCTGATTTTTTTGCAATCTCTTTTGGAAACAAAATAAGAAGTTTTGAAATCAATTTTGGATTTCCGCTAATTTCATAAAATTCCCGGTATTCATCAAGTTTATTGCCTTTCAAAATCAACTTTATGTTTTCTTCATCAAGCCCATGTTTTTTTAATTCTTCCTCAATTTCACCTTTTAGTTTTGGAAGATTTTTCTTTGCATCATTTACAATGTCCTTTGAGATGTGAAGGAGTGGCAAATCAGTCTCGGGATACATTCTCGCGGGCCCTGGAATTGGCCTTAAAAATTCAGTTGTTCCGTCAGGCATGCAATTTCTGACCTCCTTGGGATTCTTTTCACCTTTATCTAAAAAACTTTTTTGGCGAAAAACCTCGGTTTCAACGCACTTTTCCATAATCTTTGGATCCTGAAAACCTTTTATTTCAACCCGGCTGCTTCCCTTAATTGAAATATTCATGTCCTGTCTTATCGTCCCTATTCCCCTTCTAACTTTTGCACTTCTAAGAATCTCCCCAATTTTCAAAGCAGCTTCTTTAACCTGCGACGCTGACTTTAAATCGGGATTGGTGGAAATTTCAACAAGAGGAATCCCAAGCCGGTCAAGCCTGTAAACAACACTTTTTTCATTTCTTTCAACTGGTCTTGCTGAATCTTCTTCAAGGTAAACCGAATCAATTCCCACTTTTCCTTCTGAAGTCTCAATGTATCCGTCACGCGCAATTAAAACGGTCCTTTGAAACCCGGAAGTGTTTGACCCGTCAACAACAGTCTTTCTCATAATCTGAGACAGAGAAAATATTTTGCAGTTTAAAAAGACACAAATCTCCAAGGCAATTCTAAGAGCCTCTTTATTCAATTCATGAGGAGGCTCTTCATCAAGTTCAACAAGACAAGTTGTGTCATAAACCTGATAAGAGTATTCCTTATCTCTTTCCCCGTGAAACTTTGCAGCATCATCAACTTCCCCGGATTCACCGGCAACAGCATGAATTTTCCTTTTGACAAAATATGCCGGCTCATCAGTTCTTAAAATTGAAGGGCATCCACAAAAAAGTTTGTGAGTATCAAGCTGCTGGTGAATTTCCAAACCCGCCTTGAAACCTAATTTTTTGTAATCAATTCCCATAGACTATTGAAAAAACAAGAAGTTTATTAATTTGGCGGTTTAGAAAATAACAAAAACTTTATAATGAATTTTCCCTAAGGATTATTAAAATAAAAGAAAAATAAAATAATTTTATTTAAATGCCAAATCAATTAAACTTGGATTTTTTGGGGCCATACACATTTTCTTAAAATTCTCATAAGAGAGTTTTTCATCTAAATCAATATGAACTTGCAGAGCAAAAGACGGCTCATTCTTTTTATAATTAAATAAAAGTATAGCCGAATACCCCTTTATATTATAACCCAAATCTTCAGCCATTTTAATATGCTCTTTCTCATGAAAAATTGCTTCATCAATAAATTGTTTTTCAAAAAAACTGGAGCCTAACAAAAAATCATTCAATTCATCTAACCTCCCAAAAGAGTAAAAATCCTCTAGAAAAAAATACGCTTTATAGAGCTCATAAACTCTATCAAGGACTTTTCTTATGTCCCGTGCTTTTTCGCCTCTTTTCATCATTGAAGATAAATTAATAAAAAGAGCTTCCCTGTATTTGAAATAGTCTTCCAAACTTGTTTTGGGGAACTTTGGCTTATTCACAATCTATCCAAGAAAGAGTAATATTAATATTTATCCATTCATTCAACCAATCTTTTATTAATTTCTCCAGCAATGTTTTCAAGCATTTTTTCTTTAACAGTTTCGCGTGACTTAGCCCATTCTTTGTGACCAAGAACCCATCCAAGTTTTACGTAAGCCACCTCAGCAAGCATATCTTCAAGGTAAATCACTCCGGTTTCAAGAAGTTCTCTCCCTGTAACATAAACCAAGGGGTTAAGCCTTCCATAAATTGTCTGAGACGCGGCACAAATAAAAATTCCTTTCTGTTGAACTTCCTTTAATTTTTTTATCCAGCTCAACCTTCCTCCGCTTGTTGCAACGTGACCAAGGCCAAGCATTTCAATAACAATCCCCTTATAACCCTCTTTAGAGTAATAATCAAGTATTGCCGGATTCTGCCCCGGATAAAATTTAAGAAGAGCAATTTTTTCCTCAAACTTATTATCAAGTGCACATTTCTTTTTTTCATTTCTTAAAGAATGTTCTGAAATTCTCTCAATCCTGTCAGAATAAATTTTCATGAAAGGCTCGGCATTTACAGGTTTAAAAGCATCCCTTCTTGAAGAGTGCATTTTTCTGACTTTTGTACCTGAAATTCCCAAACAAAATTCATCATTCGTATTTGCATGCCCGACGACAAGAACACCCGAAAAGTTTGAGATTGCAGCACGCGCTGAGCAGATTAAATTTAAGGTTGCATCAGAACTTCCTCTGTCAATACTCCTCTGGGAGTATGTCAAAACAACCGGTTTCCCTAAATTATTCAAAAAAAAACTTAAGGCCGAAGAGGTATAATGAAGCGTATCTGTTCCCTGAAGAACTATTACTCCGGAGATTTCTTTTTCATTAACAAGCTCACAAATTACTTTAGCGGTTTTTTTCCAGTCTTTGTAATCCATATTTTCAGAACCTTTCATGAAAGGAACTTCAACTTTTTTCACATTGGCAATTTCAAAAAGTTCAGGATAAAATCTAAAAAGATCCTTTGGATTCTCAACAAAATCAACTCCACCTTTTCCGGGATTGAGCCTCGCAGCAATTGTTCCCCCCAGAATAACAAGTGCCACATTTGGTTTATCCTTTGAAATTTTCACTTCAAACTCCTTTTTTTTCTCTTCAATCTTTTTAATGAGTTTCATTTTCAAAACATCCTTTTTATTGAACCCTATGTTATAGCCATTGTCAAGCTTTAAAAGAAAAGTTCCTGCCTCAGGGCTTGGAAGTATTATCCCCTCATAAATTTCCTTTCCCATTTCAACTTCAATGTAATTTCCGTAGTTCTCTTCAATTTCCATTCTAAAAAGAATTAATCAAAAGTTAAAAAGATGTTGGTATGGGAGTCTCATTTTAAATGAGCCTACTAGGAATCGAACCTAGATCTTCGGGGCCGAAACCCGAAATTCTATCCATTAAACTATAGGCCCTTTGTTTGCTTTGTCTGACCTGTAGTTTTTGGGTGCTGTTTTCATCTAAACTATAGGCCCTTTGTTTGATTTGTCTGACCTGTAGTTTTTGGGTGCTGTTTTCATCTAAACTATAGGCCCTTTGTTTGCTTTGTTTGTTAAAATAGATACAAGATTAGATTTAAATAATTTGAGATTTTCCCCTCTTAATGAAAACGCATCACAAGATTATCCTTGGAAGCTTTTCAACGATTATGGTAATTTCAGTCATTGCAATTGCAATTATACTTAACGGCGTGATTGTGAAGCAAACCCTTGAGAATGACGCCCTAAAACAGAAAATTTCAGAACTGCAAAGCTCAACTGATGAAAAAATAAACGAACTTACATCAGAAGTGATTGAAACAAAAAGTTCTTTTAATCAGAAAATTACCTCCCTGAATGATAATCTCTCTTCGACAAACGAACTGATAAGCAAATTAAAAATTCAGTCAGGGGAGGATTTTTCCGAAGTGATAAAAAAGGTCATAGGTTCAATAGTGATAATTAGAACTTTTTCTGAGCAAGGATCCGGTTTTTTCATAGCCGACGGCTACCTAGCAACAAATAAGCACGTTCTGGAAGATAAAAACGGAGATATATCAAATGTAATCCAGATTATAACTAATGACAATAAAGTTCATTCGGGAACTCTTATAGGATATATAAAAGACCTTGATTTGGCGCTCATAAAAACAAATTCAGATTATAGGCATCTCACACTTGGGAGTTCACAAAATGTCGGAATCGGGGAAAAAGTTCTTGCAATAGGAACCCCCGAAGGACTTAGTTTTTCAGCTACAGATGGAATAGTTTCGGCAGTCAACAGAACAGGATTTGGCACAATTGGTTCATATATACAAACAAATGCGGAGCTTAACCCGGGAAATTCAGGAGGGCCTCTGTTAAATAAAAATGGGGAAGTTATAGGAATGAACAATTTCAAGATTGCAGAGGCTGAGGGGATAGGATTTGCCCTTGAGGCAGACAAAATAAAGCTCGGAATTAACACAATAAGTAAAGCAGTTCTGAATGAGACCTTGATTGATTATTAAAAATAAAAAATGGAAAATTTAAAATTAAAGGACCTAGATTTCACCGAAACTGTTTATAATTTTCTTATAAAATATTCAATCATAAATGCAGATTATTTCCTTAAAATACACCATCATATAAAAAACGAAGAATATGAAACCGCAAAAGAATCCATAAAAGAAACACTAAAAGAATATATAAAAATTATTGGGAATGTTGCCCCAGTCATTGCGGAAGGAATCCTTACAAAAAAAGACTTGGAAAAAACACTAAAAAAGCAGAAGAAGCAATTGAAATGTATAACAAAGTAATTGATCAAATAGGTTAAAATAAAAACCCATTTAAACTTAAATTTTCTAATACTTTAATGAATAAAAAAAAATCTGAAGAGGGGCTCACTGTGAAGAAAAATGAAAACTTCTCGGAATGGTTTACTCAAGTGACTGAAAAATCTGAAATTCTTGACACAAGACTCGGAATAAAAGGGTTTGTAATTATGAGGCCATGGGGGGCAATGACAATGGAGAACATGTTTGAACATCTTGAAAAAGAGCTTCAAAAAAACGGCCACAAACCCACTTTTATGCCAACAGTGATCCCTAAAGAAAATCTGACTAAAGAAAGTGAGCACATTGAAGGATTTACTCCCCAGGTGTTTTGGTTAAAAGATATAGGTGAAGGCCAGGAACTTGCATTAAGGCCCACATCAGAAACAGTTTACACCCCAATGTTCAAACTCTGGATAAGAAGTTGGAGAGATCTTCCAATGAAACTTTATCAGCGCGCCAATGTTTTCAGGCTGGACACAAAAGCAACACGTCCTCTTATAAGAGCAAGAGAATTTATATGGATAGAATGCCATGATGCATTTAAATCAAAAGAGGACGCAGAAAAACAGGTGCAGGAGGATATAGAAGTAACAGAAAAAATAATGCACCAAACATTTGGAATCCCATTTCTGCCTATGAGAAGGCCCGAGTGGGACAGATTTGCAGGAGCAGAATACACCATAGGTTCGGATTGCTTTATGCCGGATGGAAAATTAATCCAGCAGCCTTCCACACATCTGATGGGCCAAAAATTTTCCAGAGCATTCAATGCAAAATTCGAAAACGAAAACGGAAAAAAAGAATTTTTATGGACAACCGCATATGGTCCTGCAATTTCAAGAATTTTGGTTTCGGTAATTGCCACCCACGGAGATGATTCTGGACTGGTTTTCCCATATTCAATCACTCCGGTTCAGGTTGTGATTATTCCTATTTTCACAACAAAAAACAAAGAGAAAATACTCCTAAAAGCTGATGAAATTTTTTCTAAATTAAAAAAGCTGGGAATTAAAACAGAACTTGATAAAGACTCCGAAAAAAGGCCTGGTGAAAAATATCACTTATGGGAACTCAAGGGCGTCCCTTTCAGAATAGAATTTGGCGAAAAAGAACTTGAAAAAAAGGAATTAACTCTTTTTATAAGAGACACAAAAGAAAAAATAAAAATAAAAGAAGAGGAATTGAAAAGTATTTCGGAATTAGGAAATGAATTTGACAAAAGGCTTCTTGACAAAGCCAATAAAATATTTCAGGAGAGGATAGATTCGGGAAAAACAGAAAAAGAAATAAAAAAAATTCTTGACAGCGGAAAAGTTGCAAGGATCAATTTTTGCTCAATAGATAAAGAAGGATTAAATTGTGCGCAGATTGTTGAAAAAAAACTCGGAGCTGAAGTGAGGGGAACAATGGCAAACACGCATGAAAAACCTTCAGGAAATTGCCCGTTCTGCAACAGGCCGGCTAAAAAAGTAGTTTACCTTGGAAGAAGTTATTAATAACTAATCTCCTTCCATTTGAATAAATAAATTAAGTTCATCCTCCATAATAAGCGTTCTTTCATATAAAAAACTCAATTCTTTTTCAACTTCCTTTTTTTCAGCCATTTTATTCATCTTCAAGTTTTCATCCAGCCGACCTGGAGTTTTCAAGAAATCTTTCACTTGATTTAATTCAGAACCAGCGAATTAAATCAGGTTAATTTGGCAGAGTAATAACTAACTTAAAATTTCAACAAAGATAAATCCTAAGCCCTCTGCTTATAAAAAAATAAAAAGTCTACCCTTTTTAATCTTTTTTATTCACAATAGAAATCAAATTTTTTTCAAATTCTTCAAGAGAAGATTCGTCCATCTGTACACCAAGTGCATTATTGTGTCCTCCGAAAGTTGCAAGATTAATTCCTTTAACAGCCTCTTCAACCACTTTCTTGGCATTTTTTCCCCGTACAGAAATATTAACCCTTGAGCCCTTAAGGTAAACAACCGCAATAACTTTTTTAGGAAAGTCGTAGCTTAATCTGTTAGCAATATCCGCGCTCATGCTTATTTCTCCTGAATATCTAAAAAATAAAACGTTTCCCTTTGAATTTTCTTTTTTTGCATTCTTAATTAAACCTTTTAGTTTTAAATCCACAACTCCGAACCTTTTATGCATGCTTAGGTTTTCAGATTTTTCTTCAAGAACCTCATACGGAGTTTTTGCCTGTAAAAGAAATTTTATCATCTTCATAACCAACCCCGTCCTGTCTTTTAATCCTGTGCCCATCATCCTTGAAACTTCCCCTATTCCTGAAGAGTAAAAAATTTTGAAAGGGTCTTTTGACTGAATTGACAAATCCGGATAATCTTTTGAGAATTCTGTATACTCTTCTGGGAAAAATCTGTCTGCAAGGCATCCTGCAACCAACAGCCATATATCCTCTTTTCTTTTTGTAACTTCATAGCATATTTTTGTCACAGGCTCCGGAGTTGAATGCCCCATAAAAGAATTATAATAATAAATATTTTCAGGAATTTTTTCTTTTTCTGTTTCATGATGGTCAATCCAAACAACCGGGAGGTTTTTTTCAAAAATTAAGTCGAAAAATTCTTTTGACACTGTTGGCTGGTCTAAAATGAAGATATAATCTGGATTAAACTCTTCAACTCTCCTGAAATACTCTTTTCCTAGGGGGGATGTTTTCACAGGAATGCCGTTGCCTTTTTTGTAAAACCTTTTTAGAAGAAGATAACTGCAAAGACCATCCTGGTCATTGTCAAAGTAATACAAAGGGTTTTGGGACTTTTCAAGATGCTCCCTCAATTCGAGGATTTCTTTTTTAATTAACATTAAAATTAAAGCACTATTTCCTATAAAAAGGTTGAGAATTAGTTTTCTGAAATAAAATTAAATCCCTTTCCGGAGCCATCTAAAACTTTAAGATTCCTTTTTTTAATATAATCCCTCATAAAAATATTCGAGATACATGGAGGAAATTTAATTATGTTTCGTGAACAGCCTAAAAGGGGCTCTTTGACTATTAACGCCCTGGAATCTTTTGAAATAATCATTTCTTCGACGGCACCAACAGACATTGCATACTTTTCACGCTCACATTCACATGAAAATTTTATTTTTCCACCCCTGTCTTTTTCAAACTCCTCGATTTTAAAATAATTCACCAACACATATCCTTCCCCTTCAGACAAAGAATATATCTCTTTTCTTGGGGGGATTGAATAATCCATATCAAGAGGCTTCTGAATTCCACAACTTTTGGTTGGTGATTCCCTCATAATCTGCGTTTTGTAATTATACTCTATCCAGTCAAATCCGGTCCTTAATTTAATCCTTCTGGAAAATTCTTCAAATCTATCAATCTTTTTGATAACTCTCAAGGGACTTTGATTAAACGAAAAAGAACAATCAATAAAATCCATAAACATTTTATCAGAATAGTCTGTTAAAGTCGGGTTTACTCTCCCATTCTCTGCATAATAAATACCCCAACCCAAAAAATAATCATAAACAAAAATGCTAAAAGGGGGAAATATTCCGATTTTTTTTATTATGTTGAGTTCATTTAATGTGCTGTCGGACCTCGCAATATCTTCTAATTCTTCAAGCTTATTTTTGTCTGACCTCAAAAACACATTTACTAAACCTGGTAAAAAAATTCCCTCTCCCCATCCATAAAAAAACAAAGAGCACTTATTTTATAAAAATTTAGATACAGAAAACCTAATGCTCCAAAGAATAATTTTACAATCCTTTTCCCAGATTAACTTTTTACTTCCGGTTTATTTTGAAAAAATAAATCGCAGAGAAAGTTATTACAATCCTTTTCCCAGATTAGTTTATTTTGAAAAAATAAATCGCAGAGAAAGTTATTACAATCCTTTTCCCAGATTAACTTTCTCTTTCAAATTATAAACTTCCTCCCTGAAAAAAGAAAGCATTGCCTCGCTTCCCAAAATTTCAAGAAGCTCCTCGTTGCTTGCACTAAGAATTTCGGATAAATTTTCAAAATTTCCTATGAGTAAATCAATATACCTCTCAAGAAGATTTGTTTTTCCAAGAAGCCTCACTCCGCGGGGAGAGATTGTTTTATCATGAAGTTCTTCAAAAAGGAGCCTTGAAATATTCATGGGTTCAAGCAAAAAATCAAAATCCATTTTTTCAAGAATTTCAAGTGAAGAAGAATGATTCTGGCCAAAATAATCTTTAAGGATTGATTCTTCTTCTTTCTGAAGGCCTCCCATAAGCTCTTTTAGCCTCATTTTCACAATTGTCCCCTCTTTTCCAAGTTCAATTAAATATCTCTCTACAACCTCTGAAACTCTTTTCATGATTTCAACTCTTTGCAAAACCATACAAACATCAGTTATTGTCGCATGACGCCTGAGTTCAAGAGAATTTAGATTCAATAAAAGATTATCAAAAACATCTCTCTGTTTTTCAAGAATCTGTAAAGTCTCCGAAGCTCTTCTCAAAATTTCAGAACTCCTTTCAAGTTGATAAGATGAATCCCCATAATAAAGGGAGATTTTGTTTTTTCTCTCTGAAACAGCAATAACAATTGTTTTTGCCTGCTTTGCAGTCCTCTCGGCAGCTTTGTGCCTTGTTCCGGTTTCTTTTGTCGAGATGGAAATACTCGGAAAAAGGAGAGTATTTACATTCAAAATTTCCTTGACATCTTTTGAAAGAATTATTGCCCCATCCATTTTTGCAAGCTCAACCAATTTTTGAGCACTGAATTTTGTATTAACCTTAAAACCTCCTTCCACAATGTCCCCAAGATTTCCATTATCAAGAACTATTAAAGCCCCCATTTTTGCATTTAAAAAGTCATCAAGAGCAACCCTCAGGCTTGTTCCTGGAGCAACCATTTTTAAAACATCCATAAAGTCTTTGCCAAGCTCCCCCTCCATCTTTTCTTTTGAAAAAGGTAAAAATATTTCTTCAGTCTTTGGATTTTCATAATTTTCTTCTGCCATGAAAAGAGAAATCTTCATATCTATTTAAATATTTATCTCAAGGATAAAAAAATAAAAAAATTTATGTTGATTTTAAAAGAAAAAAATTAATTCACCATTTAGCAAAACTTCTTGCGACAATTAAAGGGAAAACTAAAGAAGCTTCTGCATAAATTTTTACACTCTTTGCATCAGTAGCAATTTTTCCCCAGCTAACCGCTTCTTCTGGAAGAGCCCCAGTATCAGAACCGTCGTATTCCGGAGCAGTATTAATATAAACCGCATAATTTGCGCCGTTTCTAAACATATTTGCATTGCATATGTGGTGTTTTATAATCCCCTCCCCTAAAATTATGACTCCGGTTTTTTCAGGACCAAGAGTCGTATTGTTTAAACTCCATATGTCCTGAGTAACATCAATTAAAAAGTCCGGATGAGACGATTTGAAAAAATAAACCATATCCCCCAGGCTTCCATCGGTAATCGCAGGACAATAGACAGGAATTTTATTTTTGTTCGCCCAAAAATAAACTGAATCCTCATTATTTATTTTTTCTCCAAGTTTCCATATTAGTTCGCTGGGGGTAAGAACTTTTCCTTTTTCCTTTTGCCTAGCATAAAACTCTTCAAAAATAGGAATTATAAAATCCTCAAAATCACAGTATCTTGAATTAGGTATAAAGACATTTCCCGCCCTATTAATCCCTTTTTCCCGAAGCGCTTTTCCTGGAGTCCGGAAGTCCCCAAGCTTAAAATTCCCAATGCATTTTATTATATCCTCTTCAATTCCCCCGGCAGTCGTGACTAAAACATTAACTTTTTTGCATTCAGTAAGATACCTTATGGTTTCACGCACTCCAGAAGTCACCATGTTTGATGTGTAACCAAGATAAATAAAAGCTTTTTCTTTTATCATCTCATTAATGATTTCAACGGCCTTCGCAAAGTTGCTTGCTTGAATCCCCATCGTTGCAAAACTATCAAAAATCTTTTCATAATCAACCCCCTTATTAAAATCATAACCGCAAATTGTTTTGCCTTCTGCTTCTTCTGACTTTCTTAAAATGTTTTTTCTTGCAATTTTCGCTTTATCCGTTTTGCTCATATAAACACAAAAAGAGAGCTGTTTTTAAAATTATTCTTTAAAGAATAATTTAAAAGCCGGTCACAAATAAAAATCTAAAAAACCTCTTCCGAAACTCTTTTAAAATCCACTCCCTTGTAAAAAGTATGAATAAAGGATTAAAAATTATTCTTGGGATTATTCTGGTAATTATTCCTTTGTACCTTATCGTACCTGGAATGCCCCTGTCGGACTGGGGCGCCGCAACATGGGAAGTTATAAAAGGGGGGGTAACAATTTTTATAATCCTTCTTGGAATAGTTCTTATTATTATGGGAATTGATGAATTGAGGGGTTAAATTCCAAAAACAATTAAAGTCCCTTCAATGACTGCAGCGATAACAAGCAAAGGCAAAACCACAAAAACATAAGAAGAAACAGATTTTCTCAAAAGAATCCTTAATGCGTCTAGTTTATTTTTCTCAAATATGAAAGTTGAAAGTTTGACTCCAAGCCCAAATGAAACGAAGATTGCTGGAAGTTCAAAAACTCCGTGAGGAAAAAGTCTCCAGAGTGAAAAAATTCCCTCACTTGAGACTGCTAGATTTGCAACAAAACCCAAAACAAAACCATTTGCAATGGCCGAAAAAATAGGAAAAACTCCAAAGAAAACCCCTAAAAAAAGGCCCATAAACCCAGAAACAGAATTGTTGCCGAATATAAATATGCTCATTTCAAACCCCCCAAGACCTTCGGTTTTTTCAATAAGATTTCTGAAATAATCAATAATCTGCAAACTTAATTGGCCAGGAAGGGGGATAAAATATCCGGCGATTGCAAAAATGGCAAAAATAAAAACTATGGCATAAATAAACTTCCTTGATTCTTTTATGTATATCATCGAAGAATTAAATTCTTTATCAACAAATTTTTTAATCTTAAAATTTTCCAATCTCTTCCCTGCCATTTTAACTAAAATGTCTTGAAATCAAATTTACTTTGCGCGGATACCTTGTTCTTAGATAAACCCCATATACGATTCCGCTTAAGAGCCCCCCAAGATGTGCAACATTACCAATTGCAAGGTTTAGACCTGCCGAAATCAGCCATATAATAAAAAGCATTGCTGGTGCCGCATACTTCATTTTTATCGGAATCGGAATGAACATAATATAAACCGGAAGGTTGGGAGTTAAAAAAACTAAAACGCCTATAAGGCCAAAAATTGCCCCCGAGGCCCCGACTGCATAAGAATTGAAATCCCCCGTAAAAATAAACGCGGATAAAACAAAAAGAAGCCCGGCAATAAAACCCGAAATTATATAAAATGAAAAAAATCTCTTTTTTCCAAGAATTTTCTCTAAGAGTCCCCCAACAAAAAGTAAAGAAAGCATATTTACAAATAAATGGAAAAAGCCTCCATGCATGAAAAGGCTCGTTAAAAAAGTCCATGGATAAAAATTATTAATTATGTTCGACGGATTCAGCGCAATGTAATCAATGGGAATTATTTCATAGGAGATCAAAACCGAAAATAGGATGAAAAAAATAACATTAAAAATGATTAGCCAAAGCGTAACGCTAACACTTCCGAGAATACTCTCTTTCTTTGCTGGAAAGACCCTATAAACTGCCATAGTAGGAAAAGCAAAAAAGATTATTTAAACCTTAATAAATAAAGAAAATTGAAGACAGATTCATATATTTTTATATCCTATAAAAACGGCCTGCCCAGTTTTTATTTCCTCTTAGATTTCTTTCCCTGTTTTTTTGAAGAGGGTTTCTTTTTTAAGCTCTTTTTCTTAACCTGAGATTTTTTCTTGGTTTTTTTCTTTGAAAATTTCTTTTTCTTTTCTTTCTTGACGGCAGGTTTCTTTTTCATCTGATTTGGTTTAATTTTTACGGCTTTTGAAAGTTTCTTTTTGTCCGCCCTCTTTTTCTTTTCGGCTTCTTTTCTCTTCTTATTTTCTTTTTCCTCTTTCCTTCCCTCAGCCTCTTTCTTTTTGTCAAGCTTCGTTCTTTCGTTCTCCATTTCTGCCTCAACAAGTTTTGACTTATCATCAATTTTTAATAAAGACCTCTCAAAGTCCTTTATTAGTTTTGAACTGTCCTTAACTGTAAAAATCTCACCGCATTCATCACATGTAAAATTCATTAAAAGAGCCTCATCCTCGCCGTATTCAAGCCCACAGGATTCGCAGACATAAAAAACTTTTGACTTTCTTAAATTAATTTCTTCCTGAATCTGCATTTTATTTTTCATTAAAAAATCCTTCAAAAATTCAAGACACTTCAAAATTTCGAATTTCCAAAAATAAGTATACCACCCTTTTTTTTTGTCTTTTTTTCTTATTGAAGAAACAAGGCCATAATCTGAAATTTTGTAAAGAATGTTTCTTGTCTGGTTGATTGTAATTCCCAGTTTTTTTGCAATAACAAATTCATTAACATATTTGGGGGTATTTAAAAGACCGACTATTCCCTCTGCAGACTTTCCAACAATAGAAACTACAATTTCCTCAAGAAGTTTATTTAACATAATCTAACTAAAAAAGTATTGATTAAAATAGCTTTCGGTTTTTTTAGAGGTTCTTCAAAAGAGATAAACCCTTAATAAAGAAAATTTTAAAATGGGCACTGCAGAACAACCTTTTTAAAGTATATCCTCTAATATATATTTAGAGGTGAAATATGGGATTATTTTCTAAAAAAAGTGAAAAAAAAGAGATAAGCATTCCAAGACTTCCGGAACTTCCAAGGCTTCCTTCGCAATTTCCTGATTTTGAAGAGGATTATGAAGAAAATGAGGTTCCTGAACTTCCAAGATTTCCTTCAAACGGCATGGGGGAAAAATTCTCAAGAGAAACAATAAAAAATGCAATTTGGGGAAACGAAGACAACGAGCCCGAATTAATGCATCATGAACTTATCCCACGCTCAGATTTTGAAAGTCCCCAAAAGCCCATGTCCGGAGAAAAAATAAATGAAAAAATGAAAAGAATATCCCCCATGGAAGAAATGAGAAAGAACTCTGAAGGAAATGTTGCCGGACCTGTTTTTGTCAGAATTGATCGCTTTGAAGAATCGCTCCGCATTTTCAGGGAAACAAAGGAAAAAATTAACGAAATTGAAAAACTTCTTGAAGACACAAAAAACCTTAAAGGAAAAGAAGAAACAGAATTGTCGAACTGGGAAAATGAGATTCAGGAGATGAAAAGAAAAATTGAAAGGGTCAATAGCGACATTTTTTCTAAGGTTTAAATGAAAAAAAAAAATTCTCAAAAAATTAATCCGGGAAACCCTCTCCACATAAAACTTGATGAATATGAGTCTATAACCGGAAAAAAAGACCTCTTAAACTCTGAAATAAGCCTGCTAAAAATTTCAAAAAACATTTCCGGGTATAAAAAATTGAGACTTGAAGAGCTCGGAAAGAAACAGTTAATAATAAAAAAGTTTTCAGAAATTAAAGGAAATTTGACAAAACTTCAAAACCTTTTTCCGGCATTGAAAATTCCAAAAATTCTTCAAAAAGAGCAGCCTGTTAACGAAATTGAAAATAAGGAAAAGGAAATCCAGATTGATTTGTTAAAAAGCGAAGGAACAATTGATGACCAGCTTCGCGAAATACAGGAAAAATTGAACAAACTGGAACATTGAGTTTCTGGAAAAATTCACCCCTAAATCCCATAAATTTTTATAAATTGCAAATTTTTTTGAAATTGGGATGGAAAAAATTTTAATATTAGAAAATTCCAAAAAAGAAATTGAAAATTATTACAAAAGAAACTTGAAAAAAAGCGGGATTTTCAGGATTAATTGATAAATCAAAAATAATAAAGTTACTTCATTAATTTCTTCTCTAAATTCTTCAAAAAAATCTTTTTCTTAACATCTGTTTCATTAGCTTGCTTTCCTTCAAAAAAATCATGAAATTCTCCAGTTCAGGATATAACATAATATTTATTTTCCATGTATTTTAAAGGTTAATAAAATTTATTAATTTTTCTCCAATCCAAAAATTTAAAACAACTCTCCTTCTTGGTTAATCATGAACCGAAAAGAACTCATAAAAAAATATATTGAATTTTTTGAATCTAAAGGGCACAAAAAAATTCCCAATAATTCACTCATTCCTGAAAATGACCCCACGGTTCTTTTCACAACAGCAGGCATGCATCCTCTGGTCCCATACCTTCTTGGGCAAAAACACCCACTTGGCAAAAGATTAACAGGAATTCAAAGATGCATAAGAACTGGCGATATCAAGGAAGTGGGTGACTCATTTCACCACACTTTTTTTGAAATGCTTGGGAACTGGTCTCTTGGAGATTACTGGAAAAAAGAGGCAATTGGATATTCATTCGAATTCCTGACAAAAGAACTTAAAATACCAAAAGAGAAGCTAGCAGTTACAATTTTTTCCGGCGATAAAATTGCTTCTGCAGACACAAAATCAAAAGAAATATGGAAAAAATTAAAAATTATGGGAGAAAAAATTACCCCCCTCGGAAGGGAAGATAATTGGTGGGGTCCCGCGGGGTTGACTGGCCCATGCGGACCGGACACAGAAATGTTTTACTGGAAGAATAAGTCTCAGAAAGTGCCTGAAAAGTTTAATCCCAATGATTCTACTTTAGCAGCGGAGGGGTATAATTGGGTAGAAATATGGAATGATGTTTTTATGGAATACACAAAAGAACAAGACGGAAGATACATCGAAGCAAAACAAAAAAATGTTGATACCGGAATGGGCGTCGAAAGAACAATTGCCATCTTAAATGGCTTTGAAGATAATTATGAATCAGAAATGTGGAAATCTCTTATAGAAAAAATAGAAAAAATTTCAGGAAAAAAATACGAAGAGCATAAAAAAGAAATGAGGATAATTGCAGACCATATAAAAGCCGCGGTTTTCATAATTTCAGACGGGGTCATACCTGGAAACAAGGAAAGAGGGTATGTATTAAGAAAATTGGTAAGAAGAGCAATTATATATGGAAAAAAATTAGAGCTTAAAAAATTTACAGGAAAAATTGCAGAGCCTGTTTTTGAAATTTATGATGATTATAATGAATTAAAAGATAATAAGAAAAAAATATTAAAAATATTGGAGGATGAAGAGAGTAAGTTTGAAAAAACCCTGGAAAAAGGAATAAAAGAAGTAAAAAAAATGTCAATAAATGAAACCATCTCAGGTAAAGATGCCTTTCTTCTCTACCAGTCATATGGGTTTCCAATTGAGCTGACAAAAGAGCTTGCAACTGAAAAGGGGTCTAGTGTGGATGAAAAATCTTTTTATAAAGAATTTCAAAAACACCAGAAATTGTCAAAAACCGCCTCTGCTGGAAAATTCAAATCAGGTCTTATTAATAATTCTGCTGCCACAACATGCCTTCATACTGCAACCCATCTTCTAAATGAAGCATTAAGGCAAATTTTAAAAGACAAAAATATCACTCAAAGAGGTTCAAACATAACCCCTGAAAGACTGAGGTTCGATTTTAATTATGAAAGAAAATTAACAGATGGAGAAAAGAAAAAAATTGAAGACTGGATTAATGATAAAATAAAAAAAGATTTGATTGTTACAATTGAAAAAATGAACCTTAGTGATGCAATAAAAGCGGGAGCTCAGGCGGAATTTGGCGCAAAATATCCAAAAAGAGTTTCAGTTTACACGGTCGTCGATAAAAAAGAAAAAAAAGGTTTTGTCAGTAAAGAGATATGCACCGGACCGCATGTAAAACACATAGGAGAAATCGGAAAATTCAGGATTATCAAGGAAGAGTCTTCAAGTGCTGGAGTGAGAAGAATCAAAGCGGTTTTAGAATAAAAATTACTCTTATCTTTCTCTCAATAACCCAACCCATATTTTTCCCTTAGATAATTCATTTTTGATTTTTCAAAAAAATTAAGCAAACCTGTTTTGCCGATTTTGTCTACAAGTTTTTTAAGATCTTTCGCATCTTTATAGTCGACAAGACTTTCTGAAAGCGAGATTCCATCACTAATTAAAATAATTTCCGGTTCACTTTCCAACTTCCCCGCTCCCCCAAGCCCAAGATATATTCCCTCACTGTAAGAAATCGGGCTCGGAACCGTTGTCTCAACAAAGCAATATCCCATTCCAAGATAACTTTCTTCAATCGGGCACTTTATTCCAACTGCTTCATGGTTTTCATTAGGATAATAAAATAAAGTGACCCCAAACCCAAGCTCTTTTAAAAGATAAGCTAAAAGCTCAGATTTTTCTTCGCATGAACCCTGATTTTTCCCCAGAATTTCATAGGGATAAGCAGAGATTCTGATTTTTGTCCCGAAAAATAAGGTGAATTCTGATTCATTATAAGGAATATTCTGAACTATGCTCACAGCAACCTTTGCCTGCATATCTTTTGATTCGGGGTAAAGATTTTCTATCTCGACGACCAAAGGCTTCAAAAAAGAAGACTGAATCGGCTCGTCGATTTTCTTATATTTAAAGTCGCTTCTCTTTGGAATTTCATCTGCCAGATAAACCTTATATCTTGGAAGACCTGAAAGGTAGAGATGGACATCCTCCCTGAATTTAAAATACAGTGAATTATTGACTCCATAGATTAAATAATCAAGATAAACCTCGGAACTCAAATTGTCATAATCAGAAATGCAGTATCTCTCTTTTGATCTGAAATTTTCGGGACATCCGCAAAATGAGGAGTTTTCAATTAATGTTTCATTTTCACAAAAGTAAGATTTAGATAAAGAGCAATAACCAGAAAAAGTTCCGTCTCCACATTTTAGAAATTTGCTCACTTTCTCTTCTAAATCGGTTGAAGAGAGTGAAAAAATGATTAAAAAAAGAACAACGATAATCCCAATAATAAAATAAATATCCTTTGAAAAATTAAGTCTTCTGAGTAACCCATCCTTTTTTTCGGGAAATTTATCCATGTCTTATTAAAAGAAAATATATATAAAAAAGTTCTTATTTAGTCTAAATAAAGGATAGAAAGTAAATTTTCCCCCCATAAAAAAACTTTAATCGCTCACCTGCCTAAATAGTTAAATGCAAATTTGTTCTTTACTCACCTTACCAGAATAAATGTTAATTAGAAGAGGATTTTGAATTTCACTTTCTGAAATTTTAAACTCACTCTAATTTACCTAATAATAGAATTCAATATCACTTTTTATTCCAGCCTTCGCTCACTTTTTCCATTATTGAAGCAATCCCGGGTTTAAATTCACTTACCCAAATATTGTAAGAATGATTTATAAAATCAGTTTCCATTTTCTTGTTCTGGTTTAAACCAATAAGAGAATGCATACTTGAAAATTTCATTGAAAGCACAATAAGACTCCAGATTCTTTTTCTGTATTCCTCTGAATTGAAAAGTTTTGTTTCTGTTTGACCTGCAAGAAAAGACGGGTTTGGCAAAAGAAGATTATTAAGATATCCGTGCCAGTCTCTGTAATGGTCAACAATTCTTTGTGACAATTGTCTTGAAAAGTTTTCAGAGACAAATCCTGCAGACAAAATAAAATCTGTTAATTCAAATTCCTTCTCAAGATCCTCAAAAGACGGTTTGATGGAAAGTTCTTTTTTTACCTGCGCAAACTTGCTTTCCAGTTCCTTCAGAATTTCTTTTTTGTCAATCATAGAATTTTTTAGGGAGGGGGGTATTTAAATTTATTTTATTCTTGCAAGCAAGCAAATCCTTTTTCGGTGCCTTACGGCGCGTACCCTAAGAACCGAGTCCCGTTAAAAGGATCCCCGTCACAATCCAAACCAGCTCAGTTGGAACTCACAACAAACCTCGCGGTTAAATTGCTGTCTTTAAATAAAAATAACCCCTTTATCTTGAAAGTTGCTTATTCAAACCAAATCCCCGGCATTCCCGGTCTCGCCTTTTTGGATCGACCTTCCGGATCATGCTTTTTTTTGTCCCTAACAGAATAAGCAAAAACTTCTTTTCCAATTCCTTTTTTTATTTTTTCGGGGTTTATCTCTTCAAAGTCAGATGGCACAAGATAAAGATGAATTTTTGATATTCTATCTCCCCGATCCTCAAACTTCTTTACAACTAAAGAAACATTTTTAATTATTTTTTTATTTATATCTTCATCGGCTTTTTTTCCTACCTGAATTTTAGTATATTCAGGCCATTTTGAAATTGAGATTAAATCATTTCTCCCAAGTTTTTCCCAAAGTTCTTCAGTGATGTGGGGACAAAATGGAGAAAGTAGCTTCAAAAAGTCTTCAGCAATTTTTTTTCTAACTTTTCCCTCTTTTAAAATAGTCTCAAAAATTTCCCTTAGTCTTATAGTTGCTTTCCTGTAATCAAAATTTTCAATTTCCTCACTCACTTCTCTTATTACTTCATTCATATTAAAGTCTAATTCTTTTGAATTCTCCCCTGATTTAAAACCTTCAAAATAGTGGTAAATTTTTTTAATGAATCTATAACTTCCCTGAATTCCTTTTTCACTCCAGTCAAAATCTTTATCCGGTGACGCAACTGAGACCAAAAAAAACCTCAAAGAGTCAACTCCGTATTTTTTTGATGTTAAAAGAGGGTCAACAACATTTCCTTTCGATTTGCTCATCTTTTCCCCGTCTTCTCCATGAATCAACCCTTGATGAAATAGTCTTTTTGCCGGTTCATCAAAATCAATTAACCCCAAGTCTCTAAGAAATTTCACATAAAATCTTGAATAAATCAGATGCATGCACGCATGCTCTGCTCCCCCAATATAAATATCAACTGGAGACCAGTATTGAATCTTCTTTTCATCAAAAATTTTTTTATTGTTTTTTGGGTCGCAATATCTTAAAAAATACCATGATGAGTTTGCAAAAGTGTCCATAGTATCTGTTTCTCTATGTCCTTTACCTCCGCATTTTGGGCAAACTACATTAATCCACTTTTTGTTTGTGAGAAGCGGATTCCCCTCTCCAAATTTAACCTCCCTTGGAAGTTTAACCGGCAGATCTTTTTCGGAAACAGGAACAGCCCCGCATTTTTCACAATGTATTACTGGAATTGGAGTCCCCCAATACCTTTGTCTTGAAATTCCCCAGTCTTTAAGCCTGAACTGAACAGACTTTCTTCCAAGATCTTTTTTAGTTAAAAATTCACCAATCACTTCCTTTGCCTTATTATTCTCCAAATGATTAAATTCTCCTGAATTAACAAGAGTTCCATCGCCAACATATGCCTCAGCCAAATTTTTTTCATTGAGTTCAAAATCAACAGGGTCAATTACAATTTTTATTTTTATTCTGTATTTCTTTGCAAACTCATAATCTCTCTGGTCATGTGCCGGAACAGCCATTACCATCCCGCTACCATAATCCGCAACAACAAAATTCCCAATATAAATTGGAACTTTTTCTTTTGTCAGGGGATTAATTGCATAAGATCCGGTAAAAACTCCCTCTTTTTCAAGGAGAACTATCTCTTTTTCAGAAATACTCTTTAATTTTTTTAAAAACTCATCAACTTCCTTCCTGTGCTCTTTTGTGACGAGATTATTCAACTTCCCATGATAAGGTGACACCACAACAAAAGTCACCCCATAAACTGTATCCGGCCTCGTCGTAAAAACAGGCCATTTCTTGCCGTTAATCAAAAAATCAATTTCAGTTCCATATCTTTTTCCAATCCAGTGCTTTTGCATCTGTTTCGTTTTTTCGGGCCAGTCAAGGTCATCAATTTTATCAAGAAGCTCATCAGCATAATCTGTGATTTTCAAAAACCACTGCTTAAGCAATTTCATTTTAACATGCGTGCCTTCATGCCTCCAGCATTTTCCATCATGAACCTGCTCATTTGCTAAAACTGTTCTGCAATCAGGACACCAGTTAACTAAAGACTCTTTCTGATAGGCAAGTCCTGCTTCAAGCATCTTCAAAAATATCCATTGATCCCACCTATAATAGCCGGGATCTGATGTGTCAAGCAATCTTGACCAATCATAGCTGAATCCTAAAGATTTCATTTGGGAAGTAAATGATTTTGTTGAATTTTTTGTATAGTCCTGAGGAGGTGTTCCGGCTTTTATTGCGGCATTTTCAGCAGGAAGCCCCAAGGCATCATATCCCATTGGATGCAGGACATTAAATCCATTCATAATTTTAAAACGTGCAAAAATGTCCCCAATAGTGTAATTTAGGGCGTGACCCATATGAAGACCCGAACCAGAAGGATAGGGAAACATTTCAAGAGAGTAAAATTTTTTCTTTTTTGGGTCTTCCTTAACCTCAAAAGTTTTTTCTTTCTCCCACCTTTTCTGCCATTTTTTCTCAATCTTAGAAAAATTAAATTCATCCATACAAAACTAAAAGAAAAGGAGTTTAATAGATTTTTGATGTGAAAAATTTAAAATTCCTACTTTCGTCCGGCTCTGCCAGAATAATTTTTCGTTTTTCAAAATCAAAAGATTTTAAATATTCTGTTTTACACTAAAAGAAATGGATAAAAAAGAAGAATTTGCGGCTCGCCTGATAGGAAACTTACTTTCAAGTAATTCCAAAAAAGCTTATACCCTCTCAAGAGAAAACTTTTACGGCGAAAAATCAAATGAAAAAATTTCATATTCTTTTTGCGAAGGATTTTTTTTATTTAGATACAAAGGAATGAAAGTTTATTCAGGAAAAAAATTTCTTAGTGAAAGCGAGATACTCTCAAAATTTACAAAAATAGATAAAAGATTCCTGGAAAAGTACAAAGTTTATAAAAATTTAAGGGAAAAAGGATTTATCCTTAAATCCGGATCAAAATATGGTGCTGATTTTTCTGTTTATGAAAAAGGCAAAAAACCGGGCAGGGCGCATTCAACCTGGCTCCTCTCTTGCATAAACTCCTCTGAGAAAATAAAATGGCAAGAGTTCATTTTAAAAAATAGGGTTGCTAATTCGACCAAAAAACAAGTCCTCCTTGCGGTAAATGACGATGAGGGAAACGCCATTTATTATGAAGTTAATTGGAAGAAAGTTTAAAACTAAAACTTTAAAAACATTTATAATTAAACTTATTTTATTTCTTTTATGCCCATAAATGACGCAAATTTCATAAAAGAAAAAATTATAAAGTTTCTTGAGAAAAACGGGGCGAGCCTCCCTGTTCACATTGCAAAAGATGCCGGAATGGATATGATTTTCACTTCTGCTTTTCTTTCTGAACTAATTTCTCACCAAAAAATAAAAGTCTCAAATATGAAGGTGGGAACAAGCCCAGTCTATTTTATCCCTGGAAATGAAAAAGGAATCGAAAAATTCATAGATTACCTCGGGGGAAAAGAGCGCGAGGCTTTGATTCTTTTAAAAAACAAAAAATTTCTTGAGGACTCAAAACAAGAACCCGCAATAAAAATTGCTCTGAGAACAATGAAAGATTTTGCAAACCCTTTTGAAAAGAATGGAAAGTTGATATGGAGATACTTTCTTGAAGAGGAAAAAGATTACGAAGCGGATCTTAAAAAATTCCCTAAAGAGCCAAAAGTTAAGGAAAGCATCAAAGAGCACGAAAATATCGAAGAGGAAACTAAGAGAGAAAAGCCAAAAGACAAACCCCTTCAGAAAAAGAAACCGGCAAAAAGAGAGACAAAAGCAAAAAAACAAAACAACCAAAATGACGAAAAATTCTTTAATAAAGTAAAAGAGTATCTTCTGAATAAAGGTTTTGAGATAACAGATATAATCAGTTTCAATAAAAAAGATTTAATTTTAAAAATAAAAGACAATAGTGAAGAAAAACTTGTCATTGCTTATAACAAAAGAAGAATCACAGAAAAGGATATATTGAATGCTTATAAAAAATCAGAAGAAGAAAGTTTGAAATACACAATTCTTTCAATGGGAGAAATCCCAAAGAAAACAAAAAACCTGCTTGAAGCCGCAAAAAAAATGAATTCTATTGAAAAAATAGGCTAATCACAAGATTTAAAAAAGAGGTGCAATATTGATAAGAATGGGAAAAATAAAATCAAAACAAGTCAAAAGAGCGTCACATGAATTGATGGCGAATGGAATAGAATTTCACGGTGAATTTGAAAAAAATAAAAAGATTCTTGGAAGCGAAATGCCTTCAAAGAAAATGAGAAACAAAATGGCAGGGTATCTTTCAAGATTCATAAAACAAAAAAAGAAGGAATCCGAAAAGCTTGAAGTTAAGTAATCCTACCTTTTAATAATCCTTTTAAACTACTTTTTTTTAGTAAACTTATTCTGAATAAATCAGATATTTGGCTCTGTAGCTCAGTGTTAAGAGCGCGGCTCTCATGAGTTCTTCGTAGAAATACGAATTACCGGGCGAGGCCGAGGTCGGGAGTTAAATTCTCCCCAGAGCCATTTTTTAACACCCTGTCCTCACAAAAGTTGCGGAGTCAAAGTAAAACTTTGCCTAGGGAGTTAAATTCTCCCCA
>JAGVXF010000007.1:0-24660 GCA_018303925.1 Candidatus Pacearchaeota archaeon | reverse complement strand
TTCTCCCCAGAGCCATTTTTTAACACCCTGTCCTCACAAAAGTTGCGGAGTCAAAGTAAAACTTTGCCTAGGGAGTTAAATTCTCCCCAGAGCCATTTTGAAAAAATGCTCTCCCGCAAAGAATTGAGGACCAGAGCCCAAAAACACTTTTAAAAAATCTGCAAAATAACACTAAAAAAATAAAAACAAGAAATAAATATTCTCTCCAACGAAAAAGACCTAAAAGATCAACCTAAAAAAGTTATTTCTTCTTTGGTTGTTTCTTTTTAGAACCCTTCTTAACCATTTATCACCATCTTTGTTTAATTTTGCGCCCCCAACCTAAGATTGAGTTTTAATCTGAAAAATTTTTCTTTCAAATTAGCAAAAAATAAATGATGAATTTGTTTATATACTTTTTTATTTCTGAAAAAAGTTTTCAAAAAAAATTTTAAAAAAATATAATTTGACGACGGAAAATAAAATTTTTATTAATTACAAAAAGACAAAACAAATTTTTGCACAACTTTCAAAAAATCCAGGATTTATTCCCCAATTACTTTTATTAGGACTTTTTTATTTCTCTGTCCGTCAAACTCCCCGTAAAAAATTTCTTCCCAGGTTCCCAGTTCAAGTTCAAAATTTTGGACTGAAACAACAACTTCGCGGCCAATTATCGTTCTCCAAAGATGAGCATAGCCGTTATCTTCTCCAGTACTGTGGTGATGATAATTGAACTTTTTTGGTGCCAGTTTCTCGAGCCAATCCTTAAAATCTTTTATCAAACCGCCATCATTGTCATTTATAAACACTGATGCAGTAACATGCATGGAATTCACGAGAACTATTCCGTCCTGAACTCCTGACTCTTTGACTGCTTCTCTGACTAAGTCAGTAATTTTTACAAATTCTATTCTTTCTTTTGTATGGAGAGTTATTTTCTTTGAATAAACTGCCATTTTGTGCTCTTCTTGTGTTTTATCCGGAGTATAATGGGTTGGCTTCGCCGTGATTCAAAGCCAACCTATCATTTCTACAAATGGAAATGATTGTGATTTGAACTTTAATTTGATTCGGAAAATCAAAGATTCCCACATTATGCTTAAGCGGAGGGCGGGAATCGAACCCGCGAAAATTCGCTCTGCAGGCGAACGCAGTACCATTGTGCCACCTCCGCGACATATTTGATATTGGACAGACCAAGCAAATCTTGGGTCCGCAATATTTCAAAAGGGATATTAAAAAGACATCAAAAAAATCTATTTAAAGATTGTTATTAAAACAAGAACCATTGGGATGCCCCTTAAAGCAAAAAAGAGCACAAGCTTTAAAAAAGAAATTAACAAATAAGTAGAATGGCAAAGAAAGAAAATGTTAAAAAAGTAAAAGAAGAAAAAGATTCAAAAAAGTTGACTCAGGAAGAGTATGAAAAAAAAGTAAGGGGTCTTGAAAAAGAAGGGCTCACTTCTGAAAAAATTGGGCAAAAACTAAGGGATACAGGAATCCATCCAAAAGAATATTCAGGAAAAATTTCCAGCATACTTGGAAACTCTTACATTAACCCGGACTTAAAAAATGTGGAAGCAAAACTTGAAAGAATTGGGAACCACAACAAAAAAAATAAACAGGATAAAAGAGCAGAAAGAGAAAAAAACCGGGTTTTTGCCCAGTTAAGAAAGCTAAAAAAATATTTAGGTATAGAAGTTAGATAATTTCTCTCTTTTTAAAATTAAAAAATGAAAGATGGTGAATTAGAAATAGTATTGGATAAAGTTGCCTCTTCTTTTTTAGAGGAAATAAAAGGAAAGAGTCTGCAAATAATAAGCCACTTTGATACAGACGGCATAACCTCTGCGGCAATACTTGCCCAATCCCTTAAAAGGTTCGACCAAAAATTTTCTCTTAAAATAATAAAAAGCCTGAATAAAGAAATAATTAACTCTCTTCCAAAAGAAAAGATAATTATATTCTTGGACCTTGCATCGGGGAGCCTAAAAGACATAAAAGAGGCTGACTTAAAGAAAGTTTTTATAATCGACCACCACGAAATAAACCAAAAAGATATCCCTGAAAACACCCAGATAATAAACCCGGAGTTAAACCAAAAACAAAAAATTTCTTCATCGGGATTGACCTACCTTTTTTGTAAAAAAATAGACGAAAAAAATAGGGAATTTGCAAAACTTGCAGTTCTGGGAATGATTGGGGACATGTTTGAAAAGGAAATTGATGAAACCTTCAATCAAATAATGGGAGACGGGGAAATACAGAAAAAAAGGGGGCTTTTAATTTACCCTTCGACAAGGCCTATAAATAAAGTTCTTGAATATTCCTCAAACCCCCTCATCCCCGGAGTCACAGGAAATCCGAGGGGAGTTATAGATCTTCTGAGAGAGGCAGATTTGAACCCTGAAAATGGGAAATATAAAAATTTAATCGACTTAACTAACGAAGAAATGGAAAGGCTTGTGACATCCATAGTTTTAAGAAACCCGAAAAAAAAACATAAAGATTTGATAGGAAATTTATTTTTGATAAAAATTTTTGGGAACCTTGAAGATGCGAGAGAGATTTCTGCAAAAGTAAATGCCTGCTCTAGGGAAGGGAAACCGGAAATCGCCCTTGGTTTTTGCCTTGAAAATTCCTCCTGCAAAAAAAAAGCGGAGTCAATTCATACAAAATACAGACAGCAGCTTCTTTTAGGAATAAAATATGCAGAAATTGAAAAAATAAACGGAAAAGGTTATATTCTTTTAAATGCAAGGGACAAAATAAAAGACACGATGATTGGAACAATATCAAGTATAATTGCAAATTCTCCTGATTATGAAGACGGGACTATTGTGATAGGAATGAGTTATGAAGGAAAAAGAAAAATAAAAGTTTCCGGGCGTAATGTTGGAAGAGCTGGAAGGAACTTAAGAGAACTTTTGTCAAATGTAATGGAATCTTTTAACGGAGAAGTCGGAGGGCACCATTCCGCTGCAGGATGTGTTATTGACCTCGAGGATGAAGAGGAGTTTATTAAGAAAATAAAAAGAGAGCTTGAACTTGAAGTAATAAGAGTCGGCGAAAAAGCATAGATATCACAAAGTTTAAAACTCTCCCTCTTTTTTAAATTTCATGGAAATAGAACCTGGGGACATTTTGGTATGCACTGTAGAAAAAATTGTGGGAACGACAGTTTTCGTTGAAATAGAGAGAACTGAAATAAAAGGGACAATTATCCTAAGCGAAATTGCTGCAGGAAGAATAAGAAACCTAAGGGATTATGTTGTTCCAAAAAAAGTGATTATATGCAAAGTTTTAAGGGTGATGAAAGACCACATCGAACTTTCTCTAAGGAGGGTGAAAGATAAGGAAAAAAAAGAAACCCTTGAAAAAAATAAAATCAAAAAGAGTTATACAAGCATTCTAAAATCAATTCTTAAAGACAAAACAGATGAGATAATAAAGAAAATTGAAGAAAAGAGTACAATTCCAGAATTTTTAGAGGAATCAAAAAAAGACCCTTCAAAACTGAAAAAAATAGCAGGAAAAGAAGAATCTGAAAAGATTCTCGAAATACTAAAAAAACAAAAAGAAAAGACGGTTTCACTCAGGAAAGAAATAAAACTTGCTTCATCAAACCCCAACGGAGTAGTTTTAATAAAAAAAATTTTATCTGGAGGAAAAAGCATTATGATAAAGTATATTGCTGCAGGAAGATATTCCCTGATTTGTGAAGATAATAGCCTAAAAAAAGCCGACCAAAAGATTGCAGAATTTATTAAACAAATAGAAAAAGAGGCAAAAGAAAATAACATTGAGTTTTCTTATGCATAAAATATCACTAAAAAAAGATGAGAAACACTTAAATACCTAAAATTTCTAAAAAAAATATGGAGAGCTCAAAATTTAAAGTGAAATTGGTAGGAGTAATCTTTGACCCAAAAAAGAGAAAGATTTTAATTGGTAAAAATAAGGGAGACTATAGATACTCTTTTTTAGAAGGAGATTTGATTCCAGAAGAAGAGATTGATAAAGAACTAAAAAGGATAACAAAAGAAAAAACAGGATTTGTAATTCACAATCTTGGAACCATATATTCTGAAAATCATCTTGAGGATAAAGAAGAGATAAGAATTTATTTCTTGTGCGAAGCAACAGAGGGAAAAGAAAAACTCGGAAAAAACGTTGAAGAAATAAGATGGATAAACCCCTCAGAAGCTGAAAAAAAACTTGAAACAAAGTTTCCAACAAGGTTAAGGGAATTCATAACCGGACTTGGATAATTCTATGAATCTAAAAAAGTGTGAAAAATGCGGGAACTACACATTTAAAAAAAAGTGTGAAAAATGCCTTGAAAACACAGAAAATGCGCATTATAAATTTTTAAAATTTGCAAAAATTATAAAACCTTAAAATAACAAGAAAATAAAAATCTATATAAACCCACCCCCTACCTTTTAGATATGAATCCAGAACAGAAGGAGAAAATTTTATCCGTTTTCGAGGATAAAAAATATCCTGAAAAGTACCAAGATCTCTCAAAGAAGGCAGTTGAATTTCTTGAAAAAAAAGGAAGCAAAAAGGTACAGCAAATAATCGGGATTGTAGAATATTTGTCTCAAAAAAATTTGGATAATGATAATTTAATTGCAGCTATTCTTTTTTTAGAATATGAAGAGAAGAACAAGGAAGAAATAAACAAAACTTTTGGGGAGGAGATTCATTCAATACTTCTTGAAGAAAAAAGGCTCTCAGAAGCCATCTCAAAATCAAGAAAGGAAAAAAGTGAAATTGCAAGAGAGGTCATCCTATCTTCAGTTGAAGACATAAGGGTAATCCTCCTTGAACTTGCTTCTAAATTTTCAGAAATGAGATTATTCCAAAAAAAAGAAGATGCAAAAGAAGCAATGGAAAAATACATTCCTCTGGCAAACCGGCTTGGGTTTGAAAAAATAAAAAAAGATATGACAAATATCTCATTTAAAATATTAAACCCAAAAAAATATGAAGAAATTTCTAATTTTTTAAAGATGTCTGAAAAAGAAAGAGAAAAGTATGTAAAAGAAATAATTGAAGAACTGGAAAAAAACCTCAAAAAAGAAATAAAAAACTTTAAAATAACAGGAAGAGAAAAACAAATTTACAGTATATATGAAAAGATAGTAAAAAGAAAAATTCCCCTGAATAAACAAAAAGACCAATTTGGAATAAGAATTGTCACAGAAACCCCCGAAGACTGTTACAAAGCTTTTGAAGTAATAAATAATAAATATCCCCTTATTGAAAATACTTTTAAAGACTATATAAAAAAACCCAAGGAAAACGGATACAAATCACTTCACTTCTGCATAAGATATGGCGAAAAAATTGTCGAAATTCAGACAAGGACAAAAGAAATGAATGAATTTGCCGAAGAAGGCGCTGCAGCCCACTGGGAATACAAAAAAATTAATGGAAATGAAAAATTTGAAAAAAAAACTGCATGGTTAAAAGAAATTATGAAACTAAAAGAAAAGAAAAATTCTATTTTTGAAGGAATAAAAATTAATCTTTTTAAGGACAAAATTTACTGTTATACTCCAAAAGGAAAAATGGTCTCACTTCCGGCAGGTGCGACTGCCCTTGACTTTGCTTATCGTATTCACGCGGAAATCGGAAATCATTCAGTGGGTGTCCTTGTTAATAAAAAATTTCTTCCGCTAAAAACAGACCTGAAAAACGGAGATACTATTGAAGTTATTACAAACAAATTTCAAAGGCCGAGAAGAGACTGGTTAAAATATGTAAATACAAAATATGCAAAAAGGATAATTACAAGAGAGATAAAAAAAATAGAGAACATCCCGGTTCCCAAAATCCCCATAACCCAAAAAGAAAAAACAGAAGAAAATGAAACTCTTGCACTATTGGACGAATTTCCAAACCATATTGTAAACTTTGCAAAATGCTGTAATCCCCTTCCAAAAGAGGAAATTACTGGGGTTCTAAGGTCGTATAGAAGGGCACTCGTGCACAAAAAAGATTGTGAAATATTGCAAAAATCAAAAAAAAGCGGAGTAAAAGCGGGGTGGAAAGAAATCCTGACAAAGCCCGCAAAACTCTTTGCACAAACAACAGACAGATCAGGAATTCTTGCAGACTTAATAAACACCATCTCAAGAAAGGGATTCAAAATAAAAGAGGCAAATGCAAAGATTACAGGAAATAATTTTGCTGAGTGTTATTTTGTTGTGTTTGCCCAGACCATAGATGACATTGAAGAGATAATAAAGCGCATGAAAAAAATAAAGGGGGTAAAAAAGATTTGGGTTTAATAATTAAAATAATGTCTTTTGAACCTTGCTTCCATCAACTTCTTTTTTCACAACTTCCATATCTTTCTCCCAAAGCGGGATTAAGTCTCTTTTATAAATTATTGCTGCAGGATGAAAAAGAGGAATCAATTTTATTTTGAGCTCGTGGAATTCTATTAATTTTGCCTTTCCATGAACCATTGTTATTCCGGGCTGTTTTTCCATCAAATCAACATTTCCTCCGGCAAGAAAAAACTTAGTTGCATAATTTCCAAGTGAGCAGATAACTTTTGGTCTTATCTGTTTTATCTGTTCTATTAGCCAAGGCGTGTGTGCTTTTATCTCATCCGGAAGAGGGTCTCGATTTAAGGGAGGGCGATATTTAAGAATATTAGTTATATACACCTTCTCCAGGCTTAATCCTACGCTATTTAACAGTTTATCCAGATTTTTACCTGCGGCACCAACAAAAGGCAAACCCCGCAAGTCTTCATTCATTCCTGCTGCCTCACCAATAAACATAATTTCTGCATAAGGATTTCCTTTTCCAAATACAATATTGGTTGCACTCTCTTTTAAAGGCAAATTTGCTTTCATGCAATTTTCTTTAATCTCTTTAAGCTTTTTTTCTTTATCCAACTCTTCAGATTCAATCATCTGCAAAAGAAGACAAATCTTTTTAAATAAATTCCCTTTTTCCAATTAATGGAAAAAACTTTAGTTCTTGTCAAGCCTGACGGAGTTCAAAGAAGCCTAGTTGGAGAGATAATAAAAAGATTTGAAAATACGGGTCTTAAAATAATTGGGATGAAAATGATTTGGGCTAATGAAGAATTTGCACGAAAACATTACAGGGAAGACCTGGATATAAAATACAAAGATGTTCTGGAAAAATACGGAAAAGATATAAGGAAGGAACTGGTGAAATACCTAAAGGAAGGACCTGTAATTGCATTTGTTCTTGAGGGAATAGAAGCAATAAAAATAGTTAGAAAAATTGTGGGTTCAACTTACCCTGAAGAATCTCTTCCTGGAACAATCCGCGGGGACTTAGCACATATTTCAAAAAATTATGCAAATGAAAACAACATAATGATAAGAAACCTTGTTCATGCATCCGGAAACAAAGAAGACGCCCAAATTGAAATTTCTGTCTGGTTCAGACCTGAAGAACTGTACTCTTATGAAACTGTCCATGATATCTTTGTACTAAAAAAATAGTCAATTTCCTTTAGTAAAAAATTCACTGATTTTAATTTCTTTTAAAAGAGTATTATTCAATAGTTTATAATCACTCAGGATTATCTTTTGTTTATTCTTTTCTACATCAAAAAAATTGGCTTTCCCCGAATCAATGCAAAAATTAAAATCATAATCTCCTCTAACATCCACAATCTTTAAAAAACAAAAAAATCAAGTCCAATTATGAAAAAAGGACTTTTATTTTTGCTTGTTCCTTTCCTAATCGGAGGATGTGCAACTTCAGAAAAAATTACAAAAGAAAATAAAGACAACCTTGAAAAAGGCACAATTTATGCCGGGGCTTATTCCGATCCCATGGATTCTCTAAAAGGAGACAAAGCTTATATTAAAGCAAAGGAATTTCTTGAAAATGCACAAAGATTTTACGAAGAAGGAAACCGCGACTCTTCAAAAATGTACTTTGAAAAAGGCACAAAACTCCTGTCACAGTCAAACCTTTCTTCAGAAGACCACAATTTCATTGATTTTAGGGAAAGTATAAACAATCTGGAGCAATATAAAAAGCAAAAAGAAGCAATTGAGAATGGGATCCAACTCTCAAAAGAGGAGATAGAAGTGGCAGAAAAAAAGTTTCCAATGGGAGAGAAGTTTGCAGAAAAGGTGGCTCATTATGAAAAGTTGTTTGAAACTAAGAAGAAAGAATGGTTTTTGAATTCTCTTGAAAGGTTTTTGCAATATGAACCATTTATTGACTCTATTTTGAACGAAGAAAAGGCTCCTAGTTTAACAAAATACATGTATCCAATTGAAAGTGCAATGGATCTTTTTGCAAAATCAAGAGTCGGGGCAAAGGGGATTGCTCAGTTTATGGAACAAACTGGAAAATTATGGGGTCTCAGGATTTTGGGGCTTTGGTATGACGAAAGACTTGATCCTCTAAAAGCAATTCTTGCTTCAGTTGATTATATAAACTATTTGTCTTCTGACTTCGTAGACTCAAATCTCGCAATAGCAAGCTACAACTGTGGAGAAAGCAGGATTATAAACCAGTTGAAAAGGTTTAATTCTTTTAACTTTGATGAACTTCTGGAAAAAAAGGTCCTACCGGAAGAAACCTTGAATCATATTCCGCTTATATACGCATATAAAGATTTATCAGAAAGGACTGTCTTGGAAAATCCAAAAAAAAACCCGATATTAGAAAACCTTTTGACAAACAACTTTGATACTGTAACAATAAAAAAACAGACAAGTTTTAAAGTTATTGCTAAAATTCTTGGAATTTCAAAAGAAGAACTAAAATCTTATAACCCTGCATATGGATTTGACGCAACACCTCCTGAAAGAATGGTAGAAGGAGAATATTCTTTTGAAGTGAGGATTCCAAAAGGAACAAAAGAAAAATTTTACGAAAAATTTGCAAATGTAAAAGAAAAATACGAGTTTGAGGGGGGTTCATACACAATTAAAAATGGGGACACTCTCGCAGAAATTGCACACATATTCAAAGTTTCTCTCTATGAACTGAAAAAAGCAAACGGGTTCATTGACCCAAAAAAACTAATTCCCGGCCGTAAAATTATAATCCCCTAAAAATAATTAAATAGGACAACCAATTCTTAAATTAATAAATCCCCTTAGTTCAAAGGATAAAACACTTCGTTGCGGAGCGAATAATTTTATTTGTGCAAACTCGGAGAAATCGGGGTTCAATTCCCCGAGGGGATGTTTAGTTATTTCTAAAGATAAAACTTTCCCACAAAATAAACATGCTTTTCTAAATTTATTTTCATTTATTCATTATCCTTTATTCCATAATTTGTCACGTAATAAATTGCTTCTCCATCAGGAAGGTTTGGACTGTCAATTAATTTTGCAACTCTTGAGCCTTGTTTTGCTCGGCGAAGATAAAGTCTGTAAGTTGAAGCATGACCAACTATATTTCCTCCTATTGCAGTTGTGGGGTCTCCGAAAAGCTGAGCGGGATTTGCCATTACCTGATTTGTAACATAAACTGCCAAATTGTGAGTTTCGGCAAGCCTCATTAATTCATGCATATATCTGTTTAATTTTTGCTGCCTGTCTGCGAGCTGACCTCTTCCTGTAAATTCGGCTCTAAAATGAGCAGTAAGTGAATCAATCACAACAAGTTTAATTGGCTCACCGGATTTTATCATCTCTGTAATCTTCTCAAGTAAAAGTATCTGATGGTCAGAATTAAATGCACGTGCAACGAGAATATTTCTCAAAACCATTTCTGGATTGGCCCCAAGTCCCTCTGCCATTTGCTTTATTCTTTGTGGCCTGAAAGTTCCTTCAGTATCAATGTAAACGGCTTTTCCTCCTGCCCCCCCCTGCTCGGCAGGAAGCTGAACATTAACTGCTAAAGAGAGCCCCAATTGCGTTTTACCTGAACCATAAGCTCCAAATGCTTCTGTTATTGCTTTTGATTCAATCCCCTTTCCACCCAGAAGTTCATCAAAATTTTTGCTTCCAGTAGTTATATGAATTATATTCTCCCTCTTTTTTGCATATTCCACCCCATCGCTAAATCCAAGTTCAAGAATGGTTCTTGCTGCCTGTATTGCTTTTCTTGCAACAGCACTGCTGACTCCTGCAGCATCAGAAAGTGTCGCCGGGCTCATTACTGCAAGACCCATAAGGTCAAAAATTCCAGCATTCTCCAGTTTTGCAACAGCAGCAGGACCAATTCCTGGCAAATCACTCAGTTCAGGCGTCTTGCCTTCTTTTTTCTTTTTCACTGATTTTTCATCTTCATCATAAACCGCCTCTTTAATCTCATCGATTTCCTTCTTTGTAGCCATACCAAACAAAAACGACCTCTGTTTATAAGTTTTATAACAGTTTAGAATATATTTTCAACACTCCATCAGTAAGATTAAAAACAATGCTTACCTTAACATAAAATGAAAAAACCCTATGAGAAACTTGTAGGAAAAATAGGGGATCTTAAAGTATGGGTTGTTAATGGAAAATATGTTCGTGACAAACTTAATGAAGAGTTTACAAATTGCGGGGAGCATTATGTTTTTCCATTCATTCCAAAAAATGAATTGTGGCTTGACCATGAGTTCGGAACAAAAGATGAAAAGTATTATATTGATTATCTCCTAACCGAGCATAAATTAATGTCGGAGGGATATTCATATGAAAAAGCCTGGAAAGAAGCCAACCGCGTGCAAAAAAGAGAGCGCGAAAAAGAAAAAGAATTCAAAAAACTGAAAAAAAACAAGAATTACAAGCTAATTAAAAAGATTCACAAGAGATTATTAAAGGAATACAGTAACTTTCTTCAGGTATGGACCGTGGACGGAAAGATTGTCCGAGAAATGTTTTTCATAGATTTTGTAGAAGGAGGGCATGACAAAGTTTATTCTTTTGTTCCTGAAGGAGAAATCTGGATAGACGATGATGTCTCCCAAAAAGAAAGAAAATTTATTTTGCTCCATGAAGCACATGAAAGATATCTTATGTCAAAAGGAAAAAATTACAGGCATTCGCATAGAAGTGCAAGCAAAATCGAACACGACTGCAGAATAAAAAAAAGAAATATAGATTTAGAAATTAAAAATGAAATAAAGAAAAATGACGAATTAATTAAAAAGAAAAGAAATAAGGGGTATCTTCACTATTAAAACCAACTCAAAAAGTCAATTTTCCAGTTCATCAATTAATCTTTCAACATCCACTTCAGACACAGAATCCACAATCAATTCCTGATTGTTAAAATAAGAATTCATTCTTACATTTCCTCCAAAGATTAGCTCTTTTCCAAGGAGATTTTCTTTCTGCTGATTAATTATGTTTTCATCTTCATACTCGCTTAATCCTAACTTTTGGACCATCTCATGAAACAAAACAGCCCGTGTATTTTCGGTTCCGTCATCAATTACAATATTCAAAATTGCACGTTTTTCAGTCGGAATTCCCGAAGAAATTTCTCCCTCCGTTGCTTTTTTTCCTGTTTCGAGATTTGCATTAAAAAATCTGGGTGAAAAAGCCTGAACAACAAAAGCTCGGGTATTTATTTTATCCCCGACATTAAAATCTTTGATACTCTTTGCTTTTATCTGTTTTTCGGTTTTGGCATTGGGAAATTCCTCATCACTCAGTTTTAATTCGGAAAAACTCCCCATATGAACCTCCCCCTGCCTCATATTTCCGGAAAAGATTTCTATTGAAACTCCTTCTTTTATTTCTCCCTTTTCAATCATCCTAATATGATTTGTGTCCCAAAAAACAAGCTTTATATTCGAAGTGTCATCTGCAATAATCATATTTACAACTTTTCCTTCTTCCCCAGACTTTGTTGTAAATGTTCTTAGGGGGTAAATTGTAATGACCTTGCCCGTAAAGTGAACTTTTCTCATCCCGGGCAAAAGTTCATCAATTTTTAATTTTTCATTGTCAAAAGAAATCCCTAATTCTGCAGCAATAACCTGAAGTGCGCCCTCCCTGCTTATAAGCCCTGAAAGTTTCGAGCGCTTTGCTTCAACACGCCTGTTAATCTCCTCTTCTTCTATTGCCGAAAGATTCGACAATTTTGACAAAATTTTTTCATAACTCCCGTCCATAAAATTCACCCCTCTTTGCCCAGAAATTAATATTCATAACAAAAAAAATTCATCATTCTTTTTAAGCATTTTGCAAATTTTAAAGTAATAATAGAAAAGATAATTTGAATTAAAAAGAAAAAAAACAATAACTAATTTTATAAACCCCCTCTCATTTTTAAAAAAATGGCGGGAATAAACGGTGCAAAATTCAAATTAATGCCAAAATCTACGGAAACGAACCTTAAAAAAATCGAAAAAGAAGCAAAAAAAATAGTTGAAAGCTTCGGAGGAACAAACAAAGAATATTCAGTTGAGCCCATAGCCTTCGGGCTTAAAGCCCTGATAGTTTTCTTCTTTTACCCAGATGACAAAAGCACCGAAGAACTCTTTGAAAAGTTTGGGAAAATAGGGGGGGTATCTTCTGCACAGCTTATTGATATGAGAAAGATTGCATAAATCTTTATTAATGAAAAATTCTTTTATAAAAAATGAAATTAAATTTGTATCAAAAAAAGATGGACACCCTCTCTGAAATTTACCGGATTTCTCTTTTAATGTGCAATGGTTACTGGGAAATGTATAATTATCTTTGTGACAGAGAAATAATCTAGAATGGAAAAGACAAAGAAAGATTTGGAAAATATAAAATCCAGATTAATTGAGCATATAAAAAAGAATTATGATGAAGAAAAAGCCCTCACTCTCATCTCGAACATAAATGAAATGGGAGAGGAAGAATTTGTTGAATTCTTAAAAGAACAGGGTCTTCTGGGGGAAAATGAAAAAAATTCGCAGTGCATTTTTTGCTCAATTGTTTTTGGGGATATCCCTTCGTCAAAAATAGGGGAAAATGAAAAAGCAATTGCGATTCTTGATATAAACCCTGCATCAACAGGTCATTCGCTCATAATTCCAAAAGAGCACATAAATTCAAAAGAATCCCTTCCAAAAGAAACCGAAAAACTTGCACTCGAAATAAAAGAAAAGTTAAAAAAAGTCTTCAACCCAAAAAGAGTTGACTTTGTCTCCTCAAACATTATGGGCCATGATATATTAAACGTATTGCCAGTATACAAAAGTGAAACACTAAATTCAGAAAGAAAAAGGGCATCGCCTGAAGAATTGGAAAATATAAAAGAAAAACTGGATGAAATCTCCTCTGAAAAAAACAGCAAACAGGAAGAAAAACTGGATGAAAAAGAAAAGGGTGAAGAAGAGATCAGTGATAAAAGTATATGGCTTCCAAAAAGATTTCCTTAAAACCCAAGTGCCTTAAGAAAAAAGTCAAAAGTTTTGTATCCTAAAAAAATCCAAAAAAGAACAAAACTTATTAAAAAAACCGGTGAAAACTCAATCCCATACTTTACTAAAACTTTTTTCTTTTTATTTAAAAGTTTTATTTCCTCTTCATTTAGCCCTTCCCATTTTGCCCTGACCATTTTTCTTCCCACTTTAACATCTTTGTAAAGCCAGTCCCCAACAGTTAATTTGGAAACGGAAACTTCTTTCACCATGCAAAATTCATCAACAGCCCTTATAAAAAGATAAAAATACGGGAATATGAAGATAAATAGGGCGAAGTAAAAAAGGGGCATTGCAAAAAACCCAAGAACTAAAAAGAGAATCCCAAAAAATGAATAAACTATAAGCATTTTTCTGTTTTTTAAGAATAACTGTGAAAAGCCCCTTCTAAATTCTTTTAATCTTTTGATACTTATATAAACACTTCCAAATATTCCGTAAATTGAACCCACAACAAAAAATAGAAAAAGGAACAAGAGGAAAACCTGGATATTTTGAATAAAAGACGGAAAAATAGGTAAAACCGCTCCCAATGAGATCATCAGTTTGCTGTCCCCCCCAGCAAAAACCTTACAATAATAAAAAATATTTCCGAGTATTAAAAACATTCCCACTCCAATTAACCCCTGATAAAAAAAAGAAAAATCATTAAGGTCAAAAAGAGAGTAAAAAAATCTAAATCCCAGGGCAAAAATAATAAGGCTGAAGTTGAGCCAGTTTGGGATGTCTCTTGACCTCAAATCCGATACTGTTGCATATAAAATCCATATTAATGCGAGACTAAATAAAAAAATCATTTCAATCATCACTTAACAAGGAAAAAAGAGTTTATAAAAATTAATTTTTTCTTTTATTCTTTGAAACTTTTCTTGGTTCAAGTATATCAACATTTTCGGTTCTGAATCTCCCTCCTACCTTATAGGGGTACCCCTTCTTATCATCCCTTTTGTCTTTTCTTTTATTTCGCCTTTCCCCTCTGTCCGCCATGAAATAATCAAAACAACAAATCTTTAAAATGTTTTTGATAAAAAAAGGAGCAATTTATAATTATCTTCAAAAAATTTTGGAGCGGTTCTCGCTCTCTTTTTAATGAATTTACAATTTAACCCAAAAGACTAAAACCTAATTAATAAAACAACTTCCTTCTTTTGCTAAAGAGCTTAGGTCATACTTCCCTGAAGTAAGAGCCACACTTCCTTTCTTTCCATCTATAACAACATCAGCGCATTGCAAATTACAATCTATCGTCGGACAATCCGCAATATTATATTTCAAAAAACTTGGCTCATGGGAAAATACTGCACATGTTGATTTTGTATTAATCTTATACTCATTTGCCCTCAAAACCCTTTCAGCAGAACAGTAACTGTAAGCACTGTTTACTGAACAGGCCGCATAACAATCCTGAATAACCTGGTCAACATTACTGGGGTTTATAAGATTATTCATGGCTGACCATCCTGTCACAAACCCCCATATAAGAACAACTAAAATTATAAGCCCCAAAATTAAAAGAATAATTGTGCTTGTACTCAATCCCTGACCCTTTTTATTTTGTAATGCCATCTCTCTTTAGTTAATAGAGTAAAAAATATTTATAAAACTTCCTATGAAGGAACCTGGTACTTTCCCCAAAAACCAAAAAACTCCCCTCAATATTTGTTTTATTCTCAGCAATATAACTCCTCTCATACTCCTCTGTTATATCAAAAATCTTCTTCAAATTTCCATAACTCATCCCCTCGTTTTTGTAAAAAAGATATTCGTCTGCTGTCGAACTGACATTTATGACAACACTTGGGCCTATAAAAGAATTGCTAACTTTAAAATCAGAAATAAAAAATGTAAGAAGCGCAAATCCGCAGAGTGCAAAAATTCCCATTACCAAAAAAGTCACGGGAAGATTTCCCTTTTTGCCAATTTTTTTAAATTTCATCTTTCAGCATACCTCAAAATCATATTTTTTTTGGTTTCGTTATAATCAAGATCTGATCCCTGCCTGTTAGCAAGATTAAATATTTCCCTGTCAAGGTTAATCTTCTCCAAATCAGAACCAGCAGTGACATAAGCAAATAAAGATTTTTTAAGAAGAGGGTCAGTTCCCTCAAAAGTCTGGCTTGATGTTAAACTTTCCCTAAAGGTATTTCCCAATTTCTTTGTTTTTCCCAAAAGCGAGGACCCAAAAATAAAGAAAATAAGAAGAATTATTACAAGGAGAGTGGCAACTATCCATGTTAAAGTTTCACCAACCTGTCCTTTTTTTCCTAGTTCTCTAATTTGTGTTTTCATTGGTCTTCGAAATAATTGTTAAGAGTTTCACAAAGTATACTCCGCCATTTTTGGTTCTCATAAAAAAACTTTTGTCTGTGCATTTTGCTAATTTGGAACTGTCAGCCACTTCAATCTTACAATCCGGTTTTAAATTGTTATTTCCTTCAGTTATATTAAATTCACTTTTCTTAGAATTAATTCCGGAAAAAAAATCCACCTCGATGTAATAAGGGACCTGAACAAAATCCCCCTGAACATCAAAATTTAGCGAGCAATCCTCCATAAACCCATCCCTAAATGATTCCTTGAAAACTCCCTGAACAGAAAAAATCTCGGGATTTACTTCTCCCCCGTAATATATACAGTCTGCAACCTTGTTTGCAAGAAGAGCAGATTCAATTTCCCTCACATCATACGGGTTCCCATAAAAAACATTTACCATCAAAACAATTCCAGTCGCAACAATTACAAGAATGAGAAACCAGTATACAGACAAGAGTTTGTCCCCCTTCTTATTCATTTTAGTTTTCCTGCTTATTTTCTTGGTCATGTTTTTTTCTCAAAAGTTAAAGTGTAAAATCCTGTAAAGTCCCCCTCTCCATTTTTTTCAAGATAAGGATTAATTTCTATATCATTAAAGAAATGATAACTCTTTCCGCTATTTTCTCCGAGTTTTACAGTCACATAATGGTCTTTAATTAAAATTCCCTCATCAAAAGAGATTCCATTTTTGTCCAAAACTTCTTTTGCTTTCTCAAGATTGATTGTCATTATCATCCCCGGTTTTGCTGAATCAATTAAAAGTGCAATTTCTTTTGAATACGAATCCTCAAGGAGAAGAGTTCCATTTCCCTGATTCAATAAAAAAATAATAAGAATTGCCAAAAAAAGGACATTCAGAACAATAAAAATTATGTTCTCAACCAAAATCTCGCCCTTTTTTCCCCTCTTTTTATGCATGCAATAAAAAAAGAATCATAATTAATAAAAGTTGTCTTTATACGGAATGAATAATAATTTAACTTGATGTCGTGATTGACTCACAATTTAGGTCTTTAAATTCCTGAGAATTTACTTCTATTAATGAAGGGGGAATAAATTGATTTCCACTCAGACCCTTTACTACAGGGGCAACTAAAACTCCTCCTACAACACCCCCTCCAGAAGCAACTCCCGCAATTGTTAAAGCTCCTACCATAGAAAGTCCTCCTGTCCAAGGGAAAAGAACAATTCCTGCAGTAATAACTCCTGCAGTGCCTCCAACAATTCCTATCCACCCCCAGGTACTCACGTCACTTGTAATTCCCATCAAAGAATAATGTTGTTTTGTTAAATCCACTTCCCCATACTCTCCCGAGTAACCTTCAAACCCCTGCAAGTTCAAATAGCCTAAATAAGTTTGTCCATCAGACCTCTTGGTTTTTGCAAGGTAATCATAAAGATTTTTTTTGTCAAAAGAATCCTGATTCCCAAATAGATTTTTTACGGAATCATCAAACGCAATTTGAGAGCAAAGTGAGCAATAAAGTTTTGGGTCCACTTCGGACCCGGCATAATTCACTTTACCCTCTCCAAACATCCACCAGCAGTCTGCCATATCTTCAGCAAGTGCTTTGTAAACATCCTCTTCTGTTTTAACTTTAATTAAATCATCTGGTTTTGTCATTGCCTCACAGCTTCCGTCCAGTGAAATGCAAACATACTGCTTTTTGCATTTAAGCGGAAGAGCATCTGTTGGAATAATCGAAGTTCCCCTCGTAACAACCGAATTATGGCATATTTCTGTATCAGTTTCCTGACCTAAATTAAGTTTAAGAAGAAAAAACAAAATGACGGCAAAACTTGCAATTAAAATAATTAATAAAACTATCTGCTCAGTCGTGAGTTCTCCTTTTTTGAACATTTAAAACACCCCCAAGTTTCTAAATAAAGTGTATAATCCTAATAAAGCTATTGCAAAAACAACAATCCAGATAATATATTTTATCATCTCCTCAAAGTTCATGCTTCTTTCACCTCAATAGATTTCCCGTCCTTTGAAACTTCAATGTTTGTTCCCCCATCATCTGCGGATTTTATTTTGAAACTTTCAAACTTATTCAAATTTTTAACTGTAAGGCAAATTCCGTTTCCATCACACTCATTTATCTGCCTGTCGCTCCAAAAAAGAAAATTGTCAAAGTTAACAGAATCACAAATGCACATGCAATCTTCTCCTGCACATAAATTTGGTTTTTTTTCACTTTCGACAAAACTAAAAAAACTCCAGGAAACAGGAGTTATATCATTCATCATCTCTCTCATTATAGCACCATTGTTTATCCTTGTGATAATGTCTCCTATTCTTTTTAGCGTTGATTCTGCTTCCTCTTTTTTTTGTGCATTTATGTTTGCATAATAAATTGAAAAGAGAAGGTAAATCAAAAATGTAATTGAAATAACCGCTAAAACAATTTTCAAGACTTCGCTTGCAAGAAGAAAGCCTTTTTTGTTCCTTATTATCTTCCTCATAAAAAACCCCTCCAAAGTTCAGAAATTCCGGGGGAAATCCCGTTAAAGAATTCTATAATTTTCTCCTTGAAAATAAAATAAAGCCCGATTATAACTGCAATAACTACCAAAACCCCCAAAATCAACTTTATAATCTGCTCAATTGTTAACTCTGACATTATCCTCTCCCTAAAATATTTTTAATAAAATCAAGAACTGAAACCCCTTTCTCCTTAAGGAAAAAAATTGCCACCATAACAACAACCAAAACCGCAATTGAAATTAATATCCAGGGAAGATATTCTGAAACAACCCCTTTTTTGTTTTTAGCAACACAAAGCCTCTTCATAAATTGATAAAAGAAAGGGATTTAATAAATGTTTTTAACTTGAGGAGGCTAAACAACTAATAATTAAAAGCAACTTATATTTCTAAAGATAACAATTTCTCAAATTTTTTTAAAACTATCTTTAAATTTTCTTTGGGTCGCATCAACAAGTATAATTATCCAAAAACTCCGATTAAAATTAATGGAAGAAAAAAGGTTAATCTTTCTATATGCATACTCAATTAAAAAAAGTATATTTAATAAAAATTACTAAACTACCCTAATAAATTCCCTAATACAAACACGCTCAACAAAGAAAGAGCGATGATGCTTATCAAAGCAACAACAAAATAGAGTCCCATTCCCCTGCTTAAATTTATTCCTATTTTATTTATTCTCTCAAGCCTGTCCTCACCTGAATCAATCGTTACAAGGGTGGAGGTCAAAATAAAAATTACTTCTATTAAATAAATTCCTATCGAAATCTGCAAAAAATATGGAGGAATCATGTCCTTATATTGAAAGATGCTTAAAAGGTTTGTCAGTGTCCCAAGGTTTGAGGCATCGGCAAGATCCCCCAAATTAAGCAAACCCAGTATAGAAGTTATCATTGCAGCTAAACCAATCACAATTCCCGAAAGAAGAGGCGCCAAAAAAGTCATGTTGCTTTTCATATCACTTATTATTTCGGCAAGTAAATCTTTTAGTCTCATTGTTATCTTATCAAGATTCTTGACGTATTCTGAAATGCTCATAAGACTCACCGCTGCAATCTTAAGACCCTTCTTTGAAGATTCAATTAAAACTCTCATTGAAGTCGCAATCAAATTTGAAGGAAAAATTCTTAAGGCGCCTCGGTTTTTGTCAAAAATTGCCCCTTCAACACTCATTCCCATCTGGCGAATATTGTAATTAACTCTTGAAAAAAATTCACCTGTTCTTAGGCTTTTGTTTGATTCGGAAACTTTTCCAAAAACTAATTCGGGAGGAACACCGTTTCCAAGGCGATTTCCAAGCTGAAAAAGAGAATTATTAAATTCTGCTTCAAGCTCTTTTGTTTTATCCCTTTCAACAATTAATTCTTTTGTTTTCCCTTTATAAGCAACCGAAAAAAATACGGCAATTGACAGCGGAAAAAACATTCCTAAAAGAAGAGCGCCAAGACCAAAAGGTCCTCTTACTCCCATTGCTGTTGTAACAAACTCAAAAACCTCTCCACTGCCTAAAAATGAAAGCCCGATTTCTGAAAAAGTGAAATCTCTTGGAATTCCTAAAGATTCGGGAATTGGAGTAAACTGAAAAAGGAGGGGAATAATACTTATAATAAAAAGCGGGAAAGCGAGTAAAAATGCTTTTCTATAAGGAGCCTGACTTTTATATTTGGAATAAAGGGGATTCATCTCAAGAAGGTTTGTTTCTCCATATCCCCCCGGTCTCATGCTTAAAACTTTGTCTGTTAGGTAGTATACCATGAAGGGAACTAAAAGGTTAAAGAGAAGAAAAACATGAACATAAGTTAAAATTCCTCCTATCATTGCCGAAGCAAGAGGAATTAAAGCAAGACCCAATGTGGGCAAAACAACCCCCAGCATATAAACGTTTGTTAAAGGGCTCCTTACTGAATGGCTGAATTTGAGCATTTTTTCATAAACTCCATCAAGAACAACTTGGAGCCCCTTTTCAAGGGTTGAAATACGGCGTGATTCATCAGGCTCAAACAAACTTGATTCAATTAAATGAAAACCTTCTATAAATTCTGTAGAATAATCCCTCCAGCCTTCAAGATAATTATCTAGGCTTTCTTTTATCGTCGGATATTTTCCTATTTCAACATCATAAAATATTTTCTTGAAATCTAACGCCAAAGGATATTGAAGGTGCTCAGATGCAAACTGGATTGCTTTCTCGAGGTTTGATGTATGTCTCATATAAACAACAATATAAAGAATGGCTAAAACCATCTGGCTTGAAGCTTTAAGCCTCCATTTTCTTGCAATCCTCTCAGGATAAGAATTCAAAAATGAAAATAAAAAAAGCGAAAAGGCCGTGACTAAAAAAAAGAAGAGAATGGGAAAAGTTGCGAGGTCTCCGTTATTAATCAAAACAACAGCAACCGAAATAAAAAGTCCAAGAAGAAAAATAACCAAAAAACTCATGACTGAGAGGCTTATTGCCTGCCAGGGCTCAATTGAAAGGTGCGCTGAATCAATAAACTTCCTAAGTTTATTCTCATCACTTTTTGAAGGTCTGACATGGACTATGTTTCCGAGGCTGTTGACCCATCTTTCATAGGTTGAATATTCCCTTGAAGTTTCCCCCCTGAAAGTTTCATATGAGGAACTGTATCTTCCGGATTCAGAATATGAATTTACTTCGCTCTCTATTTTTGCCCCGTATTTTCTTAGAATATCTTTAACGTTTTCTCCTGGCATATTTCACCTCTTATATTTACCAAAGAGAAAATAATTAATAAATGTTTAGAATTAAGATTCCCCTCTTACTCACATCTTCTTAACTTCTTCATTAAGCCATTTTTGCCACTTGGGAAAAACTTTGTCTTGGAGAGGTAGGCCGACTTCATTAATTACTTCATCAGAGATTTTATGAAAATGATGATTTGATAAAACATTAAACTTCGCTTCAAGGATTTCTTTCTTTTCAGTCTGCTCGGAAACTTTTACAATTTCATTTTTTATTTTTGATCTTAGGAGAATATTGTCATAAACCGCATCCCAGTTTCCCGCCCATCCTTTAACTTTTGAAGCAATGTCTTTTATTACATCACTCTCTCCATTTATCAAGGCATCACTTGCTTGAAGTTCATCCTTTTCAACCTCGTACTCCATAAGCGCACTAAACCCTTTTTCTCTTATAGGATCTTCCTTCCAGTGTTTTTTAACTTCTGAAATTTCGAGTAGTCTCCTCCACGAATGAAGCCCGTCGGCGGATTTTATTGGGTTAGCTACAGCAATCACATCTGTAGCCTTAAATGAAGTTGCAGGAACTCCCAAATCATTTACAACTCTGTCAAAAACTCCATAAGGAGACGCACCATGAATTGTTCCGGCAACAACATTAGCCAAAGCCCCCACCCTCATTGCTTCGTAAAGTGCTTTTGCCTCAACCGAACGAACTTCCCCGATTATAAGGCTTGAGTCCCCCAAACGAAGAGAGGTTCTTATCCCGTCATCGGCTGAAACCTCAGTCCCTGATTTTAAAAGAGCAGAACGAACTTTCATCCTTAAAATGTCAAAATTAAGTTTTCTCAGGGATTCTACAGGAAGTTCAAGTGAATCCTCAATCGTTATTATTCTTGACTTTGGATTTATCTCAAGCATAAGACTTCCCAAAAGAGAAGTTTTTCCTGAACTCCTGGTGCCGGCTATTAAAATTGTCCTTGCTCCGTCAATTAAAAAACTTAAAAGACCTGCTCCAAGAGGATTAAGCATCTTATTTTGAATGAATAAAGGAAGAGTCCAAGGAGACTCCCTGTGCCTTCTTATTGAAAAAGCAAGCCCATCAGGACTTAAAGGATCCTGAACAATTGCAATCCTCGCTCTAAGGTCATCAATCTCAAGCTGAGTATCTAAAATTGGATTTGCTTCATCAAGAGGTCTTCCCGAAATCATCCTGAACTTTGCCGCCCATGAATCTGCATCCTCGCGGCTTGGAAGGATATTTGTTATGCATTCATCGTAATCATTATGCCTTACATAAATTGGAGTCTGGGAAATTGGGGCATTGAGGGAGATGTCCTGAAGGTTTTTGTCCTTCAAAAGAACCTCCACAAGCCCAAACCCAATTGTATGACGGACCAAAATTGAAGAAAGTTTCATGAGTGAAAGATAATTTAATTTAACGCTTCTGCTTTGCGCAAGATCCCTTATCAAATCTTTTGAAATATTAAAAAAAACTTTTCTTGTTCTTTCGACATCCGTAAACTCTTCAGCCTTTGGCTGATGTTCAATTAAAACGCCCCTTGCAAGATTTAAAAGATAATTTTCTTCTTCGGTCAAAAGAGATTCGGGAGGCGAAAGGTGATAAATCAATTTTGACTCGTCTTTCTTTTTTAAAATTGTAACATTGCTTATATCAAAATCATCTATTGAAACTTCATACTGGTCAACAATTTCAGAATCTGGAGGAAGGCCACTAACAAGCCTCGTAAATGTAAAATTTGGAATTATATCCGGAGAAAAAAGATTCACATAAATTTCCCTTCCTATCTGAAAATAATTTTGAAGATACTCCTCAGCATCCGTTACGAGCTTTGTCTTTTCAACAAGGGAGAATATTTTTTCTAAAAGTCTTATATAATTTCCTTGGTCAACTTTCTCTTCGCCATTTAGCCTTTGAAAGAAAATTTTTGCATCAATAAGAAATCTTTTAAGTTCATAATAAGAAGCGATTGGGTCTTTTTTAAAAAGATATAAAAAGGAAAAAATTTCGTTATACCTTTTTGAAAAAAAGGATTCATTAAGACTCACAAGTTTTTTATGCGAAAGAACTTCTTCCTGCTTTAAAAAATAAACATAAAGGCTTGCAATCTCAAGAAGATAATTTGTCTCGCGAAAGTCATAGTTATAGCTTTTTTCAGTTACAAAAATCATTCGTGAAGCATTTGGATTTTCAATTAAGGCGTCAACAGCCATTTCCATCACTTCCGGAAAAAGCGCAACACTTGGAGGATAAGATGAACCATGAAAATTAAAGTACAAAATATCTTCTCCACCTTCCCTTTTGACAATGTGTGAGTAAAGTTTAGCCTCTTTTTCAAATTCCATATTTCTTGCCTCTTCCCTTAAAAGAAAAAAAGAAAAAAGAGTTTATATTAATTTGTGAATTAACCTACAAAACAAATTTAAACCTGTCTTTCTCTATTTCCTTATGGAAGAAGGGGAAACTTCCGGGGGGGCAAACTTTTCCGGAAATAATTTTATGGATCTTGAAGAAAGACAAAGAATAATAAAAGACCGCCTTATTTTAGTCGGACAAAACCTCATTGACTTTAGGGAAAAATATGAAGAGGAAATTATGGAGGTAAAAAAAGATCTTGAAATCCTTAAAAAAAGCGTCGAAAAAATAAAAGATTTTATTGAGACAATTTCTTCGGAATTTTCAAAATTTGCAAGAAAAGATGACCTCGAAATTTTAAAAAAACAGGCAAAAATGTTCCAGCCACTTGAATTCGCAACTAAAGAAGACTTGCTCCAACTCAAAGTATCCCCAAAGGACAGAAAAGTTAAAAAGTAAAAAAACATAAAATAATATGACACTAACAGACAGAATCCTTGACTTGAAGCGCCAGGGAACTCCCGATTATGAAATCGAAATGAGGCTAAGAAACGAAGGAGTTTCTCCTATGGAAATAAATGATGCAATGAACCAGTCAAAAATAAAAGAAGCAGTCTCTGGGGAGGGAAATTATTCAAAAAAGGGGATGGTTCCCTCAATAATGGGAGGAAGTGAGGAAGAGGAAAAAAGGCAGGAAGAGCCTGAAGAGGAAGATACTTACACCCCTTCACCTGCTCCATCGCAAAATCAAACTTACTCAGATTATTCTGCCCAGGAGCCCGGGCAAAGCCCTTATCCTCCCTATTATTCTGACTCCTCTTCGGAGGAAGAATATTATGAAGAAACCCCTTCCGAAGAAAATTACGAAAACAACCCACAAAACTATCCGATGAACTCGGAGACAATAATTGAAGTTGCAGAGCAGGTTTTCTTTGAAAAAGTAAAAAAGATTGAGGAAGATTTAAAAAAACTAAAAGAATTCATGACAGTTTCAGCACCTGCAATCGAAGATATAGACGAGAGGCTGAAGAGAATTGAAAAAAACTTTGACAAAATGCAGATTGCAATACTTGACCGCGTCGGTTCATTTGGAAAAAATATAGATTCTCTAAAAAAGGAAGTCGAGATGGTTGAAGATTCATTTGAAAAGTTAAACAGAAATAAAAAGTAACTTTTCACATGAAAACTCTCAGATTTTACGTTTGAAAAGATGAACAAAGAAAGAGGAAAAAAATGATTATATTCCAAATTAATTACCCAAATTCCTTATCTCTTAATATTTATTCTCCTATTTCAAAATTTTAATTATTCCTAAAATAATTATCCTTAACTCTAATGTGACATCCTCCGTGCCCTAAAGGGCACGGCGTCCTTTCGTCTTCAATGAAATGAATGGTGCAACTCTTGATTTTTTATATAATCAAAAACTGCT
>JAGVXF010000010.1 GCA_018303925.1 Candidatus Pacearchaeota archaeon | reverse complement strand
TATTATATCTTTATTGTTCAATACAATCTTATTTTTATTTTTTATATCTAATTTATCGTTATTCTTTACAAATATTAATACTATAAATTCTTGTGTAACTCCCTCAAAAATTCCAAATAGAGTTAATTTTTTTATTAAAGTATTCTCTAAAATATATTTTCTTAAATTAGTATAATCATTTGATTTTATTGAATTCTTTGGAATTACAAAACCAAAAAATCCACCCTCCTTTAATAAGGATATTGCCTTTCTTACAAATAAATCAAAAGAATTAAGATTTTTCTTTGAAACCCCATATCTTGAAACAAAATAATCTACATCTTGTAAAATATCTGCTCCCCAAGGTGGATTTCCCATTACAATATCAAAACTCCCTTCTTGAAAATCTCTCTCCCATTTAAAATAATCTTTAGGTGCTATTTTATCGCTATCTACTAAACTATTTCCGTGTCTTATATGTAAATCAACTTCTTCAGGTAATCTTCTGTTTTTTTCAGATGCTTTTAATAGAAGATTAAGTTTAGTAATTTCAACTGCTTTATTATCCAAATCAACTCCAAATAAATTATTCTTTAATATTTCTGTTTTAAGAGAGTATATTCCTTGCCCATCAAATTTCATTTGACTTGCTTCTTTTCCATTTGATAACTCCCTATATAAATAATCAAATGCTTTAATTAAAAATGAACCAGAGCCACAAGCACAATCTAAAATCTTTATATCTTTTGGCTTTATTTTCTTATTTTTTAATAGTTCTCCAAGAGTATTCTTAACAACATAATCTACTACAGGAGTTGGTGTATAAAAAATACCTTGTTCTTTTCTATGTGCTTGACTATCTGTTAACTTTGATTTTCCAGACTTACTTTGTAACAAAATTTTACCTAAATATTGTTCATAAACTTGTCCTAAAACATCTGCATCTATCCAATCAAAATTATATATATATTCTTTATTTTTAGATTCATAAAGATAACTAATTAACTTTTTTATTATTAATCCATCTATTTTTATATTATCGCAATCATTATCTACACCAATAGCAAATAAACCACTATTATAGACTTGATTATATTTCTCAAATATTTCTTTAAGTTTAGGATGTGCTTTATTGTCTGGGAGATGTTTTACTTCTTCTAAATAAAAACTTTCAGGATTTATACCAACATCTTCACATCTTCTTATGAAAATTAATCTATCAATTATTCTCTGCACAATTTCCTCTCTATCATTAATTTCATATTTTTGTGGGTAGGTTTTTTCTATATCATCTACAATAAGTTTCCTTACTTGCATTAAGTCTTCAAGAAGTATCTTATCAATAGACATCCTTTTCTTTAATCTTTCTTCTTTTATTGCCTCTTTTAATAATTTATCTTGCTCAAAACTTTCCTTAGATAATAAAAGTAAATCTTGAAATTTCTCAATATAATCTTCTGGTTTAGAAAAAACTCTAAATATCTTTTTTCCCTCGTCTGCTTCTTCAACACAAAATATCTTCATTTGTTCAAAATTTGTAGATATAGCAAATGGAACTCTTTTAGATAAGGCATAAGAGATAACTTGTTTATCTGCTTCTTTATCTAATGGAATCCCCACCCTTTTAACCTCTAAAAAGAATACTAATTTATCGCCTATATAAAAACCATAATCAGCTCTCCCTCTCTTTTCACCCCTCATAACTTTTCCTTGTTGTTTAAAATCATTTTTATCCCAACCAAGTATTTTTACAAATAAATCATAAATCAATTTTGTTTCTATATCTGACTCTAATAGGGATTTATAATAAGAGTGCCTTGACTTAAAATCATTAACTAATTCCTGCAAGTCCCTCTTTACTTGAATCTCATTCATAAATATTTTAAAGAAAACACTTATTTAAATTCTACTTTTAACATTTTCTACTGAATGGTTTTATTTAAAAAAAGAGATTATTTCAAGCAAAGGGAGTTTGAAGATTAAAGGGATTATTCCTAAGATAAATAAACCTATTGTTAAAGTAACCATAACTCTTGTTAATCTATACATTCTCAAATTCAAAATTTGTGTTTCTTCAGAATTTTTCCAATTAATAAAATAAAAAGCTAAATCTACTCCCTTAGGAGTAAGACGATATTGTTTTGGACTTGTATTTGGTTTTATCTCAATAACCCCCTCTTTAGATAGCATATCTACTACAATATCTTTCCATTTTCCTTCAAAGTAAGTTTCAATAATTCCAAAAGAATAATATAAAGGATATGTTCCAAAAAGGTTAATAATAGGAGTCCTTAATTTTCTAATTACATCTATTTTAGTAATCTCGTCCCCCTTGTAAAAATCTCTCATTTTATCTAACATTTTCAATACTATTCAAAAGTAGGTTTTTACTATTTATTAGGATTATTGATATTCAAACTATAAGTTTCTGTATTTTAGGTGTCGTTAACTTAACAGCTAATTTTCAGGTATCTCACCAACCTTTAATGCACCAATGTACCATAAAATGAAGAATTTGGATTTTTATCTCTATTTAAACTTTTTTTACGATTGCGGGGTTGTTAATCTTTCAATAAAAGGTAAATATGTTTGACTTCGTGAACAAATCGCTACGCTCCCGATTTCATTGAATATTTTTTGCAGACAAAAAACATAATCCCTAAGTGGTTCAAACCTTATTAATCTTTTATGGCCCCGAGGAAAATCCAAGATTTTGCGTGTCCATATATTTGAAGTTATGGCCCCGAAGGGATTTGAACCCTCGACACCCGGATCTCTTTGCGAATTTTTGCGAAGTATGCAAAACTTGTTTCGCTTAAAAGTCCGGTGCTCTAACCAGGCTGAGCTACGGAGCCGTCGCTTAAGATTAACTAAGGAAATTAGTTTATAAAAGTTTCTTGAAGGTTTAAGACTTACAAATGTTTTTTCAAAACTTCCTCAAGTTCATCCTGAGTAACTATTCCGGAAATCCTCTCAAGAATTTCTGAGCCTTTTATAAGGACAAAAGTTGGAATTGAAGTTATTTCAAACTTCTGGGCTATTTTTTGATTTTCATCAACGTTAATTTTTCCAAACTTTATTTTCCCCCTGAATTCCTCGCTTAAATCATCAATTATTGGGCTCATCATTGTGCAGGGCATACACCAGTCTGCAAAAAAATCAACAAAAGCAAGACCTTCTTTTGCAAATTTCTCAAATTCTCCGTTTGTCAGTTCAGGGACCACATCATTATTCACCATCAAACCCAGAAGAAAAATTAATTTATAAAATTTTATGTTTAAAATTGTCAATAACATATATAAATAACGCAACTCTTAATAAAAAAATGGATGAGTATCACACACTTTTAAAAGAAATTCTTGGAAGGGGAGGTGTTAATTATGAACCAAGGACTAAAGAATATATTCTTGGAATTTCGGGATGGTCTACTACTTTTGATTTAAGAAAAGGATTCCCTCTTCTTACAACAAAAAATGTTCCACGAAGGCTTCCTTTTGAAGAATTATTCTGGAAACTCAGAGGAGAAAGAAATGTAAAAAGTTTAGTTGACAGAAACGTAAACATCTGGACAGCAAATGCTTTTGACAGATACCTTGAAACAAATGGATTAAAAGATAAAATTCCAAAGCATTCTAAAGAATGGAATAGAGAATTTGAAAATTATTCAAAAAAAATAAAAGAGGATTTTAAATTTGCAAAAGAGGCTGGTGATTTGGGTCCTGTCTACGGATATAATTGGAGGTATGACAAAGATTCCAAGGGAAATAGAATTGACCAGCTTGAAAATCTTTTAAGGGAGATTAAAGAAAAACCTGGCTCAAGATATCATGTTCTTTCTGCATGGAATGTTTCAAGATTAAATGAAATGGCTCTTGGTCCTTGCCCCTTTTGGCATCAATTTAGTGTTTGGGGAGATTTTATTGATTTGCACATGGTCCAGAGAAGTAATGATGTTTTTTTAGGAAATCCTTTCAATCAATCTCAGGATTCTCTTTTACTCCATATGGTTGCAAAAGAAACAGGATATGAGCCAAGAAATTTTATTTATACCACAATAAACACTCATTCTTACCTTGGTGTCCCTCCAAGAGCAAACTTCTGGATTGATTCAGATAATTTGAAAGAATTCCAGAAAAAATTTAATAAAATAAAAATAAGAAATAGAAAAGACTACCTCGATTTAAGAGAATGGTATCTTAAAACTGCACCAAGAGAATCCGAAGGAAATGAAAGAAAAGACCACATACCTTTTATTTTAGAACAGTTATCAAAAGAACCAAGAGAAATTCCAACATTAAAGTTTGAAAAAAATGTTCCTTTAATGAAAGCAATTCATATGCCCCCCTTAGAAATTATCGGCATAAACGGATACAACCCCTATAAATGGGATTCAAAAGCAGTAATGGCGGCATAATTTTGTCAATAATCTTTATTAAAAATGCAACTCTCATGTATATTATAAAACAAAGATTAATTTAAAAGGAAAAAAGAGGTTTAATCGTGATGAGGGGGAAATATTTGGATGTTGTTATTTGTGGACCGGATATGAGTGGAACAAGTACGCAGATTAAAGGGATAATAAGTTTTTTCAACTCAATAAATTATAAAGTGAGGGATTTGAGAGGAACTGAACTTGAAGCTCTTTTTCATGCGGAAAAATTCAAGGAATTTAATGAAGGTTATTCAAATCTTTCCAAAATTTCTGAGAACAAAAAGAAAGAATTTTTGTTTGAAGCATACAGTTTAATGTCTGGTTTTAAAAGAGAATCTGACTTGATGGTTGCGTCCTGCGTAAAAAATAATGTTTCAACTTATATTAATCCGGCTTTGGCGGATGTTTGGATATTGGAAGAACCAACCAAGAGAGGTTCCGGACAGGTTAACAGGGCAATAGAACAAAATCGTTCTGAATATGGCGAAGAATTGGATGGTGTTTCTGCGGCAATAACACACTCGGTTTATAGAATTGATGAATTTTTAAGATTTAGAAAGCCTTTCAGAGAAAACAACAGAATAATAATAAGAAGCAGAAGTGAAGAGTCAGCATGTTACCAGATTTATAATAATAATTTTTTTCGTTCTGGGATAAGTCTTGAAAACTACTTATCTCTTCCTGGCCACAAAATTGCATTTAAATCTCCCCCGACAAATATCTTTGTTGTTTGTGGTCCAAAAAATTGGAAGAAGGAAGAATATATTAAATTAAAAGAAAAAAGAAGCAGGGGAAGAAGATTAGACGACCATGAAAAAAAAGTTGATTATCAACTCTTGGTTAATCAAAGATACGCTACTGATTGGCTCGAAAATCTTTATAAAAAAGGAACCAAGATGTATGGGGGAAAAATGCCCGAAATAACGAGGTTTAATATTTATGACACTCCAGAAGAAATTGACCAAAAAATGGCAAAGAAAATATCTTTAATCCTGTAAATTTTTAATCCTCTTCAAAACTTCCTCGACTTTCCCTCTAAGTTCTTCAATAGTCCCATCATTTATAAAACTGAAATCAGCAAGTTTTATGCAGGCTGAAAGATTCTGCTTATTAGGGTCAGTGCTTTTCATTTCCCTTTTTTCATCTTCAACAAATTTTTCATAAGAAACAAAGTCCGATTCCACCCCCCTATCTAAAATTCTTTTGTAACGGATATTAATTGGAGCATCAACACTAAAAAGATAAAAACTTCTTTTCTTCCTTAAAGATTCAACTTCTCCAATTGCTCTTATACTTTCAATAATAGAATTTCCCCCGTTTTTTTCTGCTCTTTCATAAAGTTTTTCAGCAATATAACTTGGCGAATTTTTTTCCCTTAAGTCATTGCCAAGGTAAACCATAGAATCTCGGTTTACGGGGAGCCCTCTTTTTTTTAGTTCTTCAACTAGAAATTCTCTAACTGAATAATGCCCGAACCATTTTTTCTTTAAGATTTCAACAATTGTCCCCTTACCTGCACCAAGTGTTCCGGTTATTCCTATTATCATTTTACTTTTTTATTGTTTTTCACGAAAATTTTATTGCGTTAAATATTACAACAAAAAATAATTTATACACAAACCATGCAAGGATTATCCAGTAAATAAATGAGGTTATGCTGAAGAGTAAGGCAATTAAAATGTAAACCCCGCAAAGAAGGTCAATTATACTCATAACATCCCGGAACATAAATCCTTTTGCAATAAGGTAAATCGAAGACATAACTGCAAGCTGAAATCCAAAATTTATTTCAAACTGAATAAGAGTTAAAGCGGTTAAAGCAAGAAGGTCAAGAATCATTAAGATTATTGGAATCATTTTAATATTTTCCCCCTCATGAACTTTTCAGGAATTAAAAGCTTTCCTTCCCAATACCTTATTTTAACCCCCACTTCTTTAAACATTTCAATGCTTTTTTCTGCATGTTTTGCCCAATCTTCCGGATTATTTTTTTCCCATCCCTTGTCAATGATGACCTCCAGAATTCCTGATTGCACAACTCCTCTTGCGCAATCCATGCATGGAACACCATTTGTGTATATCTTGCATCCTTTAAGCGAGACTCCGTTCAAGGTTGCATTATAAATTGCATTCCTTTCAGCGTGCTCAAACCAATAATATTTTTCCGGCCTTTCCTGCCTCATCGTAAGATGATCATTCAACTTTCTTACAAAACTATTATAACCTGTCGATTTAATCTCATTGTCAGGACCAACAACCACGGCCCCGACATGGGTCGATTCATCTTTGCTTTTCATTGCAACAAGGTAAACCATTGACATAAAAGACTCATCCCAACTTATCATGAAACAAAATCTCACTCTGCCTTTTTAATAATTGTTATGATTAAATATATTTTAAGTGTATTAAGAATCATAATTAATAAATTAGATTACGTTATTATGATATTACAAATTAATTAATATTCAACCCCTTCTCTTGCCAAAGTTCCTTTGTCATAAGGATGTTTAATTTTTTTAACTTCTGAAACATAATTTGCCTTTTCTTTAATTGAGTTTGGAAAGTCTCTCCCAGTTAAAATCAATTCCATATTTTTTGGCTTATTTTCAATGAGGTCAAAAATAAGCTTCTCTGGAATAACCTCCCAATTTAATCCGGGACCAACCTCATCAATTAGCAATAAATCATATTCTTCAATATCTCTAATCGCATCATTCCAAAATTCCAAAAATTCTCTTTTAAGGTTTTCAAGTTCTTTCTCGTCATAGTTTTTAAAATAAGGATGTAGGGGTTTGAATTGTAAATATTTTATTCCAGAATTTTCAAAGAAGAACTGCTCTCCTGTGTTTCTTTTGAATAGCTGAATTATCTTCACACGAAGTCCCCTTCCAAGAGCACGGACAATTAAACCCATGCCAGCGGAAGTTTTTCCTTTTCCCTCTCCAGTGTAAATATGAACAAGCCCAAGTTGTGATTTATCTGTTGTCATTTTTTATTTTTTATCTACAATTCCTCTCCAAAAGAACTTATTAACTGTTTTCTTATCAATGAATGTGAATTTGTCGGCTTCGTTAAGCAAATTTCTTGAAGATAATTCATCAAAAGAAAGAACCTCCACCTTCTTATTTTTATTCTTAACATATTTCAACAAGGGAGCAAAATCTCTATCTCCTGAAAATAGAACTGCTTTATCATATTTATTTTCCCACGCATCATTTAACACATCTAAAGCTAAATTAATGTCATCACCTTTAATTGTATAATATTCTTCGTCATCTTTGTTAAATCTCTTTTGTCTTTTACATAAAATGACTTTACATTTTGTTATCTTCTTTAGTCTTGCGAGAAGTTTTTGCTGTTCCTTAAATCTTCTCGGATTAACTGATTGTTTCAAGGAAGCATTATAGTAGAAAATATTAATTAAATCATTTTCTCCAACAATCTTTTTAATAAAATTTTCAAAGTCAAAATGATAATCTGAATATTTTGGGTTTAAAGATTTCAAACCATAAACAAAATTCACACCATCAATATAAATAGAAACTCTTTTTACCATTTTAATAAAATCCGGTATTACCGAAGTAATAACCGGGAACACGCTTGCGGTATGTCCGAAGACTTAAGGCAATACCTGTTACCTTATTATATCAAATTAAGAGACTTATTTAAGCCTTTCGCCACGCAAACGTTTTTAAGTCAAATTCTTGTTTTTATTTAGTATTTTAATTTTATTACTCACCAGATAGCAAAATACTGCATCCTGAGTATAATGTTCAAGTGTGAATTTCATAATCTTTCCAATTTCCTTTTCAGAACAGTATATTCTGACAGGAATCATTTCTTCGGAAAAAAGTTTTTTATCAGGATTTATCCAGTGCCCTTTTGCAGTCCTAAGGATAGTCAGCCCCCCCGAAATTTTCCCGATTTTTTTGTCCCATTTTTTGTGAAATTCGATTTCAAATTCTTTTCCATCATTTGAAAACTTTGGGATCAGAATCTCCCACAATAATTTGTTTTTACTTGCCATATTGTAAATTATCAAGCGGACTTTTTATATTTTTTATTGAAGCTTGGGAAATTTGAGTATAAATTTGAGTGGTTTTTATATCAGAATGACCAAGCAATTTTTGAATCATTCTTAAATCCGTCCCCTGTTCAAGAAGATGCGTTGCAAAACTATGCCTCAATAAATGTGGATAAACTCTTTTTTTAATTCCTGCTCTTTTAGCAGAGTTTTGAACAATTTTTTGAATAGTATCTTTTGTTAATTTTCCACCTCTATTTGAAGGAAATAAAGTATTATGCTTATTTAATTTTAAATAACTTTCAAGTTCATCTTTTATTGATGAAGGTATCTTAACAAATCTGTCTTTTTTTCCTTTTGCAAGATTTATTTTAATTAATTCTTCAACAAAGTTCAAATCATTTACTTTAAGGTTTACAATCTCAGAAACTCTTAATCCGCATCCATAAAGAAGTTTGATTATTAATCGGTGTTTGATATTATTTGCAGATTCGATTAATTTTTTTATTTCTTCAATTGTGAGAATCTCCGGGAGAGTCTTATTTTTCTTTGGGTTTGGGATGTTTACCTTTTGCTTTAATACCTTTTCAAAGAAAAATTTAATTGCAAATAAATCCCTTCTAACACTCGTTGGATTTTTGTTTTCAAGACCTTTTTGAATATAGTCTTTAATTGAATCTTCATTTAGTCCTTTTCCTTTAGAAAATTCCACAAATTTATCAACCGAATAAAGATACGCTTTAACAGTCTGATTAGAAAAATTTCTTATTTCAAGTTCTCTTTTTAATTTTAATCTCAGTCCATTCATTAAAATTCGATTGAAAGACGATTATTTAAATTTATTGTTTCCATGCCCAATTAGGAGATTATCAATAATAAACTATTGATAATCTTATGTTGCTTGGCTTCGCCCAAATTTTAATTTTTCTTTCTTTCCCGCCCAAAGATAGTGAGAGATTGCCCGCAGTCCTTCGGACAGATAGCTGAAACTTCGTTTCAGAGAAAAACTTCTTTTATCCGACCGACGAGAAAAACAACAAAATGCTTTGCACTTTGCATAACAATGGATAAAAGGTTCGCTGTCGCTCTCCCAAATTTTTCTATTTATTTAGGGGGAGTTTTAGCGATTAACATTTTTCTCTATCATCTTAACTGACATTTTATAGATAACTAAAGCAACAAAAACCGCTCCCAGAAGAGCATAACCCAAACCATATGGTATTAATATTTGATAAGCAAGCAAACTCCCACCAGCGACAAATCCTCCAGCAACACCTATGCCTAAATTTGCTTTGTGTTGTCTAATTTCTTTTTGTTTTTTTAGTTCCATAAAATCAAATTAGAAGCATATATTTATTAAGTTTGGCTTTTCTATTTATTTTATGGCAGAACCTATTAAAGTTAGACTTATTACAAGGGAAGAACAAGAAGAAAAATACAAGATGATTGTTTATCTTTTCGTTGTTGGATTTTTAATCTTTTTATTATATTTATCATATAATTACATTAGGACATTGGGATTTAATCATAATTCTGCTACTGCTTTGATGATATCAATTCCTCTTATTTTGCTAATCTGTATGTTTAATGGAAAGAAAATTTATTGGTCAATTAAATCCTTATCTCAAGATGATTATCATAAAAACAAATATAAAATACAGAATAGAAAAGGATTCTTTTGGTTATCTTTCATAGTATTATTAATTATTATCGTTCTATCCTTACAATTCTATCCCTCAATTTCAAATAAGATTAATGGTATTGTTGAAAATTCTCAAACCATTAAGGCAGAAAATTCATTTATAGAATTGGCTAATCAAAAAGGTTATCCTAAGACAAGTGTTCTTACTAATTCAGAATCAAACGAAATATGTTCTCTTAAATGTGGGGGTAACTTAATGAGCTACACTTCTGACACACCTAATTTTTATGTTATAGAATGTGATTGCGGTAAAATAAATTCTTTGTCAATGCAAGTTGAAGTTGAACCAAAGAATTATTATCTTGATTTGAAGACTCTTAAAGAAATTACAAGAGAAGAATTTTTACAAAAAATTGGAAGATAAAAAACTCCCCCATTTTCTTTTTAGAAAAAAAGAAACAAAAAGCGGGCGGGCCCCACCCTGAAAGAAAAATTAAAACTCACGAGGTCGCTTCTTGCTCCACTCGTGCCTCACTTCGTTCGGTCAAGCAACAGCAGATTAAGAGGTAATTTCTTTTTGCTTCGCAAATTTTCTTAGTGAAAACCAGAAATTAGCCCAAATTGTTTGCCTATTTATAGATTAAAGTTACTGCAAACAACTTCTCTTAATCGCGATGTTAGTTGCAATTTAGAATTACCACAAACTTTATATTCATTTCAATTTTAATAAATGTATTATGGAATTCATATTAACAATTATTGCCTTTCTTTATGCGAGTACAGGAATTATTGCAACGATAGGATACTTTCCAACAATAAGAGATTTAATGAAAAAAATAGCAAGTGCAAATATCAATTCTTACATCATTTGGACTTTTTGTAGTCTTATTACTTTTCTTTATGCACTTTTAGTAATCTCTGATTTATTGTTGGAAATTGTTACAGGATTAAATTTTGTATCTTGTGCAATAATTCTAATTTTAGCATTAAAATTGAAATATAAAAAACGATAGTGTGGTAATTCTAAACTCTTCGGGATTTTTTGCTTCGCAAAAATCGTTGCACTATCCCTAGGTCTTTTCTACGAAAAGACGCAACTAACAGGAAATTTAACGGTTCCGAAACCTTGCAGGCTTCTCCACCCAAATCGCCTTTGGCGACTTCGTTAAATTCCGATGTTTAATTCCTTCCTCATTTCTTCATATTGCCTCTTTGTGATTTCTCCAGAAGCATATCTTCTTTTTAGGATTGTTAATGAATCTGGCTCACTTTTATTGGATTGGCTCGTATTGATTAAAGTGACTATAAGCCATATAATAAGACCCCAGAAAAGCAACATGAAAATAAATCCAAATCCCATTCCGAAACCTATCATACCATAACTGCCCATTCCAAAACTTCCTATGAAAAAAAGAACAACAATTACAGCAATGAAAATCCATACCAATGTGCTTTTATCTTTTTCCATGAGCCTCACTTCCTTAACCCCTTTTTCATTTCCTCAAATTGTTTTTTGTTTATTTCTCCTTTAGCATATCTTTTCTGTAAAATATTAATTGGAGTTTCAGATTCTTTCCCTTTTTTTGTAAATTTATAAATCAGCCAAACTATCAGCGCAATTGCTCCTATTAAAAAAACCATCCAAAGTACATTCCAAAAATTATTATAACCATAATATGCTGGATAGTTTCCCATCATATTATTTCCCATCATCATATTCATCATGCCACCACCCATCATTCCTCCGATATCTTCATTACAATAAAGCCGTTTTGCCATGTTAATCTGTACTTGTCTTAAACTTTCAGAACCTTCTCCACCCATCATTTGATCCATCATCTTATGGGCTTCGCCAGGGTGCATTTGCTCCATATAATAATCACCAATGGATTCAAGCTGTTCATCTGTGAGTTTATCGCAACTAATTCCAGAATTTATAATTTGTTTTGTTTCATTAAAATCATGTTCGTGAGCAAAAACTAAACTTACACTTAATAACAACATACCGAAAATCAAGATTGTAAATATCTTTTTCATTCTAGCACCTCATAAGTTTTTAACATATTTCCCATTTTTCTTTAATTTTTCAGCCAAAACATCTCTTATTATATCAAATGCTTTGATTATTTTTGGATTTGTGAGTCTGTAATAGATATTCTTGCCCTTTCTATTTGAGACAACAATTCCTTTGGATTTCATAATTGACAAATGCTGGGAGATATTGGCTTGACTTAATCTTGTCTTTTTTATCAATTCTGTTACTGATAATTCTTTATCTCTCAATAAATTCAATATTTCCAACCTTGTTGAATTTGAAAATACTTTGCACATTTCAGCATGAATTTCATATAGTTCTTTCATATTCTTGTATTAGAATAAGCTAATATTTAAATATCTTTTGGTCATTAAACGGAAATCCCCACTCTTCTTTTTTAAAAAAAGAAGCAAAAAACGGCGGCGTAAACCCCCATAAAAAACAATAGACACGACGACTTTGATTTTTTGCCTTCGGCATCGTTGCACTAAAAATCAATCCCTCCAAGTATTCGGGAGAAACTAACAGCAGATTAAGCGGTTCCAAAACCTTGCAGGTTTTTCCACCCATATTTTTGCTTCGCAAAAACACTCGGGGTCGTTTCACTCCGCCCGAGCCCTACGGGTCGCTTAATCGCGATGTTAGGCGACATATTACTCGGTGGGCTCGAAAACGATTACGAATATTTTTCTTTCAGAAAAATTAGGGGATCGGCTCGAAGTCGCTCACGCGACAGATAGTCTCGCAAACTGTGGTTTGCTCGATTGTAAAAACAGAAAAATACTTCTCTTATCGAACCAACGAGAGAACTCACGAAATTAAAATTTCGCCTAACAAACGATAAGAGGTTTCACTTCGTTGCACCCAAATATTTTTCTTGTTTTTTATTAAAGAAAGAGGGGGTTTCGGTTACGTAAATAATAGCATTTATAAATAAAAGGCAATCTTTCTTATTAAGATGACACTCAATGAAAATCAAATTAACGAAATCAAGAATTTGCTAAGGTCAAAACTAAATGACAAGTTGTCCAAATATGTAAGAGAAACAACCTCTATGCCTTTTTTGGTTAAACTTATGCAAGATTCCGAAAAAGTAGCTTCTTATTCTTTCATACATTCATTAGCTACAACATTGGGAATGTCAGTTTATGAGAAAATTTCTGAAATTGTCGCATTAGCTCATTACGATGAAGTAAAAACTGGTTATGATGTTGAGGGAGAAATTACAAATGAAGAGAACTCTGTAATTTCCCAGATTCTTCAAGAAATAAAGAATGGAACAAGAACTGCAAATAAAGAAAAAGAAATAAAAGATATTTTGCAATGTAACAAAAATGGTGGAAGAAAAATAAAAGTCAGAGCCGATTTATTCTTAAAGAAAGGCAATGATGAATATTATATTGAGATAAAAACAGCAAAACCCAATATAGATGTTTTTGTTAAATCAAAGCAGAAGTTATTGGAATGGGTTGCACTCAGAAAAAAGAAAGTAAATACAATTTTGGCTATTCCTTATAATCCTTATCATCCAGAACCATATAACAGATTTACAATGCAAGGATTTTTGGATGAAGAAAAAGAGCTTTATGTTGCTGAAAAATTCTGGGAACTTCTTGGTGGAAAAGGAACTTATGAAGAAGTTTTAGAAATCTTTGATGAAGTTGGTAAAGAGTTTAAGGAAAAAATACAGAATAAGATAAAAGAAGTTGCTGAAAAGAAAATGGATGTTTAAATGACAAGCATCGAAAATTTTAAATCTGGGATGGGAAGCGGATTAAGAAAATTTTTTGAAGATTATGAAATCTCAATTAAGGAACTAATTAATAATCTTGATTCAGATGGACTTTTGTTAAGAAATTTCTCAGAAGAACAGGTAACAAGATTACAGAATATTACAAAAAGTTGTAATATGGCTTTAAAATTATCTAAAGATTTTGGTTCAGTATTTAATTCAAGCAATAAAAAAGAAACTGAAGAAAAATTAGAATGCTTAAAAAAAGCATTTAATATTGGAGACACTTTTAGATTGGGAGAACATTATCATTCTATCTTGGTAAACACATATGTTACTTTTTTAGAGAGATTAAAAATTTATTTTTTATTCTTTATTGATTGGAAAAAATTTGGGAAGAATCATAAAGAAATCCATGGTATTGGAAACGCTATCAATTTCCTAAAACAAAAATATTCTACAAACAAATATCTAAATTATTTTGATTCTGGAACAAGGAATTCCCTTACACATTATACTTTCTTTTGGGAACATGGTCAAGGTGGAAAGTTAAAGTTGTGTTCCGATATATTCGATACAAACCCTAGAGAGATGCCCTTAGTCAAATTCATGATGGAAATAAATGAATTAAATGTTTTAACAGAAGGATTTTATATTTTATTAGCTGATAAATTTGGACTCCCAGAAATAACACTAGAAAGGATGGAAAAATAAATTACTTTTTTCTCATATGAAATATAATCTCTGCATAAGGTTGTCTATCTCGCTCTGTTCGGTTTAGAACAGGTCTTTTAAATTGTTCTACTATTTTTAATCCGCTTTTTTCAGCAATTATAGGATAAAGATTATATTTATCATTTGCAACAACAAAAAAGTCTCCATCATCTTTTACAAATTTACTTATATTTATGAAAACTTTGCTTATCCCTTTAACATATTCCTCCCTTGCTTTCTGTCCTTGTCCGTTGAATAAAGGGCCTATTTCTTTATCATCTTTTCTTGCAATATCAAAAAGCTCATAAGCATAAGCGTGTTGTTCATGGTAATCTATTTGACCAACATAAGGCGGAGAAGTAAAAACTCCATCTATTTTTTTATTTACTAAAAACTTGTAAAATTCAGGATTTTGCGTTTTGATTTCTCCAAAAATATCTACTTCTCTTGAATCTCCATGAATAACATTACTAAATACACTTTTTTTTAATTTAGAAAACTCATTTAATCTGTTTATTGTGTCATAAGTGTATCTTATTAAGTGTTTAACAATAGAGTTTATCGGGGTGCATAATTTCTTGTGTTTTCTACAATAATATGGTCCATTTTGAGGTTCTGTTAATGTCGCTAAATCCGAGTGGGTTGTAGCCCTACACGAACGAGCAGTTCTACTTAAAATAATTCTTAGAACATTTTTTAAGTCTTCATCCCCAATTTCCCTTAAAAGTTTTATATAATAAAATAATTCTTGTCTTACTCTTCTTGAAAACCACTTATTGAGAAAATTATTCATCTCTTTTTCACTTAATAAGTTAGATTTGTCTTTTGTTCCATTCTTTTTAAAAAATTCTTCATTTTCCTTTAGAAACTGCTTTAACTTTTCTTCCCCATATTGTTCTTCGTTTCTAATTATACCTTTCCAAACATTACTCTTAAACTCAGGATTAGGAAAATATTTTTTATTAAATTCGTTTAATTTTTCTTTTAATTGTTCATCAAATGAATCATCAAATACTTTTTGGCTAAATTCTCTTGTTTTAAAACAAATGTCTCTTGCTTTTCTATCCAATCTAACTAAATCATATTTTTCAATTTTAACTTTGGAAATTAAACAATTAAAATCAGAAACATCTATCCCAATGGAATGTAAACCTATCTCGGATGATTGAACGAGCGTTGTTCCGCTTCCCATAAATGGGTCAAGAATTATATTACCTTCTTTAAAAAAGACCTTTTTCTTAAAAGTGTTTAGATGAGAATCCAAGAAATATTCTACAAGTTGAGGTATAAACTTTCCTTTATAGGGGTGTAGTCTATGAACGTGTTTTGTCGTATCAGATTCTCTTAAATGCGAGAAAGATAATGCCCAGTTTAAATCTTTCCCTAATTGGCTTTTCCATGACTCTTGTTTTTTTACTAAATTTTCATCATAATATTCTTTTAATTCATTTAGATTGACTTTTATTTTCTTTTCTTCATCAAGATATTTCTTAATTTTTGCGTACTGGATTAAATAACTAATATTGGAAGTAGTCACGGGTCTGTCTAAATAATCACTCGCCCATTGAGATGCCTGACCTACTGATAAAAGTTCTTGGCTCATTTTTCCCCCCTTTTTGTTTTTTCTTCCATGAATACTTCTATACTTCTTGATAAGGCAACAGCATTTTTCTTACAAAATTCTCTATATTTTTCGTAAGTGTCTTCATCAAGACTTAGAGTCACATTTTTTTGAACCATTTTATTTCCCTCATTTGAATACAAATGTAAATAAATGAGCATTATATTTAAATCTTTTGGCCCATTATATAGTGACGACCGAAACCCCCTCAAAAATTCTTCTTTTTTAGAAAAAAAGAAGCAAAAAACTACTGCCCCCCAACTTACGAAAACGACGGCGACAATCTGAAATATTATAAAAATTTCTGGCGTTCCCACCATCCCAGAGTTCGCTTTAACTCTAAAATTTTGCCTTCGGCATCGTTGCACTAAAAATCAACCACTCCAAGTATTCGTGGGCAACTAACAGCGATTTAACGGTTTCGCTCGGTTGCACCTCGCTACACCTAAATTCGCCTACGGCGAACTTCTCATAATCCTGATGTTAAATGAAATTCAAAAAAGTGCTCTTAGAGTATTTTTACGAAATTGTTTTTTTCTATATAATCAGAATTTGCTGAAACGATTCTTTTTCCAACCGCAGTTATTATCCAAAAAAATTTGTTTTGAGATTCAAGAAAAGGAATTTGTTTATTATTTTTATTTTTTTCTTTTTCTTCAAGAAATTTGTCAATCAATTCTAATGAACTCATAATTGCTTTCTTCCCTTTTGCTTCTTCATTAGAAAGAGCATTCAGGACAAATTTCTTTTCAATTAATTTTGGATTTAATTGTATAATTGTATAAATTAAATCTCTTGCAAATTCCTTTTCTTTTTCATTTAACTTAGTATATTCTTCTTTGAAGTTTTGTCTTTTTATTATTTTTAGAATGAAACTGTCTGTATTTTTCGATTCTCCTTCTGTTTCACTTAACAAAACTTCAAAATATTCATTAGCAAAACTAAATTTTGTTCTTATTTCTTCGGAAAAAGAATCTCTATCTACTTTATACTTTCTTTGAAAAACAATTTCTACCATAAAAAGGATAATTCTAAAGAATTATATAAATTTATTGTATCGCACTTTTTTGAACTCAAAATCATTCTGATTTTGGGAACGTCTTGCAGACTTTCGCTTCGCTCTGCCACTCGAGCTTCGCTCAAATTTTTCTTCCGCTTCGCTCCAGAAAAACTTCGTATATCCCTGACGTTATAAACAATATTACTCAGAATTTATTCTTAACGGTTTTTTTACTTAGATTGAAATTACCGATCAATATTAATAAGTAATTGGATATTTTTGTATAGATGAACTGGAAAGAATTAATTAAACCGAATAAAAATAAGATTACATACTCATTCCTAAGTCTATTAGCATTAACAATAATTAATTTCATTCTTGAATAATTCTTAAGTGGATTACCTTTTGCAATAATGCTAAGGTGTGTAACCAGTTCTGCAAATTGTTTTAATTCACAATTAGGAATTGGATTTCCCGCTTTCTTTACACCAACTTATATAATAGATGATATGGTATTCGGAGCTAATTTCTCAATATTATTGTTTCTTATCAATTTAGTTATTATCTATATCATTGCTATATTTATCGATAAAAAAGTTAGTAGATAGTGTGAAATATCTTTCTTGATAAGTAAAAACCTAAACAAATTCCTGCGTCATACTATACCTACGCTTCGCTTCAGTATTTTTTCTTGCAGAAAAAACTCACGAGTGCTTCGCCTTGTGCCTTTCAGGTCTCTTAATTGCGATGTTCAACTGCATTTACTATACCCGCAGTCAAAGCATGTTGGCTCTGTGCATCCTGAAATCATTCCGACGTTGGAGCTAAAACATTTAGAGCAATAAAGAGTCTTCACATTTTTATCAATTTCTGCAACTTCTCCGTTGGCATATAAAAAACCATTTCCATTGTCTATGGATTTTAATTTTCCTGTTTTTATCAGGTGATTTCTTATTGCTATTGAAAAAGCATGTGGAACTGAATCAACTCTGTTTTTTCCAAAGCCGTAAGGCTTTTCTGACTTTATAGAATTAAGATGCTTTAAAATTCTCACAGGGTCTCCGCCAAGCTCAAAATATTTTGAAAGAACAATTGCGAGGGACGTTGCCATTCCTGAAATTTCAGTTCCGATAGGGGACAAATTTGCAAAAATCTTTGAAATTCTTTCTTCATTGTAATTTATATGTATATGAATCGGACCCTGGCCTGTTTCGAGCGGGTAATAGTCAGCAAACTCGGGCAAATCTTTTTTTACTTCTTTTTTACCCTTTTCATTAATGTTTAGAATCTGAAATTGCTTACTCCCATCCCTGTAGATCGTAACACCTTTCGCGCCGTTTTCGTAAGCAAGCCTGTAAACTTCGTCAACATCTTCAACAGTTGCTTCATTTCTTAAATTGACAGTCTTTGATACTGCATTGTCTGTATATTTTTGAAAGGAGCACTGCATCAAAACGTGCTCCCTTGGGTTTAGATCGTGTGAAGTTAAAAACAATTTTTGAATTTTTTCAGGAATTTCTTTTATTCCCAATAAGGATTTGTGATTGTCATTAACTTTTATATAAAGGTCTTCTTTTTTAAGACCAAAATAATTGTTTTCTCTGGCGATTTTTTCAAAAAGTGGATTTACTTCAAAAAAGGTATCTTTCCCAGAAGGAGTTTCTCCTTTTTTTAAAGCGTCGATTCCGGCAGCATTATATCTCACATAAGCAACTGCAAAAAACGGCTCAATTCCCGACCCTTGCAGACCCGCAGTAATTGCAATTGTCCCCGTTGGTGCAATTGTTGTTCTTGCTGAATGTCTGGGATAAGTTTCGTAATTCCTAAAGTAAGGACCTTCTTTGTCATAAACACTTCCTTTAAAAGCAGGAAAAACTCCCCGGGTTTTTGCAAGCTCGTTTGAATACTCAAGGCACGTTTCATTTATCACTTTCATTAATTCTTCAGCTTTAAGAAGGGCTTCAGGAGAATTGTATGGAATTTTCAATTTAACAAGTGCTTCCGCCCATCCCATAACCCCAAGACCAATTCTTCTTGTTTTTTTTGCGATTTCTTCAATTTTCGGGATAGGATAGCAATTTACATCTATAACATCATCAAGAAATCTTGTCGAAAGTTTTACAGTCTCAATTAGTTTTTCATAGTCAAAATTTTTTTTGTTCTCATCAACAAAATTTGAAAGATTTATTGAGCCAAGATTACAGGGCTCATACGGCAAAAGAGGCTGTTCACCGCATGGATTCGTTGATTCAATTTGCCCAAGGTGAGGTGTCGCATTACTTCCTGTATTGTTTATTCTGTCAATAATTATTATCCCGGGGTCTCCTGTCTCCCAGGCTCCTCTGACGAGTTTATCCCAGACATCTTTTGCATTAATTTTTCCAGCAATCTCATGGCTTCTTGGATTAATTAATTCATATTCCTTGTTATTTTTAACTGCATTCATGAACCTTTCATCTATTGTAACAGAAACATTAAAATTCTCCATAACCCCCGGCGTTTTTTTCATGTCAATAAACTTGAGTATATCGGGATGCGTGTAATGAAGAATACCCATATTTGCTCCTCTTCTTGTACCTCCCTGCTTGACAACTTCCGTAGACTTATCAAAAATCTGCATGAATGAAAGAGGGCCTGAAGAAATTCCTTTTGTTGAAATCACAACATCTTTTGCGGGCCTCAAATTTGAAAATGAGAACCCGGTTCCTCCTCCGCTCTTGTGAACTAAAGCCATATTTTTCAAAGATTCATAAATTTCTTCAATTGAATCACCCACAGGTAAAACAAAGCATGCCGACAACTGCTGAAGTTCCCTTCCCGCATTCATTAAGGTGGGGGAATTCGGCAAAAAATTAAAACTTGATAAAAGATTGTAAAATTTCTCTTCTGTTTCTTTTATTAGTTCGGGATATTTTTTATTTATTCCTTCCAGGTTTTGTATGAATTTATTAAAATTTTTCTTTCTTTCATTATGATCCTCAAGCCCCTTATGAAGTAAATACATTTTTCCCGTTTTTCCCATTGAATCATATGAAATGATTTCATGGTTAATTCCGCGAAAGATTTCTTCATCGCTTACTTTTCCAGAATGAAGAATCTCAGAGAGTGCAATGCTGTGGCAAATTGCTCTTATCCAGTCTTCCACTGTAGGAGAATCTTTAAGGTATTTGTCCTTAATGACTTTCAATTGATTAATATTCATATTAAGGTTTGTTAATTTTTTCAGCGGTTTATTTAAATTTTCATCCGTCATTATAACTCCTTCAATTCCTCTTTAAAATCTTCTATATCCTTAAAATCCCTGTAAACTGATGCAAATCTGACGTAAGCCACCTTGTCAAGTTTTTTTATTTTCTTCATCATAATCTCCCCTATTAATTTGCTCCTTATTTCCGTTTTCCCTTTTTTTCTTATCAGTTCTTCAATCTCCGAAACTATTGAATTTATTTTATCTTTTGAGACCGGCCTTTTTTCAAAAGCTTTGTCAAGCCCCATTTTCAGTTTGTCTGGGTCAAATTTTTCCCTTGAAGAGTCCTTTTTAATGACATAAATGTCGTATTCGGCAATTTTTTCATACGTAGTAAAACGTTTTTTGCATTTCAAGCATTCTCTTCTTCTCCTTATCCCTTCAATAGAATTTCTTTTATTGGTTACCTTTAATGTTGTACTATGGCAAAACGGGCAATTCATAATTTTTTTCAAGTGCAACCTATTGCACTTATAACCTCTTTTTGTTACCACAAGTGGTATTTAACAGGTTGAAAATAAAATTGGATGTATTTAAAGTTTCTTGACTATTTTGAAATGAAAAATTTTAGGAGGTTTGCAAGTTTAGCTGGCATACTAAAAATTCACAATCTTTTTAAAAGAAAATATCTTGTTTATTCTATGTTTGAATTTTTGGCTACTCCAATTGGACAAGAGGTAATAAGCATCTTGGTATTAGTCTGGGGAATTACCTGGGAGCTTCTTGCAATGTGGAAAGCAGCAAAAAAGAGTCACTGGCCATGGTTTATTCTTCTATTTTTAGTGGGGCTGTTTAGTTATATCTCGCTTCCTTTCACAATTGCTGGAACATTCGGAGCCGTTGCAATTTTATACTTTTTCGTTTTCTCAAGATTCAAATTTGAGAAAAACAAACTCATTTTTGAAACATGGAAAAATAAAAACAAGAAAAAGGATGCAAAGAAGAAATGATGGGATTAAATGCTAAAGTAATTAATATTTCGTGCACCTTCCTTGATATCACCCATTAAAATCTTTTGAAGTAAAAGTTTCGTAACCATTTTTTAACACAAATATTGTTACTAACTCCCGAAATTATTATTTTATTTATATTTTTTTCTTTTCACTTAAAACTTAAAGACCATCGAATCAAGGTTTTTCAATAAAAAATTTATTTTTGTAGCCATCCACAATTTAGGAGATTATAAAATGTTTTTATGGGAATTGATATTTATCCTGAATCCCTCATACATATCAGCAATCATAACTTCAAGACTTTCTAAAAATGTTTCATTTTGCAGGATTAAGAAATCTTAAAAACTCTCCGTCTTTCTCTTTTTTATGAAAAATAAAAAATATGAAATTATGGCCCCGGCGGGAAATTTTTCAATGCTCTCTTCAGCAGTTAAAGCGGGAGCCGACGCGGTTTATTTTGGCATAAAAGAATTCTCAATGAGAAACAACGCAAAAAATTTTGCAATTGAAGAACTTGATAAAATAAATAAAATTTGCGGAGCAAAGATAAAAAAATATCTTACTATAAATGTGATTATTTACGATGAAGAGACAAAAAAAATTGAAGAGATTCTAAAAAAAGTTAAGGGAAGGGTCGATGCTGTAATCTGCTGGGATTTATCTGTAATAAACTTATGCCGTAAATTAAAAATTCCTTTTCATATTTCAACGCAGGCTTCTGTTTCAAACTCAGAATCGGCAAAGTTCTATAAAAACCTCGGTGCAGAAAGAATAGTCTTAGCAAGAGAATTGAATTTAGAGCAGATAAAAGAAATTTCAAAAATAATTCCTGTTGAATGCTTTGTTCATGGTGCAATGTGTGTTGCAGTTTCAGGAAGATGTTTTATGTCGGAGCACCTTTTCAAAAGAAGCGCAAACAGGGGAATGTGCGCGCAGGTTTGCAGGAGAAGTTACATCCTAACAGACGATGAAGGAAGAAAATTAAAAATAAACAGAAATACTGTGATGTCAGCAAAGGACCTCTGCTCCCTTCCCTTCATAGAAAAACTAAAAGATGCCGGAATTACCTCCTTCAAAATTGAAGGAAGAAATAGGGATGCAAGATATGTGGATAGTGTCGTCAGAATCTACAGAAAAGCCCTTGACAAAAAATTAACAAAAGAGGAAATTAAAGAAGGGCTGGATGAACTTAAGAAAGTTTACAATAGGGGCTTTTCGTCAGGCTTTTACCTTGGCACTCCAACATCTGACGACTTTTCAACTGTTGAAAATTCATCGGCAACAACAACAAAACAATTTATAGGAAAAGTCACGCACTATTACCCACAAGCAAAAGCAGGGGCAATCCTTCTTTCAACCGGAGAATTAAAAGTTGGAGATAATATCGCAATTATAGGAAATACGACTGGGATTGAAAAAATAAAAATTGAAAGTTTAGAGATAAAAAATAGTTCGGTAGAAAAGGCATCCAAGGGAGAAGAAGTCGGAATAAAACTTCCAAAAGTAAGGGTTAACGACGAAGTTTATATTATAAAAGAAAAAAATAATTAACAGATTTCCCAAATAACTCTTTTCCCTATATTTTAGCTTTCATTGTTTCCTCAAGCCTTCTTTTCCAACAAAATTTATAAAAAAATAAATTTATAAATCAAAATCTAACGATGTTGAAGTTGTGCGTATCATCTCTTCACCATTTTCATTAAGGTAATATGGCATAACCTCCACCTTGTTTGCGACTATCCCTGCATTGAAAATTGCTTTTTGAATATCAAGCGCCTTGAATAAAGTTGGTGGCAGAGTGCTTTGTGCATCAGGTATAAAGTCAAGAGGGTTTTGTGTATCAGCCATAAAATCAAGTGTCCGACTGTTTCCAGAGTCGCTGTAAAAGATTAACTTAGCTCCAGCCTGTTCAGTATCGCTTCCTGAATCTCCCCTTTTTAAAAGTCACAGCATAATAATTTAAAGGGAGATTTCCACAGTCACTTGCGCATGTCGTCGATGTTTCAGCACCATTACAAACTCCGTCTCCTCAAAATCTGAGATTGAAAAGTAAAATTATCGGGCACCGTCGGTGCACTCTCTGAATAAGGAAGTAATTGTATATTATCAAGAAGAGTTCCCCTTTCTATTCCATAAAAAGTGAATGTATGAAAACCCGCCGACAAATCATAAACTGCAGAATTATAGTAAGTGTTGTCAAAAGTCCCCATCGGACCTCTTATGCTTACATCAAACTCTCAACTTCAGAAAGAGACAAAGCACGATTATAAACCTTCAACTCATCCATCAATCCATAATAGCTATAACTTGAGAGCCTTCCTCCAACATAAAAATGAGTAATTCCATTTTCTCCTGCTCCACATGATAACGACGAAACAAGCTCTCCATTTTTATATAATTTGCATACACTTCCATCCCATGTTCCAACAAAATGGATCCAGGTTCCAGAACTATATGTTGTTGGAATTGTATATATACCCCCGTTAAGGTGAAAATAAAACTTGGTGCCGTTTCCTTCAAATCCCGGACTTGAAGCATAAGCTGCTCCATCTCCCTCAAAAAATATTTGAGTATTCCCTGTACTTCCGGAAGATTTCAGCCAGAAAGCAACACTTCCCTGAGGAAGATTCCCCGCATAAGGAATTCTCACATAGTCTCCAGCTCCATCAAAAGAAATTGCCTGTCCTGAAACTCCTGTCACATATGTTGCTCCGACCAAAGTTCCATGGTTATTATTTCCGGAACTATCCTGGACATTATTTTCAAAACTTAACTCTATAACTAACCCTGAAGAAACAGTTCCGCAATCCGAAGGACAATTTAGTTCCGTTTCTACTGGAGGCTCGCATGTTCCATCTCCGCAATTTCCCCCCGGAACATTTACAAACTGACAGCTAGTACTGCAATAATCACATTCCTCACCATAAAGAGGAGTACATGCAACCCCATTATTTGCGCCATAATCACACTGCTCTCCACTTTCTAAAATTCCATTGCCGCAAACAACCCCCGGACCTCCTCTCCCCTCAATCCTTCGAAAATCTAACGTTGCTGAGTTTGTGCAGATCTTTTCTTCCCCGGTTGCTTGGTCAATGTAATAAGGTGCAACTTCTACGCTATTTGCATCTGAAAATCCAGCATCAAGCGAAGATGTTTGTACTTCGAGTGCGCCAAACATTTTGCCAAAATCAAGAGTCCTACTGCTTCCCGCATCATTATAAAAGATTACTTTTGCTCCAACCTCCCCAATGCTGCCTCCAGTATCATACCTCTTTAAAGTAACATTATACATATTACCTGATGTAGCATTCACTTTCAAAACCTGATAATTTACACTAAAGCACTTTGTCTGGTCAAGTGAATTTGTGTTTGTTGACAAAAGATTTTTTACTGGAACCCAAATGATTCCTACAGCTGCAAGAACCAAAAGCACCATTATCAATGTTGTTACAACAGTTGACAATCCTTTTTTTCCCGTTATCATTTTTCACCCCCTTTGTAAATTTTCTCGTAGCATTACTGCTTTAACTAATAATAAAAACTACTATAAAAAGGTTTTCGTTGATGATTTTTTCTTTTTTGCTATTTATTGAATTGGTCGATAATCTTAAAAAAATCCCCGGAGCTTATGACTTTGTCAACTTCGGTTAAACCTCTCTCCTCCGCAAATTTGTAAAAAGCTTCGGGTTTGTAACCCCTCTTTTTTAAAGAAATGACCGTTGCAAGCCGAGGATCATCTTCCCCGGAAAATTCACCGGATTTTATTCCCTCGGTTAATTTTCTTTTTGAAAGCACCAAATCCTTAAACTTTATTCTCCCGATAAAAAAAGTCCAGGGAAACTTTTTTTTAAAAACATCAAAAATCATTTTTTGCCTTTCGGCATTGTCTTTATGGTCTTTCCCTCTTATAATATGGGTCATTTCAAAATCCATATCGTCCACTGCAACCACCAAATTCATCAAAGGCCAAACTCTATATTTATCCCCCTGCATTGGATGTTTAGTTGTATTAATCCTTGCAAGTGGAAAATCCCTCATAGATGGATTAGGGTCTTTCATGTCAGATTTGAATCTTAAAACGGCCTCGCCTTCTTTGTACCCTTTTTTATCCAGCATTTTTTCCCAGTTTTTTATATTCTCTTTTATGCTTTTTTTTCTGCATGGGCAATTGGTTTTTTTCATTGAAAATTCTTTAAATTTTTCCGGTTCACATTCACAAATATATGCTTTGTTTTTTTCAATCAACCCGACAGCATAAGCATAATATAAATCTATCCTGTCAGAAGAAACGACATATTTTGTAACATTTCCAAACATCCAGTCGCAGTCCCTTTTTATATTTTCATAGCTTTCAAAAAGTGTCTTTTCCGGATTAGTGTCATCAATAATTACATAAAATTTTCCCGAGTATTTTTTTATATACAAATAAGTCGGAAGACCCGCCCCAATCATATTTCCAATGTGAAGCGGACCTGATGGCGCCGGTCTAAATCTCATGACAACACCTTTTTCTGCATTTGGTAATTCTGGCATCCCCTCGCGCGATTCTCTTTCGGACAAAATTTCTTTAAATTTTTCATATTCTTTCTTTTGCTCATCGAGATTAAATTTAGAAATTTCTTTAATCACTTTCTGAATTTTAGGCATAACTTCTTTCACATCGGACTTTTTAAGCCCTTCATTAAAAAGCGCCGAAACAACTGAGCCGGGATTTGCTTTTCCGCCGTAGGCAATTGCATTTTTTAACGCATATCCGCGAATCTTTTTATCAATATTCTTTATCATACCAAAAATTAGTCTGGGAAGTTTATTAATTTAATTAATTAGAAATTCCATAATATTCCAGGAAAGAAAGACTATTGTTGTGACCACAACAAAAGCCCTTATCAAAAAATTTCCGACTTTTTCAGGGAAAAATGCATTCATAAGCCTTTCATCCTTTTCATGTTTTTTGTGAAGGTTCCTTAAGGGGCACTTTCCGTCATATTTCACCTCTATAATTTGAAAAAATCGCATAAACTAAAAATCCCATACAGAAAACGAAGACAACAGAAGTAAATATATGAAAAAATCTAAGTGAATCTTTCGCAAAAGTTGCATTCATTTGAATAGGATAATTTTTAGTTTTATTAATTTATTGTTTTAAAAAAATGGGGAAACTTTTTAATCAGTATCCTATTTTTTGCTTTCTTTCAAGAACTTCAACCCTTTGTTTCAAATGGTAAATTTGGTTTTCAAGGTCTTCCATTTTTGTTGTCATGTCTGAAAGTTTTTTTGAAAGTTTTTTTCTTCTCTCTTCAGGGCTGTCAGACGAAGAGTCCGCTGAAGCTGTCGAAGCAGCAGAACCCCCCCCTCCAAAAAAGCTAAAAAATCCCCCTCCGGAAGAAATGGAACTTTCCGTTTTATTTTCGGTTTTTATGTTTGATTTAAAATCCTCGACCCTTTCCTGCTGTTTTCTCATTCTTTCAGAAAGATCAATATATTTCTCTTTTTTTTTGAACATTGGCATAAAGTATTAAATTTTCTTAATTATTTAAATTTACCCATTAGAATATTTTTTAAAGATGTTCTTCCAATAGTAAACATGGTTAAAACCATTTCAGAGATAATAGAAGAGGTAATTGGAAAAAAGCCAAAGATGGAGCACAAATTGGTTTATGATTCACCCACCGAAACCCTTGAACCACTTTATTTTTTTATTCTTGACTTAATGAATGACATGGGATTAAATACCGAAAAATTAGTTGATAATTTTGTTTCAAGCCCGGGCTCACAGCACTTTGGGGATATGGGTCAGAGAAAGACTTATATGCAAAACCAAGGGTCAAAACTTTTAGGAGACATAAACACCGTTTTAAGAAGCATCCTTAATCTTATTTATGACTTAAGGGAATTTAAAATCCGCCTTAAGTCTTATGACGATTTAAAAAACTCTAAGGAAAAGGCATCGGCGCTTTTAAGTTTAAAGCAGATATGGATGGACAAAGTGGATATTCAAAAAGGGAATTCTTCAATAAAAGCAATGGCTCTCGGGCAGTCCGGATTTAATACTCTAATAGATGCTTTTTTGGTTGTGGATGATGAAGAAGGAGTTGAAAAACTTGATTTAAACCAGATTGTTAAAAGAATTTTGAAGCCAAGACTCCATGAATTTAATATATGGGTTAAGGAGTCGGAAGGTGAACTAAGAAAAAGATTTCATATTGAAAAAACTTACCTAAAAAGCCAGGTTAATTCGCTTAAAATTTATTCGCGCTGGGCAAAGCCGTATCTACGCGCAGCGCAGGAACTTGAAATGTCTGAAGGAAAGAGAAATCCAAACCTTGTAAACATGTTTAATTCTTTATTGTTAGAACTTACTTTATTTGGAAAACAAACGCTTGACGTTAAGGGGGAGGCAAAATCCGGAAATTTACCCCCTTTTTTTGCAACAGAAAAATTCCTTAATTCAGTTGAGGAAAAATACAATGCATGCATTCTAGTGGATTTTAGCTTCAGGGGAATTCCGTCAAGAACCCAGGCTGGTTTTGTAGTTGGGGGAAGAGCAGAAATTCACTTCAAAGGTTATGCTCTCATGGACAGTGAAATAAAAAAAATTTATGAAGAAATAGATAAATCTGACCTTAATGATGCACTTGGGTTGATTCAGGGTGCAACAACAGAAAGTCTTGAGGTACTTAAAGAGGATATTGATGAATATATAAATGACAAAGAGGAAGAAACAAAAAAAGAAAAGAAACATCCCGGAGACAATCCTTTCTTTGCATTGTTTGGGGTTTATAATAAAAAAGACCCCCAAGAAAAAGAGAAAAAAGAAAAGAAAAAAACTGGCCCTTACAAAAGACACCTAAAGTGGTATGAAAAAGAATATTTTATCCCTTCAATTGAGGAAAAAACAGCCACTCTGACAAAAGCACTTTTTGAAACTTACAAAAGGGCCCACGGAATGTCTGCTTTTCCAAGCTAAGTTTTAGCAGCAAATAACAATATCCCAAATAATTAAATATCCTTTTTTCTTTTCACATACATGGCAAAAAAAGAAAGTTCAAAAGAGAATAAAGAAAAAAACAGAAAAGAAAAAGAGAAAGGTAAAGCAGAAAAAAAAGAAAATGGGGCAGATAATGAGTCTCAGGACTGGTTTGAAGACCATGAGCCTTATAAAGAAGAAGAGCTTTCCGAAGATGAGCTTGAAGAACTTGAAACTTCTCTTGAAGATGAAGCAGAATTTAAAAACCGTATGATGCACTTTTTGACGAGCCAAAAAAGAGACGTTTCTCTTGAAAATATGCTTGAAATTCCTGAAAGCGATATTGATGAACCAACCAAAAATATAAAAGATGATGACACTCGTAAGGAGGACAATTTTGATTATATACCCAAACCCAAGGCTGAACTTATGAAATATCAGGCTTTTGAACCGGAGACTAATTTTTCAAGACCCAACATGTCTTCCACTGAAAGAATTTTGGAAGAGCAAAAGCAACTCTACAAGCATCTTAAAACAGTCGGAGAAGAGATGGTTGGAAACGAAAAATCCGAATGGAATCCCATAACCCCCGAAGACACTATGAAAAAGGATTACCTTAAAAAAAGAAAGATTTGAACTTATTTATTTTTACACATAAATATATTTAAACCAAACTCCTACGGGTTTATCATGAAATTTATTGATGAAAAAGTTGTTAAAACTGAAATCAAAAAAAATATGTTCCATTTTGAAAATTTAAGAATAGGGAATAAAGAGTATACGTTGAGTCTTGTCAATGGTCCAGTATTCTTATAAAAAAAAGAATTTATTTCTTTTTTATTTAACCCTGAAGAAAAGTCTGCCGACCATTCAACTGCAGACTATTCAATTTCTGTTGACAAAAACGGAATCTCATTTGAAAGGCATGTTTACAGGAAAAATCATAATCACGATGACCTTGAAACATTACAGATTGTAATTGATGAGGAAAAAACAGGAAGAAAAAAAGGTGAATTTGCTTGTAGAGATGATTCTCATGTTCCCACAGAAAGAACGGGTTATGATATGTTTTATATTGAATTTGGAAGTAAAAAAGTGGATTACTAATTTAAAAAAATTCAATAATTTAATAAACATCTTTTTCTTAATAATCTCGGGGTGAGAAATATCAATTATGGCAAAAGATTATACTATTGAAAACATTTATGAACCGGGCTATGATTCTTTCATGCCAAGTGAAGATTCCCCCTATCTGGGAAAGCAGGGAATGATTCCGGCCCGCCAACTGGGATTGACTACTGACCCAAGAGTTGCAAATCAGATTGCTGCATTAAGCCAGTCATTAAACCAGGGAATTTCCATTATGGAAATTGGAACTCTTTCTCCCCAAATTTTTGAACAAATTCCGAAACAGCATTTTGCAGAGATGAGGCGAAAAGCAAAACTTGCCGGCGCTGAACTCACTCTTCATGCGCCGATACAGGGAACAGACCCGTCGGGATTTGGACAGCAGGGCTGGGACGAATCAAACAGGCTCCTTGTGGAAAGGCAACTTAAAGATATGATTGACAAAGCCTCAATAATTGACGAAAAAGGCAATATGCCTATAACTATTCATGGCTCAAACGCTGCAGGTTCAAATTTTAAATATATAAATGATGAAAACGGAGAAAGAAAAAAAGTTACTGATATGCTTGTTGCTGTTGACAGGGAAACGGGACAATTAAGGCCAATTAAAGAGGATACTAAATTTTACCCTGATTTTGGGGTAAGAAAAGAAAAATACTCCCCTGAAAAACAACTCGAAATTGCAAACAAAACAATGTGGGAAGACCAGATTGAGAAAATAGAATTTCAAAAAGTAAATTTTGATAATATTATTTCAAAAATTCCTAAAGAAGCCCAGATAATGGCTATCAAGTCAGGAGAGGATGAGGAATATTTCAGACAGCTTGGTCCCAATGAAAAAAATTTGGTTTTAAAAACAAATTCGGCAAGGGCTTATCTTGATGACATTCATCGTTCTTTGAACGGCACTTTTTCAAAAGCTTATGAACTTGGAACTGATGGCCAAAAAAAAGAACTTGAAATAATGTCCAACGAATTTGCAAGAGATTTGTATGGTGTTGACCCTGAAAAAGTTAAAAGCGGAAAATTGACCGAAGAAGAAAAAGCGAGAATGAGTTATGTTTATCATGACTTTCAAAATCAGGCAAATGCGATGCAGGTTTTTGCTGAAAAACTAAAAAAAGTGAATCCTCAAATACTTGAAGGGATAGAATCCTTTTCAATAAATAAGGCTTCAGACACTTTTTCAAATGTTGCAATGCATGCGTATGAAGTAAAGGGTGATAAGGCACCTTCCCTTTCAATTGAAAATTTGTATCAGGATATTGGTTTTTCCCAGGGGGAAGATTTAAAGAATTTGGTTGAAGCTTCAAGAAAGAAATTTGCTGATAAACTTGTGAAAGAAAAAGGGGTTTCAAATGGGGAAGCGGAGAAAATTGCTTCAAAGTTAATAGGAGTTACTTTTGACGTTGGACACATGAACATGTCAAAAAAATTCGGATATACTGACAAAGACCTTGTTGAAGAGGCAAAAAAAGTTTCAAAATATGTAAACAAAGTTCATTTAACAGACAATTTTGGCTTTAATGACAGCCATCTTCCCCCCGGAATGGGAAATGTTCCTTTTCAGGCGCTTTTAGAAGCATTGGGTGAAGAAGGCGCAAAGGCAATAAAAATAAATGAAGTCGGAGGATGGTTTGAGCATTTCAAGACTTCACCTTTTCCCCAAATTTTAGAAGCATATGGCTCTCCTATTTATTCGGCGGCAATGGGTCCTTACTGGTCGCAGGCCGGAGGTTTTCAGCAAAGTTATATGGAAGGTTACGGTCAAATGCTTCCATCGACAAATTACCAGCTTTTTGGAGCAGGATTTTCACAGCTTCCCCAAAGCCTTGGAGGTCAGCAAAGTCAGGGCCGGGAAAGCGGCGGAAGAATGGGTGGTGGAGGATTTTAAGCCCAAAGACTATTTCAAAAATTTGCTAAAGAGGTTTTGAAATTCATAAATTCATTAATTAAGAAAATAAAGAAAATTTAAATACCCGAAAATATATATTAAAGAATAAGATGGTGAAAAAAAAGCATCCTAAAGCAGTCGTGAAAAAAGTTTTAAAAAAAGGTTCAAAGAAGAATCCAAAAAATATTCCAAGCCTGAACCTTAAAACAGACCATGAAATTGCAACTGATTTCGCGCTCAAATCTTATGAAAAATTTAATAAAATAATAAAATCAGTTGTTCTTTTTGGTTCGGTTGAAAAAGAAAAAGCGACTTTGGGTTCGGATATTGACATAATAATAATTGTCGACGATGTTTCAATTAACTGGGATCAGGAATTAATTGCATGGTACCGTGAAGAACTTGATAAAATTCTTCAATCTAACCCATATAACGCAAAACTTCATATAAACACAATAAGATTATCTACTTGGTGGGACGACCTTCTAAAGGGAGACCCTGTTGTTTTGAACATAATAAGAAGTGGTTTTCCAATTCTTGATTACGCCGGGTTTATTGAACCTTTAAAATATCTTATGCTCAAAGGAAAAATTAAAGGGACTCCCGAGTCAATTTACCAGTGCATTCAAAGAGCTCCCATGCATTTAGCAAGAAGCAAGGCTGCGGAACTGACTGCAATTGACGGGCTTTACTGGTCAATGGTTGACTCAGCGCATGGGGCGCTAATTGCATCAGGATATTTTCCACCTTCTCCTGAACATGTTATGGTTGACTTAAAGGAAGCATTTGTCGACAGGGGATTTTTAAAACTGAAATATGTTGAGTGGTACAAAGACCTATATCATCTTCACAAAAAAATAGATCACAGAGAAATTTCTGATTTAAAAGGTGTAGAGATAGATATGTGGCAACAAAGAACTGAAGAATTCATGAAAGAAATGATTTCGCTTGTTGAAAAAATCGTAAGAGAGAAAAAAGGATAAATATTAATTTTTATACCATTAGGATAATCATCTTATCTATTAAACAACTTAACTAATCCTGCAAGATTTTTATCTATAATTTTGACACATTCCGCAACAGCTTCTTTTGAAATGGGTTTTAGTCCATTATCAGTTAAAAATAAAGAAACTTACTTTTTCCCTTTTTCTTTAGCAGATTCTTCTTTCATTTTTTTGTAGCCTTCCAAAAAAGAATCATAAAAATTGTTAGAGTTTTGTGTTACCGATTGGTTAAGAAGAGAAAGTCCAGCAAATTCTTTGTAATCGTTTGTCAAATGAGTGTAAGCCTGTAAAAATGCTCCTTCTTCTTTAGATGGAGAATATTCTTTTCCTGATTCTTTTGCTTTGTGTGCTTTTTCCCCAATTGAAGCATAAGAGATTTTTTGCAATTCTCCCGGGAGGCTATCAATTTTTTCTTTAGTTCCGGGAGCAACTTTTTTAACAACTTCTCCAAGGTCTCTTAATGTTAAGTGTATTTGTGCATCCTGAATTAATCCAAGAGCGGCCATTTCAAGTTCATGATTTGTTACATGGTATTCAGGAGCGGAGATGGTATTATAGCCTGTAGTCTGTTGCATTTCCTGTCCTTGTTTGACTTTTTGATTATAAATGCCATTTCTCATTTCATAAGCTTTTTCACTTGTCAAGAAATTATTAAATGCGTAACTTCCTGCGTCAGCACCTTTTTTTCCGTATGGAACTTCAGTCTTAAGGTAATTTGCTCCGGCATAATTTAAAAGACTTTCAAGATTATTGAGTCTGTCTTTTCTTAATTTTTCAGTCGCTTCGATTTCTTTTTTTGCTTTCTCCTCAGGACTTACCCCATGATTTTGTTTTTTCTCTGTCATTTTATTGCTTTTTCTCCTTATCTTTATACATGGTAAAACTGTATGTTTCATCTTCTGGCGAGTATTTTACATAAATAAGCATATCTTTTCCCTCTGCAAGGGTGCCAAAAGTAGGTTTAAAGTTAAAACTATTATACAAACCAAGATCTACAGTATTCATTGAACCTTTTGATAAAACCTTCAAATCTCCTTGATTGTTTTCAATCATCTTCTCAATTTTTGATTCCACTTTATTGTTTTCATTCGAATTTTCTATAATGGGGTTCCTTTTATCATGAATTTTGTACTTTCTTTTCTGGGCGTTCAAATCAGAATCACCTTGATGAATGTTTATCATAAAAAATCCACAATTCCAAACTTTATAAATCTTTTGGTATGTCGTATCTTAGAAATAGTAACAATTATTTGCTTCCAAGAAATTCGTAATCGGTTCTTATTCCCCCGGGAAGCTTGGGATCAATTTGTTTTATCAAAATTCTTGCAATTTGAACCGCTTTTTCGTTAGGCAAACGGAAAATGAAAAGCTCTTTTCCGGATTTTAAAATCGCGGCTTTTCCGATGGATTTTCCAAAGGAAAGCTGCATTCCAGTTTGCATACGGTCAGCTCCCGCACCAGTAAGCATTTTGTTTTCTCTTTGAATGTGATGGGGAAAAGGAACAACCTTAAACAGGTATTGCCCGTTAAGCTCACTGTCAAGTTTTTTATTTATGTACTGCCTGCATGATTCAAGAGCATTATGCCTGACCTGAACTTGTTCCGTTGCAACTACCCTCAAAACATGAGGAAGTTTTCCTTCATTTACAAGAGATGCTTTTCCCATTTCAAACTTAACAATACTTTGAGGGGGTACAACTTTAATAAAAGACTTTTGTCTCTTTCTGCTGACTCTTGTAAAGGGTGTAACACGTCTTTTTGAATATGCATTTGCTTTTCGGAGTGATGCCATTAATCCCGTCCCCAAAAAAATTTAAAGTTTTTAACAATTTTTTCTATTTTAGGCAAAGTTGCATAGGGAGATAATTCAGAAGCACCCGCAAGTTTTGTCAATTCTTTTTTAATTTCATTATTAACCGAATCTAAAAAGATTATTTTTTGTCTTGACTCATCGCCACCTAAAGCCTTCACATCTTGTATTTCAAGACAGGGGTAGTATTTAGTCAAAAAACCTTTATCGTTTCCTGAGTATCCGTAAGGAGCTCCATAAAGTTTTCTAAGAAAAAAATTAACAAAAAATTCATTCTCTTTTTGAATTTCTACTTCTTTCATTTTATTTTAACCTCCGTTGTGACAGCCTGTCCCGGCAAACCTTTCTCAAAAATTGCCCGCAAAACTCCTTTAGATCCATGGGGGGCAACAATTTTACCAGATATGACTTTTCCGGCAGGAGACTTCCATTCAACTGATTTTCCGACTAATTTTTCCGCTTTTTCCTTTGAGTCAACGCCTTCTACTTCAATTAACATATGCTTTTCATGGATAATGTGCCTTCCTCTTCTAAACTGAATTACTCTTCCTTTCATTTGATTACTCCCGTAAGTGAATGAGTGAAAATCCTCTTGGATTTACTCTTGTCATGTTAGATTATTGAGAAATTGGTTTATAAAACTTTTTACATAAAATTTTCTTTTATACTTTTTTGAAAATAAAACTTTATATATGATGAAAACTAAAAAAACTTATGGCAGTATATATATTTAAGGAAACGCAAAATAGAAATTTAAAAGAGACAAAACCAATCTCATTTTATATAATCTATTGCACTAATCTTTTTGGAAATTTTAAAGTGGGAGCTGTCCTAAATAATGAAGAACATATAGAAGAAACCTTAAAAAATCCTTTTTTTAATGGAAAAGTGATTAAAGACAAACTTCCAAGAAAAATCAAATCATTTGAAAAAAACCTAACGCGCAAATTTGAAACAGACATAGGAGATTTTGAATACAAGGCAGATGTGTCCAGAATTCCCTTGGATTTAATTTCGGGTTAAATTTTCACTTTTCCAAAACATAAATCATTCTTCCGACAATCTGGTTTTCCCGAAACTCGGGAATTTCATAAATCGCATGATATCCTGTGGCTTTTAGAATTTTTTCTATGTCGCATTTGCTTCTCTTTTTGCCGACTCTTATGTAAGGCGAAGTAAAGACAATTCTGCCTGAAAGTTCATTCTTAAAATTATTAATAACACGAATTATTAAATTTTCAAATCTTTCAAGGGTTTTTTTTGCCTCTTTTTTTTGAGGGGTTTTTTTTAATGTCTCTCCCAAATCAGGTTCGGTTGCAATTGCGTCCGCTCCTTTTATTGTTTCATTTGAAGAATCCGCATTAATTAGGTCATAATCGTTTTTGTTAAATCTGAACCATTCCATATTTTTCTGAGCATTATTAATAGCATTTTTGTCCCGGTCAATACCAATTACTTTAACTTTTTGAAGAAGCGCCTCAGATAAAACCGTCCCCACTCCGCAAAATGGGTCAAGCAATGTTTCTCCTTTTTTTACACAGGATAAATTAATCAAAATTTTTGCAAGACGCGGGGAAATAGCAAGAGATTCGCGCCTCACAGGCTTATTCATGTCCCGTTTTTCAATTTTTTCATAATCGCAATTTTCAACGATTCTTCCAAATAAAATTTTATCTTTATAATCATATACAAAAAACTCCTCGCCAATCAATTTTGAAGAAGGAATTTTCATTCTGCCCCCTCCCTGAAGTTTTATGTTTCCGGCCAAATGTTTAAGAGTTGCTTTTAATTTTTCACGCCTGAATTTTTCTTTTAAAGTTTCAGCAATTAAATCATAACTAGGAGAAAAATCCCAAATTGCATAATTCAGTTTATTTTCGGCTCCCATATACAAATTTAAACTTTCAATCTTATCAGATACTTCTTTAAAACTCCCTGATGCCAAAACTTCCCCGATTGAAATAATCCCCCCAAAATTATCCACAATATTATTATTGAGAAGATTTTTTGAATCAATTAAAAGCCCATTTTCAATGAGACTTGATTCAGTTATTTTATTTCCTTCTTTCTCAAAATGCGAAAAAACTTCTGCTTTTGAAAGTTCAATATTTCTGCCCAATATAAAAAGGGATTTCATAAAATAAAAAGAAAAGTTAAATTTAAATAACCTCCTTCTCTCGATAAACTTGTGGAAAATAAAAAAGGTCTTGCACAATATCGGGAATTCATCGAAACTTCGATAATTGTTTACTTGTATATTCACTAATCACTTTAATGCTTCCCTTGACTAATTTAATCGAAGTAACTTTGTCGTCAATACTTTCAATTGCCGTGACTCTTTTTGTTTTCGGCTTCATTGGATACAAAATTTCCCGCAAAAAAAAGACGGTTGTTAAATCTGGAAAAGCCGGAGCCTGGGCAGGAATTATTGCAGGACTTATATCGGCAGTTCTGGGAATTTTATCATTTTACCTTTTCCCTGAAAGAATTGCTGAAATTCTACAGGCTGCAGCACAACAGGGAATTGACACAAATGCTTCAATGACAATAATTCAAATAGGAATTTACCTGAATATAATTATTCTCCCGCTGATATATGCAGCAATAGGAGCTTTGTTTTCGTGGCTTGGATTTTTTATTTTTAAAAAGAAGTGAGAATGCCCTAATAGATATCTTGAAAAATTAATTAAAAAATAAGATTTTAAACTCGCATCCCCTAAATTATTAATGCTAAAAAGAAAAAATATTCCAAAAGGAATAAACCTTTTGACTTTGAGCACCTCAATAAGATGGTTTGGATGGGGGTTAGGAGAAGCATTTATCCCTATTTTCCTCCTTTTGTTCTCTACAAATTTTTTGGAAACTGGATTTTTAGCATCTGTTTTCAATATCGTTTTCTTTTTATCCCTTCCAATTTCAGCATATCTTGCAGACAATTTCAAGGCAAAAAGGATGATTCTTGCAGCAATGATAATTTACATTTTTATAGGGTTGGGATATTTTTTGGCAGGACTTGCAGGCCTCGTAATTTTTATAGTAATTTCAAGAGGCCTTAATGGAGTATCATATTCTCTGGACCAAATCGGAAGAGAATCTTATTTCATGAGGCATTCATCAAAAGGAGAAACTTCACGCGTGTTTGGCAGGTTTGACCTTATAACAATCCTTTGGTGGATTTTTGCTGTTCTGCTTGGTTTTGCAATGGTTCAGTTCTTCAATGTCAAAATTCATGAACTTCTATTTTTTATAGCCCCGACATCTCTTATTTCATTCTTGGTTGTTTTAAAGTTAAAAGAAAAAAACAAGAAAAAGAAAAAAGTCAGGTTTTCAGTTGAAAAGGCATATTTAAAAATGTTTAAGGAAATTAAACACTTTAACAAAAGGTTAAAACTGATTGCCATTCTTGCTTTTGTATTCGGAATTCTGAATTCAATCATTTACTTTTTTGTTCCTATTTCAGCTTATCTTGGGGGAAATGGACTGATTGGTGCTGCGCTCCTTGCCCTGGTTTATTCAGTCCCCCTAATGTTTGGAAAAAATCTTGGAAAAATTGCCGACAGAAAAAAAGGAAAAATATATTTTTTTGGAATTATCGCTCTGATTTTAATCTTGTTGTGCCTTATCTTTTTCAAAAATTATATTGTTCTTCTTGCTGTAATGTTCTTTTCAAGTGTTGTTTTTGAATTAATCTCTTTGACAAACAAAGGAATGATAACAAGGATTGCAAATAGGTCTCATATCGGAGAAGTCGACGGTTCCTTGATCGGAATTGCTGCACTTGGAATAATAATCGGTCCGATACTTTTTGGGCTTTTAATTGACTCAATAAATATAACAAATGCTTATATTGTAATAACCGCAATAACTCTCGTTTCACTTTTTATTTTGATAAAGGAGAGAAAACACCTTAAAAGTTAGGCTTCAGGCAAGGTTACACAATTTCTTCATTTCTTTTATCAATGAGAATTCCTTAAAACACAATCTCAAAATCCCCATAGGCTTTTTTCAGCACATCAAATACTTTTGAATTAATTTCAAACTGGGTTTTGTCTTTTTGATTCGCAAGCGCTTTTTCAAGCTCTTCAAGACTTGATTCCTCAATTTTCTCCCTGACCTTTTTAATGGAATTTCCTTCAAAAAGGAAAGTTTTCCCGTCCGCATTTACAATTTCAATTTTTTTGTCTTTAAAATTAAGAATCATTTTCCCCTTATTAATGGAAATTAAGTCTTTTCTTTGTATGTATTCAATCAAATCTTTAACAAGAATTTCGGCGTCTTTTCTTACTCTATCAATTTTATGGGAGTCAGAAATTTTCTTATTAAATTCTTTTTTAGTTTTAACAACATCTTTTAAAATCCTTAAGTGCTGGTTTGTAAATTTGGCTTTTTTAATGTATTCTTTTTCAAATTCTTTAACTAGATTCTTCTGGGATTTTTCCCCCATAATGTTCTTTAGGAGTTCAATAACATCCCCGTATATCTGATGGATTGTTTTTTCCTGGAATTTGGCTTCAATCTCTTTTCTTAGTTCTTTAAGCCTTTTCAAATATTCTTCGGTTTCCTTTAAAAGTGAATCAATTTCTTTTCCGGAAATCTCTTTTATTTTCTCGTGCTCGTAATCCTTCCACGTTTTAACAACCTTTTCAAGAAAGTCAACATATGTCTTTTCAATCATTTTTGTGTCAAAAAATGCTTTTTTGAATGCATTGACAAGCTCCTTTGAAGCCGGCGGAGGATATCCCCCAAGCATTAAGATTGCCTGGGCGGGGGTTGTTACACCCCAGAAAATATTTGTAAAAATATCAGACAAAAGGGTTCTTTTGCTTCTTTGAATTATCCCGTCACCCATGCTCATAAACATATCAATTGCCTCAGGAGAAGGTTTAAGTTTTCCCATTCTCAGTAAAGATTTCCAAGGCATGAAGGTTCCCCGGTCATAAAGCGGAACACCGTCACGAATAAAAGTGAACATGACCGGATGAGCATCTTTAACTGCATCCCAAAAATCAGTCAAAAGATAAATCTGGGGTTCAAGACGGTTTTTAACTCCTGCAATTTGGGTTGCTTCTGCAACATACTGATAAATTATCCCTCTTAATCTTTCAAGAAGCTCACGGCGTGGCATTCTTTTAACGTCAGTGTCATTAATTATAACAAACACATCAACATCACTTGTCTTCACAGCATCGCCCCTTATCAGGCTCCCGCCAATAACATAACTTACTACATATTTTTCAAATTTCTGAAGAACTAAAGATTTGTGAATCTCTGAAACTCTTAAGGCTCCCAGAATCCCTTTATCATAAATCGGGTAACTCATCGCAATCGCGCCTGAAAGTTCAAACTTTTGATCCATGCAGATTTCCCATATTTCGGATGGGGTCATGAGGTGCAGCCAGACTTTTTCCTTTGATTTTTGAATTTCTTTTATTATTTCCTGTTTTATTTTAGGAACTTCTTTTGCTTTCTCATCGGGAACAATAATTACAACATGAACAGAATCCTTTGATTCGGGGCTGGCTTCTTCTTCTTCAATAAACTTTGGTATTGACTGGGGAGGTAGAATTCCAAAAGCAAGAACATATCTGAATTTCTTAAGTACAAAAGTTTTCAGTTTTTCAATTTCTTTTTTTGTTTTTTCAAATTTTTTTTTCTCTTCTTCTGGATTAACTTTGGGGATGCTTGGTTTGGAATAATTTAAATCCATTCCCGGAATAGAGTCAGTATTTGAAACCATGAATTAAAAACAAAGGAGTTGTTTATAAAAGTTTGGGGGAAAATCTGGATTTGCCATCCAAAGATTTAATTAAATTTACCACTAAACTGAAAATTTTATCTCTATTCTCTTTATATTTATTATATTGGTAATCAAATTTTGATGTTCCGCGGATATCTCTTATTTCCCAAAGTTTAAATTTTTTACTCTTTTTAATATAATTCGGCAAATCTTTGTCCGCCATCGATTTTTCCATTATTACAATTATAATATCTGCATCTTTTACTTTTGATTTGTCGGCTTTTTTAATTAGGGATTTAGAAACGTCAATTCCCTGCTCCTTCATAACCCTTATAACAGGCTCCCATTTTGGAACTCTTGCATGATATTTTTTCAGATAATAATAAGGATAAACTCCACAGCTTTCTGCATAATTATTTTTTGTAAGCTTATTAAAAAAGAATTCTGCCATCCGGCTTCTGCTTATATTATACTTACAAACAAATAGAATTCTCATTTTCAATCAAAATCCACAAAAATTATTTTTGCCTTTGACATTTTTTTATAAAAATCGAGCTCCGGAACTTTTTTCTTGGATTGAAAAATGATCAAATTCAATCCTTCCCAGAATAAAAACCATCCCGCTGGTTCAGACAAGACAGATAAAAAAGTGAGAAGATAATCTGTACTTCCGCGAGTTAAAAAGAAAGTTGCAATAAGCATAAAAACTACCCCAAAAAAAAGAAACAGGCTTCCCTGTTTTAATATCTTTTTTTGTGTTAGTTCCAGATTTTTTAGATTAATTTTAAACTGCTCTTTAAGTCTTTCTTTGATTATCTTTTCTTTACGGAAGTCTCTTTTGTTTTTTGGGACAAGAAATTTTAAATCAATATCTCCGAATTTTTTTTCTTTACTCGCCCTATTCATTTCATTAAGCAGATCTTCTGAAAGAAGTTTTTGTGAATAAGATCTCGAATCAAAATCTGAAAAAATATAATCGTAATTTTCAATAAAAAGCCCCACATCAGAAAGCTTTCCGAGATTCTCAGAATTTCTTTCCTTTTCCATAAATGGTCCCCTCTTTATAAACAAAAGCAAAGTGAGTTTTTAATGGTTATGCTGGAGCATAAAAACAAAAATAAAATGGTCCATGGAGGAATCGGACCTCCCATCGAATGTAATGAGGATGATAGGTCTGAGAAATGGTCCATGGAGGAATCGGACCTCCGTTTTCTCGGTGTAAACGAGATGTTCTGCCATTAGACTAATGGACCTGATAATAAATAAATTGCTTAACTATTTTAAAAAGGTTTCTTAATCAAGTTCAATCCTAGCGGTATTATCAGCAATTGAATTTAGATATATCAAAACCCTTTCATAGCTTTTAGTCATGCCTTTTTTCTTCTGCTCTTCAACAATTTTTAGGACAGGCTCCCGTTTCATAAGTAAAATATCTAATCCTTTTCTTCTATGTTAAATTAAACTGCTCCTGAAATCATACTTACTTCCTTTGGAAGATGGATTAAAATATGCATGAACCGTTCTTGAATTTAAAATTTCATTACAATGGTCCATCACAATTCTAAAACCACCAATTTCATCTCCAGGAGGAGTTTCGGCAAAGTAATGAACTTTAAACCCTTTTTCTTTAATCCTTCTTTTGCAATCCAATAAGTATGTTTTTTCTTCATCTGTTGCATTTCTCACCGAGCAAAGCATATAAACATCATAAAGATAATCCTGTTAATTTCTATATGCGGAAACCGATAACAGAATAAAAGTGTTCATTTCAAAGGGGAATTTCTTCACTTTTTATTCTCTGGAAACCGTCTACATAAATTTCTTTTTTAAATAAGGAGAAAAATACTTCCCAAATTTCTTCTGCAATTCTTTATTTTGCCAGTCGCCCGCTTGTATAAAACCCCTACAGTTCTTAGATCCGCAAGAACACTTAAATTTTTCAATATTGGAATCATACATGGCGTAATCCATAGTTAGTTCTTCTCCTTCATTGATCTCTCTCATCGCTACCGCCCTAATATCTCCTTCCCATCCAACATTTGGATCACAAGAATGGTTAAATGCACCCCCTATTTCAATCTCTTTTTTTGTGGATGGCACAATATAAAAATTATCATTTACTTGTGTTCCAAAGTGTCCAACTCTTTTCCAATAATTCTCAATATCGGAAACAGGAACTATAATCCCCCCAACAATGCAAACCATTTCATCTTTTTTTATTTTATTTATAGCAACAAGTCCAATCCCGTGGATTTTGGAGTTATATACTTTTAATTTTGGATTCGTCCATCGATGAGACCATTTTTTATGTAAATCTTCCATTAAAATAATTGAAAAGGCTTTTATAAAAATGTTACCTTTTGCATCTCAAAAAAGAGTGCGGAAACCGGGAATCGGACCCGGGTCACAACCTTGGCAAGGTTGCATTCTACCACTTAACTACTTCCGCTTAAAATTGTTTAGTGATATTTGTTTAAAAGATTAATTATTTTAAAAATATAGTAAGATTTATATTAAATTTTTTGTTATATTAATTATGACATTTGAAGGACACGGACTTCAACATTTCCACATAAGAAAGAGGATTAACTTAAAACGGGAAAAGTTTCCAAATCCAGACAAAAAAATACGAGTTCTTGATAAAATAATTTACATTGTGAGTATTATTGGACCAATAATGATGCTTCCGCAGGTCTTAAAAATCTTTATAGAAAAAAACGCAGACGGAGTTTCTATGATTTCTTATGCTTCTTTTGCGTTCCTTTCAATTATATGGCTGTTTTACGGAATTGTTCACAAAGAAAAACCAATAATTATAACTAATCTTCTCTGGATAATGGTTCATCTTCTTGTTGTAATTGGAGCTTTGATTTACGGAAGAGGATTTCTTTAAAAAGAGTCTATAACTCTCTTGATTATGATAATTGATGTCCATGCTCATATTGACCTCTTACCTGAAAAAAAAGCAAAAGAAATTCAGGAAGATAAAAAGATTAAAATCGTTGTGTCAAATTCGGTTAATCTGGGGTCATGCAAAAAGAACCTTGAAATTTCAAAAAAATATCCGAAAATAAAATTTGCCGCAGGACTTTATCCTGAAGAAAGTTTGACTCTTGATAAGTATAAAGAGTTTGAGGAATTTCTTTTGAAAAATAAAAAGGAAATTGTTGCAATAGGAGAAATTGGACTTGACAAAACGGAAAAACTTGATTTTGAATTTCAAAAAGAAATTTTTGTAAAGCAACTTGACTTTGCAAGAAATTTAAATCTGCCTGTAATTATTCACACAAGAAAAACTGAAAAAGAAGTTTTGGAAATCCTTGAAAAATTTCCTGAATTAAAAATTGTCCTCCATTGTTTTTCAGGAAATTTTAAATTTGTAAAAGAAGGAATTGAACTTGGGTGTTATTTTTCAATTCCGACAAACGTTGTTAAAAGCGAGCATTTTCAGAAGATGCTGACTGTTGTTCCTAAAGAAAAAATCCTCACTGAAACAGATTCACCTTATTTATCTCCTTTTCCTGAAAAGAAAAATGAACCTGCTTTTATTACTGAATCAATAAAAAAAATAAGTGAAATATGGAAAACCCCAAAAGAAGAAACTGAAAAGTTAATTGAAAAGAATTTTGAAAGAATATTTTTATAATAAAAAGGGCCATCAAAAGATTTAAATAAGAAACCCTTTTTGACTAATGATGGAAAAAGACATCGGGAAAATTTCAAGGAATGACCAGTCTGACATTGTTCTTAGAATTGACGACTTTGGCGGGAAGCGTGGGTTCACAATTCGTGAATATGTGACTTCTGAAAGATACACCGGTTTCACAAAATCCGGGGTGAGGATCCTTGCAAAGGACTTTCCAAAGTTCAAGGAAATGGTAAACTCTGTTTCCAAAGAAGACATGACTGACGAAGGAGATTCTGAAGAAGAACCAAAAACAAAGCCCGCAAAAAAACAGCCAAAAAACCAGGAAGAACTGCCGGATTATTAATTATAATTATTAATATGGAAAAAGAAACAAAAGAAGCTTTTGACATTTTGCTTTCAAATATTGAGGAAAAAAAGAATTTTTTAAAAGAAAACTTTTCACCGTCTTATAAAAAAAGCCCTATCGAAATTTCAGTTTACGAAACAGCAGACCTTGCGGGACTTCACTTATTTAGCGACTATAATGAAGAATTTAGACTCTCAAAAAGGCAGGGTTATTTAATAAGGGAATATTTTCAAATGACACAAATTGAAGATGCAATAAACGAGCTTTATGATTTTTACCCCAGCATTTTCTCAGGTGAGCCAATATTCAAGATATCTCATGAACATTTATTGGGTTCACATGTTCCAAGATATAACCAGGACGAAATTGAAAAATAGATTTACTCCACTCTGTAACCCACAATCCATTTTAATTTATTAAGAAGTTCAATCACTTTTCTTAACTTTTTTCCGTTACATTCAACAAGGTATTCATATTTTTCGAGTTCATTTTCTTTTTCAGATTCCATTGAAATCATTTTCACTTTATTAAAAGTTTTCAGAAGGTGGTTGAATTTTTCAATGTCTTTCATTTTAATTTCAAAAAATATTCTTTTCTGGTAAGAACCAACCCCATGCTTTTCAAAATAGAGGTCTATTAAAATAATTATCCATACAAAAAAGTAAACTGCTCCTCCTACCAAGTAATCACCAACACCGATTAAAAGCCCAAAAATCGCAAATACCCATATTCCGGCAGCAGTCGTTATACCATATATTTTGTCAGTTGTTTTTATTAAAGCCCCGGCTCCCAAAAAACCAATTCCTGTCACAATCGCCCCAAGTATAGGAAGGGGATTTCCTTCCCCAAATTCCATGCCAATTATAGCAAGCCCGCATGAGCCGATTGCAACAAAAGTAAAAGTTCCAAAACCTATGGGCTTATGCGCATGCTGTCTTTGAAAACCAAAAAGCATTGCAAAAATGAATGTGATAAACATTCTGAAAATGATAAGCTCTGATTCCATAAAAATCCTAGAAAGTTCTCCTATTTAAATTTAAAGGTAAATAAAAGCAAGATAATTAAAAAGCCAAAAATAATAAATTTTTTCATGTGGAAGAAGATGAAAATTTATCTGGAAAAATAAATCGGGGTTATGAAATCTAATTATTTATTAATACTAGCTTTAAACTCTTTTCCGTCATTCAAGTAACTTGGCATTAAAGAACTGTGGCCAAACTGAATCGTCAGATCAATTCCGAGATTTTCCATTCCGACAGGATAATCGCATGCTCCAAAACAGCTACCAAGATAAATCAAAAAGTCAGCCCCTGTTTTTTCTTTGAGATAATCCACTATTGCTGTTGCATATGGTTTTAAGCCATCAGGAAACTGGACCAAAACAAGCTTCGCTTTCACTTTTTTTATAGATTGAACAGCCCCGCCTAAATCAAGATTATACTCTTCATTCAGGTCCTTAATTGTCCTTTCTTTTATCATGATTTTTCAAGAAAATAAGAAATTATAAACTTAATCATTTTATTAATATTTAAAAATACTCCTGCAATCAATTTTAAATGGAAAAGATAAAGATTCGCCAGCCAATTGTAACAGTTGCAGGACACGTTGACCATGGAAAAACCTCGATTCTTGATGCTCTTAGAAGTTCATCTGTCCAGGAAGGTGAAGCGGGGGGAATAACCCAGAAGATTTCTTTTACAACTTTTCCGGTAGAAAATCTAAGAAAAGCCTGCCCTTTAATTGAAAAATCCAAAATAAAATTAAATATTCCGGGATTCCTTTTAATTGACACCCCCGGTCACGCAGCGTTTACAAACCTCAGAAAGAGAGGAGGCTCCCTTGCTGACCTTGCTGTTCTTGTTATAGATATTAATGAAGGAATAAAACCCCAGACCGCAGAAGTAATACAAATCTTAAAGATGAACAAAACCCCTTTTGTAGTCGCACTTAACAAAATTGACAAAATTACAGGATGGAAAAAATTAAGCGATGACCTGAAAACTTCAGTCGAGAATCAGGGAGAAAGGGTAAAAGAAGACTTCCTTGAAAAATATTATACCCTTCAGGGAGCACTCCAGTCATATGAACTTGAAACAGACTTGTTTTACAATATAACTGACTTCACAAAAAAAATCGCGCTTGTCCCATGCTCAGCTTACACTAAAGAAGGAATTCCTGAATTAATTTTAGTTCTTTCCGGATTAAGTGAAAAGTTTTTAACTAAAAGGCTTGAGCTTCACAGCGAACCAAAAGGGGTCATGCTTGAAGTAAAAAAAGAAAAATCGGTTTCTGCAATTGAAGCAATACTTTACGACGGAGAATTAAAAAGAACAGATGAAATTGCTGTTGCAAGCCTTTCGGGTGAACCCATCATCACAAAAATAAGGATACTTGAGGAAATACTTCCGGTTTCTTCAAAATTTAAGGCTGTTGAAGAAGTAAAAGCTTCTACCGGAATAAGGATGCAATTAGTTGAAAAAACAGAAATTCTTCCGGGAATGCCTTTTTTGAAATTCAAAAATAATTTTGAAGAGATAAAAAAACTGTTCAAAAAAGAAATAAGCGAGTCAATAAAGACTGAAAAGCACGGGATAATCGCAAAAGCAGATTCACTTGGAAGCCTTGAGGCTTTGCTCGTCTTGTTAAAACAAAACAATGTTTCTGTTGTTAAAGCCGGAATTGGGGGGATAAACAAGGCAGATGCAATATCTGCAAAAGCAAATCTTGACATTAACGAGCTTGATGCTGTGATTGTGGGTTTTAACGTCGGAGTGACTGATGATGCAAATGAAATCTCCTCAAAAATAAAGATTATTACAAGTGACATTGTTTATAAGATTATTGAAGACCTGGTTATTTTTAGAAAAGAAAAACAAATGGAAATAGAAAAAAAGAGAATGATGGGGCTCTCTACAATATGCAAGATAGAATTGCTTTCCCAGTATGTTTTCAGGAATACAAAACCCGCAATTTTCGGGGTAAGAATTGCCGGGGGAAAGTTGATAAAAAACCTTCCAATTATTGACGAAGATGACGAAAAAGTGGGAAACATAAAAAATATCCAGTCTGAAAAAAAATCGGTTGAAGAAGCAACAGAAGGGATGGAAGTTGCAGTTTCAATACCGAACGTAAATTATGAAAGAGAACTTAAGGGAAAAAAGTTCCTTTATTCCAACCTAGGAGAATCCCAGTTCAAAGATTTTAAAAAGAATAAAGACCTCCTTACAGGAAGTGAAATGAAAATCTTAAAAGAAATTGCCGATATAAAACGCAAAACAAAAGAGGACTGGGGAAATTAATTAAAAATAAAAAATGACAAAAACAATTCAGATTTTCAGCGCAATAATTCTTAATCCCGCAGAAAAAGGGAAAGATAATACATGTTACATTGCTTTTGAAGAAGCAATAGAGAAAAACAACACATTTATTGATGAGGCAAAAAATACCGACGGACTAGTTAAGTTAATTGAAAAGGAAATAGAATCTATAAAACCTGATTCATATAAAAACCTGAATATAGAATACTCAACAAGAAAAGGTCATTATTTTCACGATAAGACCAAAACCACATATTTATACGGCGGAATATTAAGTGAGAGCATAAGCAAGATTTCTAAAAAACTGACAAAGTACTGTAAATAATAATTTTTAACTCAATAAAAATTTTCCAAAGAAGAATTATTTAATCCTGTTCCTTCTGTGTTCTTCGAGTCTTTTTTTCTTCTTCTGCCTTCTGTAAAGCCAGTATACAATCAAAAGGACAACCACGATAACAATTATCCACGTTGTAACAGGGCTTCCTTTTTTATCCGATACTCTATCCTCAAAATAACTTGAATCATAATTGACAACTTCCTCAACAATTCTCCTCACTTCGGCCTGGTCAGTGTATGAAACTTTTAAGGTTATCTCCCCATTTGAAGGAGTGCCCTCAAAGTCGGCAGTTGTATATTCATTTGAGTCCAAGTCCCCGACAATATTCACGTTTGAGCCTTTAATTTTTATACTTTCCTGCTTTGGAACCTCCATAGTCAACGCTTTGATATCTACTTTTGCAGTATTCAAAATTTCAAAAGTAATTATTTTTGTTGTTGGATTATAATTTCGCACATAAACTTCAAAATCCGCGCGTGAATCCTGGATTCTCACACTAAATTTTTTAGAAAGATAAGACTGATTCAGAGTGGATGTTCCAGGAGCATAGAAAACCTGCACTTCAGCGTCGCCGTCTAAAGCTTCTTTATTTACTTTAAGAGTATATGGAATTATCCATGTATTTTTGTAATCCTGAAAGTAAGTGCTTCCAGACAAAACTTTAAAATTACTGTCAGACCTGTCAGCAAAAGAAAATGAATACTCTGGATCAAGCTTAAAAACAACCCCCTTGCACTCGGGATTCTCTACTCCGCTAACCTGAAATAGCAATTTAACAGAATCCCCCTGGACCGCAGTATCTGGGTCCTGATTAACCAATGAAACCTGAAGGTTGCACGAAGCGGCAAAAACCCCGGCTAAACTCAATAAAAGAATTGCCCCAATGAATAAAAATATGTAATTTCTTTTCATATGAAAATTAATGAAAATTTGTTTTTAAATGTTTTCTTGTGAACCCTCATTCATACCTTAAACTGTCCACTGGATTTATCTTTGATGCCCGTATTGCTGGAATAACTCCTGAAATTGCCCCTGTGAAAACTGCAAATAAAATGCAGCCTATAAAAAGCCACGGCGAATAATATGGTGCTAAAAATGACAACCCCAGTCCTGCAAGAAGGCTTCCGGCGATGCTGGTTAAAATAAACCCTAAAAGAACCCCCATAACTCCAGCAATAAAACCAAGAAAAGCCGATTCAAACAAAAATATGCCAAAAATTTCCCTGTTTCTTGCCCCTATCGATTTTAATACTCCTATTTCTTTATATCTCTCAAGAACAGAAGTTATCATGGTATTTGCCGTATTTATTCCCGAGACGAAAACCGAAATTAATGCAATCAAAATAACAAAACTAACTATGATGTTAAGCACTCCTGTATAAGCCTCAATCAAATCTTCAAATGACTGGACATAAAAATCTTCGTTTCCCTTTTCCTGATTTCTTTCATTTCTTAAATCCCGTTCAATATTTCCAACAACCCAGCCTATATTTTCAATATCCACTTCAGCAATAATCTCTGCATAAGATTCCTTATCCTGAAAAAGTTCTTCAAAGTAATCATTAGTTACATAAATATTGGAGTCATCTGCCGGATTCCCAACGGATTCCAAAAATCCAACCGCCTTTAATTTTGTCCCGTTTATGACCACTTCTTCATTTATATCAATTCTTTTTTCAAATATTTTGCCGTCGATTAGATAATTGTAACCAAACAAAGCCCTTTTTGTATCTCCCACTTGTAAAAATCTCCCTTTCTCTAGTTTAGCGCCAAAAACATCAAGAATCATAGGCTCGCTCGGGTCATATGATGTTAAAAAAATATATTTTTTTTCATCCCTTTTTTCAGCCTGAACAATCTGATAATAAAGCGCCGTTGCTTTATAGACACCCCCAGATCTTTTGACAACTTTAAGGTCGTCCTCTGTGAGCTTAAAAGTATCATCAATTCCGGGCGCTGAAACTCCTTTTGCAAGAATCAAAACTTTATTTGCAGAAGAGCCACTTGTCAATTCCTGGGTGTAATTGTAAAGCCCAAGCCCGAAACTTATAAAAATAAAAATTGTTACGATTCCGACAAGAATTGAAAAAACCGTTAAAAAACTTCTTCCTTTCCTGTGTCTCAGGTTTCGAAGGGAATACCTGACTGATTCTGTGTTTATCATTTTAATTTTTTCTCCCAAAAAATTTCTCTTTTATTTTCCTTTATTTTTTTAAATTTGTTTTTTTCAAGAACTCTTATTGAACCAAAATTATCTGTTCTCGTCTCTGCATGAATTTTTTTTATTTTGTTTTTGAAAGCATATTTTAAAACCTCTTTTGTTGCTAATGTTGCAATTCCTTTATTCCAATATTTCTTGAAGATAAAATAAGTAATACTCCAAGACCTATATTGTTTTTCATAAACAAGTGCCACCAATCCAACAAAATTAGATTCAGTAAATATATCAAAAATAATTTGTTTAGACTTCCTGTTTTTTAATATTCTTTTCCAGGTATTAAATTTAAAATACCCCAAATTGCTGATTATTTTATAATTTATAAATTCAGGAAGGACTTTTATCAAATCTTTTCTTTTGTTATACCTTTCCAATTTTATTTTCATTCTCTCAAAGCCTCCACGGGGCTTTGCTTTGCTGCATGCATAGCCGGAACAATTCCGGCAACTCCCCCTATAAGAAAACTCCCAAGAAGGGTAACTGCAAGAAGCCCAATGTCAAAAGACAGGGGAACGTTTGCATTTACGAAACTGTTTATTGAAATTGTTCCAACTATTCCTATTATTTCACCGACAACAGCCCCAATAAAACCCCCAACAAGACCTAAAAGACTTGACTCAATAAAAAACTGCATAAAAATGTGCGAGTTTTTTGCGCCAACAGATTTCATTATTCCTATATCTTTTTTTCTCTCAAGGACTGAAGTTGTCATTGTGTTCACAATTCCAAGAGACCCTATAAAAATTGAAATTGAAGCAACCATTGCAATAAAAATCTGAACCCCCCCTATAATCTGATTCACAGTATCTAGTGAAGATTCCGGAGTTGAAACAACAAAGTCTTCTTCACCTTCTTTCACATCTCTTAATTTTCTTAAAAGTTTTTCAATGTCATTTTTTGTTCTGTCCATTTCCTCTTTATTGGTGGGCTGAACTGCAATAATATCGACTTTGTCGCCAAAATCACTTATTGATTCAAGGTCATTTTGATTCATGTATACAACATTATCAAAAATAAAACTTCCTTTCTTTTCAAGAATTCCTACAACCTGAAAACTTTTATTTTTCCGGAATCTTCCTCTTTAAGGAGCCTTCCTGCAATTGTTTTTGCTTCTATTTGCTCATAAACAAACTTTCTGTCATCTCCCGACGGAATATTTGTCGCGTATCCAAAAACAGCCCTTTTATTATATTCAAGTTTTCCTGAAACAATATTCCTTCCAACTGCACGCTTTACACTGCTTAACTTTTTTATTTCATCAAGGTCTTTTGTTGTCAAAGGATTAACCGCCCCTGTTCCCGGAGGACCAAGCCCGGAAACACCCCCGGCCTGGACAGTTAAAACTTCTGTTAAGCTTATTCCAAACTGGCTTGCAACGGCAGTCTGAAGCCCGTTTCCTAAGGAAATCAATGAAACAACCGCTGCAACTCCTATAAAAATTCCAAGAAGCGTGAGCCACGAACGCAGGCCTCTGTGCTTCAAATTTTTTATTGACAAAACAAACATGTCTAATATCATTTTTATGTTCTCCTTATAAATTAAAATAAAAGTTAAGTTATAAATTTGTTTGTTTAATTAATTGAATTTATAAATTTGGAAGTACTGTTTTTATTTTCCCACATTTTAAGAACTGTTTTAAAATTCATTTTGGTTATTCTTTCAACCCTTCTTTTTGCAATCTTTACAGATCCTAAAGGGACTTTTCCTAAAAAGATTTTGCTAACATCCAGTCCTATTAACTGAGCAAGAATTTCTTCTTTATCTTCCGAATATTTCCCTATAAGATTATGGTGGACTAACTCATGAATTAAAGTGGAATAAAACAAATTTACCGGTCTGCTTGGTAACCCAAGATATATTCCTTCTTTTGTTGCTGTTCCCTCAAGACTTTTTTCTTTGTCTATATAATAAATATCCACAAGCCAAACATTAATCCTTTTCGGTTTGAATGGAATCTTAGTTTTATTTTCAATTGATTTTAGTATTCGGTTTAATTTAGACCTATTTATTTTAGAAGTGATTTCTTTTGCTCTTTTTTTAAATAATTTTTTATTTTTAAAATAATATTTTCTATAATTAAAATAAATCTGCTCAAATAATTTTAAAGGAAGTCTCTTCTTTAAAACAAACGGATTTTCTGAAAGCTTTTTTACAAACTTCTCATTATTTTCAAAAGTCTCTCTATCTTTCACTTTTTCAATTTCTTTTTTGAGATTTAATTGATTAATTCTAATTAATGCATCTTTTGTACATCCCGAAAATTCTTCAAATAAATATAAAACAAAAGCTGAAAAGTTTGTTTCAAAATTTAACCAAAATTTTATTTCGGGGGGCATATATTCACTTCCATTTCGGAGCCATCTTTTTGAATTCTCCGTCAACATACTTTTTGCCTTTCTTTTTTTTTGTGATTTTTTCAAGCTTTCCATCCCTAAGCCAATAAATAACTTCGGCATGATGTTCTGCCAATTCCGGTTCATGAGTAATCATTATTATGGTTTTGCCTTCCCTGTGAAGTTTGTCCAAAAAATGCATTACAATATCCCCTGTTTTTGTATCAAGGTTTCCTGTCGGTTCATCGGCCAAAATAACTTCAGGATTATTTGCAAGTGAACGTGCAATTGCAACTCTTTGTTTTTGACCTCCTGAAAGTTCATTCGGATAGTGATTAATTCTATCTCCAAGTTCCACAAGCTCCAAAAGCTCCTCAGCTTTTAATTCTCTTTCTTCCAAGGAAATTCCTTGAAAAGTCATAGGAATCATCACATTTTCCTTTGCTGTCAAATTGGGAATTAGATTAAATGATTGGAAAATAAAACCTATTTTTTGCCCCCTCAATTGAGCAAGATCAGACTCTGAAAAAGTAGAAATATCCTCTCCATCTAAAAAAATGTGGCCTTTGGTCGGAACATCTAAACTTCCAACAAGATTCATAGAAGTAGATTTTCCTGAACCTGATGGCCCCATAATCGCAACAAATTCTCCCTGATTAATTTTTAATGAAATTCCATCGACTGCCTTTACAACATTTTCTCCCATGTAATAATGTTTGAAAACATCTTTTAGTTCAATTAAAAAAGAATCTCCCTTTTTATTTTTCATGATTCAAAAAAGAAAATATCTTATTTAAATATGAGGGTTCCCAATAATTAAAAAGTCCAAACCACAATAAAATATAAAAACAAACTCCTCTTAAAGAGAAAATGAAAAAGAGAGGTTTATCCACAGTGGTTTCAAGTATCGTGATAGTCTTATTGGTCGTGACAGCAGCAGGAGTTTTATGGAATCCTATAAAAACGCTTCTTGAAAATTCCGAAAGTTCCATTTCAACTCAAGATTTTTTAGTAAACCTGGTTATAAAATCAGTAATGGTCGATTCTTCAGAAAATTCTGCCTCAATAAAAATAAGAAATAATGTGGGAACAGAAAACATAAATATAACTTCAATTGATTTTCTTTTTGAAGATGAATTTCATTCCGAATTAATTAGAGTCCAAATTCCAGAAGGATTTTCAGAAATTGGAGAAAAAACATTCACCTTGAATTTAAGTAGAGACCAAATAAATGTGGATCTGCTAAAAAAAATTTCAATTATCCCCATTTACACCGAAAGCAACGGAAAAGAGATTTCTTCTTCAATTCCCTCCTCCGAGTATCAAATAAAAAACATAACGCTTATAAAAAAACCTAAGGAAAAACCTAAAGAATTAAATTACTCAGATGTCCTATTGGTCACGAATCTCAATAGTCAAGAATCAATAGAAATTTCAAATTATTACATTAAAACTCGGGGACCAATGCCACAATTAAACCTTTCAATTACAACTGATGAAAAAATATCTTACACAGTTTTTAACACAACAATAAGACAGCCCATAGAAAAATACCTCATACAAAATAATTTAACAAATTCAACAAATTATATTGTTCTTACAAAGGGAATTCCTTTAAGAATGGATAGCAGTGGAGCATGCAAGGCCGTCGACTCGCTTTTAACAATCATCCTATCAAAATATAGTTATTTCATAGAAGGGCAGTTGTGGGGCGGATGCGGTGCTTCCTCATTCTGGGGAAGAACAAATCCCGTATATTTAAAAACGGGACCTGTAAATAAATCCCATTACGATATTTATATGGTTGCAAGACTTGACGGTTATACTGCCCAAGATGTTATCAATGCGATGGGTCCATCATCGCTTTACCCTACAGAAGGAGATTTCCTTCTTGATAAACAAATTTCGAACAATGCAACACCTTTTTATGTGTCATTTGATGCCCATCTTGAACTTGCAAATAGCATACTTAAAGGAAAAGGTTTCTCAACCATATTGGATAATACTACGACCTTCCAAATAAATCTCAACAACTTAATGGGATACTATTCCTTTGGAAGCAATGATGCTAATGCACCAACGGCAAATAGTTCTCAATGGAATTTAACATTCAATCACGGAAGTATTGGAGACACTGCAGTTTCAACCTCGGGCAGAACTTTTAATCCTGTAGCTTCATACTATTCGCCTGATGTAGGCATAGATCAGTCCTTGGTTTCAGATTTGGTTACTGGAGGAATGTCTTTCGTTAAAGGTTATGTCCATGAGCCAGGTAGTAACTCCATAAGCCACCCTGAAATAGTAATAGATAGATATGCTTCAGGCTATACTGCCGGAGAAAGCATGTATATGGGAAGCTATTATATTAATTGGAAAGGAGTTTATATTGGAGACCCAAAAATTAGAATTTATCATCCTTAACAATCCAATTTAGAATGTATAAAGAAAAATTATATTAAAAATTGATTTAACCTTTTGAATTCATTGTTCACCGGCTTTTCAAGAATTCTTTCAATAGATTTACAACTTCCTCTTTTTTATAAGGAAGAAAATTAAGAGAACCTGCATTTTTGTGGCCACCTCCCGAGACAAATGCATCGGGAAGCTTTTCATTCAGAAAGTTCAAAAGTTCATGAAATGAAAAGTTTGCTTCATTGGTTGCCCTTATAGTCATTGCTGTAGCCATTATTCCTGCTGTGACAAGTGCAGTCACATTTTTCTCTCTCTGGTAATCATCATGGACAAGCCCGACAGCTCTTCCAGGTTTAGGGAAAAATCCAAACCCCGGAAAAGTTTCTTCAATTTTAATTGTCTGCAAAACGACCTTTCCTATTTTTTCTTGTTTTGCATTGCTTTTCCCTATAAAAAGCCCTTTTTTATCAAGCTCTTTTATATATGGGGCCATCAAAGAAACAAGCTCTCTTTGCCTCCCCCTTGGCTCCCCGAACAAAACTTCAATGTATTCCCTTGCTTCCATAAACCTTACTTTTGCTGAAACATAATCTATCACCAAGGCAATATCTGATAAAAGTTCCCGCGAATACCCCTCTTTTTGTGCAATATTTAGATACTTTTCCATAACATCAGGGTTTCCAAGGTCAATTCTGTCTGCAAAACCGGCCATTGCAGGTATTTGATTTATATTTTTTACATCCGGATTTATAAACCTCGCAAATTCCGTACAAAGCATTCCTGCTGAAAAATGTGAGCCGTCTTCACCAACGAGAAAGGGGTTTATATGAACCATCACTTCAGGACTAACAACATCTTTGTCATATGCATGATGGTCAACCACAATAAAATCGGCACCGTGGACTTTTCCCTGTTTTATTCCCATAAGGTCTTCGGGGGTTGAACCATTGTCCGCAATTATAATTAAAGGCATTTTGTTTGAAAATTTTGCAACATTCCTTAATGAATTTGCCATGTCTCTAATTGAATCATCAATCTCATAAAAAGGTGCCTGCGAAGGAGCCCTTAAAAAAAATTCCCAAGGTGCTTTAACTGAACTGTGCTGTTTTTCAATCAGAGGAAGTATCGCCCTTTCAAGTGAAAAACCCGAAGAGTATCCGTCGGCATCGTTGTGGTGCCTTACAATTATTGGCCTGTCCTGAATTATCGCAAGACGAACCTGTGTTGCAGCTTCTATAAATCTATTTCTAAGTTTATCAAGAATATGGCTTTTTACTAAAAATTCGGGGGGGGTTACTTTTGCCCTTTCTTTTTCAAGTTCCATCAAACTTTTCAAAAACTCTTTTTTTTCATTTTCAGGAAGTTTTTTAATTGAACTTATTTCCCCCTCAAGTTCACCCTGATATTCATTTATTGAGACAACTGCCTTCACTGCATCATCTTCCTTTATTTCCGGATAAGCACGAAGACCCGGACCAATAAAACCTTTAAGAGACAAACTTCCTGTCCCGTCATTTACCACAAAAATCGTGGGTCCCCCCGTCTGTACAACTCTGTTCACAACTCCCGTTACAAAAACACTTCCCTTTGAATTTAAATCAATATTTTCTATTAAAATTTTTTTTGCTTCAATTCTGCCGGCAGATTTGTTGAAATTTTTATTTCCCTTGCCGTAATTTTTTTTATTCATTATTATATAAATTAAACACCTTCAATTAAAAATCTTTGCATAAATTAAAAGAAGATTATTCTCATTCCCTACCAAGGAGCAAAACCTTATTTTTTCGGCGCAACGCCTTCGGCGTCATAAACGATCACCACCCGACCATAGTCATTTGAGTCGGACAAGCCCAAACAATAAGAGTCCACGTTCGAGTACTTAGTCAAGCAACACCCTGCCAAACCATTATCTCTTGTATAAAAAAGTCTATTTCCTTCATTGTCAAAAATTGGAATTCCCTTCTTATTAACCGTCTTAAATTTCTTATTCCCATTTTTATTGCTTAATTCTGAAGCATTAAAAGGAGAAGCGGACTCTTTTATAATAAACCCTAATCCGCGGAAAGGGGAATCACCGTCAACAACCAATTCCAGGTCAGAAAGCTTGAAAATTAAAGGAGATTCATTTGAAAAGTTGTATCCCCTTTCTTTTGCTTCTTTACCAAGTTTATTAGCTAAATATTGATTTGGATTCTCCTTTGTTCTTAAAATCATTCCCAAATCAGTATAAAAACCCCTTAAAAAAGTCTCATCTTTATCAATTATTTTTTGAATGTCTGTTAATGTTGCTGTCCTTAAATTTTCTTTAGATAGAATTTTATTCATGAGAAAAACTGAATAAGTGTTTGAGCCTTTTACAACGCCCCCGATAAAATCCAAAACTTTCAGATTAGAATTGTTTTTATAGTCTTCTTTTACAATTGAGTTATATTCTTTAAGCACTTCTTCTCCAAAAATCTCCGGTTAAAAAGTTATAACTAGGAATATTTTTTGGCATTTCTATTAAAGGAATTCCTTTAAACTTTGCTTTCATACAAATTTTATCTGTCTGAACTTTATAAATTTTTATATTTTGTTATCTTTTCATAATTAAAACAACTGTTCAACCTTTTTTTCAAGTTCTGATGACTGCTTAAGATTTCCTTTCCTTAAAAGACTCAGAGCTTCTTCGCGTGAGATTATTTCTGCTACCCTATTTTCCCCGATTTTTATTTTTCCCTTGGATTTTGAAACTCTCATTACTTCAGAAAACTCTTCACAGGCAGAATTGTTGTGATAAATCTCCCCTTTCATTTTGTTGTATAAAACTTCAGGGGTTGTAATTTCCTGCCCACATTCTGGATAATTGCAATAAAGTTTATCTTTTTTGCCCTTCTTAAAAAAAGAAAAAATTTCATACCATCCCATTAAAAGAGGATTAATCTTCATTTTATAAAAATTATTGTGATTAAGAAGTTTATTTGTTCTTAATCATCTTCTCAAGTGACTTATATCTTACATAAATTACTTTTCCTTTAGTGCTTTCTTTGTCCATAAGTCTGCAAAGGGAATTGTGATATATTTTTCCGGTTACAGGATCATAAATTAAATTGTAAAGAACCCTGTTTAGAGTTGCTAAATTTTCAATTTCATTTCTGCAGCCCCCACAATAAAATTTTATCCCTCCTTTAAATAAATCTCCTAAATTCATAAAAAAAAGAAGTTAAAAATAATTTATAATCAATTTTATTAATTTCTATGTGGTAAATTTAATTTCTGACCAACCCTCAACAAAATCTTTATAAATGAACTTCTATAAAATACTCCATGGCATTCAAAATTAACATCGGAGAAAAATCAGGAAAAACTTACAAACTTGAAGCAAATGCACCGGGATTAATTGACAAAGAACTCGGCGACAAAATAGACGGAAAAGAAATCAAAAACGACCTTGAAGGATATGAATTTGAGATAACTGGCACTTCAGACAACGCGGGATTTCCATCCCTAAAAGAAGTCCCGGGTCAAGTCCTCAGGGGAGTTTTATTAACATACGGAAAAGGCATGCACAAAAAACCACGAAGAGAGGGAAAAAAACCCGCAAAAGACAAAAAACCAAAAGGATTGAGATTAAGGAAAAAAGTAAGGGGAAAAGTTATTTCCGAGTCTATTGTTCAAATTAATTTGAAAGTTGTTAAAGAAGGAAAAAGACCTCTCGCTGAAATTTTTGCGCCGGTCGAAAAACCAGCTGAAAAACCTACAGAAACCATAACCCAATAATTTCTTTTTATAAAGAATTATCCAAAACTTTTGAATTCATCAATTGTTCCTGCAAAACTTTCAAACCAAATAAATTTATTAATATTTCGGCCCGATTCTCCTTCTCCCAGATATCAAGGAAAAATAGTCTTCCCATATCGGAAAATGACAGCAGAAGTTTATAAAATTATTTTGTTACCCTTTTAAAGAAACAACATATCAAAAGATTTATATACCCCTGATTTGTATTACTTTCAACTAAAAAGGGGGTATCATCCCGCTAACTTCAGAATAAAGGAGGAAAAAACTAAATGAAAAGCAAAAAATATAACGTAGGAAAACCAAGCTACACGCTTTCAAAAGAGCCTAAAATGTCGGAACTTTTGAGGAAAATAGGAATCACAGCGATAGGAATAATCACCATTGGGGCACTTTACTCCGGAGGAAAAAAAATTTACGAAAATTATCAAAAAGCTCCCAATATGGTTATGAATGCAAAAGGAATTGAAAATTATGTAGTCCCAGGAATGCTTTGGGATGCTTACATAAAAGAACGTGAGATGAACGGATTTGTCCATAATCAAGAGACTTGGGCTGCATATATAAAAAGAACAAAAGAGCTCAATAATGAAGATTTGAACAACATCCGATACACACCAGATGCAAATGGAAATGGATGTGCAGATTAAATTAAAAAAAGTTTCCCAGAAACCTTTTTTAACTCCTCTTTTCTAAACTTTTTATGACCAAAGAAAGCGTTAAAGAATTGCCTGAATTAAACATTGGCGTTGTCGGACATATTGACCACGGAAAGACCACCTTACTTTCAAAGCTGACGGGAAAGTTCACAGATACACATTCTGAAGAGCTTAAACGAGGAATTACAATAAAACTCGGCTATGCCGAGATGATAATTTATGACGACAACGGAAACTTTAATAACGAAAAAATAGGAAAACCTGTAAGGTACATTTCTTTTATAGACTCACCGGGACATGAAATGCTCATGGCAACAATGCTTTCGGGCGCAGCAATTATTGACTCGGCAATTTTGGTTATCGCGGCTAATGAAGGAATAAAACCCCAGACAAAAGAGCACTTTATGGCTCTTCAGGCAAAAAAAATAAAAAACATTATAATAGTCCAAAACAAAATTGACCTTGTTTCAAAAGAAAAAGCGCTTGAAAATTACAAAGAAATAAAAGAATTTGTGAAAGGAACAACAGCAGAAAATTCACCAGTAATCCCAATATCAGCACAACAGGGAGTAAACATCGGCAAACTTTTAAAGGCACTTTGGGAAATTCCGATTCCCGAAAGGGACAAAACAAAAAAACCAATTTTCATTATCGCAAGAAGTTTTGACATTAACAGACCGGGAACCGAAATCAAAAATATCCACGGTGGCATCCTTGGAGGGATTCTAAAAGAGGGAAATCTCAAAGTCGGGGAAGAAATAGAAATAAAACCGGGTATTGCAATAAAAAGAAACAACCAGTACATTCACGAACCCGTAACAACCAAAATAATTTCTATACAAAAAGGAGATTTGAAGGTTAATGAAGTATTCCCGGGAGCAAGCATCTCAATTGAAACGGAACTTGATCCCTTTATGACAAAAACCGACTCCTTGACTGGGTCAGTTGCCTCAACAAAAGGAAACCTTCCAGATATAATGTCAAAAGTAAAAATAAAGGCTGAACTTTTCAAAGAAGTTTTAGGAAAGGAAACCAAAGATAAGGTGACCGAGTTAAAAACAAAAGAAATGTTGATGCTTTCTGTAAACACCACAATCACAGTCGGAACAGTTGAAAAAATCTCAGGGGACATTGTTGAAATGAATCTTAATATCCCAATAATCGGAATAACCAAAGACAATGTCGGAATAGCAAGAAACATAAACGGACACTGGAGACTTATTGGTTTTGGTGAAATTGTCAGGTAAAATAGGAATACACAATCATGCAACTTTCTGGGTTTATTAAAAAAATATTTTGAAGCAATCAAAGTCAAATCCATCACCTTTAAAAAAACCCCTTCCTTATAATAAAAATGGAAAATATGAACAAAAAGATGATAATTTTATCGTTTATCTTAAGCTTGGGGATAATCTTAATTTATAGTTCTTTTATCCTTGCTGACAATGAATCTGAAAATAATGGAGCAGGAAGTTCTTCCATTAATGGTTCAATTAATAGTAATAATGATGAAAATGAAACAGAAATAGAAGGACATGGAATAATAAAACATCTCAACATAGAGGGAGGATGCTGGGTAATCTTAGTTGAAGATGGAAAAGGTTATGAACCTATAGACTTAAGAACCGAATTCAAAAAAGATGGCTTAAGAGTTGAATTTGAAGGGCGCCTTAGAACAGACATGGCAAGTACCTGCCAGGTTGGAAAATTAATAGAACTTTCAAAGATAGAACTTAAAAGAAATTTTGAACTAAAAGAAAAAGTAAACCTTTCAGAATTCGAGAGAGCAAGGATTATAAAAGCTGAGCACAGACTAAGAATGGAATCTGAATCCCTTCCTGAAAATTGTGAAAGAGGGGGTTTGGCGATAAAATGTTGGTTTGAAAACGGATCAAGAATTCTCACAATTCACGCCGGAAGTTCAGGAAATGTGATAGTTCAGGTAAAGGATGTAAATGCATCAACAAAAGTAACTTTATACAAAAACAATGATGAGATTTATGGCGTTTTCAAAAACAATGAAACAAAAAGAATAATTCTCCCCGATGAAGCAATGGAAAGAATTAAAGAAAAAATAAGAGCTCATCTTGAAAATGAAACTCTTAATCTAACCGAAGACGGGAAATATCTTGTTGAAGTTAAAAAAAAGGCAAGGTTATTCTTTTTATTTAAAACCTGGGAAGATATAAGGTCGGAAATTGATGCTGAAACGGGAGAAATAATAAGGATGAAAGGTCCTTGGTGGGAATTTTTGGCTCGTGACACTCCTGAAGAAAGTGAAGACAATTAAGGATGGAAAATTACAGCAATTCTCCTCAAGAATTTTACATTAACTTATTAAAAGACTTTTTAGGTAAAGAAGATAACAAAGGATACAAACTAAACTATTCTTTCAATCTTGAAGGAGGCGGGACCTCATGGGGATTTTTGGAGGAAAAAACCGCATTAAATTCCTTAAGTAAAACAATTAAAAAAATGATTCCGGACTATAAAAATTTAAAATTAATTCTTACTTCAAAAATTCCCGGAGGAAAAAGCGGAACTTTTAAAGAATTCAAAAGCGAGGAACTGGGAAATATAAAAGGAAAACTTGAAAGATTATTAAAAGAAAAATGAACAATTTTGACAGGAAAGTTTTGGACCATCTTATTAAGAATGAAAAGATTAGTAAAGGATCTAAGGGATATTTCATAAAGATTCTTGTTATTTAAGAGATAGAGGAATCTCTAAATAGTTACATGCAATTAAATTTTCACTTTACAAGAACGGACGAGTTTGGAACACGACGAAACGGGACGAGAAAACGACTTTAAAAAGAAAACTTTATAACTCCTTTTTCTTTTTTCAAATCATGACTCTTTATTCACATTCAAGAATATCCGCTTTTGAACAATGCAGATATCAATACAAGCTTAAATATCTTGATAAAATTCCGTCTCCTGTCAAAAAAACTGTTGAAGCCCATCTTGGCGAGTGCGTCCACGATGCTCTTGAATGGCTTTACAAGAATGTTCTTCAAAAACATGTTCCTGAAATGGATGAATTGATTGAAAAATACTCTCTCGTTTGGCAGGAGAAATATACCGGTGAAATTGTAATTGTAAATAACCTCTCAAAACAGGATTATTTTAACAAAGGCATAAAATTTCTTGTTGATTACTATGCAAAACACCATCCTTTTGATGACGGAACCCTTGAAACTGAAAAAAAAGTATGGATAAATCTTGAAAAAAATTTTCCGCACAAAGTTATTGGTTATATAGATAGATTAGTTTACAATAAAGAAAAAAACGAATATGAAATTCATGATTACAAGACTGCAAACACTCTCCCGGACCGCAAAAAATTCGAAAATGACAGGCAACTTGCACTATACTCAATTGCAATTAAAGAGACCTATGGGCAGGAAAAACCAGTTGTTCTTGTATGGCATTATTTAAATTACAATCTAAAAATTATATCAAAGAGAACAAATGAACAGCTTGAAAATTTAAAAAAAGAAATTGTAAGACAGATAAATGAGATTGAATCAGCAAAAGAATTTCCGCCGAATAAATCGGTTCTTTGCAACTGGTGCGAATACAAACAGTACTGCAAGGCATGGGGTAATTCAATTCCAAAAGAAATTCTGGAAATGCGGATAAAACCAGATGTTAATTCAAAAGAAAAAATTAACGAAAAACATTAAAAAAATACAGAAAAAAATTTTCCTGTTGCCACAAAATATTTGGGGAATAAAATTTATCATTAACAATTTATAATGTGACATCCTCCGTGCCCTAAAGGGCACGGCGTCCTTTCGTCTTCAATGAAATGAATGGTGCAACTCTTGATTTTTTATATAATCAAAAACTGCT
>JAGVXF010000009.1:1234-28242 GCA_018303925.1 Candidatus Pacearchaeota archaeon | reverse complement strand
GAAAAAAGTTTTTAAGAACGTGAAAATTGCAGAGGACTTTGATGAGTTTGTTTTGTAAGAAGAACCAATGTTCTTCCTTAGACCATCTCCTTTTTTTGTTCCGGTGTGTGATATCTTTCAAATAATTCGCACTCTTGCATTTATGGATTATTAGCAAAAATGCTCACCTTCGGTGGATATCACAAAAATTTATAATTCAACGACGAAGATGAAAATATTCTCTAAAATAAATTTGATTAAGAAACTAAAAACAAAAAGAATTATAAAACAAATTTCATTTTAATTTAAACCTCCAGAATTTTCCTCATATGCTTTTTCCAAAAAGTTCTTCATAAATTCCCATCTTCCGGAGAATTTATCCAAAACTTTTTTAGACTTTTTTCCTCCGTTAGTCATCTCTAATCCCGCAGAAATACTTCCGGCATTCTCATTAAATTGGGTTTTAGTTGTTAAAATAATTGCATCAAGAGCGGAATATTTATCATTTTCATAATTTTCCCTAACAGCCAAATCATTCAAAATCCCCGAGTATGCACCCACAAATTTGTATGCATTCATCATAGAATTAAAATAATTCTCCTTAACCTGCTCATCTGTAAGACCCTTTTCTTTTGCAATATAATCAAATGCTTGTGAAAGCCTTAAAATTGATTTTGCAGCCCTTGGTGAAACTGGCAAGACAAGAGATTCATCCGAACCTTTTCCGTGGTTTGTAATTGCACTTGGCCATGCATCTTTTAATTTTGTTTTTGTGGTTTCTTTTCCATCCAAATTAACATAATCAAGACCATGAATTAAGTAATTTGCAATGACTAATTTTTCAAGAGGGACTTCGCTTGAAATTATCTCATTATTTATTTTTAAGATTTTATCTTCAACTGAAGCACCTCCAGAATTTTTTGTGAAGTCAACTCTTGGGTTTGTGTTGGTTGACAAAATCTTAAAAGTATCCCATGATGTCGGCTTGAAATAATCCGTATCAATTGTAACATGCATTCTGTCTTTTAATGCTCTTCCAATGTCGTTTGAAGATTCTGTAAACTTCTGCCCTATGTTTCCTGTTGCGATTCCCACCGAATATCCGCTCCCTATTGGATAAGCTTTCCCATTTATTTCAATAAAGCCGTCAAATAAATTAAATAATTGGGCTCTTACTGCTGGAACGCAGTTTGGAAGTTCATCAACAACAAAAAGTCTTGTGTCAATTTTGGAAGTTAATTCTCTAATTTCATCAGAATTTACAGCTAATTTTTCTAATTCTTCTCTAACTCTTTTAACTTGCTCAGGTAAAAGTTTTTTCTGAATAAAATTCCCATTTTCAAAAATAGGATAATAATAATTGATTTCTCCATTTTCAATATCAACCAATGGCTCCAGATTATATTTTGGCTTCTGATTTAACCTTCCAAGATTAAACCTTTGAAACAACTCTCTTGTATCCATATCATTTCTTCCTAGCAAAAACATAGTTTTGTCAGTACCAAATTTATTAACTGAACTTAAAGCATAATTTGATTTGTTATCCAATTTATCTAAAAATTTTTCCTGAAATTCTTTGGCAAATTCTCCATCCCCTAAAGTTGTTCCAAAGTAATCCATCGCGTCTTTTGCTAATTGGGTTTTACCTGAACCTGTGTCTCCCTGCAAAAACAAATTCAATCTTCCGTAAAGGCAGGCATCAACAAAATCATTCATATAAAATGGTTTTCCACCCAAATCCATAAGTTCAGTTGAATTTTGATAAACCCCTTCTTTATGCTCTTTCATTTGATAAACTCCTGTTTAGCGAATGTGCTAAAAATCTTATTTAAAATTTTTTGTCTCATTTTCATCCTCCAAGAATTTAGCTAGTGCAAATTCGAGTATATGAGACTTGTTCCTGAAAAAGCCTTTCTTTAAAAGAGCTTCCACTCTTTTCACTTTCTCTTCGTCAATTGTAACACTTAGTTTTTGTTTCATAGTATCTTTGAATATTTATACTACTTTTTAGTTGTAAATAGTACAATATCAGACTTTATAAATCTTTCCAAATTGTTACCCTTTCATAATTAATACTTAAATCCTCCAGAATCAAACTCAACAAAAAACTATTTAAATTCGCTTCATTTTTTTAAGTTCACATGGATGTAACTCTTCTCGCAGGTCTTTTGGGAGGTGCCGGAGGTTTAACAAGAGGTTTTGTCGGACTTTTAAAAGCCCTTTCTGTAAAAAGAAAAATTCTTTGGGAATATTACGCAATAACTGTTGTTATAGCAATTGTTATAGGGATTTTTGTAGGAATAATTTTTGACTTTGACCCAAGACTCTCCCTTTTAGCAGGATATGCAGGAACAGATATAATAGAAGGAATTTACAAAAGCTTTAACGTAAGTAAAGTCTATGTGAAAAAAGGATAATAAAAATAAAACATAAATACAAAAAATAATATGCCCCAAATAACAATTTCAATTGATGAAGAAGTAAAAAAGATTCTTTCAAAAAGAGCAGAAAAAAATCTTTTAACTCTCAAGGAACAGATAGAGGATATTTTAAGGGAAAGCGCAGTCAGGACAAAGTCAGGCAGCAGGGAAGCAGAACCAAAAATAGATGACAAACTTGTTTCAATTTTTTCAAGGGCAAAAAAAAGCAATACAAAGAAATAATAAAATTTTTAAACGCAAACTTCTCTTATCTCCCGAATCATTTTCGTGACAATTTTTTGGTCGATTCCTGTCCTTCTTGAAATTTCATTCAGGGGGGTATCCAATAAGTCTATTGCAACAGTGATCCTTGCGCTGTAAAGTTTGTTAAAAATTTCTGTGGAGACCGATTTTAAAATTGTCACAGGATAAAGATTTTTTTCCATGATTAAATCCTGAAGCCCTTCATTGTGGGGGTATTTCCAGCTTGTTATCTTCAGATTGACCCCTTTTGCATATTCTATTGCATCCTCGGAACACTTCGTATTTGTAACAAGCCAGGGCGCATAAAAATTGTGCTTTTCCAAATCCAGAAATCTTGCATAAGTGTAAAGTGCGGGGTGAAGCCTTGTTATGATTCCGGGTTCATTGTGGTATTTGCATTCAATCATCCATTTTTTGTCTTTAATGGCAATTATATCCACTTCTTCAATAATCCTTTTTCCCTTAAGCTTATTACTCACACTTGTTTTGTACCCATAGAACTCAAGAACTCTTGCAAAGAATTCTTCAAAAATAAATCCTTCCGGACCAAGAGACATTATTGCTCTTTTAAGGTCATACCTTTGGGAAACTCCGGGCTCCATCTTTAAAAACTTAAGAAGAAAATCAAGAATTTCTCTTGTTGAAATGTTTTTCCTGTGCAGTTTTTTAACTTCACTCACTGCATCATGAGCAAGTCTTTTTGACCCCCCCGCACTCCTTATAGATTTGTAAATTTTTTTAGGTTCAAACCTTTCAACCTCTCCTGAAGACTTTAAAACATGCATAAATAAGTTAAGAATTCGTAAGTTATAAATCTTATTTTAAATTAATTGCGGGAAGGTTCAGAATAAATTGAAAAGAATTTCTTCAAGTTCATACAAAGAACCAATAGTCCAATCAGGATAGAGATTCCCATAATCATACTCTTTTCTGTCAAGGTGAACCCCGGTTACCCATGCCTTTTTTGCAGCACCTATATCCTCATCAGAATTACCGGCAAAAATTGCCTCATAGTTGTTTAATGAAAGGGAATAAAGGCACTTTATTATCCCGTCTGGGTGTGGTTTTGGAAGAAAACCATTTTTAGCATTTGCAACAATAACCTTATCAAAAAGATTTTTCCCTGTTGATTTTTCAATCATTCCTATTTCAAGTTCTGCAATTTCAGGCGGTGCGCTTGTTACAATCCCTATTTTATAGCCCATCTTTTTAATTCTGGGTAAAACCTCAATGTCGTAAAAAGGCTCTGTGAACTTCTCCCTTAATTCCGGGGTATCATATTTATGGTAAGATTCCCAAAAATCATTCACATCAACCCCAAAAATTTCAGTTATTATTTTCCCCCTGTTTCCCTCAAACCAAAATTTATTGATAATCTTTTTAGAAGGTATTGGTTTTCCAAATTCTCCAAGAACTTTCTCAAGTACAATTCTCCTATGCGCATACTCTGTTGTTACAAGCGTCCCGTCAAGATCAAAGATTGCTCCTTTATACCTCTCCATAAAACTATTCCTCAAATATAAGTTATAAACATTATTGTCTTAAATCAGTTCTTTTAAGGCACCACTTGTCTTTCCCGTTTAAAAAAACCGAAAAAAGAACGATCATTATACTAATATCCCTTATTGTAACATCTGTAAACCCAAGAGAGAGTTCAATTCCCAATAAGTGAAAAATCCCTACAACTGAAAAAAATCTTATATAAATTCCTAAGACTAAAGAGAGTCCTATTAAAAAATCTAAAATTCCATTCATCGTTAAAATTAAAACTGGGCTTAAGCCAAGGCCAAAAACAAATCCTGGAAGATATCCAAGCCATGATTTGGGGTCAATGATTTGCCATAGTCCAAAGACTAAAAAAACAAAACTTATCCCGTACCTTGCAGCAATAGGAGCATATTCTTTGTATTTCATTTTTTCTTATTCCTCCCTAACATCAGATAAAGTGTTGACACAACTAATAAGACAATTATTAAATATAAATAATTAACTGAAAACTTAAAATTTTTAATATTCAGGTAAAAAGAATTCTCTGTCAAAAGATTTTCCGCTTCATAAAATTTGATATCAATAGCATACTTTCCCCCATGCGGAAAAGTGAATGTGAAAGGGGTGCTTCCTTTTTCAGGATAAAACTCTCCGGCAAAAACAACTTCTTTTTCTGAAGAGATTCTGACCCATATAAAAGTTAAGTTAATCCTTTCTTCTGTCGTCTCATTTACAAGATTAAAAACTATGTTAGAAGGCTTTCCATCAGAAATTTGTGAAGGGGAATATCCAAAATCAATAATGTAGCCATCTTTATGAACATCTTCTCCTGCGTCAAGATGTGCTAATGCAAAATTAAAAAATAAAAGCAAGATAATAAGCGCTAAAAAACCTAAAAAAACAGAGCCATTTTTGGCTGCCATTTTAATTAACTACAAGAGTTCCCTTCATGTCACGGTGGCCTGAACCGCAGTAAACATTGCAAAAGAATGTGTAAGTTCCTTTTTTGTCTGCAACAAACTCAACATCGGTTGTCTCTCCTAGAGGTAAAGTCTGGCTAACCTCAAACTCAGGAATTGCAATTCCATGCTCTGTATCCCCGCTTTCTATATGAAGAACCACTGTGTCGCCTTCATTAACCATTATTATTCCGGGATTAAATTCAAAATCATTCGCAACTATATTAAATTCTTTTATACTTTCGCCGGAACCACCGAAATTTCCAGAGTCTCCTTCATCCGCTATAACCTCTCCTGAATTCTGAGAGCCTCCATTATTGGTGTTTTCCCCTGAGATGGATAAATCAGATAAATTTTCAAGGAGAATAACAATTCCTGCGACAACAATCATAACAACCGCAAGAGAAACCAGCAACGCACTCTTATTTTTCATGGACATATGAAAAAATTTTCATTTATAAAGATTATGGATTATTGGGTTTTTTAAGAACAATAAAAAAAATAAAAAAATAAATTTTTTAAACAAGTTTGTAAGTTGCACTAATCATCGCCGTTACATCCTGTGTTGTGGGATTTATGTTTTGCGCTGCAAGCTTTGCCGAAGAATCACTTCTTACCCCTTCAGCAGAGTACATTACCCAAGGGTAATAGTTATAGTTATCAACTGAAACTGTCACAAGTTTTCCGACACTTTTCCCAAACCCTTTAGCAACTGCGTCTGCTTTTGCCTTTGCATCAATTGAAGCCTCTTCGAGTGCCTGTGCTTTATACTGGTTTTGAAGGTTTGTGCTAAGTTCAAAATTAATGTAACTTACTCCCGCCCCTGCATTTATCCCATCATCAACAACTAAAGAAATCTTCCCTGTTTCATTTGTCGAAAATTCAACCTTAACCTGATGGGCTGCAATGAAACCATCTGTTCTTTGAGCTCCGTTGTCATAATAGGTGTTGGGGTAAACATTAAAACTTTCAGTTCCTATCTCAGAATTTTTAAACCCGTCACGGATTAATGCATTGTAAAGTCTGTTATAAATCTCGTTGTTGTCCTCACTTGCCTCTGCGGAAGTTGTTCCGTTTGTTTGGATAATAAAGTAAACTGAAACCCAATCAGGCAAAACTTTTATCGTTGAAACTCCCTGAACAGTCAGAGTATCTTCCTCAACACTTCCCTGCCTGCCATATGTAAACAAGGCAACAAGAGCAACTACAAGAATAACCCCCGCAATTATTGAAGTCAGAGCAATTGCATTGTTGTTTTTTTGCATTTTATTTTTCCTCCCTTTTGCTTTTCTTTTAAAGTTTACGCCAGTTTACTATTGAAAATATTAATAATGCCAGAAGTCCTCCAATCATAAACCAAGGCCATACAGGGTCAGAAGAAACATTCATAAAACTGTCCCCTAACTTTTGTGCGCCGGTCATCATTAAATTATTTGTACTCTCTGGAACTGCGACCGAATAATCTTGGATTTTGTTTTGCGTATACTTAATTTTTTCATAAGAAAAAACTGCAACAGTTCCTGCAAAAAGCAAAATTAATGAGGGCAGGATTGATTTTACTTTTTCACCAACTGACTTCTTAGAAGAAATTACAATTGACTTGTTTGAAAGCCCATAAGTAAGAATCTTTTTCCCCTTTTTACTCCAGAAGAATTTTTTCTTTTTTTCAACAAATCCGCTTATCATTAGTTTTTTCAGGTTATATTCAACTGTATTAAGAGGCATGTGAAGGGAATCTGCAAGATCTTTTTCGCTTGCTTCATCATTTTCAGCCAGATGTTCAATTATCTTTTTGCAGCTTTTACTGCCTAAAACATCAGCCAAACTTTTGGCTCTTTCATCATCCATTGAAACCAAAAGGAATTTATCATCTGCCATAAAATATACAAAACCTTGATATATATAAATGATACTAAGGGTTCAAAAATGATTGAAGGTATCAAAATCACAGTTTCTTTTTATCAATCCTTTCAATTGTGAGTATAACTTCTTTTCCTGTTAGCATATTTCTAACTTTTATTTTCTTCTTCTGGATTTCTTCTTTCCCGACGAAAATCACTTTTTTTATCCCGTAAGAGTTTGCATATTCAAGCGCCCTTGATGGTTTTCCAAAGTAAACACTCACATTTTTCCCAAGTTTCCTTATTTTTTTTGAAAGTTCAACTGCTTTTTTGTCTTCATTAATGGAAACTATAAGAATTTTTTCAATGTCTATTAAAACATTTGTAACCACCATTAACCTTTCAATTGAAAATGAGATTCCAGAAGAAGTAATTCCATCAATTAAGTAAGTTCCCCCTGCACAAATCGTTTCTTTTATCTTTGATTTTATCTCAAACACATTTCCTGTATAATAAGAAAGTCCACGGGCAAGAGTCGGCGAAAAATTTACTTCAATTCCATAAAGCTTTGCATCATTTTTCAATTCTTTAATTTCATAATAAGACTTGTATTTTTTAAAAAAACTTTCAGGCTTTTTGAAAATTTCAAGGATTTTTTCAGCGCCTATTTTTTTAAGGTTTTCAAAAACTTCTTTTTCAGTAAGTTTATCTAATTTATCAATTTCTCTTATTGCCTCTTCTTTATTTTTTATTTTTGCTTCATCCAGAATTTCATTAAGAAGTTTTCTGTTGTTTACATAAATTGTGGCATCGATTTTAAGAGCATCAAGAATGTCTTTTACAGTAGCAAGAATTTCCGCTTCATCTTTAATTGTTGCTCCAACTACATCAATATCACATTGGGTGAACTGCCGAAGCCTGTTTCCGGCAACCGGCTCGTCCCTGAAAACGGGACCAATCTGAAATCTTTTAAAAGGAAGTTTTTGATTTTGAGCAATTCTTTTCAGCTGAAAAGTGAACTCATATCTCAAGGCCAGATTCCTTTTTCCCCTGTCCTGAAGCCTAAAGATATCTGAAACTGCCTCGTCATTTTGGTTTTCTCCCTTTACAAACTCTTCATATTCCACAACCGGAGTTTCAACCTCAATAAAATTATACTTTTCAAAAGTCTGACGCGCAACTTCCCGAATAAATGCTGCCTTCTCTGCTTCCTTTCCTAATTTGTCTTTAAATCCTTTTACCGATTCCATTTTATTTCTCAACCCCCTTAGACAAGGCAACGACTATTAAAAATGCTGTCCCTAAAGTTAAAATCCAAAGAACAATAAGACTCATCTGCCAAAAGTTAAATTTTGCATAAACTCCGAGTGCAATCAAGGCTCCTGAAAAACCTCCAAATAGAGAAGTTGCCATTTGCTTGAATTCTGTTGTTATATTTATTTTTTTCATCTCACTTCACCTCCATTTTCTATTCCTGATTTAATGGAATATGCGGGAGGCGAGCGCTTCCAACTCTCCCCACTACAAACCTTGCATTGCGATGCGGGAGGCGAGCGCTTCCAACTCTCCCAAATGCAAATGTTCCAGAGTTGCGAAGCGGGAGGAGGGAATCGAACCCTCGTTTTACGGAATTCGCGAATTTGCCCGCATTGGTAAGAAATAATCCCAATCATAAGCCCACTCACCACAACCGCACGTTCTGCCACTGAACTACAACCGCCGTTACAATTTAATTCAGGGAAAATCAGTTTATAATATTTTTCAGAAGAGATAAAGTTAAGACTAAAGAAATCCTTTCTAGTGATGGGGATAACTCCGTGTATTTATCATACTTTTTCGTAATCAGCCATCTTTTTAAGGTTTTTGTACCATTGGGCTTTGCACAGGATTCTAAACTTTTATTATATTTAGACAAAAATAAAACCCCACATAATCATTAAACTTTTCAATATTATAGGATCAGCCCATTTCTGCGGAAAGTAATTAAAACCTTTCTTTGCTTCTTCTACCCTGCCATAAAATTCACATAAAAGGTCAAAGTCCATCATTTTTCAAAAATCTCACTAAGTTCAAACTCCTCATGACACTTTTTTATGATAATGTCCCCGAAATAATCCACGATTCCTTCTAAATCATAAAAAATCAAAGGATAATCTTTTATCATTGAAATGTATTTTTTATCCCTTTTATCCTTGCCATTTAATGAAAAACCAACTGTAGGAATCCCTCTCTCTAAAAAAGTTAAATCGAAAAGTTCAGAAGAATGCTGGATAATTTTAGTGGATAAATTTTCATTTGCCTTAAAATCCCCGAATCTTTTGACCGAGGATAAAAGATAATGTGCAAAGCCATTTCCGGGACATGGGGCGCCCATATAAGTCCTCATGATCCTAAAAGGACCGTCGGTAAAAATTGTTTTTTTTACACCAAGGGACTCGATTTGAGAATACTTCAAAACCCCCCCACAAAAATATTTAAAAAAATAATTATATTCTGCGTTTCCTATGGGAATTTCCCTCAAAAATCCTGTATGCGGAAAAATATTCACCCCATAAACTGAAGGAATTCTTCTTAATTCTTCACAATACTCTTTGGCATATAAAGAATATCTTGCAAAATCGATAAATGTGATTTTAGAAGTTGTTGGGTTTTCCCATTCATAAGGAAAATGGCTAAAACCTTTTTTTGGCTCTTCCAATTTTTCACGAAACTCTCTTATTGTCTCATCATAATCCATTGATAAATCTAAATGCAAAATGTTTTATAATTTTTGTTGTGATTGAGGTATAGTTTATCCAATCTCAAACTCCCCCCTAAAACTATTTTCACCTTCTTTTTTTATTTTTTTCTCAAGCACCTTAAGTTCCCGCTTATAAAGGGGGCATGAAAAAACAAAAGTTTCATACTCCCCCCCCTCACCTGCAGGATGAATTTTGTATTTTTTATTTAATTTAAAGATGTCTTCAATAAATTTTTTATCAATCTCCCGGTAAACCCATTTTTCATCCAGAGGGTAAGCAAAAACTCCGTCGACAATAACCTTAAAATTTTCTTTTATTAACTCCTTAAGATACTCTTTTTCGTCTTTTTGCCAAAGGGGATTAAAACATTCTAGGTTAAGTCTGGAGCAAATCTCCTGAATCCTTGATGCCTGATAAACAGATTTTATCGCCCCTGTAACAATTCCTTTAATTTTATATTTTTTAACAGCATCTTTAATTGCATTCTCTAAATCTTCAAGCTCACTTTCTTTTTCTCCTTTTGTTTTTTTTGTAATTAAAGGAATACCCATAACTTCAGACTGAATTTTAGTTTTTTCTATTGCTGGAGTGTGAAACATAAAGCTTTCCTTGTTTTCCGAATTTATTGTTATAAGGCATTCTATTTTATGACCTGCTTTTTTGGATAGGTAAGTTGCATAAACTGAATCCTTCCCCCCCGAAAATAGAACGCCAAGTTTCATTGAACCAAAAAATTATAAAGATTTATAATACTTACTGCTTCTGTCCAAAAATGGGCACCAAAATGGAAGCGCTTGAGAAAGGAATTCTCTACATTTGTAATAAATATAAGAATTACAAGGAACTTGAAATAAACAATAAGATAAACCTAAAGTCAGAAATTGCTTATTATTGGAATACTAAATATAATAACGGGTTCCAAAAACACATTAGACCAATTTTTCAGGAAGTAAAAAATAATAAACTTAATGATTTTATCTCTCAAGAGTATCTTTTTGCAGTAGGGCTTTAATTATATTTCCAGAATCATTTATTTTTTAAAATATTTTGGGGTATCAATCTTAAGACCATCCAAAGGAACAGAATAACTTTTTAATGAATTTCTGTTAAATTCTGGAAAAGATTCATCCAAACTATGCCTCTCAAGATTGTTTAATTCTATTTCGCGATTATCATGAAGATTCTTTGAGATAGAGCTTGAATATTCATACACTCCCCAGGTTAAAATGGCAGAAGTTGCAACCATCAGACCGGCAATTCCGTATTTGGCTTTAGAAGACGCTTTATCAATAAATTTTGGGAGGCGATTTGGAATCTCAAAAGAAGGAAAAGATTTGGAATTTGGTTTAAAATTAAAAAGATTTTTCAAAATGTCAGTGGTATAAGCACTAATAGAACCTATTAAAATAGATATAGGACCCGAACCAAATGTAAGGGTAAATGTCTCTTTAACCTTTCCATCAAATCCTATTATATAAGGGACAAAATTAGTAAATGAATTTGCATATGAAAAAGGAATATCATGGGTCCAAAAAGATTTCTTCTTAAATTTTGAACGGCTAAAAAGTCTGGCTTTGTCAAGAACATATCCTCCAATTCCGACGATTGGAAGAGCATATATCTTTAACACCTTTGACGTTTCTTCTCCCATATCGGGCAAAACATCATGCAAAAACTGGAGTGAATCCGGAAACCTCCCCAGCATCTTGGGTAGAATATTTTCATAAAAAGCGTAAATTGGGGCATACGGAATAACGGCGCCAAGAAAACTTGCAACGGCATCTTTTAAAAAATTTTTCCCGTCATGTTCATAATATTCTTTAAGCGCTTCATTTTTCTTGGATATTTCTTTAATAAATTCCATGAAAAAACAAAAAAAATCCCACTTATAAATTCTCTTGTTCTAAAGAGTTCTCTTCTTTCTCAGTCAAAATTTCCCCCTCTTCAATAGTTTCTTGGCTCCAGTCTCCGTTTTTCAAATCGGCATAAGGGTCGGGATTTTCTTTTAAAAAAACATGCTTTAGCCATATATGGATTTCTTCAAAAGGATTTTCCTGCTCAAGCCATATTTTTCCGCTACTCTCAAGCTGAATAACAGGAAAAAATGAAAGCGCTCTCTCCTCTTTGTCTATTCCGACAATTTCAGTATAAGTAACCTTTTTTTCCTTCTTGCTTTTAACAAAGTGATTTATTATTTTATCATGAATTGCCTTTAATTTATCTTTTATGTTATACTTTCTTTTTGAAAGGCTTATCCCTGCTTCCCGAAGTGCATTATTTCCCACAATTGCTTTTTTAATCCTTCTATTCTCGGTGATTATTGCTTTATTAAGAGATTCTATTAATTCATTAAGTGTAACTTTCCTGAATCTTGGAATTGGGCTTCTTAAAACAAGTTCGGGAATTTCTTCATTAAGTTCAATTCTTTCAAGAACATTTTTCTTTTCCTCCTTTTCTCCAAAAAGTATGCTGTCAATACTCCTCATATATTTGCTCAAAATCAGTTCCGACTTTATTCTTAAAAGAAGGGCTGCAGCAAGGAGCACCTTGCTTGAAACAAAAAAATCCATCTCTTCATACTCCCTTATCTTAACAAGAAACCCCTCGGAAAGAATTCCAATGTCAATGTTCCACGGATCAAGTTGTTCGCTATTTATAAGGTCATATATGATCTCCTGCCAGTCTACCTCGCGATTGAATAAAAGATTATGGACCTGCTCCTGATTTATTCCTGGCTTTACTTCCTCTTTCATCCCTAAAAAAAGAGAATTTATTTTATAAGTTTATTGAGAAACCGCAAAAATGGCATGTCATTTTTTAAGAGTAACAATATAGAAAGATTTAAATACCAGAGGCACCCCTTAATATTATCACCTCTTTTTACCCAGGAGAGGACGCGTGCCATCTAATTTTACCTGGTGCGAAGAATCTCCTAGGTTTTATATTTTTATAAGAAATATCTTATTTTTGGTGAAAACCCCAGTTTTATATATCCCATCATCCTCTAAATATTGTGAAAAACCTAGAAATTTATGCTTACAAAAATGAGGGAGAAATAAATCTCCTAAATCTTATGTTTCTAAAGGATAAATTGGATGGAATAAAAATAATATATTATAATTATCTTTTAGAGAAAGTTACGCCCTTCCAGATAAAAGAAGAAATAAAAAGCCAGATTATAAAAAAATATCATGAGTGTGAACCCACAATTGATTTAAACAATATTTACAACAATCTTATAACCAATATTAATAAAGCAAATCTGGAATTATTTTAAAATTATTTTTTCTTTTCTTCACTCTTTTTAACTTTAACAGTTAAAACAACAGGAGAAGAACCCAAAAATTCAGCATAATGGCATTTCCCGCAGTAAAACCTGTCCTTTGCCTTCATTAAAAAAACTCCGGGACCGCATCTTGGGCAGAATCTTTCTTTTATGACCTTGTCACCTAAAACTTTATACTGAGAATATTTTTTACTTGTGGGCTTGTTTTTGTGCGGCCTTTTACCCTTTTTTATTATCTTCTTTTTTCCCATTACTCCTTAACCTCTTCTTTTTTCTCTTCGGGCTGCCCTACTTCTTTTGCTTTTTTTGCCTCAGCCTTGGCATTCATTTCTTCATCAACTTCCTTTTTTTCTTTTTCAAGCTCCTGCTTTGTTTTTCTCACAATTCTCTTAAATTCTTCTTTTGAGTCATAGACATTAACAAGAACATCAAAAATTTTTGCTCCGAATTTCCCTTCTATTTTTTTTGTCCTGACAAGATGGGGATTAAAAGAAAACTTTTCCTTAAGCAAATTTTTTATTTCTTCATGGCTTGGAACCACATTTGATTTCACCTGAAAAACAATCTCTCTTCTTGAAAAAAGCGGATTCTTTTTTTCTTCAACTAATTTTATTTCCATTATCTTGTTTTTATGGCAAATTCGCCATTTGAATTTAAGTTCATTTTTTTTGCAATTTCTGACTTTTCCTGATTGACTACAAAAATTTTCCCCTTGAATGAGTCAGTTGACTCTTTTGAGCCACAATTCGGGCATTTGTCTCCTTCATAAACTGCCTTGCATATTTTACATGCCTTTTCTTTTGTTTTTGCCATTATTTTTTCTTCCCCGCCTTTCCTGATTTTCCTTTTTCTTTAACAATCTCTTTCTTGGCTTCTTTCTTGGCTGCTTTCTTTGCTTCGGCCTCTTTTTTAGTTTTGTCTTCTTTTACCCATTCAATTTTCCCAAGTCCTGGCTGTCTCATTGTAAGCCCTATCTTTGGGTCATCACCTTTATGAGAAACCGCAACAATTCTCGCAACACAAAGATCTTCTTCCTTCAGAACTCTTCCGCTTGACTTTCCAGAAAGAGCCCCTGAATCGCTGAAACTTACATAATCATCCATAGTCTGGCTTATGTGAATCATCCCCCTCATTACTCCCATATCAATAAAAGCACCAAAATTAGTGATTTCTGAAACTTTCCCGTAAACCATTTCCTGAAGTTCAGGTCTCCATACGAGAAGCTTAAAAATGCATTTATAGTATGCCGCCCCATCCCCGGGAATAATCACTCCATTGCCAACATTCAGCACCTCAACGACGGCAACAACTTTTCCAAGTTCTTTTTCATAATACTCTTCATAAGTCTCATCAAGCTGTTTTCTGACAGATTCCAAGGTAGGCAGACCAAACAATCTAGGGTCTACTCTTACATAATCCTCAACTTCAGATATATAAAACATTTTAATCGAAATTTAAAGCAAAAATTGGTTTTTAAAGATTTTGATTTGGGTCTTAATCCAACTTTCTTTTCCTGATGATTTATTGCAATTCCAGCTTCTTTTTATTTCTTATTACAATCTTCCTGTTTTTAACAGACTTCTTAAGTTTAGAATCAACAGTTGCAAGGATAAATTCCTGATGTTCTTTTAGATAATTTTTTATTCCGGAATCAGCATACTTTCCGGGGCAATCAACTTCTCTGTAACTTGCAGATTCCAAAATCCTTGAAGCAATTTCTGCCTCACTTCTTGTTTTGAGGGACTTTGTGGAATTTTTTATTCTTTCAATTTCAAAAACAACCCCTCTTGGAATGAAAACAGAATGCCCTTTAAGAAAAAGTTCTTCAAAAAAGTCAAGCCTGTTTCTAACACATGTCAGAATAAAACTCGTGTCAAGAATTACTTTTGCCATCCCAATTTTTGGATAAAAGACTATAAAAATTCATCGAGTGGAACAACCATGTATTTTATTCATGAAAACTCTAAAAATTTTTTGTTAAAAAAACCATTGAAAAATTATCCTCTTATTTATTTACGCTGTGATATCCTTCCTTTTCAGACTTCTTCATTGACTAAAAAATATAATTTTCTTTACCCAAGAAAATTCTTAAAAGGATACTAAAAAAACCAGTATAAAGAAAAATGGACAGACTTCCATGCAATTTAAAGATTTATTAAAGGGTCAAACTTAACATTTATAACTTTCAAGGAGCTGTTCATTCAATGATAACAAAACTTGCTGAAAACTTTGCAAGAGAAAAACATAACGAACAATTCAGAAAATTTGAAGGTGAACCTTATTTTAATCATGTAAAAAAAGTTGCAAAGATAATTAAAGAGAACAAAAAAAGCTCACACCTGAATGAACTGATTGCGGCAGGGCTCCTTCATGATACGCTCGAAAACACAAATACCTCTGAAAAAGAATTAATGGAAAACTTCGGAGAACTGATAACTTCACTTGTAAAAGAGCTGACAACTGACAAAAATGAAAGCGAGTCTGTCGGGAAAAAAGAATATCTGGCAAAAAAATTAAGCGATCCTGAAAAAGTAAGCAGTTGGGGGCTTGTAATAAAACTTGCGGACCGCCTCGACAATGTTTCTGACCTGAACAATGGAGCAAAAGAATTCAGTGACAAATACATTGATGAAACACGGCATATCTTAAAAACACTTGAAGAAAGAAGAAAACTGACAGAAACCCAAAAAAAGCTAATTGGAAAGATAAAGGAAAAAATTGATAATTCCAAATCTGTTGATTGAATAATGAAACTATCAAAAGAAAAACAACAGCATTTTTTAAAAAATGAAAAAATTTTAAAAAAAGAAATTAAAATCGCAAAACTTTCTAAAAATGATAATGTGCTTGAAATTGGCGCAGGCGACGGAAGGCTTACAAAATTGATAAGTGAAAAAGTAAATTCATTAACTGTATATGAACTTGATGCTGTTTTTAAGCCAATCTTTGAAAATTTAAGATTAAAAAATACAAAATTAATATTTGACAACGCCCTTTCCCATTCATGGAAAGGTCACAATAAAATTGTTTCAAACATTCCTTACTCCCTTTCTGAACCCGTGATTATGAAGGCAATAAAAGAGGGTATAAAAGAAGCAACTTTAACCGTCGGTGAAAATTTTGCAAAACTCCTAAAAGAAAAAGAAACAAAAATTGGGGTTATAGCTAACCTTTATTTTGATGTTAAGTTTATTGAAAAGATTCCTAAAGAGGAATTTGAACCTCCTCCAAGAGTTAATTCTTACCTTATCCATTTGAAAAGAAAAAAATCCACTGAGATTGAACTTCTCATTCAGACAATTTTAGAGAAGGAATCGAAAACAAAAAATGCGATAATAAAGGCCTTTCAAAAATACGGAAAAACAAAAAACGAAGCCCGCCGCATAATTAAAGAAACGGGTCTCAACTTTGAAACTCTTGAAAAGTCAACAAAAACCATTTCAGGAAAATTTATTGAAACATTAAGGGAAAAACTAAGTAGTTTTTTGTAAGCAAATGCCTCCAAACCTTTAAAAAAGGTAAGGTATATAAAGATAAGAGATTTATTTTAAATATGGGGTGGACTTTAGAAGAGATAAAATTTTTAGAAAAAACATACCCCTCTCCAATAGAATTAAGAACAATTTCAGATAATCTTAATAAGAGCATCAAATCCATAAGACACAAAGCTGCAAGAGAGGGATTATCAAGGGGAAAACCACCACATAACAAACCAAAAAATAAAAAATATAGAAAAGAGATAGACAAAAAGTATTATATTAAAAATAAAAACGAAATCCTTAACCGAAGAAGAAAAAGAATTGAATCATTTAGAATCGAATTAAAAAAATCTCTTGGAGGAAAATGCTCAAAATGTGGCTATAACAAAAATTTACATGCATTGGATTTTCATCAGATTGGAGATAAAGAAGGTACATTGTCTAGATTAATAAGAGACCAGGCAAGACACAAGGCTTTAAAAGAATCAAAAAAATGTATATTGTTGTGCGCCAACTGCCACAGAGAACTACATAATTCGGGACAATAGGTAAATGGCTTATACCGTGCGGCTCCAGAGAGTCTAATTCGAGAGTGACCGCAAATTGGGGGTTCGATTCCCTCTTGTCCCATTTTTAATGGGGAGAAACGCCATACTCGTCCCAATAAGAAAAAAAATTTAGAACAATTTCCTTTTTAATTTTAGCCCTCTTTTCTATTTTATTTTCCATCAGAGAGTTCATTCTTTCCAAATTTTCCAGTGAGCCCCGGATATTCCTTAAAAAATCTTCAGGAACACTTTTAAGGGAATTGTCAAAAAAATAGATTTCCTGGTTGCAAAGATTCAGCCCCTTTTTCACTTCGGAAAAAAAATTTTCCTGAAAATTGCTTAAAAAATAAAACCTCTTAAAAAAACCATCATAATAAAAGAAAAAACTTTCATATAATTCTTTATACCATTCCAAAAAAGGTCTTCCAAATTCGTCTGGAGGAAAGTCTTCCATCAAAAAATTAAAAAAAGAGAACTATAAATATTTTTTTGTTATTCTAAAAAGATAAAAGTTTAACTATTCTTAAACACTTTCTTCATCATGAACCTTCACAACATCAGTCACATAGTCATCCTGATGGAGTTTCACAACGCGAACACCCTGTGCAGCCCGACCCATCACTCTTATTTGTTTTAGACTCATTCTTATGACCTGGCCTTTGGCCGTTGTTATTATTATTGAATCCTTGTCATTGACTGAAATTGCATTTACAACTTCGCCTGTTTTTTCATTAACCTTAAGGTTTATCACTCCTTTTCCTGCTCTCGCAGTCTTCCTGTAATCCTCAACAGCAGTTCTTTTGCCGTAGCCTTTTTTTGTAATTGTAAAAATAGCTTCAGTTTCCAAAACTTCCATTGAAACAACCTCATCCTTGTCTGACAATTTTATTCCTGTAACTCCATAGCTTGAGCGACCCATTGAGCGCACATCCTTAGAATTAAACCTTATTGCTTTTCCAAGTTTAGTTGCAAGGCTTATTTCCTGCCCCTCTTTCACAACTTCAACTCCTATTAGATCATCAGAATTGTCAACCGGAAGATTAATTGCTTTAAGCCCTGAAACGCGGGGATTTGAAAAGTAAGAAAGGGTAATCTTTTTTACAACCCCTTTTCTCGTTGCCATCATAAGAGAATCTTCAAACTTTTTTACAGAAATTACTTTTGTCGCATTTTCTTCTTTTAGCCCAAGAAGATTAATAATCGCTTTCCCTTTTCCGTACCTTTCAGCCTCGGGAACGTCATAAGCCTTAAGCCATAGAACCCTCCCCCTCGTCGTAAAAAACATAAGGTAATCATGAGTCGAACAAGTTAAAATTTGTTTCGTAAAGTCTCCCGTTGTTAAACTGCTGCCTATAACCCCCTTGCCCCCGCGTCTTTGCTCTTTATAAGTCTCTATATCCATTCTTTTAACATACCCCTTGTCAGTTATTGAAACAACAACTTCTTTTTCCTGAACCAAATCCTTTTCAGAGATTTCGTTGAAATTTCTTTTGAAAATTTGTGTTCTTCTCGGATCTCCGTACTTTTCCTTCAATTCAATTACTTCTTTCTTTATTATCTTCAAAACTTCTTTTATGTCGCCTAAAATCTTTTGGTATTCCTTTATTTTTTTCTCAAGGTCTTTTTCTTCATTTTTTAATTTTCCTTCCTCTAAAGCAGTCAATTGCCTCAATCTTGTTTCGAGAATTGCTCTTACCTGATTTTCTGTGAACTTGAATTTTTCCTTTAATTCTTTAGAGGGATCTTTGCCAAAACGAATTGTCCTTATAACTTTATCAATATTCTCAAGTGCTTTAATTAATCCCTGAACAATTTCCTGCCTTGATTCCGCCCTCTTTAAATCAAACTTTGTTCTTTTTGTAACAATATCCTTTCTGTATTCAACATAATTTCTTAATACATCAACTAACCCCAAAACTTTTGGCTTCCCTTTTTCGAGGGCAAGAAAGTTTACATTAAAAGAATCCTGAAGCCTCGTATATTTGTAAAGCCCGTTTATAACAAACTTTGAATTAACCCCCTTCCTTAACTCAATTACCACCCTTATTTTTCCTTTGTTTGATTCATCCCTCAAATCCGAAATATCTTTTATTTTTTTGTCCCTCACTAAATCTGCAATCTGTGCTATAAGAGTCGATTTGTTTACCATATAAGGAATTTCTGTAACCACAAGAATCTCCCTCCCTTTTTTTTCTTCAGTTTCAATTTTTCCTCTTACCGTAAGTTTTCCCCTCCCAGTTTCATAAAGTTCATTCATATCCCCCTGAATAAGTCCCCCAGTCGGAAAATCTGGCCCCGTTACAATCTGGAGAAGTTCTTTCAAAGTTATATTGGGGTTTTCAATATAAGATACAATAGCATCGGTCACTTCCCTCAAATTATGAGGGGGGATATTCGTTGCCATACCGACGGCAATTCCGGTTGCGCCGTTTAAAATTAATGCAGGAAGCTTTCCGGGAAGTAAAACCGGTTCTTTTAAAGAATTATCAAAGTTTGGGCTAAATTCAACAGTTTCCTTATCAATATCTTCAAGAAGTTCTTCAGCAAGTTTTTCCATTTTTGCTTCAGTATATCTGTAAGCAGCAGGAGGATCCCCGTCTAATGAACCAAAATTTCCCTGTCCATAAACAAGAGGATATCGAAGCGAAAAATCCTGCGCCATTCTTACCATTGCATCATAAACTGCAACATCCCCGTGCGGATGATACTTCCCGATAACGTCCCCCACAATTCTTGCTGACTTTTTTGTCTGAGTATTTGACTTTAATCCCATCTGCTGCATCGAGTAAAGTATCCTTCTTTGCACCGGTTTCATTCCGTCTTCAATAGCAGGAATAGCACGTGAAACTATTACACTCATTGCATAATCAAGGTAAGCCTTTTTCATCTCTCCGGAAACTTCAGAATTAATAACCCCTTTTTCATTCGAGAGCTCTGTTTTTACAAATGACTCTGTAACCTGAACTTCTTCAGAATCCTCTTCAACTTGGGTTTCATCTGTTTCTTCGAATTCTCCGTCATCTTCATCAATTTCCTCTTCCCCATCTACATCCTCATTTTCATCTTTTTTCTTTTTAGACATCTTTTTTATTTTATCTCCTTTAATTTATTTAATAAATCACGGTCACTTTCAAAAATAATTACATCATTAGCCATTTCCGGGATATATGTTGAATCTTTAAATTTAGATTTGATTGCAACAATTAATCTTTTTCCCCTTGCAATAACATACCCAATTTCCATAATCATTCTCTCGCTTTTTTTATTATTTTTAATTATCGCTAAGAAAATATCAGAACTATCTATCTCTCTAAAAGCATTCGCCATCTGCTCTTTTGGAGACCTTTCATCAATCCCTTTCCCAAAAAGATTGCAGTAAACTGAATGGCCCTTTTTTTCCAAAGCCTTAATAATTTTATTAGAAAATTTTTTCAATTTTTCAGAATTTTCCCCTGTAACTTTTTGTCCAACAAAAATTTTCATTTACTCTTCTCCCTCCTCCGCATCATCATCTTCATCATCCTCTTCGTCTTCATCATCGTCATCCTCTTCATATTCCACATCACTATTGTTATAATTTATAACAAGTTCGCTTTCATCATCAAGTTCGAGGCTTATACTTCCCCCTTGGGCCTCACGGATGCTCTCAAGGCCCGAAATCCAATAGTTTATCTCGTCTTTTGTTAATGAAATTTCGGTCACTTCAATCTCAACTTCTTCTTCCCCGTTATCTTCTTCGTCTTCTTCCGTACTTTCAATATGAATCTCTTCATATTTTTCTTCATCTTTTTCTTTTTTCATTTTATTGGTTCTCCTTTCTGTTTTTTGTTTACAAAAAATAGTGAGAATTTCATTTTATTGGTTCTCCTTTTTTATCAAGATGCTCCATGAATTTTTTTTCATCAAATTCTTCTTCCTTAGGGTTTTCTCCCTTCCATTTGCATTTTTTGCAAGTCCAAATCCCCATTTCTCCAATGACAACTGTAACTTTGTCCGAGTCGCACTTCGGACAAGACTTCACTTTAAAAGTTTTTCCTTTCTTTTTAGATTTGGGTGGCTTTTCGCCTTTCAAAATCCATTCAGGCGTTTGAATTTTTGGCTTCTTTGGCATTTTAGATATCGAGTGCAGCTTCATGTGCGTTTTCAGCAATAAAGTCCTTCCTCCCTTGCACATCGTCTCCCATGAGCATTGAAAAAACCTGGTCTGCTTCAACAGCATCCTCAATATAAATTTTTTTTATCTTTCTTGATTTTGGATTCATCGTTGTTTCCCAAAGTTGCTCAAGGTCCATTTCACCAAGACCTTTAAACCTTGTAACATTCGGATTATCGACACCAGCAGTTTCTTTTTTAAGCTCCTCTTCAGAATAAACATAATAATCTTTTTTCTTTCTTATCCTGAATAAAGGGGGCATTGCAACATAAATGTGTCCGTTTTCAATCAGTTGCGGCATAAACCTGAAAAAGAAAGTCAATAGCAAAGTTTTAATATGCTCTCCATCCACATCTGCATCAGTCATTATTATGATTCTTTTGTACCTTAATTTTGTTATATCGAAACTTTCCCCGACGCCAGTTCCAATAGCCGTAATCATATTTGTTATCTCTTCACTTGAAAGCGCCCTTGCAGGATTGGCCTTTTCAACATTCAAAATTTTTCCTTTAAGGCTCAAAATTGCCTGGTTTTCCTTGTTTCTTGCATTTTTGGCACTGCCCCCTGCAGACTCTCCTTCGACAAGGTAAAGTTCAGAGTCATCAGATTTTTTAGAAGAACAATCAGCCAGCTTGCCAGGAAGTCCGCCAAGAGAAAAAACATTTTTACGCCTGACAAGATCCTTTGCTTTCTTTGCCGCAAGCCTTGCCTTTGCAGATTCAAGAGCCTTTTGAATAATCAATTTTGCAACTGAAGGATTCTCTTCAAAAAATTCAGACAAAAATAAAGTTACAGCAGAATCAACATAACCCTTAACTTCAGAATTTCCAAGTTTGCTTTTTGTCTGGCCTTCAAACTGAGGCTCGGGAATTTTTAGGCTTATTATTGCTGTCAGCCCCTCACGAACGTCATCTCCCATAAGGGTATCACCATTTTTCAAAAGATTTTTTTTCTTTATGTAGTCATTAATCACTCTTGTCAGAGCAGTCTTTAAACCTGAAACATGCGTCCCCCCCTCAACAGTATTAATTGTGTTAACAAACCCGAAAATATTTTCCTGATAGCCGGTATTATATTGAATTCCTATCTCAATTGAAGTATTATCCACCTCCTTCTTGAAGTAAATTGGTTTTGAGTGCAAAACTTCTTTGGACTTGTTAACCCATTTTATAAAATCAACAATCCCTCCTTCTGCATGAAATTCTTCTTTTTTATCCTTTATTTCATCCTCGAGAATTATTTTTAATCCTGCATTTAGAAAAGCCACTTCCCTTAACCTTCCTTGCAAAAGTTTATTATCAAACTCCAGTGACGAAAAAATCTGGGGGTCTGGAAAAAACTTTACAAAGGTTCCTGTTTCTTTTTCGGGGCATTTGCCGATAACTTTTAATTTAGTTACGGGAATCCCTCTTGAATATTCCTGCTCGTAAATTTTTCCTTCTCTTTTGATTCTGACATCCATTTTCTCAGATAAGGCATTCACACAGCTAACCCCAACACCATGAAGTCCTCCTGAAACTTTGTAAGAGTCCTTGTCAAATTTTCCCCCCGCATGTAGTTTTGTCAATGCAACTTCTACTGCAGGAACTTTGTAAATAGGATGAATTTCGACAGGAATTCCCCTTCCATTATCTTCAACAGAGCATGAGCCATCCTTGTGGATTATAACATTTATTGTATCACAGTATCCGGCTAAAGCTTCATCTATTGAATTATCCAAAAGTTCATAAACTAAATGGTGTAAACCCTGCTTGTCTGTGCCACCTACATACATTGCTGGTCTTTTCCTTACTCCTTCAAGCCCTTCAAGCACTTTTATGTTCTCTGCGCCGTATTTTTTTTCTACCATTTTTTGTATTTTTTTAATTAATTCCCTTTTTTTGGTCAAAGAAAAAAGACCTTTTTTTCAACCTGTTTTCCAACAAAAAATTAAGCCTTTTTCTATTAGAAAAAAGGCAAATTGGTTTATAAAGTTTTATGTCAAAAATTATGCTTCACCGACGGAGGAATCCAAACGTTACTTTTTCAGAACCAAAAATCTTAAAAAGATTTATTACCCTAAAAATCAATGGAAAAAAAGGAAAAAATAGCCCTCATACTAATCTTAATATTGGCAATAATTTTTATCCTCCCAAAGTTCCATATAACAGGAGACTCAGTCAATCAAAAACACTCTTATACAAAGGCAATTTGTGATGAAAAAGGTTACTGCGAAGACTATTATATTGAATGTGAAGGAAAAGATTTGGCTGGATTAACCCCGACAGGCTTCGCAATTCAAACAAAACATACAAAAACCTCAAATGAAAGCCTTTGTGAATAAGTTTACCAACCAGTTATATGATAGAACCTCCTCGATACTAAATGAGAAAAATCTTTTAGTTTATTAAAGGGTAAAGAGACTATCCTATAAAACCCAGACTTTTCTTTTGCAGTATAGGGATTTTCTTCAACTTTCGCAGGATATTTCGCATCCAATGATTTTTTATAGTAATCAATTTTTTTCTCTAAATTAACACCCTTAACAAACGTATTTGTTGTATAATAGTTTGAAATACCAACAACTGTAATTCGGCCATAACTGTCTATTTCTATATCTAAAAAACAACAATCGTCTCTGAAAGAATCATAGATTCTCCACATCTCCTTGGACGGAAGTTTGCCGACAAAAAAAGAAGAATTATCATCAGCAAGCGCTTGCCGAGCCTCGTGTAATCTCCGATCATAATAATATTTTTTCCCTTTTGAAATTCCCTTAATTGTTTCTGCTTTCAAAAAATCCTGCCCATGATGAATTCCCTGCCGCCAGATAACTCGTTCTTTTTTTTCTCGTATCTGTTCCAAAAAGATAAACGAATTTCTGATCATAACAAATGTTCCTTCAGCATTTGTTTCACGTATTTTCCAATGGCAAGTGATGCCGTTAATCCAGGCGAATCAATCCCTAACAAATGAATGCATTGATTAAAATCTTTATCTTGCGTGATCACAAAATCAGAATGTCCGGCAAGTTTTGCAGAAATGCCTGCTTGATGAATGTGAAGATCTTCCATGCGTAGTGATGGGAAGAATGTGGCAACTTTTTCATAAAACTGTTCTAAAGGTGTTGTAATAGCATAATCTTCTTTATGCAAAGGAGCAACTAAATAGGGCCCGATTGTTATTTCCTTGCCGAATGTGGGTGTGAAGTGCACACCAGTAGTAAATGTTTTATCTCCATTTTCCATCGTATGCTGATGGGGAACAGGATAGATATTCATGGATATTGCCGTTCCGTCCGAGCGGTAAAATTTTGCTGCTTCTCCCCGTACGGGAATTACCTGGTAGTCATTTTCGGAATTAACCATCTTGGCCACAGCATCACTAAACAGGCCTGCGGCATTAATGAGAACGTCCGCAGAGACTGTTTCTTCAGGAAAACCGTTTGTTTTAACACTTACGGTAAAGGTCTCTTCAGAAGAGATGCCTGTGACAACTGTTTTTTTGCAGATGTGCACCCCCTTATGCCAGGCATTGGCGACAAGAGAGCCCAAATATTTACCAGAATCGAATATTCCTGATGTAGGGACATGAAGGGCAGAATAACATCGAACCTGTGGTTCAAGATTTTGCACTTCTCTTCCGGAGATCTTGCGCACATCAGGAACACCATTCTGTTCTGCCTGACAGAGAAGCGTATCCAAGCTTGCATCTTCTTTTTCATCCAAGGCAACAACTAGTTTTCCTACAGAACGAAAAGGGATATCGTGATCATTACAGAATTGTTGTAGTAAAGTATTTCCTTCCACGCATAGCTTTGCTTTTAGCGAGTCTGTAGGGTAATAGAGTCCCGCATGGGCCACTTGCGAACTTCTACTCGAGGCATGTTCCCCCACTCTGGATTCTTTTTCAACGACATAGACTTCTAGGAAAAGGTCGGCAATTTCATTGGCAACTGACAATCCTACGGCTCCTCCGCCAATGACCATAGCGCGTTTCATTGAATGTTCAGAATTCAGATGTTTTATATAATTTTCTTAGATTGTAACTAAAAAAAATACGCTCACAACTCCACCATGATCGTTTTACTCTTTAAATCAATACTTGTAATCTTTTTCTCTTTCTTTAACTCTTTGGCAATTTCGCTCCACTCCTTACTCTTCCGCATTTCGGCAACAATATCTAATAATTTCTGCAATGGAGAATACTTTTCATAAACCAACTCGCCTTTCTTCGTATTCAGTTCAATATTCTCCTGCAGCTGCTGAATCGCTTCTTCCTGTGTGGTGATAATTTTGTTCAAAGAATTAATTTTAGTTTCATAAGGAGAAATTCTTTCGTTCGGTTTTAAAGTATTAATGGCTTCGTTGTATGTTTTTGTTTTGACCATTTCTTTTTGATCCATTAAAGGAAACGGTGTAACTTCGTCTTCATAAATATATCCTTGCGGTTCCTTAATCCATTTTAAAAATTCTTTACTTGTGTTAATAATTTCTTTTGCTTCTTTTTCGGTGATATCTTGAGGAATTTTATTTTTATCAATTTCATTTTTTCTGCATACTTCTTCTGCATACAATCCGCCTAATCCGACTTCTGTCGCTAACGACACCGCAAGATTTTTTTTTTCGCTCTTTTTGAGAATAGTTGCCAGTTCTTTTTCAGTAATTTTTTTCCAATTAACTTCAGATTTAGGGAAAACATATTTTTCACCAGGCTTGACAACTCGATCTTTCCAGATCTGCCGTTCTAATGAAGTTATGATCGTAGACATTTCATCGGTAAGAATGACATTACCTTTTGAAAACAATTCAACAATTAAAGAATATCTTTTTTCCTTCTCCAATTCAAAGACGACAATCCGTTCCGCATCTTTTTGATAGATATCCTTGATAACAGCATTATTGATATATTTACGTAACTGCATGCAAAATCCTGACGGCCGCAAAGGAACAAGTTTCATGCCCGTCAAGCACAGCCATTTTCCGGAAATGATTTTCAACAATTCTTTCCCCCTTCCCCGGGCATGCAGCTGCAGCAGCATCTCTTTTTTTTCCTGATGATAAATCTGGGAGATCTTGCCTTGCACCAAGAATTGCAGTTCGTTCACTAACGCGGCTAATTCCAACGAAGAGATTGCTTTTTTAGGCATGAAACAAGATTATTGTAGTGTTTTATATAGTTTTTCTAGAAAAGAAATAAGCTCTCGGTGGGACTCGAACCCACGAATGATCGCTGTCTCCTTGTCATCGTCCAAAAGACTCATCCTCGCGGATCTGCAGGCGATTGCCTTTGCCGCTTGGCTACGAGAGCATAATTCGCACAGAATGAGGACGCTTTAAATAATTTTCTAGCCCATCTTTACCCATTTAACATAGGTGAACAAGAGAATGGAGAGAGCGATCGTCCGCATATTGCAATTATACGCACAATCAATCCCTTTCTTGATCTGGAGAATACGCTGCCGCAATTCTTCGGCTTCTTGCAAATGCTCTTTGGGGATGCGCAGCTGAATTTGGTCCCAAGGCATTTTCTTAATCTCTTCTTCCAACGTGACGCGAAAAAGAACTCCTTTTCCCATGCTTTCAGCAAGATCGTTGGTGCGGATGACATGCCCTTCATTAACAACGGGGTGCGAAAACACAAAGCGGTCCGTTCCTAACAGACGGACAAAAATCATATTTAATTCATCATTCACGCGCACTTTCTCTTCCTGAGTCCGCAGCTGGCGGATAGAATTGAGCAAAGTTACAAGCGCAGGTAAGCAACCATTGTGCCAGGCCCGAAGATCGTCCACGTATGCTTTGCTCTTCTGGAGCGGTTCTTGGATCTCCTGAAGCAAGGAATGCGCCCGCTGGATATTACGCGGTTCAG
>JAGVXF010000009.1:0-1216 GCA_018303925.1 Candidatus Pacearchaeota archaeon | reverse complement strand
GCCTGCATTATCAGTTTTTGATCAGTTTCTGAAACAAAATATTCTGGGAAGTCTTCGGCAAGCTGCTGTTCGGTTAAAGGGAAACGACAGCGTTCGCGCAGGCGGCGGAGTATTGGTGTCGTTTCTATCTCCGCTGACTTAGGGTTCAGGTCCATAAGACGATGAATGTAGAGCATTATTTCTGCAACCGGTCCGCCTTGCCACAATAAGGACAACTGGCATTATAAAGAAGACCCACTTTTGCAACATCCATGGGAAATGAATAATTACACCTAAGGCACTTAACAAGTTTCTTGTTTGCAGGAATGTTTCGGATTGGACTCTTTGGCACAGTTTGTTTTAATTTAGCACTGCAGTCGTCACAGATAACCATATTGGTTTCTTTATCTTTTTGCACCAACCGAACCCTGTCAAGCGGAACGACAGCTTTGCACTTTTCACATGTGCGTACGCGGCGAATGTCCATATTCTCACCTTTTGTAAATGTTATTAATTCAAGCTTTTTCCGCTATATAAGCTTATGTTTTTTACGGTAGATATAACGAAGGACATAATTATTTATTTTTATTTGTTATGTCCTTCGGGATATACTGAAGGACGAATTATCAATTATTTTTGCCCTCCATTATACATCTTCAATGATTGTTTTGGAAAATAATTTTTAGGGAATGATGACGGACTCTTCTCACTTCCTAAACCAATCCTTTGCTTTCTTTGGCCACCCCTGCAATGCTAACAGTGCCAGAGGCGCCGCCCAATTCGCCCACCTTTCTACAAAATCCCAGATCGGCTGCCCCGCTATCGGTCTTAACAACGCCGTCCAAAAGCCCCACACCGCCGCCCAGACCAATACTACCCGCAACGGATAGAGAAGGGCCATGAAGGCTACAGCAATGTCCATCATTCCAATCAGCGGCAACAATGTTGTTCCGATAGATTCGGACAGGCCTATGGCGGGAAAATAAGGCAGCCAGCTTTGTTTAACTTGCAATGCAAAAATTCCGTGTCCAAGAAAAGTTCCAAATACCCCTATACGAAGCAAACCTTCCCCTGTCTTAAAATAATTCTTGACTTCCATAATAATCACCTCATCTTAAATTTAATATAATATTACTTTTGAAAAAACGGGCCCGAGGGGATTTGAACCCCCGACCTATTAAGCGGTACTTAACATACCTCAGCTTAGAAGGCTCTAGCGAGACTAGGTGTCCTGTCG
>JAGVXF010000015.1 GCA_018303925.1 Candidatus Pacearchaeota archaeon | reverse complement strand
GTTCCTTTTGCTAATTTAATTACATTCTGTCCGTCTTGCATAAACGCTGAACCTTCAGATATTTGAATGTTTCCAGCAACATCTAATTTCTGCGCTGGGTTTGCCGTTCCTATCCCTATGTTTCCTAAAAGATAGTAAAGATTATTCCCAAGATTAATCCAATCAAAAATAGTTGGGGGAGGAGAACTCTCTTGAGACTCTTCACTTCCAACACTATAAAAAGTTGAAGGAGAATTTTGGTTGCTATATTCAGTTGAAATCCATGTTGAACTGAGGGCGGTTGCACTAATACGAACTTCCGATATTAAACCAGTAATATAGAGTCCACCATCTAAGTTTGCTCTGTTTCCAACTCTTGTTGTATCGTAACTTGAATATGTTTTGCTTACAGTATTGCTTCCTGAATTACCCCCATTGAAATATGCTATTCTGTTGTCTGTCGCACTCCATACACCGTGTGCTAAGAACCAAGCATCTTCTGTGATTGCAGTATCTGCATTTGCTATTTCATTTGGAGCAGTCCCTCTTGTTAATGCACTTACTGCCCATTGAGGAGTGGTTCCTGATGAAACATAAAGCATTGATTCATAATCTGCTGAAGCGGTGTCTCCGATAGAGGCGATGGCTATTGATGAGGCATCAACGTTTGGTATTTTGACCCATGCAGAAAATGTATGCGGTGTTGTGGTTATTAACGCATTGGCTAAATTTAGATATTCATCTATTCCACCGAAATTAAGAGCATAAGTGAACTTTCCGTCAATTCTGTCACCAGACTCCATATTAACAGAGGTGAAGTTATTTGAACCTACTGAATTTATGATGTCCCCCGCAGAACCAGTTGGTGTTTCTGCCATGTGTAATACAGCTAAATAATTATTCCAAACTTTATTTCTTCCATAAGTATCAGTTACTGCATAATCTGATGCACTTGGATTTCCATAATAAATGTAAAAAACACTATCTGTTATGCTTGAAAGATTTCCCTTAAACCATAATTCTCCCGTATCCGTCACTGAATTATAAAAAACAACTTCACGGGGAATTTCAGTTGTTCCATCGGACATTGTCATTCGTATATCCTCCCCATCAGACTTCACATTTGTATGAAATCCAGAGGGTAAAGCAGATAAATTTACATAGATGGGAAAGTCGGTTAAATCTTCAGGAACTTTATCGGAATTTATTGTTATTTGTATTCTATGTTGCCAGTCATCATTATACCATCCTCCACTAGCCGAAACAGAAGTAAAATTAAAAATCATAACAAAAAAGCCCAGCAAAAAAACTCCCAACAAAAAAAATTTTTTTAATCTCATCGATATTTTTAGTTAAGTTTATTTAAAAGGATTTATATTCTCAAAAAATATTGTTTATCCAACAAAAATTTTTCCCTGACTTCCAATCCAAACCACACTTCCCGAAGGAGGTTCGTCCATATTCTTTAGATTTAATGTTGCATTTATTGTAAAACTTCCTGCCCCATAAAAAGTAAGGTTCCCTGTTCCAAGATTGCATACCTCAGACAAAACACAATTATCTGCCATCGAAACATTCCAGTTTGAGCTTAATCCTGCACAGACGCAGGTGTCCGCTGTTTCTTCCCCCCCAACACTATAAAAAGTTGAAGGAAAATTTTGGTTGTTATGAGTCGTAGATATAAATTCCACACTCTTTGCTCCATTAAAATACCAAACTTCATCTATTGTCCCAATTGCATCTTCATTTGAGCTATATGCACCAATTCTAAAATTAATGGTATTAGCACTTGGATTGTTACCTGCATAGGTACTGATGGTGTCAACCAAAGAACCTCCTTTGAAAGATTTAACTACCCCATTTTCAACAGTTAAACCAAGAAGATACCATGTATTTCCGCTTAAAGCTCCGAATGTTGGATTTACCCAATTTCCATTTATCTCGACTTCAGCCGCCCCCATATAAGGAGAACCGATTTGATGATGCCAATATGCTCCTCTATTTCCTCCACCAAAAATACCATCATAAGCCCTCGTGTCTGGTGCATCTGGAGACTTGAACCAAGTTAAAATAGTAAAATCATTATAATTGTGAGGATTTGTTGTTTGAATATAATCATCAGAACCATCTAAATCAAGTCCCTTTCCAATTTTTGTTTCAATGAGGTCTCCGCTTGTCATTGAACCTTGACTTGTTCCGTCATATCCATTGCCCGATGAATCTTTCATTTGTGGAGCAGTTCCCGATGGGTCTTCCTGAAGATGCCAAACTCCTACAAAACCAGAACTCCATACATTATTTGCTCCGTATGTTGAACCGACTGCATAATCAGAAGCTGTCGGATTTCCATAATAAATGTAAAAAACACTATCTGTTATGCTTGAAAGATTTCCCTTAAACCATAATTCTCCCGTATCCGTCGCTGAATTATAAAAAACAACTTCACGGGGAATTTCAGTTGTTCCATCATCAAGAGTTATTCTTATATCTTTTCCTGTTGAATTTACATTTGTATGAAACCCAGAGGGTAAATCTGAAAGATTCAAATAAATAGGAAAATCGGTTAAATTTGCATCAACTTCAACATAATTTATTGTAATATTTAATCTATATTCCCAACTATTATTATACCAACTTGCGGTTGCACCAACAGAAGGCGAATTATAAAAAATAAAAAAAGCAACAACTCCAAAAAGAAAAACTCCTCCCGCTATAAAATGATGTTTTTTGAGTTTTATATTTTTAAGATTAAAATTCTTTTTCTTTAATTCTATTTTTTTATTTTTCATTTAATTTTCCCTCAGCAAATATAACTAATTTCTTTATAATTCTATTAATCTTCTCTTCATGATTAATCAAAAAATCAGAACTTATTTTTTTCCCATAATACACAACCCCGTGTCTGAATTTTCTTAAAGAATCTATTAGTTTTATTTCAAAATCTTCAAACAAAGAGTAATTTTCCCTAAAATAATCAAGAAGTTTAATATGGCTTAAAGTTTTAAATCCGTCAATATACATAACCGAAGTTAAAAGTTCTTTTAGAATCTCATAATATTCTTCAATTAATTTGTAGGTCTTGTCCCTTGGATAAATCTTAATCATATCAATCCTTTCTTTTGCCATAATAAGTAAATCCTTTGCACGTTCCTTATCTTTTTTTACCTTAAACACTTCATCCATCTAAAAAGCCTCCAAGAACAATTCCATTCTTTATTTTTGCCTGAATCTTTTCATCTAAATCCTTAATATTTTTTACAAAAATAAAATTTATCTTTCTTGAAAGGGTTTTTTCAAAAGAAAGTAAATCAATATCTTTTTTTGAATTTGAAACAATTAAAATATCAATATCACTCTCCTCCACATCTTCCCCAAGACAGTATGACCCAAAAAGTACGAGTGATTTGGGGTATAAATTTTCCATAATATAATTTTTTAAAGGTTCTAAAGAAAGAAAATTATAAAATCTTTTTGAATAAATGAAAGATTCATTCTCTCTATTTGCAACATATCCATCAAAAGGTTTTGATTCTTTTCTAACAATAAATTTTTCTTTAATTAAATCCGCCATATGGAGCCTTACCGAAGGGGGGGCTAATTTTATTTTTTTACTTATTTCTTTTATGAAATGTATTGAAGTTGGTTCCTTAAAAAAAATCTCTAAAACTTTCATATAACTACATTTTTGTACCATTTGGGATATTAATGTACCTTTAGGTATATAAATATTTTCTTTCATTTTTTTCTCCTCATTTCCTCCCCCCATTTTATCTATTTTAATTAAACCCTGCAAATACTCCCTCCACTTTGCGCCGTCAAAACATTTGCAACTAAGGACGTCAAAAGATGCTCACCCCCGCTTGAAAAGGCTTTGTAGTCATTTACTGTAATGTTTTGTTCGAAGTTTGATGTTCCATTTACATCCAGCTTATTCTTCATTTTTCACCCTCCTCAAGACACCACTTCCATGCGGGAATAAACTTAATTTTACTTTTAATTCCAAACCATTCTTTGTCTAAAACTTCTTCTTTGTCTTTGTTAATAACAATCAAATTCTTACAATTTAGATCTCTGCTTGCCTTGAGTAAAGCTCTAATTTCCCTATCAAGAGTGTCCTTGTTTTTCAAATCATAACAAACTTGAATTAATGCTTCAACTTTATTCCCTTTCTTGATAACAAAATCAACCTCTTCATTTTTCTCATTTCTCCAATAAAAAAACTCTTCTTCTTTTTTAAGTAAATTTATTGCGACCAAATTTTCATAAAGCCTGCCATAATTATTTGAAAAATTAGTTGAAATTCTAGAGAGAAAAATATTATCAATAAAATAATTTTTTTTGGGGTATTGCATCCTATCCTTAATTTTATATGAAAAAATAGGAATACTGAACATAAAAAATGAATCCTCTATAAAACCCACATAATCAATCATTGTGTTTTTACCAATTTCATAATTCAAACTCTTCAAAGAATTGTATAATTTATTATAAGAATAATTTGTGGAGTTAAGAAGCAAATTCAAAATCGCTTTCATTGATTCTTTATTTCTAATTGAATAAGTTTCGATTAAATCGCGATTAACAACAGATGAATAATAAGATTTGGCAATTTCTAGCTTTTCTTTATCTTCAGATAAAACAATCTCTGGCAACCCTCCGTTAAATAAATAATCTCCAAAATAATTAATCAATTTTTCTTCGTTATGCTCATCAATTTTCTTGAAGTGGAGGAACTCTTTAAAAGAAAGAGGAAAAATTCTATTTAGCAAGTATCTTCCTCTAAGTTCAGTTGGGATTTTTCTAAAAGACATTTTTGAAGAAGAACCGGTAACAAAAAACTTAGTTTTAGGGTATAAATCATAGACTCTTCTTAACCATTTGCTCCAATCAGGGAAATTCTGCAATTCATCTAGGAAGAAAAATTTAGGAACTTCTCCTTTTAATTTAACAATTTCGGGAAAAAGCCCAGATAAAAATTCTGACTTTAAAGGAATTCTTTCATCCTCAAAGTTAATATAAACTACTTCTTTTCTTGAATATTTTTCTAATAATTTTTGAACCTCTTTTAGAAAAATGTAAGTTTTTCCAACTCTCCTAAATCCGCTCAAAACAATTAATTTGTTCAATTTAGAAGAAATATATTTTTCAAGATTAAACCCTCTAGAAATTGCCTTAGGAAATTCTCTATTTTCCCATTCCTTTAAAATTGTATTTATTATTTCCATTTTAATCTGATTTTATACTCTTTTCATACTATTTAAATTTATTTAATATGATTTTACCCAATTTTAAGCACTGCAAATACTCCCCCCACTTGCAAAAACTATGCAATTCTGAACTGTCATATTTCCACTAAAAGTTGAGTTTCCACTAACATCCAACTTTGCTGTTGGACTCGTCGTCCCGATGCCGACGTTGCCCGTATTTTGGATCGTGAGTATATTTCCCGCTGTATCTGACCATAACCTTAAATCTGTGCTACTGTCGGGCATATACCATGACCAAAGCTCGTTATATGAACCAGCGTTTTCATTTCTGAGAAGAGTTAAACTATTCAGACTATTCCCGGAAGTTTCCACCCTAATTTCATTAGATCCTGAATTGAATATATGAAGTGGATATTGTGGACTCGTCGTCCCAATCCCGACGTTGCCTTCGATTATTAAGCCATTTGTCGGAGCCGCCGTGGTGTCGTAACCGGTACCGAAGCTACCTCCACCCGAGACACTCAACTTTGACCCTGGTGCCGTTTCCCCGATGCCGACGTTGCCAGAGTTGTTTGCATTCAACACATTAACTCCACCTGCTATCAAAGAGACTATGTCTGCCCCTGCACTTCCGATTCCTGTGTTTGTATCTCCTTTAATTGTATAAATTGGAACCGTTGCAGATGCTGTAGTTCTGGCGATGTAAAAAGAACCTGTTGATTGAGAGTCAAAACCACTTGTTGTTATTTCATAAAATAAACCACCCGGAAAAAACAATCCAAATCTTCCAGTATTTGATGCTCCAAGTCCCATTGTCCCATCATCAAAAGTAAGAGCATTAGATACGTTGTATCCTGTTCCTCCGATATGTAATTTAGATTGTGGTGCCGTCGTCCCGATGCCGACGTTGCCCCCTAAAAAACTCAAATTGGATAAAGTTCTGTAATTTCCAAATGTGTTTGTTATTGAAATATTATTTAATAAAAAAGTTGAATAGTTTGCTGTCCAGAATGGGTCTGTCTCTGCCCCTCCATTTGTTGAATTAACCCATAAAATATAATTATTAACTGATTGATTATTTGCCAGGATGTAATTATTGTTTGATGTATTCAGGAAATTTGCATAATTTGTTAGCGAAATATTATTAGTTAAGAATGTTGAATAATTTGCTGTCCAGAATGGGTCTGTTTCTGAAACTCCTCCAACGGATGCCAAAAGTTGAGAATATGTTACTGCATCTTGAGCTAAAGTTCCATTTCCAATATTTATTATTTTATTTGAATTTAAGTTAATTGTCCCGTTGAAAACCGCCGAGCCATTGACATGAAGTTTTGTTTGAGGACTCGTCGTCCCGATGCCGACGTTGCCAGTTTGGTCTATTCTTACAGTTTCTGTTACAGCCCCTCCTCCATTTTTAGTAAAAAATGAAATACCTGGATGTGTTCCATATCCATAAGTACTTTTTATTTCAACAGTATCCAAGATGTTGTTATATCCCAAACTCCCTAAAGTACCTCCTGCCCCATTACTTAAGATTAAAGTACCCCCATTTTGATTAAGTAGTATATTTCCTCCAGCTACTTCTAACTTCGCCCCCGGTGCCGTCGTCCCGATGCCGACGTTGCCAGTGCTTCTTTCAATATAAAACTTATTTGTCCAAGCAGAACTATAATAAGCATCAATAGCAAAATTAGCTGTAGAACTTTGTCTAAATGTCCAATAATTTGTAGTATCTGCTGTTTGTCCTATTGTTATAGTCCCTGCTCCTAATGTATCTGATAATGTAGATAAGATATTTAATTTACTTGCTGGTGCCGTCGTCCCGATGCCGACGTTGCCGGTGCTTGTAATTCTAACCTTTTCACTCGAACCTGGAAGAAATCTAAAATCACCAGTTGCCCACAAATTTGCAACTCCCGTAGCGACATCAAGAGCAAAAACATTAGTCCCGTCTCCTACGGCTAACTCATTCGCAGTGTAACCAGATGCTCCTATTGAACCAATTTGCAAAGTGTTACTTGGACTCGTCGTCCCGATGCCGACGTTGCCGCCGTCAATAATTCTTACTGCATCTGCCGTCCCTGCTGTTTGAAAAGCTATATAACTACTCCCACTTCCCCCTAGTGTTTTTAAACGTAGCCCATTTGTATTTTCATAAGAAACAGTTCCATATCCTGCACCATCAGAAGAACGAGCAAGAGCAATGCTCCCATAAGTTCCCACACCACCAATTAACGCTGTGCCATTGACTTCTAATTTATATGCCGGATTGGTTGTCCCGATGCCGACCCTGTCGTTTGCTGAATTTACAAATAAAGTTGTTGTGTCAACTGTTAAATTCTGATTAAAAATATTATTTGCTGTGAAAGTGTTTGCGCTTGCTAAATATGGAACTAATGTTGAATTTGCACTCCAGAATGGGTCTGTTTCTGCACCCCCGCTTGTTGAATTAACCCATAAAATATAATTATTAACTGAATTGTTATTTTGAGTTATCCAGTTATTGTTTGAAGCATTTAGTAATCCCCCATATTCCACAATATAATTATTGTTTGAAGTATTCAGGAAATTTGCATAATTTGTTAGCGAAATATTATTAGTTAAGAATGTTGAATAATTTGCACTCCAGAATGGGTCTGTTTCTGCAACATTCAAGTAAGAACCGTTGTTTAAAGTTGATAGTAACGCATAATTTGTAATCACAAAGTTGGTTGAATTGTAAAACCCGCTTGGGTTGTTTACCCCATAATACAATGTATCAGCATAAGTCTTATTGAAAGCGGCAAATGTTGAATTCCAGTAATTGAACCCAAGGATTTCAGACTTTGTGAAATAATCACTCAAATCTATTGCTGAAACATTAAGGTTTGTCAAACCTGAACCGTCACCAAACAAATAATTAGCAGTCAGGTTATAACTTCCAAGGTTTAAATTGCTGTTAATAATTATTCCCGAAGTGGTAACATTCTGTGCTGTAAATGAATATGGAGTTCTTGCAATTTCAGAGGTTTCAATCAAACTGCCATCCCTATAGTAACACAAATAATACTGGGAATCATAATCAAGATTTGTGTCTTCCAAATAATGCGAAATTATTCCTCTTGAATCTGTTGTAAGGCTCGTTGAATTTGAGTAAACAACATTCGCACAGTCATTGGTTGTGGAAATATTAAAAACAAAAGCATAAGTTCCGGTTATGACATTCCCGCTTGCATCTGTTGTCTGAATGTTCAGGTGAAGCTGGTCAAGAATTGGCGCCGCAGATACAATTGTAGTCAAAAGAACTGTAAAAAACAAGGTTAAAAATATTTTATTGCCCATTTTCTAAAACAAAAACTTAACCATATCCCCCTTTTTTAAAAATCTAACTTTGCTACAACATTTAACCAAATGCTGTGAAAGAAAGAACTTAGAATCTCTTTTTCTTTCATAATAGGTATAAAGTATAGTTTTAACCCCAAAAGAGCTTAATTCCTCAATTACTGGACAAAAATCAGTGTCGCTTGTCAGAAGAATAATCCGTTTAACATTTGGAAATTTGTCTTTAGAAAAAGCCATATCAAGGGTCATTAATGTATCAACGCCTTTTTGCGAGTAATCAATACTTCCATCTTCTTTGATTATCTTCTGGGCCCTTCCTTCCTTTACTTGAATTAATTTGTTTTTCCGAACCTTACTAATAAAACTATCATACCCTTTCTTTCTTAAAATTTGGTTATTATTAGGGCCATTTGATTGATATGGAGGAGCCGTATAATAAAATATCTTTTTTAAAATTAATTTCTCCTTTTTTGACAAAGATTCAAAAAATTTAAAGTAATCAAATTTCAAACGTTTACCATTCCCAAAATGTTTTGAAAGTTCAGATAAAAAACCGGCATCAATAAAAATTAAAGTAGAGTCCATTAGAAAGCACCTCCAAAAAAAGTCGTCCAGTGACCTTTAAAGATCACTGGGAACATGTTGCAATTATTAAAATAATTTAGTTTATAACACTTTCTATTTTCAAAATCTCCAAGCTCGCCAAGATTCAAAACAAAAATCCCAAAAAAAACTGCGTTTAGTCTGTTAAATTTCTTACTAGAAATCTTAGTCGCCTCTTTCCCCATTTTTAGTTAGTTATCCTACACAAATTTAGTATATAAATATTACTCTATTCTCGAAGAAAACCCCAAAAAAAATTTTTTACTTACTCGTCGTGAAAAAGAAAAACCATTTTACTTACAATCTTTTAATAAAAACAATAAATTTTAAGAAGTTAAAAATTAATATGCCAATTAACTGCTTGCATTTTTATACATCCAATAATAAAAATAATCTCCCTCTCAAATGCTATCCCATACAATTGTGACATCCTCCGTGCCCTAAAGGGCACGGCGTCCTTTCGTCTTCAATGAAATGAATGGTGCAACTCTTGATTTTTTATATAATCAAAAACTGCTT
>JAGVXF010000008.1 GCA_018303925.1 Candidatus Pacearchaeota archaeon | reverse complement strand
TTTCAAAAGAATTTTTAATTATTTTTTCTGTTAATTTTTTGTTTTTATATACTTCAAGTATTTTTTTTGCATCTTTTTTTCCAAATTCAGAGATTATCAACCCGTTCTCTTTATCTTTAATTATCTCCTGCTCCGAATCCTTTGAACAGACTAAAAGGCATCCTGAAGCCATTGCCTCTGAAACAACCAATGTCGGAGCTCCTCCCTCATAGCGGGACATGCAGAAAAAAATGTCTGAAGCCGAATAATAAAAAGGCATTTTTTCACGGGTAATATTTTCCAAAAAGATAATAAAGGGTTCTTTTAAAAAATGCCCAACCTTTTCATAATTCGGACCAATTACTAAAAGCCTGAAGTCTTTATTCACTCTGAAAATCTCTTTTCCAAGACTCACTACCCTGTCGAGGCCTTTTGTCCAATAACCTCCCCCTCCAATATAAAGCCCGTAAAATTTTTTTTCATCCAAATTTAATTTTACTCTTACTTCATCTTTTTTCCTCAGTTTAAATTCCTTTAAATCCACTCCTGTCCTCACAACAAAAATATTTTTTCTTTTCCCATACAAATCTTCAACCTGCTTTTTTACTTTATCTGAAACGCAAATTATTTTGTCTGCTTTCTTCATCGGAAACTTTTCATAAAAATATCCGAAAACAAGCAGGGGAGAATAAAGCATTTTCTTAAAACAACCAAACCTTCCCATATGATTTTTGTAAAAATAATAAGTTGTACCATGATAAGTATTGATTAATTTTTGAATTTTTTTCTTTTTATAACTCTTCATCCAATTCCCCCATATTGCATGGGAGTTCACAATATCAAAATAGTTTTTTTCGAGATATCTTTTTACTTTTTTATTAAAAATAATGTCCTTAAGTAAGAAAACCGCTGGGAGACTTATTCCAACATACTTTATTCCCTTAACTACCTCTTCTTTATCTTTATCTGATCTGTGAATCCATGTAATATCAAAACTTTCCTCATTATTCTTTAGATAATCTATAAGATTTCTTTGAAAGAGACTCATTCCCCCAACGGTTTCCGGATTTTCCCCCACAAAGCAAATTTTCATTTTATGCACCATATCTCGACTTGATCTCCTTGTTTTAAAATATTTGCAATATAAGTAAACGGAGCAAAAAACACATCAAGAATTCCAAAGATAAAAGAGTTGTTTTCTAAATTAAAAGAATATCTTAGTGACTTTGTAAATTGGGTTGGACGAGAATTATACCTTATTTTTTTGATTTTTAATTTCTTTTGGGATAATTTACTCAAAAGAATTTTTGTAGAATAATTGAACAAATGTCTTGGAACATCTAATTGATACCAGTTTTTTTTGAATAATTTATGGGCAAATGAATCGTAATTCGGTACCGCCACTATTAAAATTCCTCTTTTTTTTAAAATTCTATAAATTTCCTTTATTGTTTCTGTTGGGTTTGGAACATGTTCCAGTACATGATTCATCGTAATAACATCAAAAAAGTTTGGAGGAAATCTTGCTGAAATCAAATCTCCTTTCTTTATATTTAGACCATTTCTTTCTGAACTTTTTTTATCGAACATTCCAGGTTCAACCCCATAAAGGTCCATTTTAAAACCCCTCATTTCATATAAAAACTGACCTGAGCCAGACCCAATATCTAAAAGTCTGCCCTTCTTAGCTATTTTTAACCCACGAAGATAATTAACAAATGGATAAAAAATAATTTTTAAAAAGTAATTTTTATTATTGGGGTTAAAATATAAATTATAAAGAAAAATTCTAAACTTTACCTTCAACGAATCCTCTCTTGCTTTTATTTTTTCAAGAGAATAGTATTTTTTTGAATAGTGTAAACTTAATTCTTTAAAAGAAGGCTGAGGATTGATAAAAATTACCCCGCACCTTAAACATTTAACAAGATTAAAAAATTTTTTGATGTTCAAGGCCTTATCATAATTTTTGTATAAAAAAGTAAAATTTTTGCCTCCACATATTTTACACTCTTTTATTTTTCTCATTTTGGTTCTAAAAATTCTCTCCACAAATTTTCCCTTTTCTTGAATTATCAATAAAAAAAATCTTAATGAATATTGAAATATCGAAAAGTTTCATATCCTTTTATCAAAAGACTACTTTATATTTTTTTTCATAGCATCTATTATTAAAAACTATATGGTAAACCTTTTGATTATAGTCTGGAACTTAATTTTTTGATTTATAAAACTCTTTTACCTTATCACAAACATACCCCACATCTTCTTTTGTGACCTTTGTATTTAGAGGAAGGTACAAATATCTTGATTCTATCCAATCCATGTTGGGTAAATTAAGCCTTTTACCTCCAAAGATTTTGAAAATGTCATTTCTCAAATGAATCATATTAGTTTCAATATCACGGGCATTTAAAAATACCCCTAGTTCATCCCTTTTTTCGGCCAAAATCCCCATAAGCCAGTAAGAACCTCCGGCAATAACGGAAACTTCTTTTATTCCTCTTAAATTTTTTTTATAGTCTTCGGCCAACTCTCTCCTATATCCTAGAACTTTCTCTAAATCTCCGAGTGCAGCAAGACCAAAACAAGCGTCAATATCTGTGGGTTGATATTTATATCCTGCTTCTTCTATATCAAAAGTCATTTCTCTTTTTTCCCATGCTTGATAATTTTTTCTTGCTTTAAGCTCTCTATCAATTCCAAACCACCTCAAGAGTTTTGCCCTTTTGTATTCTTCTTTATTTTTTAAACAGAGCATCCCACCGTCGCAGGTTGTAATATGCTTTATTGCCTGAAAAGAATAACAAATGTAGTCTCCCTCCAATTTTGAAGGTTCATGGTGCTGGGAAGCATCCACGATTGTTTTTATATTGTTATTCTTTGAAATATTAAAAATTTCCTTATTCACAGGAATTCCCCCCAAATGAACGGGAATTATTGCCTTAGTTTTTTTTGTAATTTTTTTCTTAACATCATTTGGATCTATATCAAAGGTAGTTTTTTCTATATCAGAAAAAATAATATTTGCTCCTCTTCTTAAAAGACCCGTTTGACCTGCAGTACAATCTAAAACTGGAACTATCACTTCATCCCCTTCTTTAATTCCAACAAGATGATAAGCAAGCTCAAGAGCAGATGTTCCGGAATTGACAAAAAGAGGGTATTCATACCCAAATTTTTCACCAAATTTTCTTTCAAACTTATTTACTTTTGGGCCCTGACCCAGCCAACGGGTATCAAGAGTTTCTGAAATTTCCTTTAAAATATTTTCTTTTGGAACATAAGGCCAAAAAAGATTTATTTTTTCCCTTTTAAAGTTTGAGATTTCCATGACTTTTTGAAGAAACTTTCACTATTTAAACTTTTATGGCATAGAAAATTTATATTAATAAACTAAAATTAAGACTTAACTTAAAGTCATAGGTTAGGAATCTTTTTATTTTTTCCGGTGTAATACCCATAAAGATAAGGAACTGCACGGATTGCCCGCAGGATATTGCTTTTTACCGAGAGGCCCAGACTTGCCCATTTTATTTTTCTTCCTTTATTTTTGGATTTTAAAATCTGGGGATAAACTCCGTTTTCGATTAGTTTTCTTGTAGTGACCCCGTATCTGTAAGTTTTTTTAAAAAGGTTTGTCCAGCTCCATGGCTCCTGATGCCAGATTGCAGGATATTTTTCGCTCCCGAGCATTTTGACTTTTTTTGAAATTCTTCTTGCTTCATAATAAATTATTGCATGGTCATGTGCAACACAAAGAGGAAAGGTTTTCTTAGGAATATTTTTGAAAGCATCAACCAGGATTTTTCTTTTATAAAATCTTGGAAGAACCGTTCCTCCTATGGGCTCTATAAAATCCGAAAGATAATTTTGTGTTAATCTTCTATCTGCATCATAAAGGATTTCAAGAATTTTTTTTGGATGATAACTTCTTTCATAAAAAAGAAGCATATCTAAATCTTTCATCATCTTAACTGATTTTTCGATTGTTGTTTTTTCCAAGATATGATCAGAATCTATAAGGGCAACAAAATCTCCTTTTGCCTTCTTGACTCCAAATTCTCTTGCTCCCAACAGAATTCCTTCATAATTGTAAACTTTTGTTCCTTTGAACCCTTTTATTATCTCCAAAGTTCCGTCGCTGCTATTACTATCCACAATAATTACCTCAATATTTTTATAAGTCTGGTTTTTTACACTTTCAAGGGTTTTTTGAATAGTTTTTACGTTGTTATAGGTAGGAATGGAGATAGAAACTAATTTTTCTTTCATATTATTAAAAAAGAAGTTTTCTTTTTAAAGATGTTTATCCAAAAAAATATCTATCACTTTTTTGGCAGTTTCGAGTGAAACCTCTTTAGAAACTGCTCTTGAATCAATTGCGTAACTTTTTTTATTGAAAGGGGCATATTTTTTGGGAGTCTCCGCATTAAATATTCCAAGAACCGGAAGATTGAAAGATGCTGCAATGTGCATAATTCCCCCATCGTTTGAAACAAAAAAATCAAAATAATTCATTATTGCAATAACTTCGGGAATATTTAATTTTCCGGATAAATCAATTACCTCTTTCTTATTTTTTACTAAAGAGATTAATTTTTCAACTTCAGGCTTTTCTTTCTCACTTCCAAGAATAACCGGAGTCTTACCATTAATAATAAGGTAATCAATTATCTTTGCAAAATTTTTTTTATCCCACGACTTTTCTTTTATCTCGTGGCACGGATGAACCCCGACAAGATTTTTTTTATTTTTTAATAAAATTTCGACTTTTTTAGCAACGCTTGGGTTTACCGAGGGCGTTATTAGACTGCAATTTATCCTCTTATTAGAACTGCACAATCCTAAAAAAATTCCAAAATAGTTCATAACCATATGTTTTGAGCCAATGGAAAATTCAAAATCATAAAACCCTTTTCTTCCTGGAACCTCGGGATTAAAAAAGCCGACCAAATATTTCCCTGAAATGAGAGAAAAAATTGCAGAAAGATTTCCCGTATGGCTTAAATCAACTGCAACATCTGCATTAACCTTTTTTATCCTCAAAATGGTCTTTAAAAGCCTAAAAAAATCATTTTTCGATACATCAAGGAGAATTTTTTCATCTATAAAATTTTGATTTTCAAAAATTACTTTATTGTCCCCCGAATGCACAAGAATAATTTTTGCTCCTGTATCCTCTTTTAATTTTTTTATTGCTGGTAATGACAAAAGTGAATCTCCAATTGTGCTTAACTTAAAAATAACTATTTTATTCACTTTTTTTGGAAGGGATTTTTTCCTCCTTAAACTAAAAGCCGTAAAAAGTGCCTTTCCAAATGTGTCATCAATTATTCTTTTTAGAATAAACCTTTTCTTTGATATCATAAAAGTAAGACAGTCCGATTATTTAAAAGATTTATTAATTTACTTCATAAATTCCAAATCATCAAATTCTCCGTAACTTCCTGAATCTCTTAAAAATTCCTCTCTTGCAATTATATCAGTCATCGCACTTGTGTTTACTTCCCATATTCTTAGAGGTCCATAAAATCCTCCATAATAAAAGTTGAAAGGATATACTCCTTCCTCATCGACAAGAGTTAATTCAGGATATCTATTGTTAGGGTCTTTCATAAGATACAGTTCAGCAAAAAGACTGTTCATTGTTTTTTCTGACAAATAAATTGCAGCTCCTTCAGGATCAAACTGTTGGTTTAAAACGTTGGGATAAATATAAATTGTTGAATTTACTCCCTTCTTAAAGTCAAGTAAATTTCCGGAAACATACAAATACCTTAAAGAGGCCTGATATTGCTGCCCATTGTAAACGAAAATTCCAATTGGCTGAGAATAACTCTCATTTGTTTTTTGGACAAGAATTGCATAAAGTCCCGCACCCCCTCTTGGAAGAAGAAACTCTCTTCCATCACTCCCGTTCAAAATTAAATCTGAATCAAGCCCAAATCCTCCCCTATAAACCCTGGCTGTCCCATTAGCATTTTCTTGATTTTCCTTAGGGTCTGACAAAAATGTCGAAAGGTAAGATGCCCTGTCTGAAACATTTTCATCGTCTCCAATTGAAGAGTATGCAGAGTATTTTCCAGTATCAGTCGGATCAATTAAAAAGTAGGAGACATTGTGCGCCTTCATGAAACTTTTTGCAGTCTCAGGATAGGGAGTTGTTAAAACATACCTTCCCATCAAGTGATCCCAATAAGCATTTGCATTTCCTCCATCCAAAACTGTAGTCCTGTTCCCAACGGTCTGAACAAGGTAACCATAATCCCACCAATGTAAAAATACGCTATCAGGAGAAGTGTTATTTCTAACCCAACTCATTGCATTTTGCCAGTCAGTATTTGCAATAGGACCCATATTGGATGATGAATAAGAACTTGCCTGGTATGCACCCGGACTCCCCGTAAGAGGGTTTCCAAAAACAAAACCGATAATTAAAATTAAAGACAAAAAAGACAGAATGTAAAGGGCATACTTTAAAAGTTCATCCTTTGCCTTTTTACCATATTCATATGATTTTATAGTAAAAAAAGAAACCACTAAAAAAACAAAAGGAACTAAAAAGAACATTACCCTGACAGCCGACCTTACAGAAATTAAAATCATAATCATCCATGAAATTAAAAATATTATTTCACTTTTCACAACAACTTTTTCTTTTAAGAACAGCCATATAAAACAAGCTCCCAAAACTAAAAAAGAAAGAATGTAGATTAGCTGGCTAATAAAAGTTGTGCCATTTAAGACTGTATTTGAGGGAGAAATTCTCGTAAATAAAATCCCCGAAAGAGAAAGAGTCCATATTAAATAAAAGTATGACTTATATTTTTTTATTTTTATATTTTTTCCAAACTCAAACCCCAAAAAAAGGAGCCCTAAAAAGAAAATCCAAAAAATTGAAGTTCCAATTTGGTTAATAAGGTCTGTCAGATACGGCTGGGCATAATATGCAACAGTCAAACCAACTCTTCCCGGGTCAAAAGGATGGAGCAATGTCGAGTAAATTCCAGTGATTAAATCAAAAGGATTTTTTCCAAGAAGGAAAAGGGCAGTAAACCCTAAGACAATTGTCCCTCCTAAAGAATATAAAATTTTATATTTTTCCCGTACTATTTTTATTTTATGCGAATATTTCTCCAAAGTAAAATCCAAAAGCATAAAGATTAAAGAAGCGGGAACAATTACCCCATAATTAGCTAAAAATCTAAGAATCATAGAACTAAAAGAGTACCCAAAAAGAGGCATTAAAAGAACTGAAAAAATAACCCAGATTAAATTAAAAAAGATAAATTTCTTTTTTATTTCCAGTCCCTCTTCTTTTATTCCGAACAAATAATAAATTAAAGATGCTAGAGAAATAATGATTAAAACAAATATTGACCCCCCTGACCAGGAAAATACAGAAAGCGCAAAAGAAGCACCTGTAAAAAATCCCAGAAGAGTTGTCAACTTCCAGTTCTTTTTATAACTGTTTATTGAGAACATATAAACTAAAAGAGCCAAAAAAATAAAAACAATCCCCAGTGCTTCATGACTTGAAATCCCAACGCCGGTTCTTTGAAGATAGGTTGGGGAATAGGCAAGCATTAGAGAAGCCAGCAATGCCAAGACTTTTGACTTTGAAACATACCAGCAAAGAACAAAAAAGAGAATCAAACTCAGAGCAAAAGCAACGACTGGGTAAAAAGCGTCTATATAATCAAGAGTTATTGAACTTCCAAAAAGATGAAAAAAGTCATAAGAAAAAGCAAGAATTTTTGGGAGCATTTCCTGAGTATAACCTAAATTTAGACCCGGATTTCTCATAAGGTCTATTCCGCTTATATCTCCTGTGTTCACAATTATTTCTGCAACTCTGTATTCATAATATGCATCAGGGTCAGCAAAAATATAATTTCCAGTTGTTTTATCAACAAGATTTGGCAATCCGGAAAGCCTCATTGAAAATGAACTAAACAAGATTATCAAAAAAAGGATTATTGTTAAAGCTATCTGAAATTTCTTATCTTTAAAAAACCCGAATTTAAAGTTAAGGCTTATTGTTTCCTCTCCCTTTTTGGGAGGATTTTCAGTTTCATGAATTTCGGATTTATGAGGTAATTCATGATTTTTTTCTTCATTTCCTTTTTCCAAATCCATCGAAATACCAAGAAAAGTCCTTTTTTAAATTTTGTTTATTGCGGCTAAATCAAATTTAAATTTGCTTTAAATTTTTTTTGTTTAATGTATCCAGGATAAGGGAAAATTTTGAGAGATTGTCATGCTTGATTATGGAAGTAATCCAGTCCAAAAATAAATGAAAGACCATCCCAAGAGAGACAAATAAAAAAAACTCATTAAGAAAATATCCAAGTGCAACAAAAAGGAAAATCCATTCAATTCCGTGGAAATAATAATGGGCAACAAAATAGTTTTTTCTTAAGTTTATCTTTGTTCTGTCAATTTTTTCTCCTTTTTCTTTGTACCACAAATAAGCCCTTTTCAGACTAAAATCCTTTTTTTTAAAAATATAATATATGTAATGATCAAAGTCAATCAAAAAACTTGAAAGAAAAATCACAACTCCCCCTAATGTTCCAATTTGAGAAAAAAGAAAAAAAGTAACCAGAGAAAAAATAAACCCTAGAAGAATATGATGTTTTGGAAGCATTTTAGATTTATCTACTTTTCAATATTTTCACTTGACCTTCTTAAGAATTCCCCAAATGCGGGGCGGGTGATAAAGACTCCTACAGAAATTCCAATTATTGTTGTTATTGCAAACCCCTTTAGAAGACCTGCTCCTGCCCATAAAAGGGGAAGAAGTGAAACCAATGATGTGAAATAAGCTCCAATAATAATTGAAAATGCTCTTTTTATTTTTTGTTTTATGCTAAGGATTACTTTACTTGTAGATTCGTCCATCAAGACAATCACATCATCAATTCCTGTTCCAATCCCTGCAATAATTCCTGCAATTGAAGGCAAATCAAGATTCCACTGAATCAGCGACGCGACCCCCAAAATGATTATGGCTTCTGAAACTGATGTTCCTATCATTGCAATTGATGATTTCAGTTTTCTGTATCTTGCAAAAATAATTATTGAAATCACTAGGATAGCAATTCCCCCTGTAATAACAAGATAATTCATAAATTCCTTTCCCAGCAAAGGAGAGATTGTGTCCAATTTTACAATTTCAAGCTTGTAGGGCAAACTTCCCGTCATTAAAATTGTCTGAAGTTTTTTCATTTCAGATTTTGTATTGGCAAGAGCCTCATCCTCTGTTCCCCCTGCTCCGGAACCTGAAATTGAAATCTGGGTTGTAACTCTTCCTCTTAAACCCTCGCTAATTTGGAGACTCTCAACAAGATTGTCATCCAAAAACAAATCAAGGTTTTCTGTTAAGTATCCTCCCTGAACCGGAATGTTTGCAGTTATATTTGCATGCCTTTCCGCGGCAGCCCCGCTGAGAGTCACTGTAAAACTAAAACGACAAAGATATCCTCCGCTCCCATCAGCACCACAACTCTCAATTCTTGCATTTTGAACATCTCTCCCGACGGACGCTATATCTCTTTCCCCGCCCTCAAAAACTGTGACATTTCCAATCCTGGCTTCAAACTTCCCCTGTTCTGAAATCAAATTTCTTAAATCCTTGGGGGTAGCCCCCGCAATCTCAATAAGCATAAAATTATTTCCTGAAAGGTCGCTCACAGGAGAAACCTTCAAGTCAGTTAGCCCGAAAGCATTAAGACGATTTTGGGTAATTTGAACGAGATCAGTTAATTCGCTCCGGCTCAGCGACTGGTTTTGCGCTTTTATAAGCGCCCTTGCCCCTCCAGATAAGTCAAGACCAAGCTTTAAGTTTGATTTTGGAATTTTAGAAACACTAATATCTGAAAAATTCTCGCCATAAAAAGTATAACTTCCGGAATTGGTTATTATTGTTAACTTAGTATTTACACCCGGAATGAATTTTCCTGAAATTGCTTTTGAATAAGAATCAATATCTGTTATTTTTTGCCCATCTATAGAATTTATTACAGATCCCGCCCTCAACCCCTGTTCAAAGAGAGTTGAATTTGATTCAATATTTGTTACAAGGACCCCCGACTCAAAAAATTTTGGAGGAATTCCGAAGATAGAAATTAGCGAAAGAACAAGAATTATAATTAAAAGCCATATTTTAAAACCTAGTTTCATTGCTTTTCCTCCCTTGAGTTTTTCCTTTTAATGTAAAATTTAAGTATTGAAACATTTGTTATCCATGTATTTAACATATCAAAAAACAATCCTATTGCAAGAATTGTAAAGATTTGTGAAAGAGTTTCTGAAAAAGACTTAATAATAATCAAAGATGCAAGAACTGCAAAAAGGGATGTTAAAGTCATTGTTATTCCTGTTTTGAAAGCTCCAAAAATTCTTTCATTAAGAGTTCCTTCGCTTCTCTTTAACAACCTTGTTGTAAGTAGGATGTCAGTATCGACAGAATAACCAATAAGGGTAAGAAAGGCGACAATTCCGGCAGTTGAAACGCTCATTCCCATAATATTGACCACAGTAAGTGTCATTAAAATATTTACAAATGCGCAAAAAATAACAGTCATAGACGGAATAAAAGTTCTGAAAATGATAAAAACCACAATAGACATGAAAACAAAAGCAACCAAAACTGCAATTAAAAGCTGACTGTAAAAGCTTTCACTAAGTGAAGAACCTGTAAATTCAACATCAGCATTTTCTCCCTCGGTCAAAGAATATCCAAAATAATCCTCTAAAACCCCTTTTGCATAATTCCATTCTGCTGTTGTTTCAAAAACCAGAGCACGTTGGGTACTTGTGCCAAACTCATAAATTCCCCTCACACTCAAATCCGGAAGCATACCTGAAAGGTCGTTTTCAATCATTTCTGCAGAAATATTTTTATCATAAACCGTAATTGAGCTTCCTCCAGTAAGACTAATATCCTTTTTCAAAAAATCCCCTGTATTCTGATAAAAAGAAAAGATGTAAACAATTGAAAATATAATAATCAAAAGAGGGATTAAAATCAGAATTTTGTAATATCTGTCATGCCAGTTTTTACGATTCGGCTCCACAACTGTCTCTTCCATAAATTACGGAAATTTGGAGGATATTTAAAGTTTATTAAAAAAATTTTTCACCTATTCTTTTTTGCCTTTTTAAATTTACTTAGATTTATGGACTCATGTTTTGATTCGACCATCATCTCATCTCCTTCTTTCAAACCCGCTTTTATAATTTCTTCTTCCGGAATATTTACAATATACTTGTAATATTTTTTCCCTTTGTAAATTCTGGACATCCTTTTCTGCAGTTTCATATAATTTAAAATAAACACTTCATTATAAATTTTTAGGAACCAAAATATTTATCATGACTTACAAAAATATTTCAAATCTTACTCTTCAAAAGATGTTTCCCCAATTCCTGAAATAATAATGAGAGCATCAAAGAAAATCAAAAGAGAGTTTTTAAAGGCCTTTTGGGAAGATGAAGGTTCTATAACATATAATGGAGGGTTAATGGCAGATCAAAAAAGTGAAATCATAATAAATCAATTAATTGAATTGCATAGAGAATTTGGATTGCAAATAAAAAAATGTAAATACAAAGAATATACGGGTTTTATGTATAAAATTTATCTTCCAAAGAATGAGGAATCTCTTAAAATTTTTTACAGATTGGGTTTATTTGAGAAATCTATTGTAACTCATGGTAAAAATATAGGGAGAAAAAAGAAAGAAGTCCTTCAAGATTTTTTAATAAATAGTGCGAGACGGCACCACTGATTCGCATCTTGTCGGACACTAAAACAGATGGCGTAGCAGGCTTGACTTCCAAGTTCGGAATGGGTTTGGGTATAACACCACTACTATGGCCGTCTTCAAAATTTGAAGAGATTTTTATTTTATAAAGGTTTCCATCACTAAATTTATAAAGAATTTTTCCCTAAATAAAATATGAATAAATTATCCTTTAATTTACTCTTCTGGGCAGGTTTGGCAATCCTTGTTATTGATTTGTTAACTTACTACAATCATATAACTTATTATTTTACAACCCTCGGAATAGTTCTTCTTCCAATTTCAATTATACTAATAATTGTAAGTTACTTTTTTAGCAAATAATTCCTCTTCTAAAACTTTTTATAGGATGTATTTCTACTTAGTTTTATGCGGGGATGCCGGAGTGGTCAAACGGGCATGATTAAGGCTCATGTGGTTTATCCTTACCTAGGTTCGAATCCTAGTCCTCGCATTTCAATTTCAAAATGCCCGGGTAACTCAGCCTGGATTCAGAGTGCCACCCCCCTAAGGTGGAAGTCGCAGGTTCAAATCCTGCCTCGGGCGTTTTTAAAAGAACCTGTGCTTGTTCGCAGGTTTCCCAAGAAGGGATGACCTTTCCAGGCCTCAAATCCTGCCTCGGGCGTAAAACAAAAAGATTTATTAAATAAAATTATGAGTTAAACATATGCGTTGGTAGTATAGTGGCAGTATTTCGCCCTTCCAAGGCGATGGCCCGGGTTCGAATCCCGGCCGACGCATTTGAAAAAAATGAAAAGAAAAAAAATACAAATAATTGCCATTGTGAATGCACTTTGGTTAATTGCAACTTTAATACTAGGCTTCTTGATTTTGCTTAATCAGGCACAAAAAGCGGAATCTAAATTAAACCTTAAAAGCACAATCCAAAATCAGGATAGTTATCTTTCTTACAAAACGGGCAGTTCAGAAGATTTTATCACACCCTGGCACATTGAAAACCCTCAAAAATTCTGCAATGTGAAATAAAATAATCAATCTCAGGCCTTCTTAAACTTCCCAATAAGCTCCAAATTGTCAGCTTGGCTCAAAAAAACACTCCTGCAGCAAAATCTTTCAAATCCCAAGTCATCAAGAACCTTTTTTTGGTTTTCTCCTCCGGATACTCGTTTCTTGTACTCTTCCCAAAGGTGGCCAACCGGCTTTCCACAACTCATACACCGCACAGGAATTATCATAATAATAATTTCAGTTGTTAGTTTTTAAAACTTACTGTTAACAAACTAAATCTAATCTGCAAAAAATATAAATATTTAAAAATCAAATTTTCCAATTAATCTAAAGAGAGGTTAATATGACAAAAAAATGTCTTTATTGCAGGAGGGAAATTTCTGATGAAAGTGTGATAGACTTTTGTGAATCCTGCGGGAAAAAAGTCTGGGGGGATAGAATGTTTAATACTATCATTACCAAGATGGAATCTTCGAGGGAAAACGGGGATATATAAAAGAGTTTTTTTCTTTGATTTAAAAAGATAGGTTTTTAAATGAAATGTTTTTCTCTAATTTCATGACAAGAAGAAAAAATATAAGGGAAAGAGGAAAAATAAGATTTAGTGAATACTTTAAAAGCCTTAAGGATAATGATACTGTGGCAGTAAAAAGAGAAATCTCTGTTGCATCACATTTTCCAAAAAGACTGCAGGGAAGAACAGGAACCGTCAAAGGAAAACGGGGAAGGTCTTACCTAATTAAATTAAAAGACCAAGAAATGGAAAAAGAATACCTCATTGAATCAGTTCACTTAAAAAAATTAAACCGGGCAGTTAAAAAATGATAAAAAATTTGATTCCTTTAAGCATGGCAGAATCTGTTAGTTATATTAAAAACCCTGAAGTAAAATCTTTTATAAAAAAATTTACAAATCTGGATGAGAAAAAAGCAGCGGGATTAAGGGAGAAACTTAATCAGTTAAACTTAATTAAATTAAATAATAAGCACATTTCAAAATTAATTGATTTGATGCCTGAAGAAAAGGAAGAAATCTCGAGGATTTTACCTGATTCTAATCTTGATGAAAATGAAGCAAATGCCATTATTTCAGCAATTAAAGAGTTTAAATAAAAAAAATGCCAAAAGAAGAATATGCAATCGTGTTAGAATATCTGCCGAACGGATACCCTTTAGAGAAAAAAATGATGCCAATTGTCCAGGCAATCGGAAAAGAGAATTTTACTCTCCTTGAAATCGTTCCAAGAAGAGGAGTCGGAATAGAGATGGGCGAAAACCTTTACATTGGGGAAGGAAAACGGGATAAAGTTTATTATATCCTTGGACGATTAAAAAGGGAAAAACTTACAGAGACTGCAAAAAAACAGCTTCAGGAAGTCATTTCGGAACGGGTAAAAGAAGACGAAACAAAAATAGTTAAGTTTTTTAATGAATCCACCGCCATAAACAAAAGACTTCATCAGATTGAACTTTTGCCCGGGATGGGGAAAAAACACATGAAAGAAATTTTAAAACAACGGGAAGAAAAACCTTTTCTTTCACTCGCAGAGATGAAAGAAAGAATTTCAAACCTTCCCGATCCTGAAAAAACTGTCGAGAAAAGAATGTTTCAGGAATTAACCGAGATGGAAAAATACAACCTGTTCACACAATAATATGGAAAAAAAAGAAACACAACAAAAAGCCCAGGAAAGAATAATAAGAATTTTATCTAAAGACATAGAGGGAGGGATGAAAATTTACCCCGGTTTAACCAAGATAAAAGGGGTTTCCTGGTCGCTTTCTAACGCCGCATGCATTTTACTTGAAATTTCAAAGACAAAAAAAATAGGAGATCTTAACGATATTGAGATTAAAAGAATAAATGAATTTTTGAAAAACCCAAAAGTTCCACCCTTTGTATTAAACCGAAGAAGAGATCCTGGGAGCGGAGAAAACAAACACTTAACAGGAGTGGACCTTGAACTTAAAAATGAATTTGATATAAAAAGACTTAAAAAAATAAAAAGTTACAGAGGACTCAGGCATGCTTTGGGACTTCCATTGAGAGGGCAAAGAACAAAGTCCCACTTTAGAAAAAACAGAAGAAAAAGCTCAGGAATCCAAAAGAAAGGACCAAAGGTTGAAAAAGGAACAAAAGGAGAAACTCCATTAAGGAGAAATAAAAATGAAAAGAAGACATAAAAAATATTCAAGGCCAAAAAGGCCATTTGACAAGGCAAGAATTGAAGAAGAAGTTAAAATAAAAAAGAAATACGGACTTAAAAACAAAAGAGAGATATGGAAAGCTGAAGCAAAAGTTTCAATCATTAGACAAAAAGCAAAAAGATTAATTAAATCCAATCCGAAAGAAAAAAATGTTCTTTTCTCAAGACTTCAGAAAATAGGACTTAAGATATCCTCAATTGCCGATGTTTTGGGTCTTGATAAAACAGATTATCTTGAAAGAAGACTTCAAACAGTGATTTTGAAAAAAGGACTCGCTTCTACGGCAAAAGCAGCAAGGCAGATGATAACTCACAAGAAAATTCTTGTCAATAACAGCGTTGTTGACAGCCCCTCTTACATTGTTCCGGTAGAATACGAAGACAAAATAGGAATAAAGAAAAAACAAAAGCAGGAAGTGAAAAACTAGATGGTTAAAGCGGATAAAGAAAAATCAAAAAAAATAAAGAATGAAAATCCAAAAGAAGAAACTGAGGAAATTGTTTTGAAAGAAGAAACCCTCGGAGCGGATGAAATTGCCAAAGAAGATCCAGGAGAGACTTCTGAAGAAAATGAACCCTCTGAAAAGGCTTCAAAAAAAGCAGCAGCAAGTAAAGAGTTTGAAGCTGTTGTTAATATTTATACTTCCTTTAACAATACAATTGTCCATGTGACAGATATGTCGGGAAAAACAATTTCAAAAGTCACGGGCGGAATGATAACAAAACATGACAGGCTAAAAGCAAATCCCACAATTGCAATGTTTATTTCTAAAAGAATTGCTGAAGAGGTAAAAGATCTTGGAATAAAATCATTTTATGTAAGAATACGGGCAAAAACAAGAAATCCTGCTCCTGGGCCCGGTGCACACAGCATTATTAAAAGCCTGACAAGAGACGGATTTAAAATCCTAAATATATTAGATACAACAAGAATTCCCAGAGGAGGACCAAAAGTAAAAGGGGGCCGAAGGGGAAGAAGACCGTAAAGGTTAAAAACTTAAAACTGAAGATAAAAAAATGGGAAAAGTTAAAAATTCAGATGAGAAACTTGTTTTTACATTAAAAACAAGCGAGAACCTTGCAAATGCAATAAGAAGAAGCGTTGGATTAATTCCCGCAATGGCAATTGATGAAGTTGAAATCTCAAGAAATGATTCCCCTCTTTATGATGAAACACTTGCACACAGGATTGGGCTTATCCCCCTAAAACATGAAAAAGCATGGAAAGAAGGCAGTATTTTAAAGTTCAAGATTGATTCAAAAAAAGAAGGAACTGTTTATTCCGGAGACCTGAAAGGGGAATTTAAAGTTGTTTATGAAAAAATACCTCTCACAATCCTTAGTTCCGGACAGGAATTAAAAATGAAAGGAAAAACAAGGATGGGAACGGGAAAAGAACATGCAAAATTTTCTCCGGGAATTATTTTTTACAGAGATGTGACTGAAATCGCTCTTGACTCTGAATATGAAAAGGAAATAAAAAGTTCATTTCCGGAAAATGAAATAAAAGCAAAAGGAGCAAAAATCACATTAAAAGATGACCAGGAAAAAACAGTCCTTGATTTTTGCGAAGGGCTTGCCCAAAAAGACAAAAAGAAAATTGAAGTTAAAGAAACGGATGAACTCCTCTTTATAATTGAATCATTCGGACAAATGAAAGCGGAAGAGATTTTCAAAAAGGCAGTTGAGATTCTTAAAAAAGATTTAAAGGAAATCACAAAAAAAGTTAAGTAAATATCAAATTATCCTCAAAAAAAGCAGTTGATGGTCATTCCTAATAAAATTTACCTTTGATAATCCATTTACCAAATAGAGCATTCTGAATAAGCAAGATAAATTCCCTTCTAAAGGTTGATTTTAAACTTGGTTAATTCTCTTATCTCAATTAGTTTTTTTAAAATGGCCGCGGGAAATCCTCTTATACTAAAATTTCCATATTCAAAAATTCCTGTGAGCCTTCCAAGAAAAATAACCATCGGGCGCTTCTTTGGGGCATATTTTTTAAGATTCTTTCCTCTCTCAAGGTTAATTATATTATTTGAAATCACTTTTGCATGAATAATCGCTGTTTGTGCGGTTTTTTCCTCGGAAATGCCTGTTAAGTCCCCCCCTGCAAAAATATTTTTGGAGCCATTTACCTGAAGAAAATTATTAACAGAAATCCCCCCTCTTTTATTGAGGATAATTTTGGAACTTTTTTTCAAGAATTCATTGTTTAACCTTATTCCCGTACATACAAAAAAATAATCTGCATCAACCTTTTTTTTATTTTTAAGAAAAATTCCTCTGTTAAAAAAAACTTCCTTCTCAAAAAAAATCTTAACACCTTTTTTTAAAAGAAAATCTTTTGCCAGAAATTTTGTTCTTTCATTATTTCTTTCAAGAAGTGTTTTTGAATAAGTAAAAACAGAAATATTTTTTTTAGGATATTTTGTGATTAATTCTGAAGAAATCTCAACTCCGACGGCTCCTCCCCCTATTACTACAATTTTTTTGGCTTCTTTAATTTTATCATGAACATTCATTAAATCCTCAAATCTTGACAATGAAGAGACATTTTCACTTTTAATCGGAGAATGATAATAAGATCCGGATGCAAGAATAAGATAGTCAAAAAAAAATTTTTCCTCCCGGATAAGAACATAATTTTTTTTCACCTTTGAAACTTTTCCAAGAATGATATTTGACTTCTTTAAATAATCTTTATGAAATATTTTTATCTTTTTAAAAAATTTGGGGTTTACAATTGATTTTATAACAGAAGGGGTAAACTCAAAATATTCTTTTGTGTCAATAAGAGTTACTTTAAATTTTTTTCCAAAAATCTTGCAGCATTTGACCCGGTAAACCCTCCCCCAACAATAACCACCCTTTTCATTTAAACTTCAATAATTATTATGATATAAAAGTATTGTGTACTTCGAATTGGGGTTTTTACGGAGGGAAATTTTGCAAAAAAAATATTGTTTATTAAAAGATTGGCATTATTTGGGTGAGAAATTTTGGATGGACATCTCGGAAGGAATTTGGAGGGATTTGAAAATTTAGATAATTGATTCTGAAATTTATTTTTAGGATTTGTGCGGCAAGAATTTGCCTAAGGTTTGAAATAAAAGAAGGAAGAAAAGCCCCCTCAAAAAAGACAGGAAGGAGGGGGCTTTTAAGAAACTATTCGGATGATTTTTTGCTTATGTCCCAAAAAAGAAGGGAAACAAGCATCACCATTGATCCGACAATCCCCAACATCCATAAACCGAAATTTTGATTTATTGGGGAACTCATTTGGGAAATAAAAAAGAAGAGCAGTAAATTATAAAAGAAACCATATAAAATTGCTTTTCCCCGAATTATCGTAGAAGGAAGGAGGGCAAAAACCAATATCCCTAAAGAATTTGCAATTATACAAACAAGCCCTATCTTCACTAATAATTCTAGTTCACCAAGCATCATTAAAATAAACAAAACCACCAAAATAATTATCAAAGATAAATATCGCCAAAATACATTACTCATTTTATTCCTCCTTAAAGTTTTGAAAAATTTTTAATTAAACCGAATAAATTTTTTGGGGGAAACTACAGGTACGGGTTGATCTAACACAATCAACAATTCTAAATAAAAGAAAAATTAATGTAAATAACGCGCAGAATATAATAAAAAGATTTTTTATTATTTTCATTTTATTCTCCAAAATAGAAAATAAAGAAAATTGTTAAAAAAATCAAAATAACGCAAAGAATTAATGAAAATTTATCTGCCGAGTTTTCCATTATTTTGGTATGATAAAGCCACCCAAAAAATACTCCAATAAACAAAAAAATGATTACCTGATTTGCATGTATCCCAAAGGATAAGAATGCAAAATCCAAGAAGATAACAGATAAAGATAACAAAATAAAAAGTTTCATAGACCTCACTTGAAATTTCCTAAAAGAGATTCCTACAATAATCCCATAGACAAATAAACTAAATAAAATTGCAATCATGTTAATTCCTTTCCAAAAAAGATTAATATTAACAAAATGTTTGAGAAAATAATTATCATAAAAATAGAACGATTTATCCACTTTTCAGATTTAGATAATCTAAACATAGTAAAAGAACCCCCGAGAAAAAACAAAATCCCTCCAATAAAGTAATATAGGGGGGTTATCATTTTATATTTTCCTTTCTTTATTTTGTGAAACATGATTTTTTAATTGATTTAAAACCCCCTTACTAAAAAAGATAAGGGGGTTAGAAAAATTGAGAGTTATTTATTTTTGATAAATAATCCCAAGAATTGGACGTTTTGATGATTCTGAATTATCACTGCTGTATATCTCTCCAAAAAAAGTATTTTGATCCGTTCTCAGCCCAAATCCATAATTTGTTTCTCCATTTACCCATTTTTGTACAACAGAAGAAACATCGAATTCATACCAAGAGGGAAATCCTTCATGAGTTAATTCCTTGTCTATTATTTTTGTATAATGAGGTTTAGAATTCCATTTTACCGTGCTTTCAGTCCATTCCCCCATCAATTTAACCAGAGAAATTGTGGGAATTTGTCCAACATAATTAACAACAGCAAATCCATACACCTTTAACTTTGCCGACTTAACCAAAGAGTTTTTTTGGATTCCTGAAAGATTAAATCTCAATAAAGATTCATACTCTATTCTTGCGCCCCCCGTGAAAATAGCTAAGTGAACCTTGATAATTGAACTATCAGGAAATCCATAATAAGATTCGCTTCCATCTGGTCTTTTTATATAATCTACTTCAGCATCTTCTCCTTCAGGACCTGGCTGCAATATTAAAGTTTCATTTGTTCCTGAAGACGAAACATTAAGAATTCTTTTTAAAGTGTCTGTTAATCCACCTCCATCCTTGACTTCAAGTTTGGGATTATAATAATTAGGAAGAGAATATTGATGGAACACAAGCTCATTTATAGATTTGTAATCAGTGTCCCAATTATTATCTCCTTCAAAATCCCATCGGCATATCAACTGAGATTGTGGAGTTTCCAGATCAATTGATGACTTTGCAGAAAATTGAAAATTGGTTTCTGTTGTTCCATATTCGGGAGTTATATAAAACATAGCTGTGGGGGGCTTATTAGAAGATTGGGCTTGAGAAATTATTTTTCTTGCGTCAAAAAGATTCCAGGAACCTCTGAGCATCATAAAAGAAAGTGGTTTTGATTCTACAAATAAATCTCCCCCTAATCCAGCATAAAATATCCACCAGGGATTTTCGAAAGGGTTTGCCTGAAGTTCAAGGTATGGACCAAGGTTAACTCCCAGACCAGCTAGTTCATAAATGGAAACACTAAACTTAAATGAGAGAGTTCCTTTCAACTTTCCTCCAAGAATCATTTCAACAGGTTTAGCTAAAAATTTATTTTGAAAACTTCCGCTCAACCCCCATTTGGAATCAAAGATTACTGAATGATTTATTGAAATTTTATCATTTATTCCCACTTTTGCCCCTGCTTCAACTGAAACCAGTGGCGAGAACTCAACTGAAAATTCAGGAGTTAAAACAACCCCGCTGACAATTAGTGGAGTACCTTTTGCAATGAAAAGATTTTTTTTGATGCTATAACTTAACCCGCCTGTTGCAATAAGATTCAAATCAACCTCAACATTAAGGTTGAAAGATCCATTTACTTTAAAGGACGGAAAATGAATGCCCCCTGTTATCCATCCGTTAATATTCAATGAACCCTCAAGCTTCAATTGGTCATTCACCGTGATGTTATTTCCATCTTTATCATAAATAAGGCATGCTAATGAAAAAGTTTTGCTTTCTGGGGAGGTTGACTTTCCTATAATTCCTTCAATTCCTTCCGATTTTTGTAAAGACGAGGGAGAAATTGTGAAATCCAGGTCCCCTTTGCTGAAGGCATCATCAAGTGAAGCAGGATAGCAGTTGACTGTATTCCCTGAAACTGAAGTTACTTTTCTTAAAAATCCTCTAGGAACTTTTGAAATGTAACCTTCTGAAAAAATCACATCTCCAGACTTTAGGTTTTGAGCAACTGAATTATCTGAGAAAGTGATTGAATAAGAAGTAAAAGAACTTATTTTTCCCATCTGAGACTGGGTTATCTGCACAGAATTGCTTTTAGGATACAATCTTCCTATTGGACTTTGATGCGATTCTTCAGGACGAACTGCAACCGGGTTTTCTTCTTTGCTGCATGAAGAAAATAAAACAGCAAGTATGAAAAGAATAATTGTATTTTTCATGTTTAACTTTCCGTATTTTTAAAAAATTATTAATTAAAATAAGGAGTCCTCTCTGAAAAAAGGAAAAAATGAGGGGGCTTTAAAATTCATTTTTTTAGGACCAAAATCAATTCAAGAATCTCCTGGGATGAAGAATTAGAATGCTCTTTAGCCAAACTATATCTATTATTCCAATAATTGCGGACAACAACTTTTTTTTCCAATAAGAGTTTTAGATTATTGTGCGAGGTTTTCCCACACATTCCCAAAGCATTTTTTATATGATTTGGACAACCTGAATTGCCCTCTGCGAAATATTCAACCAATTTTTCAATTGTGCTGCACCCATCGGAATTAATTTGATTTTTGGAATTGAAAATCATAACTTCTCCATTTTTTTGTTGATTTGATGATTATTTTATAAATTTTTTAGAAACTGAATGGAAATTTAATTTAACCTCTTGTCAGAACAGTAACGATTAAATATTAATCCTTTCTTTCTCTTTATTAGTCCAATTTCAAAAAGAAAAGAAAGATGGCTCTTAACTAGATTGTAAGGCAATCTTGAACCTTTTTTTATCTGCCTTAAGGTCATATTTTTTCCCTGACTGAATGTTTCAATAATTTTAACACAAGTTTCAGGAAACATAATATCCTCCTATAATTTATTTGTTTTTTAAAAAGATTGTTAATTAAAAGAAAAAAACCTCCTTTTTAGAAATGAAGGTAAGGAGGTTTTGAATAATCAGAAGTTAATTAAAACTTAATTTATCCCCTAGGAATTCTACCAGTAGTAGCGTTGTCCGGAAATAGGTATGTTATGCTTAGCGTCGTGATAACAATTCCTGTAACTAGAAGAAATCCCGAAAGAGAATCCACTGAAAATGTGAAGAACATTATGTATGCGAAGAGGATTATACATAAGACTCCAATAATGAACATCATCCGGTAGAATTTTTTTCTATTTTTTTCCTCCCTGGGACGAAAAAGGAAAAAAAATCCTAGTATGGACAAAACCGTTCCAGCAAGTGCTAAAAGACTGGCTGAGTTTGTAGATGTAAGAATTAAAACAACCCCTATTAATCCTAGAAGAAGCAGGAAAATCTTTCGTTCCATTTTTTCACCTCATTTTGATTAAATTGTTAAAATTGTTAATTAAAAGAAAACTCCCCGGATTAGAACCGAACACTCAATGACAGATTTCCCCACGTTGGAGCTCTTTTTGAGATCAAATTTTCTCCGGAAAAATATCTAATCAACTCCGGATTTTTTCCGAGAAGATTAAATCCTGTCAAATTTATTTCCATTCCTCCAAATAAATTAATTCTATAAAAGAGCCCTAAATTCAAAAAATATGCATTTTCAAATCTCGAATAAATTCCGGTCGTTTGATTCTTTGACCAGATTCCATCTCTAGCCTCTAATTGGACGCTTAAGGAAAAATTTTTAGAAAGAGTTTTGGTAAAGGTATATGTAAAATCATAATCAATTGTTCCGGTTATTCCATGTCCATTTATTTTTGAATTAGCCAAATAACCAGATAAAGAGGAATTTAATAAATCACTTTTTGCAAGCAGACGAACCCCTTTTGAGATTCCCTTGACATATCCTTCGTTTGAAAATTCCACATCCAGAATCTTCATGAAAGTGGAGATATCAATATAATTCATCCATTCGCAAGAGAAATTAAATCTTGCACTTAATGAAATCTGCTTGCTCTCATTAGGTTTATCGACAGTTTTTTTGTGCAAAACTCCCCCCAGAATATTTGAATTATCAAATAAAAAGGTTTGATAATTTCCCAAAGAAAAAACAAATTCATACTTTCCTAAAAAGAAAGTCATTTTCACGGCTTCTGAATTTGCCAAGTTACCTTTATAATAAGAAAAAGAGATACTTGAATTTAAAAGAAAATTCCCGATGAGAAATTCTTTTTCCCCATAAATATTACAGATATCTCTTAGGGTTTTCCCATCTAACTCCTTACTTTTAAAAAAATAAGAAACAAGGCCAAATCTGAATTTATCTTTTGAGTCATAAATCTCAAGATTAAAAGTCCAGTTTCTTAAAAATCTGGACTCTTCTTCCTCGCCTAAATTAAAAACCAGACAGGAATTTTGCCCTTCATACTCATATGAAGAACCAAACTTGATTATTTTATGTTCAAAGTTGTATCTGCCTACAAAAACGTAAAGGTTGTGGCGCACGTCCTGCCGAATACCCTCGATTCCAAAGTGATTCATACCTTCATCCTTAAAATTCTGGAATTGGATTGAATTAAGGAAATATCCTTCAAGGAATACTTCTTCATTTGAGAAATTTAGATTCCCCTCAAAATCAATTACCTCGGGGAGGAGAGTTAACTCGGGAATCAGTTCTGTTACTGGTTTTAAAACTTTTACCTGCCTTAATCCAAGTCTTGAACTTAAATAACCCAATTTCCCTGAAATAGAAATATACCTATCAGTCAAGTCAGATGAAACTTTTCCAGAGATTCCTTTGCTTAAATTTTTTGGCACCATCTTTTTGATTCCCCCAATATTTCCATAAGAAGCAGAATAAGAATCTGCCTCTAAAAGTAAACTAAAAAATTCAGGATTGACAATTGAAGCCCCTCCCTGAAAAATTGTTTTATTTCCTAGGATGGGAATCATCATATCCTCCCCAAAATACATTCCTGTGAATTGGGACGGGAGATTATCTATTGTACTTTCTGAAAGGAAAGGGACTATCGAAATTACCCCGGGAAGAAAAGTCAACTCTTTCTGGGGATCTCCAAAATAAAAAGACTTAACTGCGGGATCCAAAAAGACCTCTTTTGAAGAATCTTCCCTTTTGGCAACAACAATAATCGAATCAAGAGTTATTGTCATCATTGAATCCCGCGGAAAAAAATTAGATGTTCTGTTTTGAATTTGAGCATATGAAAAACTCGCCCAAATCAAAAGCACGATAAACTCAAGTGAATTTTTCATTTTACGCTCCTTAAAAAAAGATTAATAAATTGTTGATTTATGAAATTTTGGATTAATATAAAGTAAGTACATCATTATAGTCTCGATCAAAAAGAAGACTGTGGGTGTTGCTGCATCTGCAAAAGTCCATTTTGGGACTCCTAATAAAGCGAACACTGCAGAAATTTCAAAGATGGTCCAGGAAAGTTTATCTTCCCTACTTGAATCATAATATACAGAGATAAAAGTGGGTATTGAACCTGCAAAAAGAACAGAAAGACTCACCCCTAAACAAAGAATCGGGTCATCAAAGAGTACCCATAAGACTATCCCAATAGCAGCAAACACGAGGGCAAAAATGTCTATTTTTGTCCATCCGGATTTTCCATATTTTAGAGAAAGAAAAAAAACAGTTGAAGCGCACAGAATTGACGAAGCAATTTGACCATTGACAGCCTTTTCAAAATACATTCCTGCAAAGATTATGGTGTCAAGAACTGCATAAACCAACCAAGTTGATTTCACGGGCTTTGTTTTTCCTTGGAAGATTGTTTTTACATAAGGAATAAAACCCATAATGATTATAACTCCTGAAAGAACTGAAAAAAAGTTTTTCATTTTTTACACCTTTCTAATTATTTTTGTGTTCAATATATTAATTGTTTGAAGAATAAGAGAAAAGATTAGAGTTACTGATAAGACCATGTTGTCTAAAATAAAAGTTGAGATTACCCATGCAAATAGAATTAAAAAGAAGATTCCTATTGAAAGGAGATAATTAAAGTAAGACATTACTTCGCCTCTTAAATTTATTAATTATTAATGAATTAAGTTATTTTCTGGTTAATATTTTATTAATCGACGTGAAATACCATATTTTGGGGTATTTCGGAGGTATTTCATAGAGTGAAATACGTTAAACTGGTTGTAGAACTGGGAATTTCATCTTTCGAAACTTTGTTTCGGAAGGTATTTCTTCAAGTCTTGGAGCGACCCGAGGGGTTTTTCTTCAAAGTCTTATTCGGCCTCGAAGGTATTTCAAAAGCTTTTTTAAAAATCTCTTAACCTGCAAGGAATAAATTCCTAAGGTATTTTCTATTTTTATTGAGCTGTGGTTGAAATTGGTTTTGAATTGTTTGAATATGAATCTTTTAATGATATAAGTTTTTTCCAGCCTTTCTTATTTCTTTCTTCTTTAACTTCAATTATCCCTTTTTTCAAAAGTCTATCTTTTACAACATTTCCTTTCCTCGAAGACAATCCTATTGATTTGTAAAGTTCAACTGTTGAAAGATCGTGACCAGGTGAACCTATTAAAAAGTTTATGAATAAAACTTCTTCGCTTGGAAGATTTTCAGAAATAATAGTCTCAGTAGCATAAGTATTTTCAGGATTTTTTTTTGACATATTCATATTTAATTTTTCATTCAATGCCCTATTTATCACAATCAAAACATCCCTTTTAGTGTAATAGCCAGATATAAGCCCGGAATCGAGAAGTTTTTCTATTTCAGGAAACTTTTTCTTTTCATTTAATTTGGACATGACAAACTCAAACAAAACCCCTTGAGTTTTATTTAAGCTTTTTTTCATATAACTCCCTTCACATTTTTCGACCTTAATAATGGGTTTTTCAGCATTTTCATATTTCTTTAATTCTTTTTTATGAACAATTTTTTCCATAAATTCAGGATCGTTCTTTTTGACTTCTATCCCCTCGATAACGCAATCCATCTTACTTTTTACTTTTGAGTCTTCAAGAATTTCATTTCTTAAATCTGTGAAAGGAACTTCAATTAAAAATGGTGAAGTGTATCTTTCTGAAAGTTTTACTATTGCTGAACCGACTGGAAGTTGAGTAAAAATCTCTTTTCTGTCTTTAATCTGCATGAGAGAACTTATCTCATCAAGATCCTGGGGAAGCTGCTGCTGAAATGCTATGTGACAAGCACTATTTCCTATGACGGTGTCACTTAATTTTGAAGCGTGCTGGTCAAGACATATCAAAGAAGTCCCGTATTCACGCATTTCACGGTAAATCATATCTGTAACTGATTCTGTCATGAAGTTTGTTTCTTTTTTCAAAAAAATATTATGAGCCTCGTCAACAAGAATTGCATGATTGAACCCTTCGGTTAACTTTTCAGCCCCGGCTTTTTTTAATTTGTAAATATAAGTTAAAATATACTCACAGAAAAATTTCTTTTCAATATTAGATAAAGAATTAAGCTCAAAAATAACTTTTTCACTAAAAAGGTCTTCAATTGAGAGGCTTTTTTTCCCGTCGTAATTTACAACTTTTCCAAAATCCCCAAATGTGAGAATTGTAGCAATTCTAAGGGCACTTTCATACCATCCTGTTTCTCTTCCTTTTGAATCTCTTGCTTTTACTTCAAGCATCCTTCTCACATGCTCCCAGTTAGGATAAAGGTTTGAACCTTCATAAACTCCCCAGCCCTGAAAAGTCTCATCAAGAGTTTCAAGAAGTATTTTATGGACTCCAAAAGAAACATTGAAAGTTTCGGTCATTAAGTCGCAAAGCACATTAATCCATTCTTTTGGACCGACCCCCTTTGGAGGGCGATTTATGTTGGTTTTAAATAAGTTACTTACCCCTTCATTTCCAACAGTAAAGCACATCACATTAGGATTTTCCTTTAGAAGAGGCCTAAAACTTTTCTTCCAATCAAATACCAAAAATGGCTTTCCCTTTTCTATAAACTTTTTAAGCAAATTAAGGGCAAAAGTTGTCTTTCCGCTTCCGCTCATTCCAGTTACACAAATATGCCTTGAAAAATCTTTCTCCCTTAAAAAAAACGGAAAAAGAGTTTTTCCTGCGTAAGAAACCTGCGCAAGAGGATATTCTCCTTTAAGAGAATCTTCCTTTGGAGGCTCAAGAAAGAAATCCTTATCTAAAAGTTTATTTAAGTGCTTTTGATAAAGTGCGGTTAAAATCTGAAGAATCTCACTTTTCTCCTCGAAATTTTCACTGTTCATATATCTGAAATAAATTTCATCAATTTTTTTCCCAAGAATGGGCTTTAGTTTCCTTGCAATATCTTCAACTGAAATTTGGCGCTGCATTTTAATTTAAAATTGCCTCCAAATTTTTTGGGTAAATTGATACATCCATCCCAATTTCCTTTGCTTTATCTCTTGCAAGATTGTAAAAAATTTCATAAGTAGTCAAAAAAAGGGATTTGTTCTGATTTTGGTTCTCTTCTTCCTCCAAAGTGCTGTAATAACCACCCATACTTTGAGATAGGAAGTATCCTAATTTTTCTCTGGAAGAATTTCTAATTGAATTAACAACTTTTTCAATTTCTTCACTAATAAAATCATTAAAATCTGGATGATAATCCTTTAAAGCTATTTTTTTTGTCATTCTTCTTCCTCCAAAATTTTTTCAAACATCCTTAATCTATCCTCTTTTTCAAGAAGTTCCCTTTCATATTCCCTTAACTCTTTTTTCAAAAGCGCAACATCTTTCCAGCAGCCTATTTTTTCATTTATCTGAAGTTCAGAAATTTCTATTTTCTTGTGCCTAAGGTCATTTTTTTCCCTTGAGGGATCACTTGATGCAATTTGTATTTTTTCATTTTCAGAAAGATACCCTCTTATTTCAGATTTAAGGGTTTCCCCCTCTTCGTGAATTTTGCGGCTTAACCTTTCTCTTCCCTGAATCATTTCATGAATTTCTTCGATTGATTTTTTTAGTGCATCAATTTTTGATTTTCCAATCTCTCCATAAGAATCAGAAACTTCAGGTATTTCATGGTTTTTCCCTATTTCCAATTCTGAAAAACCTTTCTTAAGTGCCTCCTTAACCTCAAGTTTCATTTGTTTACCACTATTAAGTTACTTATAAACCTTTTGAATTTTTATAATTCTAAAAAGGTAAAAAAATTATACCTCCTTGAAATTTTAAAGGTTTTGAGGTGACACTTACCTTTGGTAGGTGACTTAAATTCTTTAATCGGAGTTATGGGTTTTTATAATCAAGAAATATGTGGATGCTAGGATTCGAACCTAGGTAAGCATAAGCTAAAGGATCTTGAGTCCTTCCCGTTTGACCACTCCGGCACATCCACATTTTCAGCGCTAGATGAGCAAAAGAATATTTGCGACATCCGGCACATCCACTTATTAAAAATTAATGAACGAACCATATTTAAATTTTGGGGAAAGGTTTATAAAACAAAACCCTCTAAAAATTTTACCTGCGAGTAAAAAGCGCATAGCGGGAATTTATTTCTCGTTAAATGGCTGATTAAACATGACAAAATCAAAAACAAAAATAGAACTGCAACTAAAGAAAAAAACCAATCCTGAATTAACCCAAACTATAATTCTTGCCAAAAAAAACCCCAAGTGGCTTCCTATCGCCGGAATCCTTTCCGGACCAAGAAAAAAAAGAAGAAATGTGAATCTTTATGAGCTCGAAAAACAAGGTTCTGGAATACTTGTTGTCTGCGGGAAAATTTTAAGCGACGGAGAAATTTCAAAAAAACTAAAAGTTTCTGCGCTTAGTTTTTCAGATAAAGCAAAGAAAAAATTATTGAAAGCAAACTGTGAATTAAAAACAATCCTTGAAGAGATAAAACAAAATAAAGATGCAAAAGGGGTTATTATTTTAAAATGAAAATTGTTGAAGGAAAAGGAATTCCCCTTGGAAGACTTGCAAGTTTTGCTGCAAAAGAGTCTTTGAAAGGGGAAGAAATATCCATCATAAATTGCGATGAAGTCATAATAACAGGAAACTTCCACTCGATAAGAAAAAGTTTTGAAGAGAAAAGGGGAAGAATTGGAAGCAGCCAAAAGGGACCAAAGCATCCTGCAACGACTGAAAAAATAGTGAAAAGAGCAATAAGGGGTATGCTTCCAAATCCAAAGAAAGGAAGGGGAAAAATCGCATTCAAAAAAATAAGATGCTATTCAAAAACACCAAAAGAGTTTGAAAATATAAAACCTATTGAAATTGCGACGGGTAAAAAGATTAAATATTCAGAAGTAAGGAAATTTATAAAATAAAATGACAATTGAAGAAAAAAGGGTTTATGCCTCCGGAAAAAGAAAAGCATCAGTTGCAAGGGCTGAAATTTTTCCCGGAAAAGGAAAAGTTAGTGTGAATGGAAGGGATTATAAAAATCTTCAAATTTTTGACAGGCTGAAAATTGAAGAGCCAATAAAAATTGCGGAGAGTATCCTTGGAAAAATTGAATTTGATGTAGAAACAACTGTAAAAGGCGGGGGGGAAAAAGGACAAATTGATTCTGCAAGACTTGCGATTGCAAAAGCAATTGTTGAATTTACAAGGTCTCCGGAACTCAGGGAAGCTTATTTGAATTATGATAGAAACCTCTTGGTTGCTGACGTCAGAAGAAAAGAAACAAGAAAACCCGGTGATTCAAAGGCAAGGGCAAAAAGACAGACAAGTTACAGATGATTTGCTATTTCTTAAAAAAATAGAAGCCCAGATGGATTATTAGGAAAGCAGAATCCTCATGAGACGGATTCCTGTTCGCGTTAAGGTTAAGCCGGTCATCATCCGTACCGAACCCCACGACACTTATGTAGCCAACTAACTTTTACCTAACGATAATCTCCTAGTCAATGGATTTCTCCAAAGGGAGCACCACAACTTCAAAATTCACACTTAAAATGCTACCAATTGTCAAAGCTGAATTTCATGACTTAAAATAAACCTAAATAATGTGCTAGCAAATTGACGTGTAGTCCATCTCCAATCTCTTGCTGAAGGAGACAAGAGAATTTAGGACAACCTTTAAAAGAAAAACTACTTTAAAAAATTT
>JAGVXF010000004.1 GCA_018303925.1 Candidatus Pacearchaeota archaeon | reverse complement strand
TTAGGCCCCATTCAAGCTTAGAAAATAAATCGCCAGCAGAGATTTATTTTGATTTTAGAAGATTATTTTAAGGTAGGACATATGTCTGTAGGAAGCACATCTTTAAATAATCCATTTAACTAAAATAAATATTAAAATGAAGAAGTTTTCAATAGTTTTTGCTATTACAGTAGTAATTGTTCTGGCAGTAGGAGTTCTAGCTGAAACTTCCTCTATTTCTATCTCGGGAGATACCGAGCAATTTGTGAAAAATATAGCCGAAAAAAGAGGCGTTTCCGAGGATGAAATTACCGCTGTGAAACAGGTGGATTTTAATGACCTTCCTGAAGAAGTGAATATACAAAATATAGACAACACAACCCTGGCAATGTACCAGATTGAAATCAATGGAGAAAGTCCTGTTTATGTTATAACGGCTTCAGAAACAGAATTTAAAAAAGAGCTTCAAAATTTTGCTGGAAGAATGCTCTTGAACCTTGGACTCTCAGGAGAAGTTGTAAATTCTGAATTCCTAAAGTCAGCCGCAGGAGTAAGCGGAGCCGAAGACAGAGGATATGTAATGATTAGAAGCGGAAGCATAACAGGAATCTCGTCAAGCCTTGAAGTTGAGGAGGAAGCCCCTGGAAAAATCGCAGAAGTCGTAATTTACAAAAATGCGGAAGTTGTCGGATTTAGAAATACTTTTGATTTAAGTGAAACAGGAGCCTTGTCAGGGTATAACACCGTCGATGAAGGAATTATAAACTTCAACAAAGGAGACATAATTTCAGTGAAGTTAATTATTCCTGAAGGCGTGAAATTAAAAGATATAAATACTTTAATAGAAATAACCGTCAAAGAATAAATTTAAATACCTTGAGATATTTTGAACAAAATGAGAGATGAAAAGGACAAAACAAAACTGATAATCAAAGTTTTAATTGCAGTTGTGTTTTTGCTCGCTTTGATTGTATTGTATCTTGCAGTTTTCCAGCAACAATACAACAACTTTGTAAACGAAAAAAGAACTGAAGGAATCAATCTGGCTGTTTCAGAAATTCTGGCACAATTACAAACAAACGGATATGTTACAATTCCGGTAGGAAATCAGACTCTTATTTTGATTCCATACATTCCCCCTACAGGAACTGAAAACTTAGGAAATCAAACCCAATAACTTTTTATTTTAATCCATTATAAAAGAATAGTCTTCAAAAATATAAACAAAATTTTTATGAGATTACTAACTTCTCCTAAATTTGCGATTGATCAAAAAATGTAAGTAACTTTACAAATTATAAAAATTTAAATACCTCCTAACCATAATATTATAAAAGAGGATTTACACTACATAGATGGTTTACAAGAAGTACATAGTAAAAAACGGGAGAACTTACGGACCATACATTTATCAAAGTAAAAGAATAAACGGAAAAGTCGTTTCTGAATATAGAGGAATTGACGAACCAAAAAAGACAGGAAAAATTCTGCCAATAATTTTAATTTCAGTTTTTTTTATTGCTATTACAGGATTACTTATTTTTTCAAACCAAAAAATTTCGGGAAATGTTATTCTTAAAATAGAAGGGGATGTTATCAACGGAATATTAAAAAACGGGAAAATAAGCATGACCTTGAATGGGGGGGAACTCATCCCTTCAGATTCACAAATCACATTTGAAAATAACGGCTCGGTTTACACTTACAACTTAAGCGACCTTCTGGTAGAAGAAGAAATTTCATCAGGAAATTTTTACTTACAAAATTCTCAAATTTCAGGATTAGGAACAGGATATGGTCTTGAGGGAGCAAAAAAAATCTTTCCAAAGATTTCTTTTGAACTACAATCTTCAGAAAATTTTCAGCAAAATGAGGAAAACGAAACAGGAGGGGGAGGAACCGAACCCCCTTCTAAAGAGAATGAAGAAAAAACAGGCTCGGTAAGTAACTCTTCCAAGCAAAATGAAACAGCTGTTGAAGTACAAAATAAAACAGAAACCCAAGAAAATAATTCAGTAAGTAACCCGGAAAAACCTATAGAAAATGAAACTCTCCCACAAGAAAGCAATCCCACTTCTGAAATAAATTCTCCTGCAAAGGAAGAACAAACACCTCTACAATCACCCGAAACTCTTCCACAAGAAAGCAATCCCACTTCTGAAATAAATTCTCCTGCAAAGGAAGAACAAACACCAACTCTCACGGAAAAAGAAGATAAAACCAAAACAGATTCCAAAAATCCTCAGGCAGAAACCCAAAGCCAAGAACCAGAACAAACACCTCCACAATCACCTGAAACTTCAGGCAATGAAGGCGCCCAGATAACAGGAGGCGCAATCGCAAGCTTATTTGGCCCAATTTCCAATTTTTTAACTGGACTTATAACAGGCAACAATTCTAAAGAAGATACTCCAGATACAATTTCAGGCATTGTTTCAAAAGAAAATGACTTCACAGAAAGGTCATATGGGAAAAGTTGGGAAGTTGTTAGTAGTAGTATTGAATCAAACGGTGAACTTCTCCCTGACAATTCTATAACAGTCGAAAACTCAAATGAAAGTGTAACTGTAAAAACCAATTATTCCCTTATAGAAACAGGATACGGAGAAGAATACCTCGCCGAAAACACGAAAAGTCTTTCAGTGGATATAACAAAGTTAAATCATACACTAAATGAAGGGCCCCTTGTTGTAAAATTAATTTACAAAAATAATGAATTTGTATTATTTGAAGGGAAAATTTCAAATGAAACAATAGAAAATGAAATAGAAAATCTGACACAAATTTTCAATGAAATAAATGCTTCTCAGTTATTGAATTTTTCAATGAACCTGACCCAATTTGAAAAGCAAATTCTTCTATTCAATATAAACCAATCATACGTAGAAACCACTGTAAGCAAATACAAGGACAAATATCTTGTAGAATTTAATCTTGGACATTATAGTGCAGAATACAGTTACCCGCAAATTTTAACAGATGAAGAACTTAAAAGATACATAGAAAGAGACAAATATTTATGGCTAAAAGATATAGTAATACAATTCGGCGAAAAAGTCCCCCCGAAAGAAAAAGTTGAAAATATGAACGCAAATTTGGAGTTTTGAAATTTATTTATTTTATCCTTAATAATTTAAATTTTTTACAGAGAAAATATTACTATTGATTCCACAAAATAATAAAATGAAATATAAAACACAAACCAAGATAGTAAACAATTTTCGATAGTCGCACTGACAAATTTAGGGCAATTAAAATGGATGTAATAATGGAAGTAGAGTATTATTAAAATAATCTTGCTTCATGTGGATGCAAAAAATTTTTTCAAATTCATATACTAAAAGTAAAACCCCCTAATGTAGATACTTTTTGGAACTAAAAAATTATCCTCTGTAATTTCCACCTGGACCCGGAGCCGGTTCCAAAGATTTCAATTTCTCAATTACAAACCGCGGGCTCACAGAATCTGAAATCATCGCTGTCAAAAGAAGTTTCCCAACGGCAACTTTAAACATCCCGTTTCTTTTTGGAATTTTGGATTCCCGGCTAAAACGGTTGATAACTTCATCGATTTCAACTTTCGAAAGCCTTATATTTGTCGGCTTTCTTCCAAAACTGCCCGCAACATAAACGGGCTCACTTTCCCCTTCCGTTTCAATAGAAACAACATGGGGATCTTGTATAAGTGGCTCCAACTTTCCAAGGTCAAGCGTGACTTTTTCAGAAGGTGCCGGCTTAACCGATTTTAAATGGGAAGGAAAAGAAATCTTAGGAATTCTTAAAACCCTTTTAACTCCCCCTTTAAGTTGTTTTGCTTCTCTTTCAAAAGCAAATTTTTTAACGGACTTGTTCTCAAAATAAATATCCTTAACAAAATCATTTTTATCTGCTCTTAAGATTGAGAGTTTTTCCCTAACTTCTTCTTTTATTTTTTCTTTTATTTCCTCTTTTTTTGGGATGGAAAATTCAACGGGAGTTGGAATTCTGTTTTCTCTTAAAATTTCACTCAACTTGAAAATTTCAGTGCTTTTTGAGTTCACTATAAGATTCCTCACAACTTTCAAAAGAGATTCAAGCCTTACTTCATCAGAAACAATCTCAAACATTTTATCTCTCGTACGGGGCTCCCTCAAAAGTATTTCCGACCCTCGAAAGAGAATATCCCTTTTCTTCCTTGACTAATTTTCTCTTTTCAACAGGTTCTTCTTTTTTAAGAGGAATAGCAAAAGATTTTACAGAACTCTCGCTTTTTCCCATTGATTCATACATAAGGGTAAGCCCCTTTGCAATAACTTTATTCTGGTCCAGGATAGAAATCATAGTATCAAGAATCTGCTTATCCCCTCGGTCTTCCTTCTTTTTTTCCATTTCATTTCTAACTATAACTTTTGCAGAGTCTTCAAAAAGCTTCAAAAGTTCAGATATCTGCCTTGTTAACTCATCAAATTTTCCTGAAAGGTTTACAAGAACTTTCTGCAAAGAAACAAAGTTTTCAACGAGAAGTTTTTCGGTTTCACGGGCATGTGAAAGCCCTTTTTTATAAGCCGCCTCGGGAGAAGATTTCTTTCCCCCACCCCTTTTTGCCATGATTAATTGAAGAGAAAGTTATTTATAAATTTTTGTAGGGAGAAAAGCATCCTAATTCTACAAAATTCCAAGAGGGTCTTTTTTCTTTAAGTGATTAGTATTCTCCTCTGCCCCAGCCACTGGATTTTTCTCAATATAATCATCTTTTACTTTTTCAAGTTCATATTTTCTTGGCTCAAGGTCTGTTCCATGAAAAAGTTCGCTTTCGAAGGAATAAACTTTTTCAGAAACCTTTTTAGCATCCAAGGGCTCAACAGAAATGAATTCCACCCCTTTTTTAACAAGATATTTCAAAACTTTATCATTAAGAAGGGCAGAACCAAAAACATTTGTTTCAACATTATTTCTTTTTGCAACCCTCATAAGATACTCAACCTGGTACAAAAAAGAAGAATTCAACTCATCAAAAAGGCCAGACACATTTTTGTTTTCCCTGTCAATTGCAAGGATATGCTCAAGCAGTCTGTCAGTATTTAGAACAATGCAGTCAACTCCCTCCTGGCAAAATTCCTTTATTAACTGGACAGCCGCGGGAGTTTCAATAATAACCCCTACCTTCACTTTTTTAAAATCTATTTTTTTCAGCAGACTTTTCACTTTCCTAATTTCATCAACACAAATTATATTTGGAATCAAAATCCCAACATCTGTTTTTTCATGAATTCTTTTTACAGCCCTTAACTCCGCCTCAAGAATGTCTGGATACTTAAGCCCAAAACGGATTCCATGAAGACCAAGAAGAGGGTTTTCCTCACTAAATCTTTCCCCCCCCTCAAGCCCCAAAAATTCACTTGTTAAAAAATCACTCGTCCTGACATAAACTTCCTCAAAAGATTCAGAAAAAGGTTTTATCCCATTAAAAACCAGATTTTCATATTCATTAATATAGTGAGATTCAAAAAAATAAAACGGATGCTTGCCTTTCTTTTGTATAATTTTTTCGATTTTTACAACCCCTGCTTTTTTGAGCCCGCTTTTCTTCACTTCATCAATAAAATACGGAGAATCGAGAACAAGTTTTAATTTTGTTTTTGTCACTTTTTCAACTTTTTCAACTGAAAAAGGACCTTCATTTTGAAAAACTTTTTTCTCCTCTTTATGCGGAAGTTTGCCGGCACTTTCTTCATCTGAAAAATTTTCAAGGGAATCAGCCTGGAGAATATAAATCCCGGACTCATCAATGCCAAACTCAATTTTTTGGGGCTTTCCGAAATGGGACTCTATTTTTTCGGCTAAATCCCCAATTCTTTGAAGTTCATAATTGTTAAGAACCTGCGAATTTTTTCTCTCCTCGCTTGAATTTGAAGTTTTAAGAAAGCCCGAAGAATCCCTCATAACAAAATATTTTTTTTCACCAATCTTTTTTTCAAGGAGTTGAAGGTCCCTTGACAAAACATACTTATCAGAAGAAGCATTTTTTATATTCATTCCTTCACCAAGCCCCCAGACCGAATAAATATTCACAAAAGAGTCATTGGAATGAACTATTCCTGATTTATCAGAATCAACCATCTTCTCGACGATAACTGCAATTTTTATCTTGCCAGATTCCAGGCCTTTTTCAAGTTCTCTTTTTAATGTATCAGGATTGAATAAAGAAGCAAAAGCGCTTTTCACATGCTCTAAAAGGCTTTCATTCCCTTTAACATTTAAATAAGTATCTTGTTCATGCATTGAGCTTCCCCTATGAGACTTAAAGCACAAGCTACTCCTTACAGAAACAAAAATTGGTTCAGTTGCATTGTTTAAAATGTCATATGCACTTCCCCTCTCAATTTCAATTTTGTTTGAGCCTAAAACCTGATAAGAATCAATAATCTCTTCCTTTAACTCTTCCGGAAGTTCAGAATTAACAACCAACTTTTTAATTTTTTCTGAAGCACTGATTAAAAGTTCGTTATTTTTGGTATCAAGATTATTTAACAATGAATTTATCTTTTCACTTATTTTTGAAGAAAAAAGAAAATTTTCGTAAGCTTCTGAAGTTATAACAAAACCATTAGGAACTGGAAACTTATTATTGTAAATCTCTCCTAAATTCGCGGCCTTCTCCCCAACAAGAGAAATCATGCTTTTGTCAATTTTTGAAAACCAGCGCACAAATTCAGTATTTTTAATTTTCCCTTCTTCAGCGTCTTCTCTTTGCACCATAAAAAAATAAGGGAAAAATAGTTAATAAAGTTTTCTTGGAAGAGAAAAATATTTGGAATTTTTTAGGGGATTTTGGGAGTTCTAGTATTAAAGAGATTTCTTTTGGATAATAAAAATTATTCTTTCAAAAATAAGAGAATCTTATTTAATATTTCATTAAACTTTTCCGATTTCAACAAACCTATTTTGTATTTTATTAATGATTTTTCAATTGAAGCGATTTTATCGATTCTGACAAAACTTTTTCTTTTTAAACTTCCCTGACCAAAATCTTTGTCTTCTATTTTCACTTCAACAGATTTTTCATAGGAGGAACCAGTTATCTGGCTGACTATAATATCCTTTCCTTTAGGAACTTTTAAAATCAACACAGGCCTTCTTTTTGAACCTTTTAAACTCGAAAAAGGAAACTCTATAACAACTATGTCTCCTACTACAAGTCCTTCCATGCCTCATCCTCTTTCTTATTGAGCCATGTTTTAGAAAAAGATTTCTCAGACAAAAGAGCATCCTCCGGGAGAGACTTTTTTAATATAATCTCATCGTCTTTCATAATCACAATAAGTTTGTCTCCCTCATTAATTCCTTTACGCATATCTAAAGGGATTACTACCTGTCCCCTTGAGCTCATTCTTGTTGTATCAATTATCATAAATAAGATTAATCTTATTTATATTTAAATGTTTTGCTTTTCAAGCACTTCATTAGGAAATTTGCCAGCATCAAGAGCCAAACCCACAATCCAAAAAGGTTAGAATTAATGATTTTTGTAAGATTATAATCAAAATATTTCCCCTTCAATTTTTAAAGTGACCTAAAAACGCTCCACAATGTATGTCCAAGGGACATATGTCCTAGGCAAAACCGAAAATTAGTTCGCATATGAAATCATGCGAATTTAATGAAAAAAGAGGAAATAAGAAAAGAAT
>JAGVXF010000003.1 GCA_018303925.1 Candidatus Pacearchaeota archaeon | reverse complement strand
AAAAGAATTAATTATTCTTGTTATCCTCTCTTTGTCTTCTTCCTTTACAAAGATTTTTGCCATATCCATTTTATAAATTTGAACTTTATAAACTTTTCCGTTGTGTTACTTTTATATAAAAGTAACAGATTTTATTTTTTGGGTCCTTTTTCAATATTAAAGACTAACTTTAAAAACCTGTTTTATCTTGTAAAAAAATGATGGGTGACAAAAAGGGAAATTTTAAATTAATCATGCTAATTATGATTATCTCGCTTTTAATTGCGGGTTTTTGGAATGAACTTCCATGGCTTAAAAATTCAATTCATGCAGTCTTAAACCCCAGCGCCGGATTTTTAATTAACTGGAATCTTAATCTTGGGATGCTTATTGTTGTTTTTATAATTACATTCCTAACGACGTTAATTCAAAAATACGCAACTGATCAGGTTGCCCTTAAAGAACTCAAGAAAGAGCAAAAAATTGTCCGGGATGAAATGAAAAAATATAAAGACCATCCTGAAAAAATGATGGAACTTCAGAAAAAGCAACTTGAATTCATCCCAAAAACAATGAAACTTTCAATGAGGTCTTTTGCTTACACAGGAGTTCCCTTTATTTTATTTTTTAGATGGTTCAATGATTACTTTACTTCCATAGGTGAACCGGTATTTATTGGTTTTATGGGGTGGTTTATTTTTTACCTTCTGGCTTCGATAATTTTTTCAAGTATATTGAGGAAATGGATGGATGTCGTTTAAATAATTTATAAAAAAATCCCAAATCCAAACACTTAAAAAATGTTTTCTTTTAAAATTATCATGAACCGGGAAGAGCTTGAAAAAAAATTCAAAGTTTTTGAAAAAGAAATAATACAAATCAATGAGCAGGTTTCAGTCGTTGAGCAGGCAACAATAGACCTTGAAAAAATAAGCCTTGGACTTGATGAAATTGCAGGAAAGAAAGATTCTGAAATCCTTGCTCCAATGGGCAGAGGAATTTTTGTGAAAACTAAACTTATCTCCGAAGAACTCACAGTGGATATTGGCGGGGGGAATTTTGTAACAAAAACGGTTCCCGAAACAAAAGAAATGCTAGATGAACAGATTAAAAAACTAAACTCAATGAAAAAAGAGCTTGAAAAAGAGCTTGAAAAAATTGAGGAAGAAATAACAAAAGTTATGGGTGAACATGAAGAAAATAAATTCAAGCACAATCATCCTCATTAAAATATAAAAGTCTAAAAAAGTCTTGAAAATTTTTTAAAATAATTTAAAATTCATAGAATTACTTTAGTTAAGGTTTAAAAAATCATTCTACATTAACACTTTATGCTTGAATCGTTAATAAATCCGAAGAGGGCGGAAAAAGGGCCCTGGAAAATGTTTTTTGTCGGAATTCTTTATGCATCTCTTTCGCTTTTACTGGTGAAAGTTTTTTTTACCGGAGACCTTGTTTTAATAAAATATTCGGGGCTTATTGTCGTTTTATTTTGTGTTATGTTTTCACTCCCTTTCATGTATTACATAATAAAGCAGGAAGAAAGAGAAGATGAATATATCGGGGGGGGGATAAGGCGGGTGTGGAGCATCCATAAAGATGCTATGTTGGCATTGATATGGTTATTTATTGGGTTTGTTGTTGCATTCTCTTTCTGGTTTTTAATTTTGCAGGATTCAAACTTATTGAATGCCCAAATTGAAACTTACTGCTCAATAAACAGCCCCGGACGCGTTTCTCAATGCGTAGAACAGTATTCAACTGGGGGATTCATAAGTCCAACAGGGAATGCGACTGCTATGGCAAGGTTTGCGAGCATTTTAGAAAATAACATTTATGTGATGATTTTCACGCTTTTGTTTTCCCTTATCTTTGGTGCAGGAGCAATCTTTATTCTTGCATGGAATGCAACTGTCATTGCAAGTGCAGTCGGAGTTTTTACAAATTTTAACCTGTCTGAAATCCCATTGGGACTTCTAAGATATATGATACACGGTCTTCCTGAAATAACCACTTACTTTCTTGCCGCACTTGCGGGAGGAATTCTTGGAACCGGCCTAATCAGAAACGGGGTAAGGAGTAAAAGATTTTTGCATGTAATTGAAAATGCAATTATCCTTCTCTTTGCAGCAGTTTTGATTTTAATTATTGCAGGATTAATGGAAGTTTATCTGACCCCAATTTTTTTTCAATAACTTTTCAATAACCAAATTTAAGAAATTTCTTAGTTTTTTTTCCTTTGGATACTAAAACCCCGACAATCACCACAACAGCAACGATGATGATAGCCCATATCCACCAACTAGTTGATGAACTCACTTCTCCTCCTTCATTTTGAGGAAGAGTCCCATTTTCTTCGTTTCCTGAGTCCTGTGCATTTTCACTAGCTAGTGCTTTTTCAGAAATTGCAAAATAACTAAAAGAGGACAAAGGTACATTGTAATAATAATTTTGAGCATCCTCACCATCAAAAGTTGTCTCAAGTTCTTTCCATTCTTTTGAAGTTTCATCAAACTTGAAAACAGAAATACTCTCTTTTTCAAGCCCATTTCCTGAAACCCATGTTTTGTTAACTTTAAACTTTACATTTGCATAAAGAAGATTATCATTCAAATTTTCCGTATTTATGTGGATGTACTGGTAAACTTCCCCGCTTTTTTCCAGTGTTACTTCGGCAGGCTTCCCGTCATATTTTGTAACAGTTATTTTAACATTTTGCGCTTTATTTTTAACATTTATCTGTATCTCCTTAATTCCTGTACCCTCATCGAAAGTTTTTATTATTTCAACTTTTCCGGGGGTAATTTTGTTCCAAATAAAAGAGTCACTTTTTGAACTTGAAGTTTGGGAACCCGAATCTCCTGATGGAGAACCTGAACCTCCCTGGGAAATAACTGTAAAGGTTGATGTTGAACTGCCCGTATTTCCTGCAGTATCAGTCCCCAAACAGGTATAAGTAAAGGTGCCCGTTGTTATGGGACTTAAAATTCCCTGAGGCGAATTTGAAGAGCCAGTTGCGCTTGCAACGCCTGAAGTTGTATCAGTTGCTGAACAAGTACAGGGAAAATCTGCATTTGTATAAACTGAACCTGAAGGACAGGCGGCTGTTGGGGAAGGAGCAGTAGAATCAAGTCCTATATTAAAGAAGGTGCTATTTACCCCCCAATTGTTGGCGCTATCATTTGCATGGACTGTGATTGAATAGTTTCCATCTGCGAGCCCTGTTAGACTTAAACTTGTACTATTACATAAAGTTCCATTGCTTGTTGCTAAAACAGTTTGATTAGTTCCTGCAGAAGTGCCATTTGAAAAATAAAGTTCAACTACACATGCACTGCCTCCTGAAATTGCATCCGCTAAAGTAGCGTTTAAGGTAAAGGTATTTGCGTTGCTTGTTTTCCAAGTGTTATTTGTATAACCTGCTAAATCAATTCCCGTCAGGGCAGAAGAATCGACAAATATTGAAACATTTGAAGAATTCGCACTCCCAACAACAGCTGTTCCATTCAGGGCCTCAACGATAAAAGTATAATTTGCCTGGGTGGTATTAACAAACCTAAAGCCTGTCGCGCTGACGTTTACCGCGCTGGCATTAAATATGACTCCATTTGCCCAAATATAAATTCTATAACTTGTATCCATTGACGCATTCGTCCAGTTAATGAAAAAACTTCCTTCATCAAAATTCATGCTTGCATTACCGGTAAATCGAACACTTGTGGGTGCGCTTGAAGCCGCAAAAACAAGAACACCCAATAAAAGAATAGCCAGTACAAAGACTAACAAACCTCTTTTTTTGAATATCACCTTATATTTTATGTAGATTAATAATTATTTAAATCTTTACATTTTAATTAACTTTAAATAATCAGATAATTTAAAAAAATAATGGATAACTTTACATTTTTAGGAATACTTTTTGTTCCGATTGTTCTTTTGTCATTCTTGATTACACTTATTGCCGTTCCTCTTTGGATAAAAAGGGCAAAAAGAGAAAAACTTACGGGAAAAGATGTCCATAAATTAAAAAGCGGGAAAATTGCTGAAGCGGGGGGAATTGCGGTCATAGGCGGGGTTGTAATAGGAGTTTTTCTTTATGTGGCGCTTAAAACATTCTTTTTTGGAACTGAAACGAATTTAATACATATTTTAGGCCTGCTTTGTGTAATTTTCTTTGCAACAATTGTAGGAGTTTTTGATGACCTTCTTGGATGGAAAAGGGGGCTCTCAAATAAACTTAGGATAGGACTCTTGTTCTTTGCGGCAATTCCATTAATGGCTCTTGGTGCAGGAACTTCAACAATACTTGGAATTGACTTTGGCCTTCTATACCCTCTTATACTCATACCTATCGCAATTGTCGGAACAACTTCAACATTTAACTTTCTTGCAGGTTACAACGGTCTTGAAGCAAGTCAGGGAATTTTGGTTCTTGGAGCACTTTCAATTGTAACATTCTTAACAGGAGCACTTTGGCTCTCGGTAATTTCAGCATGCATGGTTGCTTCACTCCTTGCATTTTATTTTTTTAATAAATACCCTGCAAAGATTTTTCCTGGAGACACGTTGACTTATCCTGTTGGAGCATTAATTGGTGCAATTGCGATTTTGGGAAATATTGAAAAAATTGCAATTTTCTTTTTTATTCCTTATATTATTGAATTTTTCCTCAAGGCAAGGGGAAAACTTAAAAAAGAAAGCTTTGGGAAACTCAATAAAGACAGTTCAATAGATATTAAGGAAGGAATTTATGGCCTTGAGCATGTTGCAATTGCGCTTTTGAAAAAAGTAAAACCCTCACACAAGGCATATGAATGGGAAGTCCCAATGTTAATTAATCTATTCCAGATTCTTGTAATTGTTGTCGGGTTTTGGCTGTTTTTTTAGGAAAAATTATTTGAAAACTTTTCCAAGTTTTTCTGAAACTTCCCTTAAAACCTGGGTGTAATCAGGAAGAAAATGCACAAGGTGTCTTAATGAAGTGTTATATTCTTTTTCAGAAGGATACTTTAATTTTTTATAGTCGCTACTTTCTTCTTTTAATTTAATTTTTATAAGTTCCCTGTCTATTGGAGCTCCTTTTGAAAACAAAAACCACAAGTCATAAAGGTCTCTTGGTTCAGAACGGTTAATTAGAGCCCTTATTTTTTCAGAAAGAATTTCTTTTTCACTTAAAACAATGGCAACAAACGAAGGAACATCAGAAAATATTTTATTCACGACTTTAGCTTCTTTGTTATAGGACCTTTGTTTGTTAAAATCTACTTTGAGAGTGTTTGTGGATTTGGGTTCTCCATTGAACAAGGGTCCCCTGAACCTTATTTCAAACCTTGCATTCCCTTCAAACTTTTTTTCTGAATAAATTTCATAGGGGATATTAAGAAGGTCAAAATTCTTTAGGCAAAGATAAACCCCCTTTCTTAATTCATTTACATTCAAGTTAGTGCTGAAATCCAAGTCCTCTGATGCTCTCTCAAGATCAAAGCAAATTCTAAGAGCAGTCCCTCCTTTAAAAACAAATTTTTCCGGAAAACGGGAGATTGCATTTAAAAAAATATATTGGAGATATTCCTTTTCTTCATAATACATATTTGTTTTTCGCAGCTCTTTTATTCTTCCAAGTTCTTCAGTGGTTATCATATGTTAATATCTAACAGCCATTTTTTATTTAATTTATTTTTCCTTTCAAGGTTTGGATCAAGAAGCTCAAAACCTTTTCCAATGTTTTTTTCCAATTTTTTCAAACCTCCCACTTTTAAAGAGTCAAGTAAATAACCCAGTCTTCTTATAACGGATTTGCTTTCCATTTTAAGAGCATAATCAATAATCTTATTTAAACCCAATTCATTTATTGCCCCATCAAGCGAAGCCTTTATTTCTTTAATTCCTCCAGAATATCTTGGCAAAAGCAGTGAATCAATTATCGCTTTCTCTTTTTCAGCGATTGTAACCTTCCCAATTGAGGTGTAACCAAAAAACCTTTTTTTTGAGAGGGTTATAAATTTAAAGTTTCCAATACCTTTAGACTGCTTTGTTGTTACAACAAAGATTTTTTTGGGAGTATTATCTGAAAATCCATAATAATTAAGAGCTGACCAAAAAGAAATGTAAGATGGGAAATTCATTTCTGTTGCGATTTCAAATTCATTTGTACCTGAAAGCATAAACTTTCTTTTTCCAACCATTAACAAGGCTCCCTTTTTCTTAAGAGATTTGATTATATTATATGTCTTTGTTTTATTTATATTAAGGAGAAGACATAAATCGTCCGCACTAAAAACTCTCAAATCAAACCCCTTAACCTTTTCATATACTTCACTTTCAAGTTTGCTTAATTGCATTTTTAATTCCCTTAATATTTATATTAAATTTATTCTATTTTAGTAATTTATTTACTAATATAACATATCTTTACTATTTAAGTTTTTTGGTTTTTTGGGTTCTCTCCTATAATTCAGAAAAAGATTAAGCCTTCAAAGAGAGCATACGAATGGGAAGTTCCCATCTTGATTAATTTATTTCAGATAGTTGTAATTGTTGTCGGGTTTTGGCTGTTTTTTTAAATTCTTTTATACCCCTTAGCTCTAGCCAAATCTTTTTTTGGAGAGTGTGAGATTTGAGAAAGAAAAAATTGATTTTTTAGGACGTTAACCTGTTAGCATAAAATGCACAAAAACTTAAAAAACATGAAGGATTTTTAAACTATGGAAAAAATGATAATAAACTTTCATCCTAGCCTCGTGATTATAGAATCCGAAAAAACAAATGAACTTCTTATGGGAGTTTATGATCAGACTTACCCCCTAATGGTCTTTAGAGGTTCTGTAAATTTGATGGGAGGAAATCCCAACCCCAATGATAAAGGGCCTCTTGAGGTTTTATTGAGAGAACTTAATGAAGAATTAGCTTCCAACCATGGAGAGAAAGATAAATTTGCATCCAAAGAGGATATAAAGGCAATTAGACTTTCTATAACACAAAAAATTGTTCCTTTTAAAGATTTCTTTTTTAAAATAAAAAAAATCCCAGGGGGAAGAGAAACACATACTACAATTGGGAGCGTTTTTTATTCCAATATAAATCAAAATGCATTTGAAATTGCAAGAGAAAATCTTAGCAGAAATAAGAAGATTGTTTCTGAAGGAGGCCTTTCAATTCAAACTCTTGATGGACTTGCCAAGAAAGGAAAATTTTATGCGGCACACTTAACAGCCCCCATTCTAAACGAATATTATGGAGTCAAGATACCCTTTCCTGAAGAGGTTCACACCAGGGTGTTAGTGGAACCGAAAGAAACTTTTGAAGATTATCTTCAAGACTTTTCCTATAACAATGGATGGAGAGAACATTAAAAAATCTGCCTAATTTCTTGTAAAATTATTTCCTATCCAGGATTCTTTCATCTGGGGGGTAAAATTTTTCATATAAAAATTTTTTGATTTTGTTTCCAATTATTTTTTTATCTGCTTTTAACGAATTTTTATAGAGATTAAATTTAATTTTATCCAAGATGATTTTTACTTTAGACTTACAATTTCCTAAAAACCAAGCCACTTCACTAAACGTACTCCCATAAGTTCCTATAATTTTTGACGCTTTTGACAGTATTAGCATTTCTATAAAAGCCTCTCTCACTGCTCTGGAGTCCTCTCTTCTTTCAGTTGTTTTTGGATAAGAAAAGATTCTCTCACCAAAGATTTTCTTAAACTCTTCTTCCGTCTTTTTGTCTTCTGTTGAAATAACGAACTTTATCTTAGGATTCTTTGACACTTCAACTTTCATTTCTTCTACAAATAGTTTATCAGGAGAAATCTCTTCTAAGCCATTTTTCGAACGCAAAAAATCCCCTTTCCTGATATGAACCCCAACAAATTTCCCCTTAATTTTTTTCAGAAATGTTTGAGAAGAAAAGATAATTTCTTTTTTGATTTTCAATTTTTTAAGATATGAAGTAATTTCCTTTTGCACTCTTGGGGGGATTTTTTCAAACATTAGAGATATATTCTTTTCTGAAAAGGATTTGAGAGTAGTATCATCCATAAGAGCAAATTTTTTGTCTAAAATTTTATTTATTGAAACCCGTTCTTTCTTAATTAAGAATCGTAATTCGCCTTTCGAAATTTCTGAAATTTCATTCTCAAACAGATCCCTGAACCTGGAATTGCATGCAGAATCTTTTGGCCAATATAGTATTAATTTTCTCCCAGTTTCTTCTGAAATTTTCATACAGGAGAGCAAACATTTCACCCGATTAGACAATCCTCCTTGTGCTGCAGAAATTATATAATCCATTTTGAAATTTTAACAATCTTTATTTAATTAATAATCCTTTAACTTATAAATTTATCAATTCTAACTATCTAAGAAAGCCATGTATGTCCAAGGGACATATGTCCTAGGCAAAACCGAAAATTAGTTCGCATATGAAATCATGCGAATTTAATGAAAAAAGAGGAAATAAGAAAAGAAT
>JAGVXF010000002.1 GCA_018303925.1 Candidatus Pacearchaeota archaeon | reverse complement strand
ACTAAATTTTCAAAAGTAAATGATTTTGGACTTCCTAAAGAAATGGATGAAAATTTTAGAAGGCAAATATGGACTTCAAATGGAGCTTTGTCGGGATGCGATTTGTACTGGGGTTCGGATCTGAGCTCTGTCGGCGCGGTCTTGTCCTATTCGGGCGACGATGGCAGGGTGGTTTTGGCGAAGCCACGAAGTGGCTGAGCTTTTTCATGCTAAAAAATAAGACAAAACAACAAAAAATGAACAAAATAAAACAACTTGAAGAAAAACTAAATGAACAGAAGAATAAATTTGGATTAGTTGGAGCCAAAAGGGCAGAAATTAACGAATATGATGATGCGCCTTATAATATTTCTGCGGACATAAATCCAAGTAATTGGGGAATTAAAATTGATTTAAAAACGGGGTACAATCCAATCGAGGACCAAAGGCAAAAAATTTATGCAAGTATTAAGAAAATAAAAGACGGGCTTGAAACAGTTGTTTTACAGGTTGGATCAGGACACGAAGTTGCTCACTGGGAATTGCCTTTTGGTTCAGAAAAGGGCTGCCCAATGGATGTTTATAATCACGATAAAATTCTTGAAGGTATAAAAAATGGGCTCCCTCAGAATAAGAAGGAATGTGCAAAAGATGTTACAAACATGTTTGAGGACACAATAATTAATCCAAGAGTAAAAGAATACTTTGGGGATTTTTCAGGTCAAATTCTATTTTGGGATGGAGAAGGATTAAGAGTTGAAAAAGAAATGGGGCAAAAAGGATTCACCCCTTTGTATGAAGCATTTGTAAAAGTAAACCTGCATTTATTCGGGGATAAGTGGGATAATGTTTTTTTAAATAGACACTACACAAATAATCCAAAAGTTGAAAAAGCAGTAAAAGAAATTGTAAATGATTTAAACTTAGAGGAGGGAATCAAAGACACGACCTCTTTATTTGATAAATCAAGATGGTTAAAAATGGCACAGGATTATGCAAAAGCAATATCCCCTCTTTTGGATGAAATGCCAAAAGAAAGGTTGTCTGCTTATGACTTCACTAAAGGTCAAAATTCTAGCGGAGAAGGAAGCGATCAAAAATCAAAGTCCGGAAACGGGGTTGAGGAAAAAGTTAAAACAAAGGAAGGAAAAGAGGAAATTGCTTATGGAAGGTATTCCGCAGGAGAAAATCAGTCCCCGAATTTTACGAGCTTTGAACAGCTTGATGTGTTGTATCAAAGGCTTGCTAAAGACATTCCTGTAAAAGTTGAGGCAATATCTAGAGAATTTTTAATGGAAATTTCTCCATTAAATTACAGACCATTTGATTCAGAAAAAGATAATCCTTTAAAAATAAAAACTTCAAAATTTTTTATGAATGATGACGGATTTAATTTTGCTTATCCAAATCAACCTTTGACTATTAACTATAAACAGAAAATTCAAAGAAAGTCATTCCCAAATTTTAAGATGGTTTTGGTTGATAATTCTGGAAGTATGGCAGAGGGAATTAATGGAAATAAAGGAAATACAAATTTTATCCCCTTTGGTGACAATTCAAAATACCATTATGCTCTTTTAGGTTATTATGGAATTGAAAACTTTTTGCAAAAGCAGGGAATTGCCCCATACATAAATCACGGAGTTTCATTATTTTCAAATAAGACAAGATTCAAAAAAGGGAGTTATAATGACTTAATCTCGATAAGAAAACTTTTGCTCGAACCGGATTGGGGGAACACTTATCTTGATGCAAAAACTTTAAAGAATGCTTTTGAAGGGGAGGAGAGTTTCTTTTTATCGATTTCAGATGGGGGAGTTGGGAACTGGGATTCCGAAAAAAGTGAAATAAAACAACTTGCAGAAAAAAATTACTATGCACACATTCAGCTTGGGGGAAAGACTAATATGTCAAAGGATTTAGAATCGTGGGGGATGCCCGTTTTTTATGTAAATTCTGGAAAAGATTTATCAAAATTGATGGTTGATATTACCAAAAACATATATCATCCATTTGTTCAGGAGGAATTAAAATGAAATTTAATTCAAATTTTATGGGTCATAATGGGAAGGAAGAGCTTGAAAGAATTGAAAATGAGGTATCCCCCCAGAAAAAGAATATAACAAGCAAAGTAAATTCCCCAATAATTCCAATTTTGGGAGAATTGTCATTTGTGACAGATGAGAACCTTTACAAGGAAATTGTGAAATATCTGGATAAGACTTTTACAAATAAAAAAGATACTTTCTCTAACAATTTAAAATTTAAAGATAGCGTAATGAAAGGTTCAAACACTTATATTGCAACTGCAGTTGACATGTATTTGAAATCGATAAATTCAGAGTACAGATTAGCAAATCAACTGGACTTGGAGCAAAATTTGGATTTTACAAAAGGTACTTACAATGATTCAGGTTTGGCTTTAAGAAATTTAGTTGGATATAATAAAAACCAAGCAGCTTATTTGTTTGAGCAGATAAAAAAACTTGGAAAAACTGAAAAAGACTTTCCAATTTGGTTTAATTTGAGGGGTTTAAATTTGGATAGCAATTTAAACTTTAATTTAACTCCCGAGTCTTTTTATAAAACATCTGAATGTTTGAATTGGCAAAGCGGGACTAAATTTTCAAAAGTAAAACTAAATTTTCAAAAGTAAATGATTTTGGACTTCCTAAAGAAATGGATGAAAATTTTAGAAGGCAAATATGGACTTCAAATGGAGCTTTGTCGGGATGCTATTTGGGCGGGAGTTCGAGTCTGTACTCTAACGGCTCGGTCTTGTCCAATTCGTACGTCAATGGCAGGGTGGTTTTGGCGAAGCCACGAAGTGGCTGAGCTTTTTCATGTGGTTTTTTACAATAATCTTTATTAATCTATTTTATTTTCTAATATTCCTAGCCCATAAGGCTAGGCCACATGTCAATTTATTTGCACATTGTTTAAGTTTATTTTAAGTCAGTAAATTCAGCTTTGACAATTAGTAGTAAAATCACGAAAACTTGAAAAAGTGTAGGCGGGTTAAAAAACCGATAATTGGTAAATTGGCTATTTCCATTGTCGGGATGCTATTTGAACAGGAATTCGAATCTGAACTCTAACGACTCGAACTTGTCCAATTCGAACGACAATGGCAGAATGACTTAGCCTTATGGAATAGAAAAATGAAATATTACTCTAATCTTTATGATAAAATTATCTCTTTAGAAAATCTAATCTGGGCTTATAAAAAGGCGAAAAAAGGCAAGTCTAAAAAATATTATATAAAAACATTTGAAGAAAATCTAGCTTATAATTTGAAAGCTTTACATAATGAATTAAAATATGGAACCTACAATCCTAAACCATTACAAATTTTTATTTTGAGGGATCCCAAAACTCGTAAGATTTCTAAATCGGTTTTTAGGGATAGAATAATCCACCATGCAATATGTAATGTAATTGAGCCAATCTTTGATAAGAGTTTTATTTATGACTCATATGCAAATAGAAAAGGGAAAGGAACTTTTTTTGCAATCAAAAGATTTGAGAAGTTTCAGAAAAATGTCACCCACAATTTTTCAAAAGAAGCCTTTTGCCTAAAAGCAGATGTCCAGCATTATTTTAGAGAAATTGATAGAAAAATCCTACTAGAAATAGTTAAAAAAAAGATAAAATGTGAAAGAACGATTAAATTGATAAAAATTATATTAAATAATTTTGATGGTGGCAAAGGTATGCCCCTTGGAAATATGACTTCTCAATTTTTTGCAAATTTATATCTTGATGATTTAGATCAATTTATAAAACGAAAATTAAGAATAAAGTTTTATATTAGGTATGTCGATGATTTTGTAATTCTACACAAATCAAAAGAACAATTAGAAATTTGGAAAAAAGAAATTGAAATCTTCCTCAATGAAAAAATGAATCTTGAACTTCATCCTGACAAATCCAAGATATCTTCTTTATCACAAGGGATTGATTTTCTAGGATTTAAAATATTTTATTATTTTAAGATATTGAAAAAGAGAAATTTAAAGAAAATTCTTTCTAAGATTAGTTATTATCAGCAAGGGGAAATATGTAGAGATAAGATTTTAGAGATTTTCAAGGGTTGGGATTCTTATGCAAAGTGGGCGGATGCTTTTGAAATAAGAAAATGCATTTTTGAGAATCTTTTGACTTAATCCAAATATTTTTCAATTTCAGACCAAGATGATGAGACCTGCTTTCCATCAACGAAGAATGTCGGTGTACTTGATACAAACTTACTTGCTATTCTGGAAATTTCCTGAACATTCGAAAGCATTTTTGAACTCTTAAGGCAGTTGCTTAATTTAGTTTGGTCTAAGCCACTTATGTTTTGTGCAATTATTTCAAGGTTTTCTTTTGTGAAAGTTCCGTCGTTTTCTTCGGGTCCTGAGTCTGCTGAAAATATTGCGTCATGCATTTTCCAAAACTTTCCCTGTTCGTTTGCGCATAGACCTGCTTCAGCCGCGTTAACTGACTCTTTTCCAACAAAACTCATTGATACATAAATAAATTTAATTTTGCCTTCTTTTGCAAGTTTTTTTGCATTTTCTGAAGCTCCAAGAACTGCTGCAACATTTGGATTTGTTTCTGCCGCGCTTTTTGCCCATTCAGGAAGCCCTGATGCAATTGCGCACCATGGGCACTGAAAATCCGAAAATTCTATAACCGTCTTTACATTTTCAGGACCTATAGAAGGGAATAAGGAAGTATTTTTGAAAACTTCAAAACTTCCATTGCCATTTCCACCGTTGCCGGGATTTAATGTTATGAATAAAACAATTCCCAGTATGACTATAAAAGTTCCAAGTATTTTGTAAAATGTTTTTTTCTTTATTTCCATTGCTTATGTCTGAAGAATTTTTTATATATAAATATAACGAAAAACTTTAATGAAAATAAAAAGAAAAAAAATTAAAGAAAAAAAATTAAAGAAAAAAATAAAAAATAAATTTATGCAGAGTTCACCGCAGACTCAATTGCGGCTGATGAAGGTTGAACCTTTTCTTCATTCACCCAGAACTGAGGTGTTGAAATCTGGAATCCTGCATTTTGGGCAATTGTTGTTGCCTGGTTTACCTTTGCAAGAGTTTCATCATTATCAAGGCAAGTGCCAAATTTATTTTGATCAAGTCCTGAAATTCCCTGTGCAATTATTTTCAAGTTTGCTTTGGAGTACTTTCCATCGTTTTCAGAAGGTCCGTTACTTGCAGTAAAAATCGCGTCGTGCATTTCAAAGTATTTTCCTTGGTTTCCCGCACAATATGAAGCTTCTGCAGCATATACTGATTCCTGCCCCAAGAAACTTAATGGAACATATATGAATCTTGCCTTTCCTTGATTAGCCAATTCTTTTGCTGTTTCTGCTGAACCAACAAGATCCCCGTACTGAGTTTTGTATTGCTCAGTCCAGCTTGCTAATCCTGCAGCGATTGTACAATATGGACATTGATAATCTGCAAGTTCAATTATTGTTGCTTTTGCATTAGATGGTCCAAGAACCGGAAACAATGATGGGTCTTCTAAAACTTGCATATTAACAGGTTGGACAGTATCCGCATTATTGTTATTATCATTATTCTGGGTTACTGCACCAGTTCCTCTGTATCCAAAACCTCCTGTAAATATTGAGGCTATAAGACCAACCAAAAGAACTAGAATAAATCCTTTGTAAAAGGTGTCTTTTTTTATTTGTATTGTTTCGCTCATTTTATTTCCTCCCTTCTAGCTGTCTTAAAATGTGAACTTTTTTTCATATTTAAAGTTAATGGATGTTGAGTGTTATTTTTCATGATTATTCCTTCAAAATAACAACGTTAGTCATTCCTCTCCTTTTTCTTTCAACTATCTCCCGCCCTTCCAGCCTGTCTAATATGCGGGTTATTTTTGCTTTTCCGAATCCTGTTTTTTCTATTAAGTCAGCCTGGAATATTGCCCTGTTTTCCTGTATCAAACTTAAGACCTGCTTTTCTTCTGGTTTTAATGATGAAGTGTCTATTTTTTTATTTGATTTTTTTTCAATAGTTTTTGTTTTTATAATTGTCTGAGTCTGGGGTTTTGAAAAAATTAATACAAGACTGACTATTATTAAAAGCCCGACAACTCCTAATGCAATGTATGTCTGTTGATTTATTGTTTCATACATGGGGCACGAGACTGCATCCCCATGAGCCAATGTGCAACTGCTCTCTACAATTTCCTTTAATGCAGAATTAAACATAAGTATAATAACGCTAATTAAAGCAGAAATTCCCAATAGGATGTATCCTACGTTTTTATTTTCCATCAATTTTCAAAATAGGTTTAGTTTAAAAATCTTATGAAACTTAAGTTGTGAAACTAGTTTCACAAAAGCGCTTAAATAAAACTAGTTTCTTATTTTTGCATGAGTCTAAAAGAATTCACAAAAGAACTGAACGGAAAGACAAGAGTTGAGGGGGAGTTGATTAAGTCAGTTTTCTATTCTTTATTGGTTTCATTTGGGTTATTTGCAATCTTGTATTTTTTAAAATTAAAGACTATTGAAGGCTTCATTCCAAAATATGGTTTTTTTATCTTCTTTGCAATTTTAAGTTATGCTATTATTTTACCTTCTATAAGGCAGGTTAGAGCCTATAAAAATTTTCCATGTATGTCTGGAATGATGATAGGTATGACAACGGGAATGATTGCAGGATTTTTGCCCGGGTTTTTTATCGGGGCAACTAACGGGATGTTTTTTGGAAGCTTCATAGGTATGGGGATAGGAATTTTTATGGGAGTTTGGAACGGAAAGTGCTGCGGGATTATGGGAATTATGGAAGGATTGATTGCTGGTTTTATGGGGGGATTAATGGGTGCAATGACTTCAGTTATGATGCTAAATGATAATTTGAAACTTGCGGGAGTTTCTCTTTTTGTCATTTCTTCTGTTATAGTTTTTGCATTAAATTATATGACTTATAATGAAATGAAAGAATTTCCTAGTGAAAGAACCGAAGATTATACAATTATAATTTTCTTGAGTATTGTCCTAACCGCTTTAACAATTTGGTTTATGGTTTACGGACCAAGGAGTGTGTTATTCGGATGAGTAAATTTATTTTTGCTGTAGTTATAATATTAGTTCTGGCATTTGGAATCTTTTTAATTAAAGGAGGACCGGATACTTCAGGAAACGCGGTTGATGGAAACACAAATTCGGGAGACATACAGAAAGTTACGTTAGGAATGAAAAATGGAAATTATTATCCAAATACCGTGACTGTGAAAGTAAACCAGCCTGTAAGAATCTATCTTGATAAAAGTGTAAGTGGTTGCTACAGAAGTTTCACTATTAGGGATTTTGGAATTGCAAAAAATCTTCCAACGCCGAATGATTATGTTGAATTCACACCGATTAAAACAGGGAGTTTCAGGTTTGCTTGCAGCATGGGCATGGGAACCGGAACTTTGGTTGTGGAATGATTATCAAAAGATTAAAAAATTAAAAATACATATGGAGGTAAAAAAAATGAAGAAAAAAATTACGGTTGAGGGGATGCATTGTGCTTCATGCGCAACAAACATTGAAAGAAGCTTGAAGAAAATTTCTGGCGTTGAATCCGCTAAGGTCAGCATGATGACACGAAAAGCCATTATTGAAGCAGATGAAAAAGTAACCGACGAAGAATTAAAAAAGGCGGTTGCACGTGCAGGATACAAAGCAATTTCCATTGAATAAAATAAATAAAATGAATCACAAAAAAATGAATCACAAATATCACGGAGAAACTGCTGAAGAAAAGGAAATAGAATCGTGGAAGAAAAAATTGGTTTGGGGCTGGATTTTGGTAATTCCAATTATCCTTTTTATGTACATTTTGCCATTTATATTTAGGATAATGATCCTTTCGGAAGAACTGATGATTTGGGTTTCTCTTGTATTTGCATTTCCGGTTATGTTTGTCGTTGGTTTTTCAACGTTGAAATCTGGGTTCAGAGGTTTCACAAGTTTTTATTTTAATATGGATTCATTAATTGCTCTTGGGACAGTTGTTGCATATTTTACGGGAGTAGGCACTTTATTTTTTGAGCTACAGAATTATTCAGGCATTTCTGCAATGATTATGATAATTTTTGTTACAGGAAAATATATTGAATCCAAAGCACGTGGTCGTGCAGGTCAGGAAATAAGAAAATTACTTGAGCTTGGAGCAAAAAATGCAAGAATTCTTAGGGGAAAAAAAGAAATTGAAATTCCAATCTCAGAAGTAAAAATTGGGGATGTGATGATTGTAAAACCGGGAGAGAAAATCCCGACAGACGGAACCATTACAAAAGGAGAAAGTTCAGTTGATGAATCAATGGTTACAGGAGAAAGCTTGCCTGTTGATAAAACAAAAGGAAGCAGTGTAATTGGTGCAACCATAAATCAGGATGGTGTTTTGTATGTTAAAGCGACAAAAGTGGGCTCTGATACTTTTTTAGCACACATTATTGATTTAGTTGAAGAAGCTCAAGGTTCAAAAGTTCCTATTCAAAAATTAGCGGATAAAATTACAAATATTTTTGTGCCTTCTGTTCTTGGGCTTTCAGTTTTAACTTTTATAGGATGGAGCATTTTTGGAGATTTTAGTTCCGCGTTTGGTGCAAGTATTGCTGTTTTGGTTATATCCTGCCCGTGTGCATTAGGGTTAGCAACACCAATAGCTTTAACGGTTGGTTCAGGGATGGGCGCAAAGAGAGGAATCTTAATAAGAAGAGGTGAGGCAATTCAGACAATGAAAAATATCAAAGTGGTTATGTTTGACAAAACAGGAACAATCACGAAAGGTAAACCGGAAGTGACAAACATTGAAGTTTCAAAAGGAATTAAAGAAAAAGATTTTTTTGAAATTGCTGGGAGCCTGGAAAAATTGTCTGAACATCCTTTGTCTAAAAACTATACAAATTTGAAAAGCCATAAAGAGGTTAAAAGTTTTAAGGTTCTTCGCGGACGAGGAATTGAAGGAACCATATCAAACAAAAAATATATTATAGGAAATAAAAGATTAATGGAAGAAAATAAAATTAAGATTAAAGATTTTATTAAGAGAATTGAAAACCTTGAAGGTGAAGGGAAAACTGTTATGCTTTTGGCTTTGGAAAAAGATAAAAAAGTTTTAGGTTTGATTGCAGTTGCTGATTCAGTTAAAGAGGATTCTTTGAAAGCACTGAATTATCTTCATAAAAAAGGGTATTATACGGTTATGATTACAGGGGACAATGAAAGAACTGCACAGGCTATTGCAAAAGAAGTTGGAATAAAAAAAGTTATCGCAAATGTTTTACCTGAAGACAAATCCGAAAAAGTCAAAGAACTTCAGGCCAAGAATGGTGAAAATGTTGCTTTTGTTGGTGATGGGATTAATGATGCTCCCGCTTTAAAACAGGCAAATGTTGGAATTGCAATGGGAACAGGAACAGACATTGCAATTGAGGCAGGTGACATCGTTTTAACAAAAGGCTCTTTAGTTGGAGTTTGCGAAGCAATTGAGCTTTCAAAGGCAACTTTTAGCAAAATAAAGCAAAATTTATTCTGGGCTTTTGCTTACAATATTGTTGCCATCCCCCTAGCTGTTGCGGGGTTTTTGCATCCAGTTATTGCAGAAATTGCAATGGCTTTGTCATCAATAACTGTTGTGGGAAATGCCAATTTGCTCCGAAGGAGAAAGATTTAAATATTTCCCTCCTGTGTAGGATAAAATGAAAAACGAAACATTAACTGGTATTCTTATTACAGTCGTGGTATTCTTATTCTTTTTATTTGGAGGTTTTGGAATGGGCTTTGGAAATTACGGAGGAATGATGGGAATGATGTATGGAAATTATGGTTATGGCATGATGTTTTTTGGATGGCTTTATGGAATTCTAGTATTTGTTGCTCTTGTTTTTTTGATAGTTTGGCTTGCGAAGCAAATTAAGAAGTGAGAAGTGATTTGATAAATACTTAAAAGTTTAATATTCATTTTAACTCAATTGAGTTATATTCAATAATTAAGTGTGTAATATAATTTTTAATTCTTTATTGACGAGTAGATTTCTTAATTTTTGAAAATTGCCTTTATTAATCCTTACTAAAATAAACCCCAATATCATCGTAAATCGGGCCTGTTTCCCTGAGGTCTGAACTTTTGAGTTTGAAGTTGTCCAGTTTGAATTTTGTGTCTCTTACTTTAATATTTGCAATATTCTTAATAAATTTGTCTTTTTCTTTTGTATCTTTTATGCGTGCTATTGTAATGTGGCTCATAAATCTTTCTTCTTTCATAAATCCGAGTTTTTCCATTGCAATATCAATCTCGTTTTGCAGGCTAAAAATTTCCTTTCCAACAATATTTATCCAGACAATGGAGGGACTTTTCCGACGGCTGAACAATCCGGTTTTTCCAATCTCTGTATTCATTATTTTAAATTGAATCTCCCCAAGACTTTTTTTGACGGTCTCAATTTTTTCTTCGTCAATTTCCCCAAGAAATTTTAGGGTTAGGTGAAGATTGTTTAATTCTGTTAACTTTCCGATGAAAGGGACTTTTGAAACTTGTTCCTGTATACGCCCAACTTCTTTTACTACCTCTTCAGGGAATTCAATACATATAAAACATCTTGTTAGTTTTTTCATTTTTGCTTATTTTTTAATTTAATTTTATTTTTCCAGGTCACTTAAAACATTATTGTAGTAACGCTTTTCTATTTTTTCTAGAAGCGAGGTATTTTCATTTTCAGAAGGGTATTTAATTCTGAGTTTTTCAAATTTAATATATTTTAGAAGATTAATTTTGTCATCTATCCCTCTTTTTTTAATAGAGCCTTCCACCTTCCTTAGTTCTATCCGCATTAACTCATCTGACTTTTTTAACACTCCAAGATACAGATTTAAGTAGTAACTTCCCAATCTTGAGAACTTCCACGAATCAAATTCTTCTCTCTCAAAATCTTCTGAATATTTCATTTTATTCTTTTTCAATCCAGCCATATCCTTTCTTTTCAAGTTCCTCAGCCAGTTTATTGCCTCCTTCCAATACTATTTTTCCCTTAATCATTATGAAAACTTTGTCCGGTTTTATGTATTCAAGAATTCTTTTGTAGTGCGTGATAATAAGTATGCATTTTTCTTTATTCATTATTTCACCCACCCCTTTTGCGATAATTTTAAGGGAATCAATATCAAGCCCCGAATCTGTTTCATCTAAAATTATTAGTTTTGGGTTAAGAATAAGCATCTGCAAGATTTCATTTTTTTTCTTTTCTCCTCCTGAAAAACCAACGTTAAGGTATCTTTCGGTCATATTTTCAGAAATTTCCAAAATTTCTCTTTTTTCTTTCAGGTTTTTTTTGAATTCAGAGAATGAAAATTTCGGGTTTAATTCTTTTTCTGACGTCTTCAAAAATTTTGAAACGCTTACTCCTGAAATTTCGCGGGGGTGCTGGAAAGACAAAAATATCCCGAGTTTTGCTCTTTTGTCAGGCGAGAGTTTTGTTATGTCTTTTCCATTAAAAAGTATTTTGCCTTTTGTCACAACATATTTTGGATGGCCCATTACTGTATTTACAAGAGTCGACTTCCCTGAACCGTTTGGGCCCATAAGTGCATTTATCTTTCCAAGGTCAAGAGTTAAATTAATTCCCTTTAAGATTTCTTTTCCCTTAACTTCGACATGAAGATTTTTTATTTCAAGGATTTTTGTCATTTTAACTTCTCCACAATTTGGTATTCATCTTCATATACTATTTTTTTTAGATTTTCTTTTTCATGGGTTTCCAATTTTATATCGGTTAAGTATTTTTTATGGGAGTTCAGGAGTTTTTTTTCATATTCCTCCCTTCCTTTTTCAGTGAGATAAAAAAGGTAAACCCCTTCTGTGAGCTCTGGTTTTACAAGCCATTTTTTATTTTCTAAAACCTCATCAGTCAATTCTTTTGGCATTAATCTTCTTCCGGCTGAGAAAACCCCTTCTCCTTTAGTTGTATATCTGTAAATTTTCATTTTATTTTTTTTAAAATCTCAAGAGGCAGGAGCTCGCATTTAATTTTTGTCGTGATGACCTCAATTCCAAGTAAGTTATCCATCTCTTTTTTAGTTAACCTTTTTGCTTTCTCAAGATTCATTCCTTTTATTTTCTCCGCAAGAACCGAAGCCGAAACTGTGGATATGACACAGCCTTTTCCGTGAAATTTTGCATCTTTTATTTTTCCGTTTTTTATCTCAAGTTCAAGAGTAAGTTCGTCCTCGCACCCTGGGTTTTTTAGGGTCGCAGAGTGAGTTTTATCTTTCATGCTTCCAAAGTTTGGCTTTTCTGAATAAATTTCCATTATTTCTTCCATGTAGATTGAATCGGTTTTCATTTTGCTTTATATCCGGGATTATTTAATTTATTATAATACTCCCAGTAAACTGCCAAATTCCTTTCTTCATCAATAACTTTTTGAGTTTTCCTATGCAATTCGTTTTCTTTTAGGAAATAATCTACTACTCTTATTTTTTTATGGCCATTTAAAGTATACGCTTCTGCTACAAGAATATTTCCGGGGAAAGATTCTGTTACAAATCCGATAAACTTTTTGCTCAAATTCTTTGAAAATGGCGAAATTGTCAGGTCATTTTTAATGAGGGTACCAAGAGAATCTTTTTTTATTAATTTTCCCGATTTCATTTTTAGCAAACACTATTTTCTATTTCAAGTTCTATTAATTTATTTAATTCAACTGCGTACTCAAGAGGCAGAGCTTTTATGATCGGTTCAATAAAACCAGAGACTATTAATTTTATTGCTTCACTTTCAGGAAGACCCCGGCTCATCAAGTAAAACAGATCTTCTTCACCTACTTTTCCAATTGCTGCTTCATGTGAAACTTCAACCTGATTTTCATGAACATCCATTGAAGGAAAAGTCATTGCCTTGCTCTTGTTATCAAGCATAAGCCCGTCACAGCGCACGCTTGATTTTGAGTTTATTGCTCCAGGATTTATTTTTATTAAGCCCCTGTATGAACTTACTCCACCGTTGACACTTATTCCTTTTGACAGAACTGTTGAAGAGGTTTTTTCTTTTAAGTGATATACTTTGCATCCGGTGTCCTGATACTGCCCTTTTCCTGCATAGGCAATTCCTATGTAATCTGACTTTGAGTTTTTTCCCTTAAGGACGCTGCAGGGGTAAAGCATTGTTGTATGGCTTCCAAGATTTCCGTTTACCCATTCAATTATTCCATCCTCCTCAACGACTGCCCTTTTTGTATTAAGGTTATATGTGTTTTTTGACCAGTTTTCAATGCTTGAATATCTTACTCTTGCTCCCTTTAAAACGTGAATTTCAACACATCCAGCATGAAGGGAGCTTTCAGTATATTGTGGGGCGCTGCATCCTTCTATATAGTGAATCTCTGAACCTTCGTCTGCAATTATCAATGTGTGTTCAAACTGCCCTCCTTTTTTTGAGTTCATCCTAAAATACGCCTGAAGAGGAATTTCAACTTTTACGTTTTTTGGGACATAAATGAAAGTTCCTCCACTCCACACCGCACAGTGAAGCGCTGCGAATTTGTGGAGATTGGGGGAGATGCATGTAGTCATAAAGTATTTTTTAAAAATTTCTTCGTGTTCTTTTAAACCATTATCACAGTCAGAAAATATGACTCCTTTTTCTTCAAGGTCTTTTTTTAAGTTATGGTAGATTACTTCGCTTTCATATTGCGCACCAACACCCCCAAGGACTTTTCTTTCAGCCTTAGGAATTCCGAGTTTCTCAAAAGTTTCTTTTATATCTTTTGGGACTTCATCCCAGGACCTTGCATTATTTTTTGCGTTTGGCCTCATGTAATAATAAATCTTTGAGAGGTTAAGCCCTTCAAGGCTTGGCCCCCAATCCGGCATGGGTTTTTCGTTAAAGGTTCTCAGAGCGTCAAGTCTTTTTTTAAGCATCCATTCAGGCTCGTTTTTGTCTTTAGAAATCTTTCTAACTAACTCTTCATTCAGGCCTTCCGAGCTTTTGAATTTAAGGTCTTCCTTATTTTTCATTGCATACGCTTTTTGTAGTTTAGTTTCCATTTTATCGCTTTTTGATATTAAACATATGAAAAATGGTTCATATAAAAAGCTTTAGTCTATAATTCGCTTTATCAGAAGAAGTTGATATTGAGATGGATAAACTTTTAATGGAATTAAATCTGGATTGGAAATGGAAGAACTGAGTGGGGGGCATCACCACTCCTCATATTCCACTTCAATATCTCCTTTTAATCTGTGGCACTGGCAACCAAGTCTTTCATTTTCATTGAGAGGAAACTCTTCTTCCATTTCAGTTTTTGGGTTTATATTTTCCATGCCTTTAGTAACTTTTATTTTGCATATTCCGCAAACCCCGTCGCAACAGTTAAAGTCAACCCCAAGTTTTTCAAATGCGGAATAAGGATTTTCGTTCTCTTTAACAATTGTTTCTTTTTCGTTTAATTTAATTTTTGGCATGAATTTGTAAACAAGAGTTTATATAAAAATGTTTTGTGATGGAAGATTTTTATAAAAGAAAAAATTTTGAATAAGAATTAGGGATTTTTCAAATAAAATTACCCAATTCAAATCTTTCCAACCAAATCCAATCCTGGTCTCAGCGTGTCTTTGCCGGGTTTCCAGTTTGCAGGGCAAACTTCTCCGCCGTGTTCGGCTACAAACTTTGCGGCTTCAAGTTTCCGAATAAGTTCGTCAGTACTTCTTCCAAGGGAATTGTCATGAATTTCATAAGCTTTCAAAACTCCTTCGGGATTAATTAAAAATGAACCCCTGAGCGCAACTCCTTCTTCGGGAATTAAAACTCCGTATTTATGCGAAATTTCATGTGATGGGTCTGCAACCATCGGAAATTTTATCTTCTTTATAGTTTCTGAAGTGTCGTGCCAGGCTTTGTGAACATAATGTGTATCAGTTGAAACAGAAAGGATTTCACAACCAAGCTTTTTGAATTTTTCATACATGTCTGCCATTTCCCCCAACTCCGTAGGACAAACAAAAGTAAAGTCTGCAGGGTAAAAGAAAATTATAACCCATTTGCCAATGTAATCACTTAAAGAAACTTTTTTAGTTCCTCCATTGTGAAAGGATTGTGCAATGAAAGTTGGTGCTCTGTGATTAATTGCTAAAACTTCTTCATTATATTCACAGCCATATTCTCCTCCACAACATTCAAAATCTTTTTTCATAACAATTTTAAAAAAAATTTGTTTATAAACATTGTGGGAAAATTTCAGGTTTAGATTTTTCATAAGGAAGCTCATACATATGCATTTCTTCCAAATAAAGTATTCCTACAATTGTATCTTCTTCATTACAATCTTCATCGTAATTTTCCAATATCAATCTGCATATTTAGAGGATGCAAAAATAATTTTTTTAATAACTGTCCATTTCCTTGGAACATAAATTTTTCATTTTTTATTAGGAGAGACTTAATTTTGAATCAGGTGTTTTAAATTCTTTTTTTGTATACTTTCGGGATAATTCTTTCATGCGGAGCGGTTCTATAACCTGCACAATATTCCCAATTTCATAATTTGTTTATTTCTTCAATCATTTTGCCAACAAGTTCTATGCTCATGCCGTGGCCGAGAGCTCCTTCTTCAATCGTTTCCATTCCTGAAAAAGCGCAGCCAAAGCAACCAAGACCGAATTCCATAAGGACTTCAATAGATTCGGGCTTTTTGTCAAGTATTTCAATTATTGTCATATCTTTTGTTATTAAAGTTTTTTGTTTTTCTTTTTTGGAGATTTGTTTTTTCATTTTTTTATATCCTTGGCTTCCCTTAATTTTTCAACAGTTTGAAACAGTACTTTTAAAGCATAACTTATGTCTTTGTCTTTTGTGTCTTTTCCTAATGTGAATCTTATAGAAGAATCCTGCTCTTTTGGAGTGAGCCCTATTGCTTTTAAGACGTGGCTTTCGGCGTTTGTGTTTGACATGCAGGCTGAGCCGGTTGAGACATAAATCCCTTTATTCTCAAGGAATGCCCCAAGGGCTTCGCCCTCCACATTTTTAAAAGAAATATTCACATTATTAGGGAGTCTTTTTTCGCCTTTTGCACCGTTCAATTTTACTTCAGGAATCGTGTAAAAAATCCCGTCAATTAACTTATCCCTTAAAATTATCATTTTTCTATAATCCGTTTTTTTTGAAATTTCTACTGCCTTTGCAAATCCCACAATTCCTGGGACGTTTTCAGTTCCGCTTCTTAACATTCTTTCATGCCCTCCCCCATGAAGAAGCGGCTCAATTTTTATTCCCTCTTTTATGAAGAGTGCTCCAGTTCCTTTAATTCCATAAATTTTGTGGGCATTTATGGTCACAAGATCAAGGTTGAATTTTTTTACATCAAGAGAAATTTTTGTATAACTTTGGGCTGCATCTGTATGAAACAAAACTTTTTTTTCATGGCATATCTTTCCTATTTTTTCCAGTTCTTGAATAGTTCCGATTTCGTTATTTGCATGCATGACTGAGACTAAAAAAGTTTTTTTTGTGATTGAATTTTTTATTTTTTCTGGAGTTATAAATCCTTCTTCATTCACACCGAGGTAAGTGACTTTTGCCCCCTTTTTTTCAAGCCATTTGCAGGTATGGAGTATGGAGTCATGCTCAATTTTTGTTGTTATGATATGGTTTTTACCATAAGGAAAGTTTTCAAAGAAAAGTCCCTTAAGCGCCCAATTATTTCCTTCTGTTCCTCCAGAAGTGAAATATATCTCTTCAGGTTTTGCATTAATAGATTTTGCAATTACCTTTCTTGCAGATTCAATTGCCTTTTTGGCTTCCTGCCCTTTTATATGAACTGAAGACGGATTCCCGTAAAAATTTTCAAAATAAGGCATAACTGCTTTCAAAACTTTCCTATCAACTTTTGTTGTCGCCGCGTTATCCAAGTAAACTGATTTCATTTTAATCTTCTTTTTCTTTTTGTTAACTGCTTCTTTGCAATTTTAAGAAATTTATTTTTTTAATTTGCATCCTTCACAATTTTTTTCCCTGTGCTGGTCAATTATTTTCAAAATGGGGAGAATTGTTTTTTTGTTTAGAGAATAGATTCTTTTTTTACCAATCTGTTTTGAACCTACTAGATTGCAAAATTTCAAATTTGCAAGTGAATGAGAAAGTTTTGATTGTTCGATATCAAGTTCCTTGGAAAGTTCATTCACGGACATTGATTTTTTTTTCAGCGCTGAAATAATGTCTGTTTTTACTCCGTTAGCAAGATTTTTGAAGAATATATGATAAGCTTCACACCGCAATCTGGTTCTCATATGAAAAGTATCTCATATGAATATTTAAAGGTTTCTTTGAAGAATATTTGCGCTGATGTTTGTCACTCCAAACTTGGTTTATCTTAAAGGTTAGCCAGAAATCCATCTGCTTTAGCTGATGGATGAATGGCGCTTCTTGAAAAACATTTTTCTATTTTGATTTACTAAAAAAAGAGTAGC
>JAGVXF010000001.1 GCA_018303925.1 Candidatus Pacearchaeota archaeon | reverse complement strand
CGGAAATTCAAGCTACTGGAGATTCTGGCTTGACATTCCCGCTTCACAGCCAAGCGGGACTTATAATAATACAGTATCATTTGAGGGAGTAGTAACTGGGCTTGCTTGCTAATGAAAAACTTAAAAAGAGGATTTAACTAAAAAAGATAAACAATAAAAAATGAAAAAAGGGGTTGCTAGTTTTTTTGTACTGGTTTTTTTGGTATTTTCTATTTTTCCATTTGCTTCAGCAGGCGTGGGTCTTAAGTGGGAGCAGGAGACTGCTCTTGTTCCTGAAAATTCAAAAGTCTGCCTTACTTACGGTGTTTACAACCCCTGGCCAAGAGATTCTTATGTAAAAGTTCAGCTTTCTGAATCTTTGAGTGATGTAATTGTTTCTTCAGAAGGGATAGTTGACTCAATTCCTAAAAATACTTTCAGTAATTCTTCTATTCCTGTAAAATTTTGTTTTCAAACTCCAAAAGTTTACAGTCAGGATTGCCTTTTATTTAACAGTCTTCTTTGCAGTCAATCCTGTGATGAAGAAATGAGGGTTTATGAAGGTCAGGTTGAAGTTGTTGAAGTAAGTGAATCCGAATTAAAGGCCGGCGGAAGCGGAGGCTCAGCGACAACGATGACAGTTTCAGCGCCCCTTAGGGTCAAAGTCCAGTGTATTGCCCATGGAACAGATTACGGGGTAGTTTACATTGCTGTTGGGGTTATAGCTTTAATAATTCTGTTGTGGAGATTTTTAAAGAGCAAAAAATCTAAAAAGTCAAAAGGCAGAAAATAGTTAATTTAAAAGTTTTGAGTTTAAGTTAAGTTTGATATTTTTAAAGGGTTATGATTTATAATCAATCTGTAAGCGTAGGGGACTAATTAATTTGTTGCATAGTTTTACTTTGATTACTTTGAAAAATTTATATATTAAGGTTAAATGTTTACTTTATATGTATCTCCTTCAATAATCTTTATGGATTTTTAATTTTCAGAATTCATAAAATTTTCAAATTTAAGTTTTCGCAATAATTAAAAAGTATTTTTCACTTCTTTTTTAATGAAGAGGGGTGGATTTTTTGCAGGCATGTTTTTTCTTATTGCGATTTTATTTTTCATTTTGATTTTTTTATCGGGGAATTTTATTTTTGTTTCTGCAGCGAATGGAATAACCGGTTTTGCAACTGAACAAAATTCACTCTCAAATGTTTCTGTAACTCCTTTTGTAGTTTTGGCGGATACTTTTAATGGCTCGACAACAAACTTCATTAACCAAAATGAAAGCACATACAGAAGTTTTCCGAATGTTACTTTGGAAAAAACAATTTACGGGAAAGTTGAATTTAATGTAAATCTTGATTTGGTGACAATGGGAGGAGTGAATGGGACTGTTAACTTTGACAGAGATCTTAATATATCTGACAACCTGATTTATGTTGATAATGCGAACCTCCCGGGGATTGTAGAAAATGCAAATCTTTCATTATATGGAATTTCTTTTTCAAGTCCCCAGGTTATGCACAATGGAGTTTTATGTACAGACTGCACTTATATAAGTTATTCAGGAGGAATTTACAAATTTAGAGTGCTTCTTTTTAGCGGTCCATATTACCTCCGTGAAACCCCTGTTTCTCCTGTCTGCGGAAATGGAGTTATTGAAAGCGGGGAAGAGTGTGATGATGGCAATACTGCAAGCGGCGATGGCTGTTCTTCTTCCTGTCAGGATGAAGAAGGTGGAGGCGGTGGAGGTGGTGGAGGAGGTGGAGGAGTTGTTCCTCCAGTAGTGAATGCCTCCCAATATAATTTCAAACTTGACCCTGAATTTTTGCAATTAAGAATGGATAAAGGAACTTATTATCAGCAGATAATAAATATAACAAATAATGGAGCAGCTTCTTTAACAATTTCTGTTTTTGTTGAGAGTCTTGGAAATTTTATTTTTCCGGCGGAAGGTTCATTTCAAATTTCTCCGGGAGAATCCAAGCTTTTAAGGCTTGATATTTATATTTCAAGTTCAAGGCCTGCAGATGTTTATGTTGGAAAAATTAATTTTGTTTCAAATCAGGTGAGAAAAGAGTTGAATACGGTACTGCAGGTAAATGAAAAAGGAGCGTTATTTGACATCAGGACTGAAATTTTGAAAAAGTACATCCCTCCAGGTGGAAGGGTTCGTGCGAATGTGAGCATTATTAATAAAGGGGACCTTAGAAATTTTGATGTTAGTCTGGAGTATAAAGCAATTGATTTTGATAATAATGAATATACCATAAAAAAAGAAGATTTTGAAATAAATCAGTATTATAATAATATTTTTTACCTTGATTTGCCCAAAGATATTTCAATAGGAAATTATCTTTTTTATACCAAAGTTAGTTATCAAGATGTGAATGCTTCAAGTTATGATACTTTTGTTGTTGAAGAAGTTTCACTTGCTTCATGGTTTTTATTAATTTTAATAATTTTACTTGCTATTTATCTTGCATATAGATATTATAGGCATAAAAGAGTGGAGATTCTTTTAAAGGAAGTGAAGAAGTCAGAAAAGAAGGGGGTTCAGGAAAAGGTGAAAAAAGAGCTTCCTCTTGAAATTCCTAAATTACCAGATAAACTGCCTAAGATTTAATACACAAAAAAATATAAACCTGCTTTTTATTTTTTTATTATGTTAATAGGCCTTATTGGAAAGCCATCTGTTGGAAAATCTACTTTTTTCAAATCGGCCACTTTGGCTGAAGTTGAAATTGCATCTTATCCTTTTACGACGATAAAAGCAAATCACGGAGTTGGTTATGTAAAAGTTGACTGCATTGAAAATGATTTTCATGTGAAATGCAATCCTAACCATGGTTTTTGCATTCACGGAAATCGGTTTGTTCCAATTGACCTGATGGATGTTGCTGGGCTTGTTTCAGGGGCAAGTGAAGGAAAAGGTCTTGGCAATCAATTTCTGGATGATTTGCGAAGGGCTGACTGTTTTATTCATATTGTTGATATCTCGGGAACAACTGATTCAGAAGGAAAGCAGACTAAAGGGCACAATCCATGTGAGGATATAAACTTTCTGGAAGATGAATTAAACAAATGGTATAATAATATTTTAATGAAGGTCTGGAAAACTTTTGCAAGAAAAACAGAGATGGAGCACGCAAACTTTTCAGAAGCTGTAGCAAAGCAGTTTTCAGGGCTTAAGATTAACGAAGACCAGGTGAAGGAAGTTTTGCTCAAACTTGGATTTAATGAAAGGCCAAGTTTATGGAGTGATGGGGAAATAAAAAAATTTTCATCTGGATTAAGGAGGCTTTCAAAACCCATGATTATTGCTGCAAATAAAATTGATGTGGAAGAAGGACCCGAAAATTATCTTAAAGTGAAAAAAGAATTTCCCGGTCTTCTTATTGTCCCATGCTCGGCAGATTCAGAACTTGCTCTTAGACAGGCGGGAAAAGCAGGTTTAATTGATTACATCCCCGGTGAAAGGGAGTTTAAAATTTTGAAAGACTTAAATGAAAAACAAAAGAGAGCTCTTGAAAAAATCAAGGAGAGTGTCCTTTTAAAGTTTGAAGAAGGGACAGGGGTTCAAAAAATTTTGAATACGGCAGTTTTTGACCTTTTGGAATATATTCCTGTCTTTCCTGCATCGGCAAATAAACTCGGAGACAGCAAGGGAAATATTTTGCCTGACTGCTTTTTACTTCCTCCCGGCTCAACAGCCCTTGATTTTGCCTATTTTTTGCATACCGACTTTGGAAAAAATTTTATAAAAGCAATAAATGCAAAAACAAAAATGGCTCTCGGAAAAGATTACAAATTGAAGCCAAGGGATGCTTTGGAGATTATAACTAGGTAAATCTTTATGAAACTAAAAATTAATCTTAGCTCACTCGAGGGAAAAGCCGATTCCTATTTTGAGATTTCTAATTATAAAAATGGAGATATTTTTGTTGAAATGAAAGGTCAGAATGAAAAAGGAGAAATTTATGTTGTTCGAGGTCAGGTGCCAAATCCTATAAATGGGGGAGGAAATTTGGAGGAGTATGTTAAATTAAGCAGTTTTCTTAAGAATTGTAAAAAATGAAAATAAAGATTAAAGCTCATGCAAATTATTCAAGAGAAAAGATAGAAAAAATTTCAGATGGAGAGTATGAAATCTGGATTAAAGAAAAACCAATCGAAGGGAATGGAAACAGGCACATTGAAAAGTTTTTGAAGGGATATTTTAATAAAAAATGTGTAATTGTTTCAGGATTTACCTCAAAGATTAAGTTTGTTGAATTATTAAATCCCTAACATCTTTCGCGTTTAAAATTTTCTTGTATTCTTCAATTTTTCCCGAATTGTCAAGAGCGGAAAGGTAGAGGTCGTATGCGTGAATGTATTCTCCGATAAAATACCAAAGCAGGTAATCTTTTTGGTCTTCATTTAATTTTTCGCATTCTTCCAAGAGTTGTGTTTCAACGGGAATGTGGCTTCGGTCTTTCCAGGTTTTTCTCTTTGTAACTGCCAATTCAAGCTTGCTGGTTATATTTTCTGCCGGAGTTAGGTCTATTACTTTTCTTTCTCTTCCCTTTATTTTTATTAATTTGGTCATAAATTTATACTGTTTCTTAACTTAATAAATTTTCTTGTATTTTTCTGGACATGTGATTTAAAATTTGCTTTGAATTATTTGATTAATTATTTAAACCAATTTCCCATTTTTATATAATGAAAGTCTTGTCATTTAAGCAGCCATATGCTGAACTTGTTGTTTCGGGCAGAAAAACAATTGATTTAAGACGATGGAATACTAATTTCAGGGGGAATTTTTTGATTCATGCTTCCAAAATTCCGGATAAAAAATCAATGGGGAAGTTCGGATTTTTGTTTTTGCCCACCGGAAAAATTGTTGGGGAAGCAGAACTAATCGGGGTTAAAATTTATTCTGATGAAGAAGAGCATAAAAAAGACAAAGATAAGCATTTAGCGGATTTTTCTTTCGGGAAATATGGTTTTATTCTTAGAAATTGCAAAAGAATTGACGGCCCATATGTTAATGGGAAGTTAAATTTCTGGGAGATTTCCGATGAAATATGAATTTTCCCCCAGCCTTCAGATTCTTGCTGAAGATATTGCTACCAGAATTTTTCCCCATATAAAAATTGACAGGGTGAAGTGTTTCAGAAGCTATGGCTCATCGACAAAGCATACTATTGCAAGATGCCATGCTCTCGGGAAGCTTCTTCAAAAGGCAATGGATGTTCCTGCTTTCTATGCCCTCGAGTTTCTTGGTGAAAAATTTGATAAAATGTCAAGAGATGAAAAATTAAAAGTTATAATTCATGAACTTATGCATATCCCTGAAGGTTTTGGAGGTGGGTTCAAGAATCATAATATTGTCAATGACAAAAATGTCGAGGAATGCTACGGGGATTATATGGCCTGCGTTAAAAATGAAAAAAAAATTGATTGGTTTTACCTTAGGAAGAAAAAAAATAAATCTTGAAGCCCATGTTGTTCCAAAATGGTGTGAATGGCTGGGACTTATGTTTCGGCGTCGGGAAAAAGCAAGAGCTCTTCTTTTTGAATTTAAAAAACCAGTGAGGATGGCAATTCATTCCTATTTTGTTTTTTTTCCGTTTGTTGCAATATGGGTTGATTCGCATAATAAGGTTATTGCTATAAAAAGAGTTGAACCTTTTAAGTTCAGAGTTCTACCGTCGGAAAAATTCATAAGGCTGATTGAAGTTCCTGTCAACACGTTTTATAATTCTCTTAAATTTCCGTCGGATAAAGAAAGATTTAAATAGGAGTTTTACTTTATTTCGTTATAAAAAATGATTCCTTGTTTTTCGGGGAATTTATATTTGATAAAAAGGAGGTTAAGATATGGGAAAAGTTATTGTAAAGAACGTTGTTAAGAGAAGGCCTGGACACCTTTACTATGTTGATGGTAAGGGAAATGTTTGTGAGGCAGTAATGGCAAGAGGCGGAAAGAAAAAAAGGAAAGCTTCTAAAAAAAAGCCAGCAAAGAAAAAGAAAGGAAGATAATCTTTTTTACGCTCTTTTAAATTAATTTCTGGGTAACAAGAGGTGATACTTTAGAAATTTTGCAAAGCAAAATTTAAAGAGATGATATATGGGGAAAGTTACCCCGAATGATTTTTGTTTTCATTTTTATTGTCCTTGTTTTTATTGATTTTTTTTCTTTTTTTGGTTAGTTTTAAAAATTCTAGATTGTTGTTTTTTTCATGTCGATTATATTGGGTATTGAATCAACAGCACATACTTTCGGAATAGGAATCGTTTGCGACGGAAAGATAATTGCAAATAAGATGGACATGTATACAACTGAATCTGGGGGAATTATTCCTCTTGATTCAGCAAAGCATCACAGAGAAGTTTCCGAAAGGGTTTACAAGGAAGCACTTGAGGAAGCAAAAATAAACGAGAAGGAAATTGATGCAATTGCTTTTAGTCAGGGACCGGGTCTTTCTCCGTGCCTGCTTGAAGGAATTAAATTTTCTAAGAAATTGTCTAAAAAACTGAAAAAATCGCTTGTCCCAGTCAATCATTGTGTTGCGCATCTTGAGATTGCGAGAGTAACCGGCGCCCTGGACCCCGTTTTGCTTTATTGCTCCGGCGCCAATACTCAGGTTATAAGTTATGCTTCAGGTAAGTACAGAATTTTTGGCGAGACTCTTGACACCGGAGTTGGAAATTTTATAGATAATTTTGCAAGATGTGCCGGAATTGGTTTTCCGGGCGGACCAAAGATTGAGACGCTCGCAAAAAAGGGCAAAAATTATATAGAACTTCCTTATACTGTTAAGGGAATGGATGTTTCCTTTTCTGGGATTCTTACAAATTTAAAACAGAAGGTGGAGAAAGGGAATTATTCAATTGAAGATTTGTCTTTTAGTATGCAGGAAACAGTTTTTGCTATGCTTGTTGAGACTTCTGAGCGGGCTCTTGCACACGTCGGAAAAAATGAACTCGTTTTAGGGGGGGGCGTTGCATGTAATTCCCGCCTTCAGGAAATGGCGCGTTTGATGTGTGAAGAAAGAGGAGCAAAGTTTTTTTGCCCCGAAAAACCCCTCCTTGTTGACAACGGGGCAATGATTGCATATGCGGGGGAAATAATGTTTAACTCCGGAATAAAATTTTCAGGAAAAAAAGCCGAAGAGCTCGACATAAAACCAAGACAGAGAACTGATGAAGTTGAAGTTAGATGGAAATAATCAGTTCTGCGAGGATTTCAAAACTTTTTTTGAATTTTTTAGAGCATATATGAAGGGATTTATTTTGGAAAATGATAAACTCTCTCCCGGTCCTCTTTTGATGTTCCTTCAAGGATCTTAAGATTTTTTGGATCGTTTTCTTTTAAGATTTTTTTCAATTTAACTCCCAAACAAGTTAAATCCAAGGCGTACAAGCATGGCTCCAAGAAACCCGCTTGTGATATTTCCAAGCAAGAGAAAAAGAACTATTATCTTTTTTCGGTGGCCGATTAATCCAAGTGAAATTGTTGCAAGTTCATTTGGAAGAGGAGTAAGACCAATGTATAAATATAAAATAAGGTTTATAAGCCATTTGGGTTTTTTTTCAGTTAATCTTTTCAGTTTTTTTAGCTTTTCCTGAAATTTTTCAGGAGCTTTTTTTCCTGCGCTAAGGCCTATTAAAAAAATTATTGTGTCTCCTACAGTCACTCCAAGTCCGCCGCAAAGTCCGATAAGCAAGGGGTTTAATCCCCCCAGAGAAAGAGTCGTTACTGCAATAAAATAAGAAGGGCCGGTGAAAGTTGAGGCTCCTCCTATTGTTCCAAGAAGAAATAAAATTAAGTAGCCATTTGTTGCCCCAATCTTTGCGACTATCGCCTGCGGATTGAGATAATTAAACAATAAAATCCATCCGACAATAAAAATAATCAAAGCGGAAAAAGCCAAAATTTTTTTTGTTTTTTTTCTCATATAATAGATTAATTTTTGTTATTTATAATCTTAATGAATAGATATTTTTTACAAGCGGACTTTTTTACGCTTTTTTTGAGAAAACTTTATAAACTAAAAATTGCCTAATAGTCTATCGGATGAACACGTGTTCAGATGAAGAGCTAAGTGTTCTTTTCCGCTAAATTAAATACGACGACAAATTAAAATGGACGGATATCAAATTGTTGAAAAAGCAAAACGGACGGGGAAAATTGAAAAAGGAACAAATGAAGTTACAAAAGCAATTGAGAGAGGAACTGCAAAGCTTGTTGTTTATGCAAAAGATGTTGAACCAAAGGAGATTGTTGCCCACCTGCCTATTTTGTGCAGGGAAAAAGGAATACCTTTTTTGGAAGTTGATAACAAGCAAAAGTTAGGGATTGCTGCTCAGCTTCCGGTTTCAGCTTCCTCTATTGCAGTAATTGTTCCTGGGGACGCCGAAAAAGACATTGCTTCACTTAAAAAATAATCTAAAATGGCAAAAAGTCAAAAAGAAAAACAGGGAAAGTCTCAGGCCTCAAAGGGAAGTGAAAGAATTTTAGGGGAAGTTGTTCCGGCAACTGTTAAGGAAATTTTAGGAAGAACCGGGTTTAGGGGTGAAATTACCCAAGTCAAAGTTTTTGTGGAGGAAGGAAGGGACAAGGGAAGATCTATGAGGCGAAATGTCCGTGGAGCGGTAAGGGTCGGGGACGTTTTAATGTTAAGGGAAACGGAAATTGAGGCAAGAAGAATAAAATCAAATGTTACAAAGGGGAGTTATAGTTAAGATGGCCATACTAAAACAAGTTGAGATTTTAGATGATGGAAAATTTGTTAAAGAAATAAAAGGTATAAAACCTGATGATAGGTTAACCTTTAAAGAGATTAGTTATTGTGAATTAGTCTTGGTAGACGAGGGGGTTAAAAATGCCTAAGTGTGTTTATTGCGAGAAAAATTATGAATTTCCAAGAGGTTTAACCCTTGTCATGAAAGATGGAAATGTAAATCATTTGTGTTCTTCAAAATGCAGAAAAAATATGATTATGGGGAGAAGGAAAGTAAGATGGCTTCCTTCACAGATAAAGTTTAATCCTAAAAATAAAATAAAGACAAAAAAGAAATAAGATGG
>JAGVXF010000006.1 GCA_018303925.1 Candidatus Pacearchaeota archaeon | reverse complement strand
TTTCCTAATAATATTTCTTTTAATTTGCTATAAAATTAATTAATCAGTAAGATAAAAAGGGGGGTTAATCCAGATAATAAAGTAGTTTTTTATCAGCAGGTTTACCAGTAGTTATGCCTAAATTATGAGTTAATAGAATGTGCACTTAACTTTCACTTTCCTTCTCCGCCATCTTTTTTCTGTATTCTTCAATTCTTTCTTTGTTTGTTGGACATTCGCTGTTAAAGCAGAATATCCATGGCTTTTTCCCTTTTTGAAGAGCCATTAAAAGTGGGAAGCCGCATTTATCGCAGTTTTTTCCGGTTGATTTTATTTTTCCGTAAGGGGGAAGGGAATATGTATTCTTGCATTCCGGATAACCAGAGCATGCAACAAAAAACTTCCTATTTTTTGGAGAATAAGTTATTTTTAATTTGTCTTTCCCGCATTTTGGGCAAGGGTTAAGTGTGTTTTCTTCCCTTTCAAGTTTTCTTGAACTTTCCTGGGCATTAACTAAATCCCTTCCTATCAGTTTTTCTTTTTCCTGAAATTCTTTTGCAATTTCAATAATCTGCTCTTTTGCTTCCCCTAAAATTTTTTCCTCTTTCTCTTTAAGTTCTGGAATAGGTTTATCACCGTGTTCAACAATTTCATCCATTTCATCCTGAAGTTTTCCTGTAAGGTTTTCATCTATGATTATCGGGGAATAATTTTCAAGAGTTTTTATTAATGAGAGTCCGATTGGTGTTGCTTCAATTGATTTTCCACGAATGTACCCTCTGTCATAAAGAGTTTCAACTATTGCCGCGCGGGTTGCCTTTGTCCCGAGGTTTCTTTTTTCAAGTTCTGAAATTATTGATGCAGGGGAATATCTTTTTGGAGGCTGTGTTTCTTTTTCTTCAAATCTTTTTTCAGTTATAATTTTAATTCCTTCTACATCAGGAATTTCTTTTTCATGGGTTTTTACAGGATAAAATTCCATCCATGATTTTTTCCTAATATGGTATCCTGAAGTGGAAAAAAGGTAATCTTTGAATTTTCCCGAAATTCTTTTTCTGTCTATTATGGCATCTTCGCAAAAAAGTGCAAGGAATCTTTTTGTAATAAGGTCATAAATTTTTTCTTCCCTTCCTGAAAGGATTTGTTTGTTTCCTGTAGGGTAAATTGAAGGATGTGCAGGGTCCGTCTTTTTTCCTTCAACAGGCCTGTCTCTTGTAATGAGTTTTGAAACTTTGTACCTTATTTTAAGAGTCTCAAGTATTGACTTGTAATCAACTGAGTCCGGAAGCTTTTGAGAGGATGTTCTTGGATATGAAATCAGACTTCCAAGGTAAAGTGATTGGGCTATTCTTAGCGTTTCTGAAGGGGTTATCCCATAAAGTTTGTAACTTTCAGTCTGAAGGGTTGTAAGGTCAAACGGAGGATTGGGAGGAACTCTTTGTTCAACTTTTTTTGTTCCCAAGTCAATTTCTTTGCCCGTCACATCCTCAAAATTTTTAAGTTCATCTTTATCAAAAAATTCTTTTGTGCACTTTAGCTCTATTTTGGGTTTTTCTACAGTTATGAAAACTTCCCAGTAAAGTTCTTTTTTAAAATTAAGAATTTCTTTTTCTTTCTCAACGATGAGTTTTAGAGTAGGACCCTGAACGCGGCCAATTGACATTATTTTGAATTTTCCAGCCGTTTTTATTGCATTCATAAGAGCGCGGGAAAGATTTATTCCGTAAAACCAGTCAAGGTAATGTCTTGTTTCCCCCGCAATTGCCTGTCCCCAGTTCAAGTTTTTGAATTTATTTTCGTATGATCTGTTGAGTTCATTTGGGGTTAATGTTGAAAATTTCATCCTGTGAGCATCTGGCTGATTGCAAATTAGTTTAACAACATTTTTTCCTATAACTTCTCCTTCAACATCAAAATCTGTTGCAATGGTTATAGAACCCGCATTTTTAGCAAGTTTAATGAGGGTATCATAATATTTTTTTGTGAAATCTCCTTTTTTAACAAGGTAATTTGGAATCCATGAAATATCAAACACAGGAATGCCAGAGCCCGGAGAATTTTGTTTTAATGTGAAAAGGTGTCCGACGGCGCAGGCAACAATTATTTTTTTTCCATTTCTGTCAACTTCATAATAAGGAACTCCTCTTACAATCTCCCTTTTTGCCGAAACCCCCAGTGCATTTGCAATCTTTAAAGCTGCCTGGGGTTTTTCCGTAATTATAAGTTCATACCCATCTTTTTTCAAAAGGATTTTTGGGGGTAAATAAACTTCCACTTTTGTGGTTGTTGTCTTTTCCTTTTTTGTAGCGGTTTTTTTCCTTGTCTTTTTCCCGTTTAAAGGTTTTCTTTTCTTTTCTACACTTCCTTCTCTTTCAATTGTAACTAACTCCGCCCTGTCCGGCTGGTTGGAAGTTTTTTCAGTCACCCTTATGTTTTCAATCATTGGGTCATAATCTTTAACTTCTTTTTCAGTAGTATATCTTAAAAACTCTTCTCTTGAAATTTCCGGCTTTACCTCTTTTTCAGTTGTTTTTTTAAAATCAACCGGGGGCCTGAAAAATGATTCTGTTGCTCTTTCTTCACGTGATTTTCTCTTTGCCATCCAATTCCCGTAAAGGTCTTTCCTTATATAAGTTTTTGTTTTTAATTAAGAAATTTTGAAATTTTTAAGAAACCTTTAAAAGGTTAAAAAGTACTATATTTTACATAGCGAGGTGGAGCAGTCTGGAGTGCTCGTCGGGCCCATAACCCGGAGGTCGCGTGGTTCAAATCCCGCCCTCGCTATTTTGCTTTAACAAAATAGCATGACCAAGAAACTTGAGTCTCGCTATTTTATTTTAATAACATTGCGTTGGCCAATGAAATTGAGTCTCGCTATTTTTTGCTCGGGAGAGAATTTGAAATTTTGAACCAAGACATTTTTAAAACAAATCTAAAAATTTATATAAATATTTAAATCTGTAATTTCTTATTTCAAAATGGCATTAATAGAGAGAATTCTTTTTCCGAACACATTCGGGATGGAATTAATTTACTCATTTGTGATTATCTTTTGCAGTCTGATAATTTATTTTAGCACGAAAGAAATGTATAAAATAAGCAAATATCCCGGAATAAAATATTTCAGGTTCTCATTTTTGTTTTTTGCTCTTGCATATTTTTTCAAATCATTCATAAGTTTTATGCTTGTCTTTTTGGGTTTTCATGGAGTTCTGGAATTTATTTCTGTATTTTTGGGGGTTGTAACTTTGTTTATATTCATGTATGCAAGCACAATGGCAATCTTTTATCTTCTTTACAGCGTTGTATGGAAAAAGTTTGGCGATAAAAAATACATTATCCCGGTTCTTCATGTGTTTGTCCTTGTAATTTCTGCAGGAAGTCTTTTCTTGAGGTCAGCGTGGACAATAATAATTATACAGATTCTTCTTTTTACTTTTATTGCCGTTTACAATTACACTTCGTACAGAAAACTTTCCCCTAAAAAAAAGACCGGCTCAATTCATTTAATTTATCTTTTTCTGTTTTTGTTCTGGATGCTGAATCTATCAGATATACTCGTTTCCGGTTTCAGCCCGTTTTTTGAATTTTTAATCTCCCTTGCTTCAATCGGAGTCTTTCTGACAATTTTATATAAAGTAACAAGAAATGTAGGTTCTTTGTAAAATGGGAAAAAGAGACAAACTTGAGATAATAAGGGATATACTTAAAATTATAAAAAACAATCACGGGCACATAAAAACGACCCCCCTTCTTAGAAAGTCAAATCTTTCTTCAAAGAGGTTTGCCGATTATAAGTCGGACCTTATTGGAAGAGAACTTATTTTTGAAACAGAAGACAAAAATAATGGAAAACAGATTTTGATTACTTTTAAAGGAATGGAGTTTCTTGAAAAATATCGGACCATAATAAATTTTGTTAATGAGTTTGATTTGTAAAGAAAGCCTTTAGTTTCAAAATGTTTATAAGCCTGATTAATAATTTAATTTTAGTTTAATTTAATAATTGCCTCGGTCGCATAAGCAGGAAGTGGAAATTCTTCCTTCGCAAATGCTCCGAGGAAACAAAACCTTGCCTCGGTCGCATAAGCAGGAAGTGGAAATTCTTCCTTCGCAAATGCTCCGAGGAAACAAAACCTTGCCTCGGTCGCATAGTGGTTATTGCACCGGATTGCTAAGCGCAGGACACCTAACGGTTTCCTACCGCTCTACCTTCCCTTGGGGATGGCTCAAGGCTGGTCTGCGACGCAAACATCCGGGCCCTTCGGGGCTCGCAGGTTCAATTCCTGCCCGAGGCGTATGCGGAAGAAATCCCGCAAATTCCTTTAGGAATTTTACCTGTTAAATTCAAGAGTGTTTCCTTTCCAGGTCGAGCATCTTCTGTCATCATTATAAGTAAATGTTTCGATGGCACGGAGTGCGAGCAGATTCCCGGCGGGGCGTGAACCTTAGACTAAATTATGGGGATAACTTTATTATCATCAAAAGATTTAAATACTATAACACTCTATAATAAATTGTAAGGAGTTATAAAATGCCAACTACAATACAAATTTCAGATAAGGTAAAAACAGTTTTAGATAGAATGAAGATGATAGAGAGAGAAACCTACAATGAAATAATCGAGAGAATGATTGAAGATGATTTAGAGATAAATGAGAAAACTAAAAAAGAATTAGAAGAAAGAAGAAAAAGCAAAGAGTTCATCTCTCATGAAGATGTTAAAAAAAGATATGGATTATAATGAAATCTCAAATACTCTATGAAAAAGAGGCTTTAAAGGAATTAGATAAATTAGAACCCTCAATTTCTAGAAGAATAATAAAGAAGATTGAAGATATGTCAGAAAATCCTTCTTCTTGTGATATTAAAAAGTTAAAAGGAAGTAATGACTATAGATTAAGAGTGGGGGATTATAGAATTATTTTTGTTTTTGATAAAGATTTAATAAAGATTATTAAAGTTGGGCATAGACAACAAATTTATGATTAATTTTTAACATTGCAGACCAAATTGTCATTAAGTTAAACCTAAGGATAAATTCCTGACGGGGGCGTCCCGTAACCTTTAAATCTTCTTTCTTCGTGGTTTTGTAAAGGTGACGATAAAAGAGGAGAATGCTTTCAGTTAAAGATTTAGAAAACATTGCAAATGTTCTTAGAAGAGATTCTTTGATTTCCACAACAGAAGCAGGAAGTGGGCATCCAACATCGTGCCTTTCATGTGCCGAAATCATGAGCGCCTTATTTTTTTATGAAATGTGCTATGATGTGAAAAACCCATATAATCCAGACAATGATGAATTTATTTTAAGCAAAGGTCATGCTGCGCCAATTTTATATTCTGCCCTTAAGCATGCAGGATGCATAAAAGCAGATCTTACAACCCTGAGAAAATTAACAAGCCCGCTTGAAGGGCATCCGGTGCCAAATTCTTTAAAATGGATAAAAGTGGGAACAGGTTCACTTGGACAGGGGTTAAGCGCAGGGATTGGGATGGCTCTAGCAATGAAAATGCAAAAAAGAAAGTCGCGCGTTTACGTTCTTATGGGAGATTCTGAACTTGCGGAGGGTTCAGTTTATGAATCTTTAAATTTTGCCTCATATTATAAACTAAATAATATTGTTGTAATTGTCGACATAAACAGGCTGGGGCAGACAGGAGAAACAATGTATGGCTACGACTTGGATTATTATGACACAAAGTTTTCATCTTTTGGATGGAACTCATTGAAAATTGACGGGCATGATATTAAGGAGATTTTGAACGCTTTTAAAAAGGCGGGGGAATCAGAAAAGCCGACAATAATTTTGGCAAAAACTGTCAAAGGAAATGGGGTTTCATTTTTGGAAAATAAAAACGGCTGGCACGGAAAAGCACTTTCAAAATGGGAGCTTGAAAGTGCGCTAAATGAAATTCCGTACGAAAAAATACCCAAAATAAATATTAATAATCATGAAAAAGTTTTATACAAGCCGAAATTAAAAAGTTTAAAGAAAAATATTTACAAAATAGGTGAGTTGGTTTCAACACGCGAATCTTATGGAAAAGCCCTTCTTGAACTTTCAAAGTCAGACTCAAGAGTAATTGCAGTTGATTCAGAAGTTGGAAATTCTACTGAATCAGAATATGTTAAAAAAAACTTCGGGACAAAAAACCAGTTTATTCAAAACTATATCGCAGAGCAGAATATGATTGGGATCTCATTAGGATTAAGTAAACTTAGAATGAACCCTTTTCCATCAACTTTTGCCGTTTTTTTGACACGCACATACGACCAGTTGAGAATGGCTTCTTTGTCATCGGCAAACTTTACAGTTTGCGGGAGTCATGCCGGGATTTCAATAGGTGAAGATGGCGCTTCACAAATGGGTTTAGAAGACATTTCTCTTTTCAGAACTCTTCCCAATTCAGTAATTTTTTATCCTTCAGACGCTGTTTCAGCGGAAAAATTAGTTTTCCTGTCGTATAAATTAAAGGGGATAAAATATCTCAGGACAACCCGGCCAAAAACTCCGGTTATATATAAAAATTCTGAAAAGTTTAAAGTGGGAGACTTTAAAGTTCTAAAGAAATCAAAAAAAGACCGTCTTGTACTGGCTGGGTCAGGAATTACTTTGCATGAATCTCTTAAGGCTTATGAAGAATTAAACAAAAAAGAAATTGCCGTGGCTGTTGTTGACCTTTATTCAATAAAACCATTTAACTCTAAAAAATTCATAAAATTTGTAAAAAGGCATGGAAATAAGATTGTTGTTTCAGAGGACCATCATAAGGAAGGAGGAATAGGTGAAATGCTTGCAGGAGAACTGAAAAGTTCAGGAATAAAAATTATGCATCTTTATGTTGAAGGAATTCCCCATTCAGGAACTAAAGAAGAGCTGTTGCATAAATACAATATTGATTCTGAATCGATAATAAAGTCGGCAATAAGTTTAAAATAAAGAATTAATATCAAAATGCCGGGTATTCCACCTAAATAAAAGCTTTCTTTAATCTCTCCAGGGCTTTCTTTGGGTTTTTTGCTTCGGCAACAAATGAACCAGTGTTTAAAATATCCGCTCCTGCTACCCTTAATTTTTTAGCCGTCGTTCTGTTCACCCCTCCGTCAATCTGAACAATTGTTCTTGACGAGACTTTTTTTATTTCTTTAATCTTTTTGTAGACTGCCGGAATAAAATTTTGTTTTTCCTTTCCGGGATTCACTCCCATTAATAAAACACCATCAATGTTTTTTAAAAATGGGAATATTTTTTTTGTGGGGGTAGACGGGTTAAGTGCAATAAAACACTTTAGTCCAGACTTCTTTATTTTATTTATTATTCTTTCCTGATTGCGCGAAGATTCATAATGAAAAATAATTTTCTTAAATCCATTTCTTTTTAATTTTTTAATTTTTATTTCAGGATTTAGAGTCATTAAATGGGCTTCAAAAATTTTATTAAATTTTTTTAAATTTGGGACCTGCGATATTTTAATAGATTTACCTTTTACGAATTTTCCGTCCATAAAGTCAATCTGAAAATACCTGGATATGGAAATTATCTTGTTTAATCTAAATTCAAAATTATTTTTATCCATGGCAAAAATAGTGGGAATTATTTTTATCATTTTTATTTTTTGAAGTGTCTTTTTTCATAATGCGAAATCTCTTTAATCCTTCTTATGTGCCTTTTTTCATTTTTGAATTTTGTATTAATCCATATTTTGATTCCTTTTTTTGCATTTTTGAGTGTCACAAATTCCGAGCCAAGGGAAAGCACATTTGTATCGTCGTGAATTCTTGACATTTGAAGAAATTTCTTGTTTTTTCTGCCCGTAAAAGAAACTGCACGAATCCCCTTTACTTTATTTGCAGCAATAGACTCTCCAATCCCGGTTCTTGCAATTATGATTCCTCTGGAGTTTTTTGTTTTTGAAACTTTTTCTGCCACTAAAAAAGTGTATGGTGGATAATCATCTTTTGGATTATATTCATAAGGCCCCACATCATAAACAGAATGCTTTTCTTTTTTTAACCATTTTTTTATTTTTTCTTTGTAGATAAATCCCGCATGGTCGCTTCCTATTATTATTTTCATTTTATTCTGTATTTTTGGTAGTTAGTTAATATTGATTTATCATCTTTTTCCCACATCTCATTTGATTTTTTTATTATTTCGATTGCTTCTTTCCAGTTTTTTGCATGATATAATAAGTTAAGATCTTTTTTCTCAAAATACTTCTCATCCAAAGGTCCGTCTTTAAGCCATTTTAGAAGCCCTTTCCATACATTTCCCAGAAGGATAATAGGGATAGTTCTGGTGTGTCCGGTCTGCATAAGCTGCCAGGAATAAAAGAGTTCTAAGATTGTTCCGACCCCTCCCGGGGCAATCACTATTGCATTTGAAAGAATCATAAAATGGTCAAGCCTCCTTGAAAAAATATTGAATTTTCTGAAAAGTTGAACTCCTCGGTTGAATCTTTGCTCGTGTGGGAGTGTTATACCAAGACCTATAGAATGGGCGTTTCCTCTTCCATTTCCTTTCCTGTGACCGAGGTTTGCAGCTTCCATGATTCCAGGGCCCCCCCCAGTTACAACATCCCAGTTTTTTTCCCCAATCATTTCAGCAAGTTTGTATATTTCTTTGTAAGTTTTATCATTCTTTTTTATTCTTGCACTTCCAAAAATAGTTACATGAAAGTGTTTGGGTCTAAACCTTTTATCAAGCCTAATCATCACCATTTTTTCACCTATTGATTAATTGGCAAAATGAGTTTATATTATTTTCTGACTTTTTCAATAGAAGTAACCTGTTAAACAAAGCCATTTTTATGAAAATTTTAAAAAGCAGTAAAACTTCCCTTCGTTATGAGAGAATTAATTCTTGGAATTGATGAAGCTGGGAAAGGTCCCGTTATGGGTCCAATGGTTATTGCCGGATGTCTCATAGAAAAAGAGGATGAATCTTTCTTGAGAAAGCTCGGGGTTAAAGATTCAAAAATGGTCACCCAAAAAAGAAGAGAGTTTCTTGAAAAGGAAATAAAAAAAATTGCAAAGGCTTTTGAATTGATTGTATGTGAAGCTGAAGAAATAGACAAAAAGAGTTCAGATGGGACAAAATTAACAGAACTTGAAGCAGAAAAAATTGCACAAATTATAACCAAACTGACTCCGGAAGAGGAAAAATTGAAAGTGATTATCGACTGCCCTTCATTTGGAATCGGGAACTGGAAAAATGTTTTAAGGATAAAATTAAAAAATTTGGGTAATATTGAGCTCGTTGTTGAGCATAAAGCGGACAAAAATCACCTCTCTGTTGGAGCTGCTTCAATTCTTGCAAAGTGCGAGAGGGAAAGAAAAATGACTGAACTAAAGGAAAAATACGGGGATGAAATAGGTTCCGGTTACTGCATGGATCCATTGACAAAAAGATTTGTGGAAAAATTTGCAATCAAATTCAAAGATGACGGCCTATTTAGAAAAAGCTGGTCAACATGGAAGATTGCCTACACAAAACTCAAGCAGATTGAACTTGAATTTTAGTGTTACTTTTATAAAAAAGTAACAAAATAGAAAAGTTTTTAAAGCTTAGCCAGAAATCCATCTGCTTTAGCTGATGGATGAATGGCGCTTCTTGAAAAACATTTTTCTATTTTGATTTACTAAAAAAAGAGTAGCCGTGATTGT
>JAGVXF010000005.1 GCA_018303925.1 Candidatus Pacearchaeota archaeon | reverse complement strand
AAGCAGTTTTTGATTATATAAAAAATCAAGAGTTGCACCATTCATTTCATTGAAGACGAAAGGACGCCGTGCCCTTTAGGGCACGGAGGATGTCACAATCAGGGGTTTTATTTCCCTCTCCCTAATCCGGCCCTGACCGATGGCCTCACTTTTGAAGTTGGGCTTTTGTTTCTGAGACCTCTGGATTTTTTTCCTGATGAAGTCAGCCCTCTTTCGGCTCTGTTCTGGTTTTCAGGTTTTGTTATCCAGTTCATTGTTTTGTCGTTTTTTATCTCAGGTCTTGTGGGATCAACACATATAACCTCAAAAAAATAATTTATTCCGTCTTTACCGATTGGGTAAGAATTTAAAACTTCCAGATTAGTGAATTTTTTAGAAACTCTTCCTTCTGCAATCCACTTGTAATTCATCTTAAGGTTTTTATTTATGTGCATCCTTTTACTTCTTCTCCCTTTGTTTGGCCTTGACCTTTTGTGCCCGCCTCTTTTGATTTTGACCCTTATAATCACAAAACCTTTTTTGTCTTTGTACCCAAGAGCTCTTGCACGGTCAAGCCTGAGGGGTTTTTCAACTTTAGTAAAAACATTTCCGGCCCTCCATTCAGTCATTCTTTCACGAAGAACTTTTTTATCCGGCTTTTTCCATGCTTGCTTTATGTAGTAATACAACCCATTTGTCATGAACTTACAAAGAAAAATTTGGTTTTTAAAGTTTTGTAATTGATTTGTTTTGTGATATAAATTGTTTTAAACAATCTCTGTATGATTATGGGATGGCAATTGAATTTTGCATAGGAAAGTTAGACTCTTCAAAAGAACTGAAGATTCTCATGGATTACTTGTCTAAGACAATGCTTGATGAAAAATACGGATATCCAAAAGTAGGGGATTGGCTTATGAAATCCGAGTTTGAAATAGATTTGGGGTACAAGAAAGCATGGGTTTTTTGGAAAAATGAAAGAATAGTCTCTAATTTTCTTTATCAAAAACATAAGGAATTTTCAAATTTTCTTGAAATAAAAAATATAAGGACTGTTGAAGAATATAAAAGAAGGCTGCTCTCAGCATTTTTATGGAGTCAGATTGAACATGAAGAGTCCAAAAATTATGATGCTGCAATTGTGGACACACGTTCAAGTAATCTTGAGATGAAATCACTATTGCTGCATTTAGGTTTTAAGCCAATAGGGGAAAATTTTCTTTATGACAACAAAAATCCTGACACGATATTCATAAAACCATTCAATAAAAAAACTGATGTAGGAATAATCTGCAAATCCAGGGAATTTTTTCTTGGAAGCGAGTCATAAAACTTATAAAGATTCTGCATTTCCTTTTTTTAAATGAGGCTATAGCTCAGCTTGGTAGAGCGCTGCTCTGATAAGGCAGAGGTCCACAGTTCAAATCTGTGTAGCCTCATTTTGATTTATTTTTATAGGGAAAATGGAAAGCAATAAAAATTAATTAATTGTGTCCAATTCCAAAGTTAAAATTCCCTTTACTAAAGAATATTTTTTTAACGGAAGGTCAATTGGGATTCTTTTAAGATATCCGGTTTTATCGCCGACGGCTTTTATTTCAAGGCTGTTTTCAAGTTTTATGATTGAAATGTCTTTAATTGATTTTACACCCGGAATTTCAACTTCATATTCAATCTTATCTTCCACCCGCTTCAGTTTTGACTTTGGCTCTTTTTTGTTTATTTTTTTCCACCTTTCAAGATTCTCGTTTGAAAATTCTATCGGAAGGAATTTTACATTAGAATCTTTTTTTTGGGGCTTAATTTCCGGGGATATTTCTTTTCCATTTATCATAATTTTCATTTTTCCCTGAGGCAATCTCTGGTTTCCTGCAAACCCTTTTCCCATTTCATTTTCAAGCATCTTAAATGTGCTTGAAATCATTTTATTTATGATTTTATCCCCTATTCCTTCAATAAAACCCGGCTTTTCCCCTTCAATGTCATTTCTTCCAAGCATTCCCCATTTTTCCTGATAGTCCTTTAATTGGGTTCCGCAATTAGGACAAAAATTCTGGGATTTTTTGACTCCCTCCCCGCATACATTACACTTTTTTCTTTTTAACATTCTGCTTTCAAATTTTTCCTAAAATTCTTTTGTTTATTAGGAAAAGCTCCCTTAAAAATTTTTGGGATTGCCAATTCATGGGGATTTTCGGACAAAATCGTGTTACTCTTAGAATATAATCCTATTAGCACAAATTATTGTTATAGCACATTCCACTTCTTTCTCAATATTTTCGAATTTATGGAAAAGTTACATTTTTATACATATTTCTTTTCCATTCAATTATGACAAAGAAATTTTATGTTACAACGGCAATTGACTATGTTAACGCGGAACCACATATTGGGCATGCATTTGAGAAAGTTATAGCGGATGCTTTTGTAAGATGGAAACGCTCAAAAGGGGAAAATGTTTTCTTTTTGACCGGAGTTGATGAAAATGCCCAAAAAAATGTTCAGGCAGCAGAATCTTCAGGAATTCCTGTAAAAGAATTTATTGATAAAAATACGGCATCTTTTGTTGAACTTTGCAGAAAATTGGATATCTCTTACTCAAATTTCATAAGAACAACTGATAAAAAGCATTCAATTGAGGTAAAGAAAATAGTAAAAAAAATTATTGATGAGGGGGACATTTACAAAGGAATTTATGAAGGCCTTTATTGTGTTGGATGTGAAGCATATTACACAGAAAAAGATTTAATCGACGGAAAGTGTCCTGAGCACAACAAAAAACCAGAGCTAAGGAAGGAAGAGGCTTATTTTTTTAAATTAAGTAAATACGAAAAGGAACTGAAAAAAATAATTCCAAAATATGTCCTTCCAAAATTCAGAGGAAATGAAGTTTTGTCAAGAATCGACGAAGGTCTTAAAGATATTTGCGTAAGCCGGAAGGGAGCAACATGGGGAATAAGTTTTCCGAATGATGAAAATTATAAAATTTGGGTTTGGATTGATGCCCTCTTGAATTATTACTCGGGTGCGGATGGAAACTGGCCGGCTGATTTACACATAATTGGAAAGGGAATAAACTGGTTTCATTCAGTAATTTGGCCTGCGATTTTACTTTCCGCTAAAGTTCCTCTTCCAAAAAAACTTTTTGTTCACGGTTATCTTAATACTGAAGGGAAAAAAATGTCTAAGAGCCTCGGAAATGTAATTAGCCCATTAAAATTAATTGAAAAATACGGAACAGATGCCGTAAGATATTCATTGTTAAGGTGTTCGGTTTTTGAGGACACAGATTATTCAGAGAGAATTCTTGTCACAAGATACAACAACGAACTTGCAAACAAACTTGGAAATCTTGTCAGTCGTGTTTCGGGTTTGATTGAAAAGACGGGAATTGAGAAAACCCCTAATAAATTAATCAAAAAATTAAATGAAAAAAAGATAAATAAATTTATGGAAAACTACGAGCTTGACAAGGCATTAAACGAAATTTTTTCTTTTATTGATAATTGCAATGAATATGTTCAAAAAAAGAAGCCATGGGAGACTAAAGACAAAAAAGTTTTGTACGAATTAAAGGAGTCACTACTTAAAGTTGCCGAATTGCTTAGTCCTTTCATTCCGGAAAGTGCTGAAAAAATAAAAAAAGATTTCAGCGCAAAAAAGATAAAAAAAGGCGAGCCACTTTTTGTGAAAATTGAATTCTCTACACCCAAAAGCGTACCCCAAATTATGAAAGTGAATGGCAAAGAAAAAATTAATAAATTCAAAAAACCTGAAGGAATAATGAGCGTTGATGAAGTTGAATTTAAAGAATGGGAAAAAATGGATTTGAGGGTTGCTCAAATTAAAAAAGTCGAAGATATTCCAGGGGCAGATAAACTTTACAAACTCTCTATTGATGTAGGTGAATTGGGGGTAAGGATAATTTGTGCTGGGCTAAAGGAATTTTACACAAAAGACAGGTTAAAAAGCAAAAAAATAATTTATTTTGCAAATTTGAAACCGAGAATGATGAAAGGGATTGAATCCCAGGGAATGCTTTTAGCCGCGTCAACAGAAGACCACAAAAAAGTTTCTTTAATCTTGCCGGATTCGGAAGTGGAAAACGGCTCCCGAATTGGATAGTCTGATATATATTTTAGAGTATATCTTTTGAAAAATATGCTTTAATATAAATACTAATTTTATAAATCTGTTTCGATATTTTTATTGATGGAGGAGGTTTATTTAAAATGCAATTATTTTCCAGGAATGTTCAGTAATAAATATTTTGTTGATTTCAGAGGTTCAGAATTTCCAAAGTCAATTCTTGGAGGACTTTATGTTCTGGGGGAATTTTTGATTAAAGAAGATGATTCCTCGGGTCTTGTAAAAGTTATAGTTATAAAAGAAGAAGAAACAGCAAATATTCTGGTTCAGGGAGCAATAGATGAAAGAAGGAAAGTTTTCACAGTTTTGAATGAAGATCTTATTTTTGGAGAAACCTCTTAACTAAAGTTATGATTCAAAAGATATTATGTAATATATATTTATCAAGATATCGTTTAGAATGTATCTTTTGTAACAAATAGATTAATCCCACATAAGTATTTATATATTTTTTATTTGAATCTTTCTTCTGAAAAAAAATAAATTGGTGATTATTTTTAATAAAAAAAGTTCTTAATAAATATTTTAACCCTCCAAATTAACAAAAAAGAAGATTATTCTAAATTTTGCAGAGAAAGTTCAAAAATTTAATAGATGTCAAAAAAAACTTTCCAAGGGTCTCACTTTATTCCCGAGGATTATGGTTCAAGAGATTTCGTTTTTTCATATCCTGAGTATTATCCTTTAATTTATTATGCTACTCCTCCTCCTATAAAGCGCATTATATAGGATTTGTCAGTGTAAGTAAATATTAGCGTTTTTTCTCATTAAACAATCACTTTCCGAAAACTTTCTTAACCTTTTCCCATAAGTTCGGTTTATCGATGTCAGAATCATATTTCTCATTAAGAAGACGGGCGGCGATTTCTTTGTATGCACGTGCGGATTTTGATTTGGGGTGAACGTAAACGACAGGGTTCTTTTTTCTTAATGAATCCTGAATAAGATCGTCCTCGGGAATCATCCCAAGTACGGGGATTTCAAGCATATCTTTAACCGTTTCAGGAGGAAGCTCATAGTCGTTTTTTTTAACCCTAGTCATTATAATTCCTATAACCGGTTTTTTCATCATTTCAGCGATTTTTATTGTTTTGAGCGAGTCGGTTATTGAAGGCATCTCCGGATTTGAAACAATAATTATCTCGTCAGCAATTTCAATCACGCTTAGTGCTTCTTTTCCAAGTCCTGCAGAACAGTCCAAAATAATGTAATCGGCAAGGTTTTTAAAATCTTTTTTAAAATCTTTTAGTCTTTCCATTTTAAGCCTTTTTAACTCTTTAATTGAGAGTGATGAAGGGATTATTTTTATTCCGGATTCATGTGCATAAACCGCTTCATAAGGATGTGCTTTTCCCTGAAGAACATGATTTAGGTTTATAGGAACTTCAGGCGAATTTAAGTGTATTCCCACATTTGGGGTTGACATATTTGCATCAATTATCAAAACATCTTTGTCAAAATATTTCATTGCTGCCCCAAGGTTTATTGCAGTCGTTGTTTTTCCTACTCCACCTTTTCCAGAGGCAATTACAATCATTCTTTTCATTTTGTATTTGGACCAAGCCTTTTTTTTGTCATATCTATGAATTCTTCAAGCATTTCTGCATATTCTTTCAGTTTTTCAAGGTTAATATTTATTTCCTTTCCGCGAAAGATAACTTTAAGGGTAACATTTTTCCTGAATTCGCCTATTCTTTCGATTTTAAGGGTCTCGATTTTTCTTAGCATCATAAAAAAATCAATCACTTCAAGGGCATTTTTGTCTTTTTTCAAGAGCTGTTTTATTTCAGTTATCCTCCCCATGGCATTGTCTGAAACTTCCCCGATTTTTTTCTTTATTTTGGCATCTTTTAGAATGTGGATGATGCAGGTGTCTATCATTTTTCTCCAGCGCAAAAGGAGGTTCATAATCACATCACAAGTTTTTGTATATTTGAGACTGACATATAACAAATGGTCCGCACTTATTTTTTCCTGGATTATTTCTTCCATCATTCCCCCATTGTTTTTGCCCCAAAATTGCGGACCCAAAACATTTCTTTTTTTTTCTCTTCCATATTCGGCAGAAATTTCATACTCTAAAGTTTAAAACCTTTTTATAATTATCTTTAGTCTGAAAGTTCAAGGATGGCTTCGGCAAGATCCTTTGTTTTAAGAAGAGCTTCCTTTACTTCTTTTTTTGAACAGCCGGTTTTCTCCATGACTATTTTAATATCCTCGGGAGAAATTTCAACCTCCTTTGATTTTTCCTCTATTTCTCCTGAAATCTGAAAGCTTCTGTTTCCTTGCATTTTTATTTCCATAACAGACGGGTTTTTTATTATAATAAGAGTTCCGTCTTTTTTTTCAATTGTGACTTTTTGGGCGTCTATTTCATCCTGGGAAATTCCCATTTTTTTCATCATTCCCTGCATTTCTCTGGGGTTAATTCCGCCAAACATTTCAACCTAAGAAAAAGCCAAGCCCCACCCTAAATACAACTATCAGAATTATAAAAGCTATAACATGGGTCGGTTTTAGCATAAATTTACTTGCATACTCTTCCTTATAATTTACCAATCCTCCAAATCCGGATGGAAGACTAAATCCTGTGTTCTCTGCCATTGGTAAATTTAACAGATTTAAGTATAAAAATGTTTTTGTGAAGTTCTAACAGCACATTTTTTAAATTCCATTCCTTTCTTTATTTTATGGTCGATTCAAAGCATGGGGAAATGGAGGAAAAGTGGCAAAAATATTGGGAAAAAGCGAAAATATTTTCGTCAAAAAATCTGGGTTCAAAAGAAATTTTTTCAATTGATACTCCCCCCCCGACAGTTTCTGGAAAAATGCATATAGGACACGCATTCAGTTATTCTCAGGAAGATTTTATTGCGAGATTTATGAGGATGTCCAAAGGAAATGTTTTTTATCCTTTCGGAACCGATGACAATGGCCTTCCTACTGAAAGGCTCGTTGAGAAATTAAAAAAAGTAAAAAGCATTAACATGTCTCGTGCTAAATTTATCAAACTTTGCCTTAAAACATTGAAAGAAATTTCCCCGGATTTCATAAGCGACTGGAAGAGGATAGGGGTTTCATGTGACTTTTCAAAAATTTATTCAACAATTGATAAAGAGAGCCAAAAAATTTCCCAGAAATCTTTTATTGAGTTGTATAGAAAAGACCGTATTTACAAAAAAAGTTTCCCGACTATCTGGTGTCCTGAGTGCCAGACTTCAATTGCCCAGGCAGAGCTTGAAGATAAAGAATTTCCAGCCAAGTTTTCAACTTTAAAATTTGAAGTCCAAGGAAAAGATTTTTTGATTGCAACAACACGTCCAGAACTTCTTTACGCATGCGTTGCTGTTTTTGTAAACCCAAGGGACAAAAGATATTTTGGGGTTGTCGGAAAAAAAGCAAAAGTTCCGCTTTTTGATTTTGAAGTTCCTATAATTGCAGATGACTCTGCACAGGCTGATAAAGGAACAGGGGCACTTATGGTCTGCTGTTACGGGGACAAGTATGATGTTGAAGCAGTTGGAAAGTATAAATTAAAACCAAAAATTGTAATAGAAAAGGACGGGAGAGTGAATATCCCGGGGTATGAAGGCTTGGAAATTAAAGAAGCAAGAAAAAAAATTCTTGAAAATCTTGAAAATAAAAATCTTATAACAGAGGAAAAAGAAATTTCCCATGCTGTAAATGTTCATGATAAATGCGGAACTGAAATTGAGTTCATAGAGACTCCTCAATGGTTCATAAAAATTTTGGACAAGAAAAAAGATTTTATAGCCCAGGGAAATAAGATAAAATGGCATCCCAAATTTATGAAAAAAAGGTATGATAACTGGGTTAACGGGCTTGTATGGGACTGGTCAATTTCACGCAACAGGCATTTTGGGGTTCCGATTCCTGTCTGGGAATGCCCCGAATGCCGTGAAGTTATCTTGCCTGGTGAAAAAGATTTGCCGGTTGATCCCATTGAGATTAAAAAAAAGTGTCCGAAATGCGGTAAAAACGCAGTTCCTGAAAAGATGGTTCTTGACACTTGGGCAACGTCATCATTAACCCCCAGGATTGCAGACAGTTTATTCGGTGATAAAATAAAACTACCGTTTAGTTTGAGGCCCCAGGCGCATGAGATTATAAGAACATGGACTTTTTACACAATTGTAAAAGCATATCTTCATGAAGGGAAAATTCCCTGGAAAGAGGTTTTACTTTCTGGTTTTGTCACCCTTGGAGGTGAAAAAATGAGCAAATCAAAAGGAAATGTTGTTGATCCCGAGGAAGTCATGGAAAAATACGGGGCGGATGCTTTGCGCTTTTGGGCGGCAGGTTCAAGATTAGGTTATGACTTGGATTACCAAGAAAAAGATCTGGTGACCGGGAAAAAGTTTGTAAACAAAATTATTAATGCTTCAAGGTTTATTTTTATGAATCTAAAAAACTATGATGGAAAAAAGAAACCAAAAAAACTTGAGCCGTTGGATAAATTATTTTTAAGAAAACTAAATTCATTAGTTAAAAAGGTCACAGAAAGTTTTGAAAGTTATGATTATTCTAAAGCAAAGGATGAAGTTGAGCATTTTTTTTGGGGGGACTTTTGTGGCAATTATCTTGAAATTGTAAAAAAAAGAGTTTATCAGGGTGACAGAGATGAAAAATTATCAGCAGAGTATACTTTATATAATTCTCTTCTTGCAATTCTAAAACTAATTGCACCAATAATGCCTTTTATTACAGAAGAAATTTACCAAGAAAATTACAAAAAACATGAAAAAGATAAATCTATTCATATAAGCAAGTGGCCAAAATTTGATAAGGCTAAAGATTTTTCAGATTGGGATGTTTTAGTGGAAAATTTATCTTTTATTAGACAGGAAAAAGGTAAAAATAAACTTCCTTTGAATTATCCTGTCGAGAGATTTGTTACCCCACACTATAATATTATAAATTTGTATCAAGAGGATTTTATTTCTGCTTCTGGGGCATCTATCGTTGAAGATGGAAAGGCTCTTCAGGTTAAATTTAAGAAGAGTAGAAACTAAAAGTTAAATTTGACCCCAACCTTTAAAATATCCCTCATTTTTATTCTAACATGACATTGCAACAATTAACCAAATCAGAGCTTGATGGATTCATAAAATTAATGAAGGTTCATAAAGGAAGGGCGACTGAATTAATTTCGGTTTACATTCCTGCGGGCTATGATGTGAATGCAGTTCAGCGCCAGCTTGAGGCTGAAAAGTCAACGGCAAAAAACATAAAATCAACATCGACAAGAAAGAATGTTTCAGATTCACTTGATAAAATCGTAAGAATTTTAAAAGAATATAAAGTGACTCCTAAAAGAGGAATGGCGCTTTTTGCAGGAAATGTTAGCGAGGTTGAGGGGCAGTCTGATATTCAAAGTTGGGAAATTGAACCTCCCGAGGAAATAGGAGTCAGGCTTTACAGGTGTGATAAGGAGTTTGTACTTGAGCCTTTAGAATTAATAACTGCAGTTGATGAAATTTATGCTCTTTTGGTTATGGACAGAAAAGAAGCAACTATAGGTCAGTTGGTCGGGAAAAGAATCGAAACTCTTCAGAAAATGACTTCAGGAGTTCCAAGTAAAGTAAGGGCGGGAGGACAGAGTTCACAACGCTTTCATAGAATTACAGAAGGGTTGACAAAAGAATTTTACAAAAGAATTGCTGAGGAGATGAAAAACATTTTTTATGAAGAAACAAAATTAAAAGGGATATTGATAGGGGGGCCTATTCCAACAAAAAATGAATTCGTTGAGGGGGAATTTATGCCTAAAAAATTAATGGAAAAAATAATTGGGATAAAAGACCAGGGGGACACTTCAGAATCAGGGTTGCAGGAATTGGTAATCCTGAGCCAGGATGTTCTTGCAAAGCAGGAAATAATCTATGAAAAAAAAGTTTTGGAAAGATTTTTTAACAGCCTTGGAAAGGACCCAAAAATGACTCCTTATAAATATGAAGATGTTAAAAAAGCCCTTCAGTACGGTGCAGTTGACACTTTGATAATTTCAAAGGAATATAATATGGAAAAATCAAATGAACTTAAGGCAATAGCCGAACAAATGGGAACAACAATAGAAATTGTTTCAAGTGAAACCAATGAGGGAAGGCAGTTTTTGAACCTTAGTGGGATAGGGGCGGTTCAGAGGTTCGGGATTTAAAGGTTAGCCAGAAATCCATCTGCTTTAGCTGATGGATGAATGGCGCTTCTTGAAAAACATTTTTCTATTTTGATTTACTAAAAAAAGAGTAGCCG
>JAGVXF010000025.1 GCA_018303925.1 Candidatus Pacearchaeota archaeon | reverse complement strand
CCGAAGTGCAGAGTTTATATGGAGTTCTGCAGCCCGTTTGCGGAAACGGAGTTTGTGAGCCTCCGAGCGAAACAGCGACGAGCTGTGCGAGTGACTGTGGAACTTTGCCTGGAAATTATCTTTGTGGAGATGGACAATGTTTGGGTGTTGAAAGCCAGGCAAATTGTGCGACAGATTGCGGGCCAATAACCGCGACGAATTGTAATTATTATGCTTCCCCTGCTGGTGGAGGTAATGGTCTTTCTCAATCAAGTCCTTTCCAGATTGCTGATTTCTGGGGTGTTGAAAATATTGCCGGGAAGAAATTGTGTTTAATGGATGGAACATATACTGGTCTTGATTCTATGATTCAGCCTCCTGAGGAACTGTCTGGGACTCAAGGGAATCCTATTACTATTTCTGCGTTGCATGATGGGGAAGTGTTTATTGATGGGCAGGGGGCACATGTACCTGTATCTCTTGACTATTATAATAGTTGGTTCGTTCTTGAGGGTTTTAACGCATGCTGTTCTGGTGCTGTGGTGGATATATTTAGTTCTTCAGATAATATTATTGTTCGCCGGGTTGTCGGTTGGGATGCTGCTGAGGGCAACACTAATATATTCGGAGTGGCATTTTCAAAAAATGTATTGTTTGAGGATTGCGCAGGGTTTGGTGTTGCGCGTAAGATTTTTGGTAGATATGGTGGTAGTGCTGCTGATGAGAATCATTCTTTGACTCTTGATACTAATGACACTTTCCGAAGAGTATTTGCGCGTCTGCAATATAGTACGTGGGGAGGTCCGACAGCGATTACTACAGACTACAATACTAATTATGATATTACTGAAAATGCCATCGCTACAGTTGATGGATATCTTGCGGATCAAAGTGGTTTAGGAGCAGGTTATGCTGATGTTATTGATTCTGATCGTCCTTGGGATAGGAATAATCAGCTTCTCGGTAGTATATTTTATAGGATTGAGGAAGAAAGTATAACGGGGTCTCCGCTTGGAAACATGGTAAACATAGATGGGGAAAATAATAAAGTCAGGGATGTCTTATCTTATGTAGGCGGTTCAGAGTCTACATGGGGTGTAATGTGGCAGAATGTTGGTTTCAATTATCAGCGAAATCCGAGCATCACGGGAGTAACTGAGAATAGTAATTCGGATGTAAAATTTATTACTCTTGTCGGCGGGCCAGGGTCAAGTTTCCGATTCATTGATGGTAGCACAGTAAGTCATATAATCGCTACAGATGCCAATTGGCAGGGAAGCGATGATCCGGAGCATGATACATATGGTTATGCCATACAAATGCCATTAAGTTGGTCAGGAGCGCCTGATGAAGGATTGGCTCCTGATTATGTTATGGCATATAATAATATTAAGAATTGGAATAATGTTCCTGCTCACTACAGCACCTTATCTCCAGATTTAATCGGTCGCTTTGGCAATCTCTTGCAATATGGCACTTCCCAACGTCCCACTGTCAATGGTCAATCAGTCGGAGCCCAAATTCAGTGTCGTTATGAGAATGGAGTCTTGACAAATAAACCATTATGGCCTTGGCCTATGAATGAAAGAATAAGAATAGCCACTTGCATGTATGATTATGGTTTGAGTAAGGATGAATGCGAATCTCTTTCCAGTACAGGAGTTGATGTTACTAAGACTATTTTTGAGCTCGGAGGAGGAAGTGTTCCGGACTTTGCATCTGTGAATCCTCAGGTTTGTCCTGGGAGTATTTAATTTATTTTTCAAATTAGTTTCAAATTTTAAGGAGTTTTTTGAAAATATTCTTTTATTTTGAAATTTCCCAATGAGGTTAAAATTAATTTCTAAAAATTATATTAACAAACGATAAGATGAGGAAAAATAATCTAATGAGGGCAAAACATTAACTATTTAAATTAAATTTGCCAAAATATTATAACTAAAGAGGGATATATTTATTAGATGAGAAAAAAGGGGCAAGTGTGGGTGGAAACTGTAACTTATACTTTAATAGCCTTTGTTCTTATAGGACTCGTTTTAGCTTTTGTAAAACCAAAAATAGATGAACTTCAGGACAAAGCATTAATAGAACAGTCAATTAATGTTTTAAGACAAGTTGATTCTGTTGTAAATGAAGTTTATCAGGATGGAGTTGGAAATAAGAGATTACTCGGAGTCACGATAAGAGAAGGGGAGTTTAATATTAATTCAGTGGGCAATTCAATTTCTTTTTCATTCATCGGAAATTATATGTACAGCGAGCCAGGGCAAAATTACAGTGAGGGTTCTTTTGATATAAGAACAACAAAACTTGGTTCTGATTATAAAGTTTTTGTTGAAAGAAAGTACCCTATTTATGATATAACTTACGGAGGGGCAAATAACCAAAAGGTTCTTGTTGGTTCATCATCTCCTTATCAATTATTTATAACCAATAAAGGAGGCACAGTTCCTGTAATTGACTTTTCACTTCAATAATGGCAAAAAAAATCGGAATACTTGATTATCCTTTGGTTGCAATAGACTTTACTCCCAGAATTCCCCCCATAAAAAAAATAAAGGACAAAACTAAAATTGACATCAGGTACTGCCTCGTTTCACCTTTTGCTTATGTTCACATTTACTGGAATCCCAAAGAATATGAAGTTGTTTATGAAATTGAAGAGCCCATTCTTACTAAAGAAGAAGGGGCTGCAAGAGAAAAAATTGTCGAAGCAATGAGGAGTATGATTGATTTTAAGGAAGTTATAGAAGGGAAAGATGAAACACTTTTTGAATATATTGACAAAAGATTTAAACTCCTTGCAATAGAGCTGGGAATAGAGATTACATATGAAAGTTACAAGAAAATTTATTATTACCTTGCAAGAGATTTTATCGGCTTTAATGACATTGAGCCTCTTCTTAGAGATTATTTTGTAGAAGATATTGAGTGTAATGGGACTAACAGCTCTGTGTATATTGTTCACAGAATTTTCAGGAATCTAAAAACAAATCTTACTTTTGAAAAGAATGAACCTCTTGAAAATTTTGTTGAAAAACTTGCACAAAGATGCGGAAAATATATTTCTTATGCACAACCTATTCTTGATGGAAGCCTTCCTGATGGCTCAAGAGTAAATGCAACTTACACAAAAGATGTTACAAGCAAAGGGCCGACTTTCACAATCCGTAAATTTACGAAGACTCCATGGACGCCCCCCCAGCTTATTTCATTTAATACTTTAAGCCCAGAAATGCTTGCTTATCTTTGGATTTTAGTCCAGTATAAAATGAATCTTTTAATTGTGGGAGGAACCGCATCAGGAAAGACGACTCTTTTAAATGCTATAGCTTTTTTTATTCCTCCAGAATCAAGAGTTGTTAGTATTGAAGATACAAGGGAATTAAACTTGCCACGTGATAACTGGCTTCCGAGTGTTGCGCGTTCAGCGACGGGAATTAAAGGTCTCGGGGAAATAGATATGTATGAACTTTTAAGGGCTTCATTCAGGCAAAACCCTGATTACGTGATTGTGGGTGAAGTGAGGGGAAAGGAAGCTTCTGTATTATTTCAGGGTATGGCTTCGGGGCATTCCTCTATTGCAACTATTCACGCGGATTCAATTGAAACAGTGATAAAGAGGCTTGAAACTCCCCCGATTGAGCTTTCACCGACGCTACTTAACGTTCTTGACAGTATGTGTGTGATGACCCATGCAATTGTAAAAAATCAGGAAACAAGAAAATTAAGGGAAATTGTTGAAATAGTAAACATAAATGAAAATGATATGGCTTTGACAAACACACCTTTTGTCTGGGACTCATCTGAAGACAAATTTTATTTTAAAAAAGAAAGCCGTTTGTTTCAGAAGATTTATCACAGATATGGAATAACCCCAGAAGAGCTTTTAGTTGAGTTTAGAAGAAGAGCAGAAATTCTCTATAGGCTTTATCAAAGAAAAATTTTTGGTTTTAGAGAAGTTCAGGATATCATCAATGAGTATTATAAAAAACCTGAAGAAGTTTTGGCAAAGTTTCAGGTTGAATAAAATTTAAAATGGAAATCGATGAAATAAATTCTGTGAAAGATGTAATTAAATTAATAGAAGAAAATATGGAAAAATTAAAAGGGGCTATGAAAACAGGAAATGAAGAAAATTTTAGTGATATCAAAAGGAGCCTCCTTGATTTGTCAAAAGAAATTGAGGAAATAATAAATAAAAAGGAAGAAGTTAAAAGTGAAAAAATGAAAAATGAAAAATGATTAATGAATACAAAGATTCAAAAGAAGCTCTTGAAAAACTGAAAATTTCTTTTTTTGAAATTGAAAAAACTTCAAAATTCAGAGAAAGGTCAGAAAATGATTCGCAAAAAAGAATCTTTGATTCGCAGATGAGGAGTCTTGAAAAAAAATTTATGGGACTGGTGTCTGAATTTAAGGTCCTTATCGGGAGGATAGACTTTTCAAAACCTCTTGATCCGGATGAAATTGAAAGAAAACTTGGGGAAGTCTCTGAAAGCCTGGATGCTGAAAGGAAAGTAATGACTAAAGGAGGAAAACTTTTTACCCTTAAAGAAATACTTCCGAATGACCTTGAGAATGAGACTGTCAAAAGAATAAGAAAAAAAAGAAAAGAAAGCGACAAGGAGAAGCATGAAAAGAAAAAGAAAGATTCCTCCTATTATACAAAAATTTCCTCGAGGTTTTTTTCAAAAGTATCTCTCAAACTTCTCTCCCAAGACTCTTTTTCAAAAATGGAGCAGGAATTAATAAAAGCAAATCTTAATTACACTCCTGTTGGATATGTTTCAATAATATTAATGACAACATTTCTTTCTGTTTTTGTTGCCGGATTTTTGTTTCTGTTTTTTCTTTTTTTCAATTTTACCTCAACACTGCCCATAATTTCCAGAGTAATGGAGCCAATTGATGCCCGTTTTTTAAAGACGTTCTGGATTCTCATTGTTGTTCCTATTACAACTTTTGCTTTTATGTATATTTATCCCTCTCTCGAGAAAGAAAGTGCTTCAAATGCAATAAATTCGGAACTTCCCTTCGCAACGATAAGTATGTCAGCAATTGCAGGGTCGATGATGAGCCCTGATAGGATTTTTAAGATTTTGATTTCAACAAATGAATATCCGGCACTTAAAAAAGAGTTTACAAAAATGGTAAATGAAATAAATTTGTATGGGTATGACCTTGTAAGTGCGCTGAAGAACACCTCAAAAAACAGCCCCAGCAAGGAGTTATCAGAACTTTTGAATGGTCTTGCAACGACAATTACTTCAGGAGGAGATTTATCCGAATTTTTTGATGAGCGTGCAGAAACACTTTTATTTAATTATAGGATTTCGCAGGAGAGAGCTTCACGTACTGCCGAAACTTTTATGGATATTTACATAAGCATTTTGATTGCGGCTCCAATGATATTAATGCTTCTTTTGATAATCATGAAAATAAGCGGTCTTGGGGTTTCAATGAGCTTTTTAGCAATTTCGCTTTTAATAAGCCTTGTTGTTGCGGTAGTCAATGTAATATTTCTTGCATTTTTGCAGATGAGGAGGAATAAACAGTGAAATTTAAAGACAGAGATTTGATTGGGCTTGTGATTGCATTGGGAATACTTTCAGCCGGAAGGTTTTTACTTCCCGAAAGGATTTTTCCTTTAATTGCAGGATTGGGAATTGTATTTGGGGCGCTTCCGATATTGATAAGATTAATGAGGGAAAATAAAATTGCTCAGGAAAAAGAATCAATGTTTCTTGAATTTGCAAGAAATCTTGTTGAAAGCGTTAAGGCAGGCACCCCGATAAGTAAAAGTATAATAATTATGGCGGACAAAAATTATGGAGTCTTAAGCCAGCACATAAAAAAACTGGGAAATCAAATTTCTCTTGGAATTCCTCTTAATACAGCGCTTCAGATTTTTTCAAAGGATGCCGACAACCGCTCTATTTCAAGATCTCTTACTTTAATAGGTCAGGCAGAGAAGGCAGGAGGGGAAATAGGTGAAATTCTTGAAGCTGTTGCTGATGCTGTAAGCATGACTGACAGATTAAAAAAGGAAAGGAAGTCTGTGATTTCTTCTTTGGTAAGCCAGGGTTACATTATTTTTCTTGTTTTTATAATTATAATTTTGGTTTTGCAGTTTCAGATTATTCCTATGGTTTCGGGAATAGGAAGTATCGGAGGAACCCTTGAAATAGGGACAGGTCTTTCTCCGGTGGACCCCGCTACAAGCCAGAATGAAATTGCAAGTGCCTTTTTATATCTTATTTTGGTTCAGGGATTTTTTACGGGGATAACAATAGGAAAACTTTCAGAAGGGAGTTTTAAAGCGGGAATCAAGCATTCTTTCTCTTTAATGTTCTTGTCTTTTATAATTTCAACTCTTGCTAATTTATTTTTTGGGGCGTAAAATGGAAACTATGAATAAAAAAGGAACCCATGTGAGCATGATACTTTCTTTTATAATTTTTGTAGTTTCACTTCTTTTTATTTATTTTATTGTAATTTCTTCAATTTCAAGGGCAGAGACAAATAAAAATTTTATTTTAAAGATAGAAGACAATATACAAAATCAGATTTATTCTGATGTTTGGGTTTTAAGAGGGCATGACCTTAACAATTCAGGAGGATGTGTTTCAATGCAAATTCCAGAAGTTGAGAGCGGGGGAGAAGCAATTGCTGTAAGTGATATAGGAGTGATTGCTTCAAATGTTTCCGGGGTAAATGTTTTTGTTGAAGGGGGATTGGGGTTCATAAAAGTTTATTATTCAAACCTGATAAAAAATGAGAATTTCCTTGCAAATTCAAGTTGCAATTTTATCTTCCTTGACAGTGCAAAAAAAGAAAGAATTATTCCAATTGGAAATATTTTAAATTTAATCACCTCTTTTTTGTTAAATTATGACCTTGCTAAAAGGAATCTTGAAGTTCCACAGTTGATGGATTTTAGTTTGTCTTTTGAATACCAAAACGGAACTCTTGTTGGAAATGAGATAAATCCCCCCAATACAAATGTTTATTCAGATGATATGAGAATAAATTATCTTTCCGCAGACGCAGAAACAGAAATTGGAGTTTTGAGGGTCAAGATGTGGTGATTTGTTGCTAAATTTTTAAGATGAGGCAATTTTATAGCCCAATAAAAGATATTAGTACTTTTCATTATACTTCAATAACTTAGAGAGTAAACAATTGGAATTCTTAAATAAATTTTTATAGAGGATAAAATATTAACTAACTGTTTTTTTTGATTTGATTCTTCCCAATTTTTAATAAATCAAATAGTTTAAAAGTTTATGAATCTTCGTTTAAAAGATGAATAAAAGAGGCTGGATAAAAATAATTGAAGCATTTATGGCAATTGTTTTACTTTTGGGTTTTTTGTTTGTTATAATCGGCAACTATAACTCTTCCCAGATAGATAACTCTGCAGTGCAAAAAAATAATCTCGCGGTCCTGAATGGAATAGAGAATGATTTAACTTTGAGGAATCTGGTTTTCCTGGCTGAACTGGACTCTTCATCTGATGATTTCGGGTTTCCGCAGGGTTTGAAAGATTATCTTGAAGAAAAAACTCCAGTCGGCCAAAACTGCTCACTTTATATATGCAGTCTTGAGAGTCCATGCACACTAAACAGCGATGTTAATACCCAGATATATTCTTCACAAATAATTCTTTTTTCAGATTCATCTTCATACTCCCCAAGAAAATTAAAGATTTTCTGTCATGGGAATGAGGTTCTTGCTTGATGACTAACTTTAAAAATATCAAATTCCTTTAAAAGTAAATGATAAAGAAAAGAGGGCTTTCTCCTGTAATTGCGACTGTTCTTTTGATTGCAATAGTTGTTGTTTTAGGATTAATTGTTTTTTTATGGATACGCGGAATTGTTGGAGAATCTTTGGTGAAATTTGACGGAAGAAATGTTCAGCTTGTGTGTGATGAGGTAGAATTTGAAGCAGAGTACTCTTCCTCCACAGGATTTTTATATTTTTCTAACACTGGAAATGTTCCAATATATAAAATAAAAGCGAAAATCTCGGGTGCGGGGTCTTATTCGACAGTTGTTGTCGGGGAGTCTGACGGTTCTTGGCCTGAAACAGGAGCGAATCCTGGGGGGCTATATTCGGGGCTTTTGAGTGAAACAGCCGGCGCAGACAGCATATTAATAATTCCTGTTTTAATCGGAAAAACTTCCTCAGGTGAAAAAAAATCTTACACATGTGAAGAGAGGCAGGGAAAAGAAATTCCTATTAATTAATTTTTATAGGTGATTAGATGTGGAGTGAGACTTTTTAAATAATTATTTTTCTGGAGGTAAGGTTTGTTTAATATTAGATTATTATTAATTTTTCAAAAAATCTAAAATATCTACTCCAAAATATATTTCGAAAGATATATATAAATTGTTTTCGTCTAAAATTTATGAGGGTTTTAGCTGAAAAAGAGGCGGAAGAACTTCTTGAGAAGGGGGGTTTTAATGTTGTTCAAAGGTCTTTTTGTTTTTCAAGGTATGGCCTTAGAAAGTCCATTAAGAAAATAGGGTTTCCATTTGTATTAAAAGCATACGGAAGAAATCTTTTTTCAAAAAGCAAAGTTGAAGGGGTAAAGTCAGACGTTAAGACTTACACAGAAGCCCTCCTGGAATTCAAGAATTTAAAAAAAATAAAAGGTTCAAGGGGGGTTCTTGTTCAAAGGAAGATTAAAGGCAAAGAATTTTTTGTAGGGCTTAAAAGAGATTCAAAATCAAAGTTTACAGTTTCATTTGGATTTTTTGTTTTAAATCCAAAAGGGGAAAAAGAGGTTGTTCTTAGAATTTTTCCGGCTGTAAAGAAAAAAGTAAAAGAAATAATTAAAGAAGCAAATAAACATGAAAAACTTTCAAAAAAAGAGAAAAAGTCTCTTGAAGATTTTATTCTTGAATTTTTTGCTTTTATAAATAAAAACAAAAAAATAAGCGAAATAATTGCAGACCCTTTAATTGTTGATGGGAAGAATGCGACTGTAACTGGTGCAAAGGTTGTTTTTGGTTAATTAATTTAATTTATGCCCGGTTACAAATTTTATATAGTTTTTTGTTTCTTTTGGGGACTTTGCTAAGTTCCATGAGTTTTTTTCAAGGTTTCCAATCCCCCAATTGTATGCTGCCAAAATTTGAGAACTTTTCTCCTTTGCTGTGATGTTGTTCCAGTTTGGGTGTTCCTTTGAAATCATGAACGAAAGGTTTCTTAAGTATCTTATCCCTGTTTTTAGATTCTCACGGGGATTAAAGACTCCTTTTTCATAAGGGACATCAGAATTTGTATCCTCCCATGTCGGCTCTAAAATTTGCATCAATCCTTTTGCTTTGCTTCTTTTGTTAATTGCAAAAATATTCAAACCCGATTCTATTATTGTCATTTTTTCGATGTAATTTTTTGGGATATCCTTAATTGGGATATACAATTTAGAGATATGACTTTGAACTTCTCTTAATGAAAGGTATTTTATCTTTAAACTGTCTTCAATTGGAATTTTATCTTTGAGCGAATTTTCAATCTTCTCTGTCTTATTTTTTGTTTTGCTTTCATATGCGTTACTGAAAAAAGGATTTAGGGGGAAGTAAAGTATGCCTATGAGGAGTAAATTTGTAATTATTTTTTTCATTTTTTTATTTAGTTATCTTTTTTCAATTTAAATGTTTTATAAGTCTTGTGCATCTAAGTTCTTCTTTTTGTATAAATTTATTTTTTTATTTTTGTGATACAATCCGGTATAATTTTTTTTAGGTTTTTTGACTCTTTCTATAATTTTATAAAATGCCTTTTCTTTATTTAGGCATGAAAATTTTGACTTTGCATGTGGATTATATTGAGTGGAAAGGGTTGAAGAAGGCGTTAAAGTCAATGGAGGACCTGCCACCAAAAGAAATAGCAAAAAAAAGGGTTGAGGAGGCGCTTGTTGTCTTGACTGCTGTTGAAAAAGGGGATAGTGTTGGGGTTTTGGGAGATTATATTAGAAATATAAAGGAAATTTCAGGGAAAGTGGGAACGAAAAGAATTGTACTTTATCCCTATGCTCACCTTTCAAGCAATCTTGGCTCCTCTGGGACAGCCGTAAAAATTTTTAAGGGAGCAGAAGAAGGGCTCATTAAAGAAGGATATGAAGTTTCACGCGCACCTTTTGGGTATTACAAAACTTTTGAACTTAAAGTTAAGGGGCATCCTTTGAGTGAACTTTCAAGGGAGATAATTGTAAAAGGAAATGAAATTTCTGATTTGCCAAAAGATGAAATAAAAAAACTTCTTTATGAAATAAGCAAATCAAAGCTTGACACCTCGAAAATTACAGAAAATGACCACCGAATAATCGGGAAAAAGATGAATTTATGGAGTTTTAATTCTGTTGCTCCGGGAATGGTCTTTTGGCATGACAAGGGTCTTCACATAAAGAATAAACTTATTGAATACTGGAGAGAAAAACACAGGATAGGAGGTTATGAGGAAATTTCAACCCCCCAGATTATGGACAGAAAACTTTGGGAGATTTCAGGGCATTGGTCAAAGTATGGTGAAAACAATTTCAGAACTCTTTATGAAAAAAGAGATTTTATAGTTAAGCCTATGAACTGCCCAGGCGGAATGCTTGTTTACAATTCAAGCCCAAAATCCTACAAAGACCTGCCTTTAAGAGTCGGGGAAATGGGAATTGTTCACAGAGTCGAACTTTCGGGAGTTTTGTCCGGTCTCTTTAGGGTGATTCAATTTACGCAGGATGATGCCCATCTATTTTGCGTTGATGAAAAACAAACAAAAGATGAAATTTTCAGTTTAATAGAATTAATAAAAGAATTTTACCACGACTTTAAATTAGATTTTGACCATGTCGAACTTTCAACAAGACCCGAAAAAAGGATCGGGGAGGATCATCTTTGGGATATGGCAGAGAAACTTCTTGAAGAATCTCTGAAGGATAAAAAAATCGAATACAAAATTAATGAAGGAGAGGGTGCATTTTACGGGCCCAAAATTGATTTTCATATAAAAGATTCTTTAGGAAGGGCATGGCAGACTTCAACAATACAACTTGATTTTGCTCTCCCGGAAAGGTTTAACCTTATTTATAAGGATGAGAAGGGCTCTGAAAAAAAACCAATAATGATTCACAGAGTAATTTATGGGAGTCTTGAAAGGTTTATTGGAATTTTAACTGAACATCTCAATGGCAATTTTCCGCTTTGGATTTCCCCAAATCAGATTAAGGTTCTTACAATAAATGAAGGAGTTAAAGAATATGCAAGGAAAGTTTATGACAAATTTTTTAAAGAGGGATTTAAGGTTGAGTTTGATTGCAGAAACGAGACCATAAACAAAAAAGTCCGCGAAGCTTCCATTGAAAGGTTTAATTATATAATCACCGTGGGGGATAAGGAAGAAAGTTCGCAGACTTTGAGTGTTCGTTCCCGCGACGGCGGGCTTGAACATGGCGTTGAATTAAGCAAGTTTATTTCAAGGATTAAAAAAGAAGTGAAGAAAAGGAAGTAAATTTTTAATATAAAATCAAAAGCCTTAAATAATTCTTTTCTTTAATATTGATATGGTAAAAAATCATTTCAAGAAAGCTCTTGGAATTGCCTCAATTACCGGATTTGTTTTTAGTTTGTATTCACTTTCTTCAAATATGACGGGAAATACCATAGGAAGTGCGGGATCGGCTTCCACAAATGCTGCCGGAATTATTGTTTTAATTGTATCTTTTTTACTTGCATTTTTGGCGGTTAAAGAATAAATGGCAATTGAAAAAAATCTTGAGAAAAAATTAGGGGTTTGGAGGGTTGATAAAATTGTTGGGGAGGATAAGCAAGCTTTTGCTTCGGATTATTATTGTGTAAAATGTTATAAAGAGAATAAACTGGTTCAGGCGGAAGTTTTCTGGCCCATAATTGACCCGGACATTCCTGCATATCCTTATTGCAGACCCTGTAAGAATAAACTTTGCTTAAAACTCATTTTAGCTATGGGTGAGAATAAAAATTAAAAACATTTTTCTATTTTGATTTACTAAAAAAAGAGTAGCCGTGATTGTCGGCTACTTGAACATATCCACTTAGTGGATACTTTATCTAAATAAATAA
>JAGVXF010000024.1 GCA_018303925.1 Candidatus Pacearchaeota archaeon | reverse complement strand
TGAAACAGTTTTTGATTATATAAAAAATCAAGAGTTGCACCATTCATTTCATTGAAGACGAAAGGACGCCGTGCCCTTTAGGGCACGGAGGATGTCACAGGGCCGTTTATGTCAAATTCCAAAAAAGATAAACTTTCAAAATTAGTTAATCCAATTGCCAAGAGACATTCCAAAATGATGTATAAACATTTTTTGAATTTGTTTATTTCAAAGGGGTTAATCTCTGAACCAAAGTATTGCAGAATGAATATGGAAATAAAATATCCTGTTCTCTCCTCTTACAATTATTTTAATGATCCTAAAATTTATAAATCCTACAGAAAAAAAGGAGAAAAGATTTGGAACGGAAGAGTTTTAAAAGAATTTTTAACAAAAGAGGACATTAAAAGTTGGGGAGAGAAGGGTTATGAATTTAGGCTTCAATAATTTTTGAATATTTAAAATAAATTAATTTCCTTTACAGAATACTTTAGTTTAAACTTCTCTATTTCTTGAGGGTTAATTTTTTCAAAAACATCGTATTTATTTATTTTTATTTTGAAATTTTGAAAGTACTCGTCGTATTTAACTTCGCAATTTCCGTAAATTCCAGATAATTTTTTAAATTTTGCTTCAACAAACTTTTCAAGATTTTTCTTTTTATTTTCATATTCGTCCCAGACATGTTTCATGAAAACTTCCTCTTCGTTTTTATGTTCAGAATATAATTTGTCAAGATCCCTTTTTTCCTTTTCAAATTCCATAAAAGTGCAAGAAGTCGAAGATTTAAATAATTTTTCCCAATTAACAGTTTTCAACAGAGAGAATTGTATACTTTTCTATGATAGGATTTGAAAAAAGCTTTTTTGATAAATCTTCTGCTTCTTTTTTTGTTTCATCTTCGTAATTTCTGTAACTTTTGTAAGAAAAGTATTTTGCTATTTTGAATTCACCAACATTGTGTCCAATTCTTCTTACAACTTTTTCAACGACCAATGCCTCGGGATTAAGAATTTTTTCTTTCAACAAGAAGATTTACTAAGTAGGTCATAATTTTATCTCGCACTATCGGCCTGGGCTTCAGCTTCCTTCTTTTTTTTAAGAGATGAACTTTCTCCGTTTTCTTCGTATGCTAAAACTATCTCGTCGGCAAGAGCCTGTGAAAGTTTTTTCTTTTTTCCAAATGATTTATCACTCGATCCATGAACTATGTTTTTAAGCGCAAGGTTCACCCTCCTTATAGGTGAAACGTCAACTGCCTGAGGATATCTTGCCCCCCCGTATTCAATTATTGTTGTTTCATCTCTTGGAGAAATTTTTTCAATTGCTCTTACCAGAATTTCAACCGGGTTTTTTCCTGTTCTCTTTTCAATCGCCTGAAAGGCTTCAATAACAATTCTCATATTTCTTGAGTATTTTCCAGTTGAACGCCCGACTTCAATTTTATGTTTTTTTCCTCTATGTCCTGTGAGGGCGATTTTATTCATAAGTCTTTCAACAATATTTACCCTTGTCTGTCCGTGCTTTACAACATTCCTTCCTTCCGACTTCAGGATAAGTTTTGGCTCAAGGTTTATCACCCCTTTGAGTCCGAGGTCTTCAACCTGAATTCCCGAGATATCCCACATATCAAAAATTTTGAAATTGATTTTTTTCCCTCCAATTTTATTTTCTTTTTGTTCTTCTGTCATTTTATCTTCTACCCTTCCGAAGATTTTTGCAAAATATAATCTTCGCAGGGTTGCTATTTAATTTATTTATCATCTTCTACCCTTCTGTATCCTGCCCATCCATAATCTGTGCAAAGGCTGGTCGTTTACTTTTATAACCTGATATCTGATTCCGGGCATATCCCCTTTACTTTTGCCCTGCTTTCCGCCTATCCTCTCAATCATAACTTCGTCGTGTTCATCAATGAATTTTTGGGCAAGATTTCCAGGAATGAATGCTCCGACAACTTTTCCATTTTTTGTAAGCTGGACCCTGCAACACTTTCTCATCGCTGAATTTGGCTGTCTTGCTTCCTTTTGGAATTTGGAAAGAACAATCCCCTTGGCTTGATTTGCCCCCCCAAGCGGATCAGACTTTGCGTAAAGATTAAGCGTGTGAGATTTGTAAGCCCTGTCTTTCCATCTGAATTTCTTTCTGTCTTTGAGTTTTTTAAACGCACTTTTTAATCCCATTTTGATTACAAGTATTGTTAAGAAAATTAGTTTTTAAAGGTTACCCTCTCATTTTTAATTATAAATTTTATGCCCAAAGTTTTTATCCAAAAACTTCAAATCCGCTTCTTCTGATTTTTTAATAATATAAGGAAAGAAAAATTTTTTGTTGTGTATATTGGGAATATATATTACTTCTTTGTTGTCATAATAAATCCTTTCTCTTGAGTTTGAAATAGCTTTTTTCTCGTTTGAAGGCTCTTCAATGTCATAAAGAAACTCTTTTCCAAAGTTTTCAACAAGACACTCTAAAATAGATTTCAATTCACAAATTTTTTCAGTATAAATTATTTGAAATGCCTTTTTATCAATTGTCTTTTTCATTTTTTAACTATTTACAAAAAAATTTAATCCGTAAGTTTATCAAATAATCCTGTAATCCACCCTGAAAAAATCTTTGACAATTCTTTTCATTTCCAAAAAACGTCTTTTATTTCTTCCAAGAAGCGCGGCTTTGTTTTCAAAGCCCGCATTTACAATTATTTCATCAGGGGTGATTCCTATTTCCTTGAACCCAACGGGAGCAATGATAGATTGTATAAAATATTTAGCGTCTTCAACTCCGCGGGGAATAGGAAGAATTCTCACTCTTCTTTTCAATATGTCTGACATTTTTCTCAGATTTTCGCCATTTCTTCCAAGAGCCTGTGAAATATCTATTTTTGGAACGCAAAACATTAAAATTTCGTTGTACATGAAACAATATCTTGTCTGAAGCCCCGTTATTTTTCTGAATAAATTCAGGTATCTTAAATCCTGCATATTTATTGTATTGACCATATTATAAACCCTTTATACATAACCTCTTTATAAAATTGTTGTTTTTTGCTTTTGATTTTTAATTTAATTTGCCGTCGTAGAACAAGAAATTATCTTGCAACTTTTTCAACGATTTCAGAACTTGCTGTTTTCTTGTGCTTGTCATCCCCGGCTAAGGACCCGATAACATTCACTAAAAGCCCGGGAAGCCCGGTTCCGACAGGAACAGGCTGATTTAAAATAACATTTTCAATTACACTTTCAAGTTTGTCGCTTGAACCTTTAACAATTGCGTTCACAAACTGCTTTACGGGAGTTTCAAATGTCGCCCTTGCAAGTATTGACGCTTTTTGCGCAATGATTCCCATTCTTGTAACCCCTTTAACTTCTCCGGTGTTTGTCATAGCGTCGGCAATCAGTTCAAGGTGTTTTATGTGAATATCAAGACCCTGGGAGTCAAGGACTTCTTTAATCTCATTTATGATTAACTGCCTTGAAGCCTCAATCCCTATTATTCCCGCAACTTCATACAAATCATTTGAAATGACTCTTTTTTTGTCAACTTCTTTTAATTTTATTATTTCTTTTAAATTTGTTCCAAGAGTAATTATGGCAAAATCTTTCCCTCTTTTAACAATTAAAATCTGTTCAATTCCCTTAATTCCCGAGATAATTGATTTTTTCAATTTTTCTTTTAGTTGATAAACTTCCTTAAATTCATATTCAGAAGCATTAAGAATTATCAGGTTCCCTTTATTTTCAACTTTAAATCCAAGGTTGTTGAGTCTTTCAGCAACTTTATTCGGAGTCGCATGAGTTTTTCTGAGTTCATCCTTATTAAGGTTAATTATAATCCTTTTGTTTCCAAAATCAAGGTTTATTTCAGAAGAAACTTCCTTTAATGTTACTTCCTTGATGTGCTCTGCAAATACTTTTGCTTCTTTTTCATTGTTGTATTCCTTTTCAAGATAAATTTCCATCTTTGGTGAAGAAGGTTTTTTCCTTGCATCAAAAATTTCAATAATTCTGGGAAGACCGGTTGTTACCTGCATTTCGGCGACACCTGCCATATGGAAAGTGTTCAAAACCATCTGCGTTGAAGCCTCGCCGAAAGACTGTGCGGTTACAAGACCAATTGCTTCCCCAGGAGAAATTTTTCCCTTTAAGTGTATCTTTGAAACATCATATCCGTCAATGCCATACTGAAACTGGATTAGGTTGTTTCCCGAGTCTCTTATTGTCCCGTCATATTCAACCCTCATATCCTGAAGAGCATTTGCCAAACGCCTATACAAGTAGCCCGATTTTGGAGTTCTAAGCGCCGTGTCCATAAGTGAGTCACGTCCCGTAATTGCCTGGAAGAAAAATTCATCTGGTTTAAGTCCTTTAATAAATGCGCTTCTTATAAATCCTCTTGCTTTTGGCGACAAGTCCCCTCTTTTAAAAAAAGGAAGGGTTCTTTGAGTGTAACCTATTCCGATTCTTCCCCCTGCAAAAGCTTGTTGTCCAACACATGAGGCCATCTGTGTAATATTAAGAATGTTTCCCCCTCCCCCTGAATTTATCATATCACTCACCGGATTTGTATCTGGGAACATTTTTTTAACAACTGAACCGACTTTTGTTCTGACCTCGTTCAAAATTTTAAGAAGATGAATTTCTCTTGATTCTTCAAGCGTTTTTCCAGGAATCAATTCAAGGGTTTTATTTTTGTATTCTTCAAGAATTTCTTCAGCTTTTTTCTCGGTTGCTTTGATTATTTTTTCACTTTCATTAATTGTTTCTTCGTCAAGATCAAAATCTTCAACGGAGGCAGTTATTCCAACTTCGGATAAATAATTTTTTCCAAGATTAAAAGCCATTCTTATTGATTCAAATGCAGCAGCTCTTCCGTATTTTTCATCTATTACTTTGACAATCTCCCCCCCCTCATCCCCGAATGTGTTTTTGTCAATTTCTCCCCTTACCACTTTTCCTTTTTTAATCGAAATTGAATTATTAGAAAAATTTATTTCAGGAAGAACATGTGAAAATATATCTTTTCCGGAAATTATTTTTGTTGTTATATCCGACCTAATTCCAGATTTATACAGAAGCTGGTCAGCATCTTCTTTGGAAAGTTCCCTTTTTCCCAAAATATAATTTCCGGTTATTGCATCAACAATGCAACCTATAAGATTTGTATTATTTTTTGGAGAAATAAGGTTTTCTTTGACGTCAAGAAGGATTTTTGCCTCCGCCTTTGCTTCTTCAGTCTGGGGGGAATGTATATTCATTTCATCACCATCAAAGTCGGCATTGTACGGGTTTGCAGTAGCAGGATGAACCCTGAATGTTCTTCCCGGAAGAACCCTTACATAATGCGCCATAAGGCTTGCCCTGTGAAGGGAAGGATGTCTGTTAAACAAAACAATGTCTCCGTCCTGAAGGTGCCTTTCAACGATATAACCAGGCTTTAATTCTTCAATAATCTCTTTTTGAAGGTCAGAAGTTATCTTCTTCTTTCTTCCGTCAGGTCTTATAACATAATTTGCACCGGGCCAGTGTTCTCCGCTTTCAATCAATTTGGAAAGTTTTTCTTTATTTAAATCGTTAACCATTTCAGCGACTGTGACAACTTTTGCAATCTCAAAAGGGATTCCTACTTCGTTTATTTTTATATCCGGGTCAGGACTGATAACTGTTCTTCCGGAATAATTGACTCTTTTACCCGCAATATTCTTTCTTATTCTCCCTTCTTTACCCTTTATTCTTTCTGTGATTGTTTTAAGAGGCTGTCCGCTTCTGTGCCTTGCCGGAGGAACTCTTGCAACAGTATTGTCAAAGAAAGTTGTAATGTGATATTGTAATAAATCCCAAAGGTCTTCAATAATCACTTCAGGAGCGCCAGCATTGAGGTTTTCCCAAAGTCTTTGATTTGCCCTTATAATATCAGACAATTTATGGGTTAAGTCATCTTCGCTTCTTTCTCCTGTTTCGAGGATAATGGATGGTCTGACAGTTACTGGAGGGACAATTAGAGAATTTAAAACTGCCCATTCTATTCTGCATGATTTTGAATCAATGCCTATTTTCTTAAGTTCTTCATCCGGAATTTTAACAAGATGTTCTCTTATTTCCGTCGGAAAAATTCTTGTTTTGTCTTTGTAAAAACTTGTTGGTTTGTCAAGTTTTATTTTTTCTTGGGTTGCTTGGCAATGAGGGCATTTTTTTGCATCTTTTGCTTTTTTGGCTCTTTCACTTGGGGGATATTTTTTAATGTCTTCTTCCTCAAGCATAAGTTTTCCGCATTCTTGGCAAAAGCATCGAAGGCCAAGTTCAATTACCGGAATAAATTTCAGGTGAATAATTGATTTGGCAAGGTCAATACTTCCTGGGTGGCCGAGACATTCTTTTATTTTTCCCCCACAGGTTCTGCACCTTACTCCAGGGTCAATTGCCCCAAGCCTTAAATCCATCAATCCTCCGTCAACAGGATATCCGTCGATATCATAAAGTTCGGGGGTCACAATTTTGGCTACTGACAATCTTTTAATCTGTTCTGGGCTAAGAAGCGAAAACTTTATTTCCCCTATTTTTTTACTGATTGTTTTTTTCATTTTTTTATTTTATATTGCAATTCTTACAACTTTTTTATTTGGAAAAAAAGTAATAAATAAATTCTTAATTTTTCCCTAAGGGTAATCCTCTGCCCATTTATTAAATTTTTTATATTTTGATTCTACTTCTTCCATTTTTATTCGTATTTGTTTTTTAATTCAAATTTAGTGTTAAAGTGAAGGCCCTGAAGCTCCTCAACCAAAAGCTTGAATGCATATGAAATCTCAACCGGCTGGATTTCTTCAGAGTGGCATTCGGGGCATGAAGTTTTTTTTCTTATTTTGTCTTCAATTCCCACTGAACCGCATTTGGAACAAATAGGAAGAACAACTTTGTCAGAATCATATCTTTCTTTTAAAAGTAATGATGCTCCGTGGGCAACAAGAGCTTGCTGCTCCATTTCCCCAAGGCGCAGGGCTCCGCCCCTTGATCTCCCTTCTATGGGCTGCCTTGTCAAAAGTGCAATTTTACCTGAAGCTCTTCCATGAATCTTGTTTGCAACCATATATTTAAGTTTTAAATAATACAAATTACCAATGAAGATTTTTGATTCAATCTTTTTTCCCGTAACCCCACTCCTCATTGTTTCTTTTCCGTCATATCTAAAACCAAGGTTTTTAAGCTGATCCTCAAGATCTTTCTTTGTTTCACCGGAAAATGAAGTGCCATCTATAATTTTTCCTCTAAGTGAAGCTGTTTTTCCGGCAATAAGTTCAAGCAAATAGCCTACAGTCATACGGCTTGGAAGTCCGTGAGGATTGAAAAGAACGTCCGGTCTTATTCCTGAATTTGTAAAAGGAATATCCTCTTCGTCGATAATTGCGCCGATTACCCCTTTTTGTCCATGCGATGTTGCAAATTTGTCCCCCAATTCCGGAATTCTCAAATCTCTTGTTTTTACTTGGACGATTTTATTCCCTTCATCATCAATTGTCACAAATACCGATTCAACAGTGCCTTTTTCTTCCTGTCTTAATGTAACACTTGACTCTTTTTTTGTTCTTACAGAAATTTCCCTTGCTTCGGAAAGAAATTTTGGAGGGGAAGTCTTGCCTATCAAGACCTCACTTTCATTAACATCAGCTTCAGGGTAAATAATACCGTCATCTTCAAGGAATTTGTAAAGTGATTCCATCTTATATCCTGATACGTCTTTTTCTGGGATTGTAATCTCATCCTTTAGCCCACCAGCATAATTCATTTCTACTGCAGAGTAAGGCCTGAAATAAAAGCTCCTTCCAACCCCTCTTTGAAGGCTTCCTTTATTTAAAACAAGTGCATCTTCCATATTGTATCCTTCATAAGTCATAATTGCAACTGTGAGGTTTTGCCCTGCTGGATAAATATTCAAAGTGTCATACACAAAACTTCTGACCAAAGGTTTTTGAGGGTACTGCAAAACCGAAACATCTGTGTCAAGTCGACATAAGTAATTTGCGGCATAAAGGCCAAGAGCCTGCTTTTGAGTTTTTGAACCCCTGTTAAGCCTCGATGACTGATCATGATTTCCGTAAGGAACAAGGCTTGTCACAGCCCCCAGGAATGCAATAGGGTCAACTTCAATATGCGTATGTTCGGGGGTAAGTTCCTGATTATTTAATGCGACTAAAGCACTCTCTTCTTCGGAAGCATCAAGATACTCAATTATCCCCGATTTCACAAGATCTATCCACTTAAGGGTTCCCTGTTCAAGCTGTATTAAATGTTCATCCTTGAGTTTTGAAACTCCGCCAAGAGCAACGATTAACGGCCTTAAAACTCTCCCAGGTTCAGTGGAAATAGCAATTGCCTGAAGCCCTTCTTTTTCATGTATACTTAATTCAATGGGAAGTTCACTGTTTCTTCTTTTTTCTTTGATAAAATTTGAGAAAGCTTTGTGGTCTTCGACATTTCCTACATAATTTCCATTGAAAAAAACTTCAAATCCAGTTGTTAATTCTTTTGTTAACCCCGACTTTTCAAGATATTTTATAAATTTTTCCTCATCCAGATCCACTCTTGTTGAAACTTTGCTCAATAGCGCCAGATTTTTTCTAAGGCCAATTTCAGTTCCTTCAGGAGTTTCAATTGGGCAGAATCTTCCAAAGTGGGTGGGGTGAAGTGTTCTTGCATTGAAATTTTCCTGACCCGACTCAAGCATGGAAGAAACTCTTTGAAGCTGTGAGATTGTAGCAAGATAATTTGTTTTATCCATATTTTGCGTCACTCCGCTTCTTTCCCCAGTCCACGAGCCTGTTGCAATTGAGGACTCTACTCTGTGGCTGAAAAGAGTTGATTTTGCAAGAACTTTAATTGAAAAAAACTTTTTTCTTTTTGAGGATTTTTGGAGGGAATATTGAAGGTCTCTTATTAAAATTCCAAGGTTGACTTTAAAAAGGGTAGTCAATAAATCTCCGGAAAGCCTGACCCGTTTATTTGCATAATGGTCTTTATCAGTTCTTAATTCGGGATTTTCTTTTACAATTAAAAATTGTTTTATAAGTTTGCATATTGTAATTGCTTTTTTTATTCTCGAAGATTTGGTCTGTCCGATGTGAGGGAATAAGTAAGAATCAATTCTCTGTTTTACTCTATCTAAAATTTCTTTTTTTGTTCCCTGAAGATTTGTTTTTTCTGCAATAAACATCATTGCGTCTTCCTCAGTTGCAATGTTTGTGTATTCGTAAAGGTTGACAATAACGCTATCAGTTTCTTTTCCTATAAATTTTGCGATGTTGGCCTCTTTTGTTAGCCCAAGAGATTTAAGTAGGATTATCGTCGGAACATCCTTAAATCTTGAAAATGAGGTCTCAAAAATTCCTTCTTTGCTTTCTTTTATAGTCGTGGGAATCCTGTAAGTTCCTTTTAAACTGAAAAGTTTCAGGACTACCTGACCTTTTGCATTTTCTTCAATAAATGGCTGGTTTTCAGCCAGGTCCTCAGCCATGACCATAACTCTTTCATTTCCTTTAATAATAAAATACCCTCCTGGATCCAGGGGATCATGATAATTTTCTATTAATTTCTCCCTGTCAAGTCCATAGGTATTGCAAACTTTGCTTTTTACCATAATGGGTATTTTTCCTATTTCGACTACTTCAGAGTCCACTTGTCCGTCTTTTTTTACAGTAAGTTCAAGGCTTATAGGGGCGGCATAAGTTAGGTTTCTTAATCTTGCTTCATAAGGCATTATAGTTGAGGTGCTTCCGTCAGCTTCAATTACAGCAGGTTTTCCAACTTCAATTTTTCCAAGTTTTATTTTAAATTCCTCATCATCCTGCTCCATTGAATTTGAAATTTCATCAACGATTTCCTGCATCCTGTGCTCTATAAATTCATTGTAAGAAATGATGTTTGATTCAACAAGTGAATGACCTTCAAGGTATTTTTTCACAACAAGATGGTTTTTATCCCCAACCATTATACAACCACCCTAAAATAAGTATTTAATTCTCCTGTATCAGAATCTTTTCTTTCGACCTTTACTACATTTCCAATCACGCATCCTTCCGGAAGCGCGGAATCGCTCTCCAAAATTTTTGGAAGCTGGCTTTTTGAAAGATTAAATTTTTTTAATAATTCCTCAGTCTCTTTTTCATTTAATTTCACATGTTTTGGCTGTAGAATATGCATATCTTTGTCATCGGAAGATTGATTTAATTTTGCATAACACTCTCTGGAGATTAAGCAATATAAAATTTATAAAAAATTAGTTTATAAACCTTTCCATAAAATTACATTGGTGCATTAAAGGTTGGTAAAGTAAATCTTTTATAAAAAGTTTATCCAATCAGTAGTGAATTTTCACGAGGGAAAAGGTATTTAAGTTAAGTTTTATTAAAATAAATATAATAGGAAAACAAGGTTCTAAATATAAAATGACAGAAAATAAACCAAAACAAATTCAAGCAATTGATTTAGTTAAAGAATTGTTTGAACATATACATGGAAATTTAGGTTTGTTGAGATTTAGTGTAGAAAAACTTGAACCCAAAAACGGAGTTCCGAATAACATGAATTCTAATACATGGGAAGTTATTTTCAGTTTTTATAAAACATTGTCAAGTCAGCAACCAACTAAATATCTTGCTGAAGTCATTCTTGATACTAAAATTGTAAGTTTTAATGAAATTGATGAAAGTGGAAAACCAACCGAAAAAAAGAAAACTTATCAAATTGTAGAAGAAGCAAGTGAAGAACCTGAAGCAAAAAAATGACAATTTTAGATTTAAAATATACTCATACAGATTATATAAAAAATATTCTTCCATTTATTAAAAATGGGGTTTTTATTGATACCAGTGTTATGAAAGTTTTTATTGATGGATTTCTTAAGTGGAAATTTAGCAAAAAATTGGAAGAAAGTTATCAAAATTTATCGGATTTATTTGAAGCACTTAAATTAACTAATTGGAATAAATTTTTAATTACACCCCATATATTAACAGAAATATGTCATCATTTTGTTTGTGATGAGGACAGAGATAAAAGGAAGGATTATTGTGATATGGTAAAACTTGTAATACCAATATTAAATGAAATTAAAGAAGAAAAGGATATTACAAAAGAAAATATATTAAAATTAATTAATATAGATAAACCAGTTATAGAATTAGGAGATATATCTATTTTTGTTGCTGTTGATGATATAGTTAATTCTTCCTGTAAAACTGCTATTTTAGTAAATGATACTGGATTTAATGAAAGATATGAAAATCATCCGAATGTTCTTATAATTGACTATAATAAAACAATTTTAGATTTGGCTTAAATTAATCAATTCCAACCATTTATTTTCAGAATTAAGTTTTAAGTCAGTAGCTAATTCATAAGGGCATTTGTTTATTGTCTGGTGTTTTGTTATAAAGTTATAATAAATCTCAAATCCCTTTAAAATAGCATTAGCACTTTCTACACTTCCGTGAAAACCACGCATTATTTTTGTTCTTGCTCTTAGATTATTATGTAATCTTTCAATAGGATAGTTAAAACCATCTCCTTTTGAGGCAGTTACAATGTTATGAACAACATTAACACTATGGGTTTTATTTGAAAATCCATAAACTTTCTTTATTGCATCTGGATAAGCCAACCACCCATCAGAAGTTATAATTTTAACTTGACTTTCTGTTTTAGTTTTAATGTTCTTTATTATTGACTTAATCTCTTTCATATTTCTTGATTGAACATAATTTGAAGCAACTATAAATTTAGTTTGAGGACAGATAGAATCAATAAACCAATTTTTATCAATTCCTAATTTCTTTTTATGTGATTTTCTTCTATGGTATTCAACTTCATCAATTTGAACTTCTGCACCAACATTTAGTTTTAATTTTCCTGTAAATTTTGAAATCATAACAGAGTATTTTCTAATCCATCTCAAAATAGAAGTGTGGTCTGCATTATGGGGATAAAATGCCTTAAAGTGTTCTTGCACCTTTCTTGTGCTCACTCCTCTGTAAAATAAGTCCATAGCACAAGTTACTTTTTGGGGTGCATTTCTCATTCTAAAGAAGCCATCATCAAGAGTAAATGTTTTATTGCAATTATTACATTTATACCTTTGAATAAGTCCTCTATTCTCTGTCTTTCTCTTAGTCCATTTGATTATATTCTCACTCTTACACTTTGAACATATTATATTCATATTACTTTGTTTAGTCATACTATATGTAGTAATAATAAGTATATAAACATTTCTATTATAAAGTATAACTATATATAGTAAGATTTATAAAGGTTAAAATCCTATATTTTCTATGCCAGAAATACAAATTAAAGTAAAGGGGTATAGGTGTAATAATTGTGATAATGAGTGGTTACCAAGAAGTCCAAAAGAGAAGCCACTAATTTGTCCTAAATGCAAATCTGCAAGATGGGATAAAGAACCGAGAAAGAAGAAAAATTAAGAATAAATATTATTTATCATATCCCTATCTTTTTTTGAAATATTATAAAAAGAATAAATTTCTTCATTTAATTCTTCATCTATTGTCTTTATCCTATTTTTAATCTCATTACTTTGGCTTGTTATTTTATCTCCAATATTATTTAAATTATCATTTAATTTTATTAAGTTATCTACTAATTTTACAATTTTCTCAGTTAGTTTTTTATCAATATTAGGAAAGTGAAGATTTCTCATATTTTCTAAACTTATAGCAGTAGTTATCTTAGCCCCAAGATTAAACTTCTTTTCATAATAAAATCTCCATAATCTTGAGTTTAATAAAGCAAGAAGAACTTTTAATTTTTCATTATCTCTATCTAAGAACTTGATAACATAAACATTTTGGGTAAAATAACTTTCTTTATCTATAAATCCTACTTTGAATGTGGAAGCAATCTTGTTCATTAATAATCTGCTTCCTAAATACATTTCTTTATCTTTATAGGATATTCCTTTTTTAGTATTGTCAAAGTAATGATTAATATTTATATTAAAAGGGGTTATATCTTCTCCTGTTATTATTGGGATGGTATGATTATTATCTTTCTCTTTTGAAACTAATTCATATTTATTACATTTACTTAAAATTAAATTTCTGTTACAATTTGGGCAATCTTTTTTATCTTGTTTAGAAGCAGGAAACCAATTATTACAGAAATAGCACATCATAACTTCTCCTTTTTTGCTTATTTCTTCTCCTCTTTTAATAAATATTTTATCTCCAAGGTTATCTCCAACTTCTACTTTTTTGAAAATATCATCTAACTCATTTATTTCTGGATTAAAGATGAAATTAGTATTATTATAAAATTTATCTTGAGTTATTATATCTTTATTGTTCAATACAATCTTATTTTTATTTTTTATATCTAATT
>JAGVXF010000023.1 GCA_018303925.1 Candidatus Pacearchaeota archaeon | reverse complement strand
CTCTTTAATAATATTTTTAATTTTACTTTTTACGCTGACTTTCTTTTGGGAATATTTGTTTTATTTATTATAATCTCAATAATATTATACTTAAGTATTAAAAAATGAGAAAATTATCAAAAATTAATTAGGAGAAAATTATTTTTTATTATCACTCGTATTATTGTTCTTTTTTTCTTTTGACTCTGCTTCTTTTTGTTTTATTTTTTCTTCAAGGTCAAGCTTTTCTATCAGTTCTTTATACCTGTTTCTTATTGTAACCTCGGTAATTCCCGCTATGTCGGCAACTTCTCTTTGTGTTTTCTTTTCATCATTCATCAAGGCTGCAACGTAAAGCGCCGCCGCTGCAATTCCTGCAGGACCCCTTCCTGAAGTAAGTTCAACATCCTTTGCATGGTCAAGGATTTCAAGAGCATCATTTTGTGTTGCAGGAGATAAATTCAAAACTGAAGAAAACCTTGAGATATAATCTTTAGGTGAACTTTGCTTCACTTTTATTCCAAGCTTTCTTATTATAAACCTGTAAGTTCTTCCTATTTCTTTTCTTTCAACATCTGAAGCCGTTGCCATTTCATCAAGGGTCCTTGGAATGTTGTAAGACCTGCATGCGGCATAAAGGCACGCTGCAATAACTGATTCCATGCTCCTGCCTCTCACCAATCCTCTTTGCAGAACATAATTGTAAATACGGGACGCTTCATCCTTAACAACATTTGGCAAATCAAGGTACGAAGAAATAACCCTTAACTCGGCCATTGCAAGCCTAAGATTTCTTTCAATTGAGGTGGAAACCCTTTCCTGCCATTTTTTTAGCCTTAAAAATTTCCTTGTCTGCTTTGGCTCAAGGCGATAAATATCAGAAATTTCCCCGACATTTGTTGTCAGACCTTTATCAAACTTCTGCATTGAAATGGGAGCTCCGCCTCTTCCCTTCTTTTCCCCCTTGTCAAACTTCCCAGACAAATCAATTCCAGTATCAACCATTTTTTCTTCAATGACAAGTCCACAATCACGGCATATTATCTCCCCAAGATGGGTATCAAAAATAAGGTTTACTCCACCACATTCAGGGCATTCTTTTATGTTAGGCATCTTTTAGAATTTTTAAGAGTTTAAGTAACGTTTATAAAGGAGATTCATTTATAAAGCTTTTGGTTGGCTATTTTCCCGAGGAAAAACGGAAAAATAACTGAAAAAGTAAAAAAATTCAAAAAATCAATGCTGAATTAAACTTACAAAATTAACCCGTTTTTAGGATAAGAAAAAAATAAAAGGTTTTTGCCATTCAAGTCCAAAAACCTTTTAAACCGACCAGACCTAAAAAATAGGTAGGAAAATTCTAAAATGGAAATGCCAATAGATATGCAGCATCAACAGATGGGCTATGATAGGACTGCAACAATGTTTAGCCCTGAAGGGCACCTTTTACAGGTAGAATATGCAGAAAAAACCGTAAGACTTGGAAGTTCAAGCATTGGAATGGTCTGTTCAGATGGGGTTTTTATACTTGCAGATAAAAGAAATGAAGATCTTCTTGTTGTTCCAGATTCGGCCCAGAAAGTTTATGAAATAGACGCCCACATAATTTCAAGTGTTGCAGGACTGATTTCTGATGCCAGAGTTCTGATTGAAAAAGCACAGATTCTTGCTCAGCAGCATAGGGTAACATATGATTCGCCTATAGAACCTGAACTTATAATAAAAGAGATTGCAAATTTAAAACAGCAATTCACTCAATACGGAGGCGCAAGGCCATTTGGAGTTTCAGTTATGGTTGCGGGAATGCAGAATAAAAAAGGAAGGCTTTACACAAGCGATATCACAGGAAATTATTATGAATATTATTCAAATGCCATTGGTGAAGATGATTCTCAGATAAAAGACCAGTTAAGAGTAAAATACAAAAAAGAACTTACGCTAAAAAAAGGAATTGAACTTGCAATTGAAATTATAAAGAAGGTCAAAGGCGACAAATTTAAAATAGACCGGTTTGAGCTTGCATATTTAGAAAACAGCAAAGAAGAGATAAAAAGGCTTGAAGGAAAGAAGATATTGGAATTAAAATGACTGAAACGACGGCAAGAATAAAAAAGGGTGGACTTAGATTTGAGATTCTGGTTGATTTAGAGGAAGCCTTAAAATTCAGGAAGGGGGAATCTGATTATCTTAACCCTTCTGCTGGCAGGATTTTTAGTGATGTAAAAAAAGGAAATGTTGCGTCTAAAAACGAACTTGAAATTGCATTTGGCACAAATGACCCCCTAAAAATCGCAAAAGAAATTGTAAAGCATGGTGAAATTCAGACTGATCAGGAGCATAGGGACGAAGAAAAAGAAAAGAAGATAAAACAGGTTGTTGACTTTTTAAGTAAAAATGCAATTGACCCCCAGTCAGGAAATCCTCTAACCCCTGAAAGAATAAAAAATGCCCTTAAAGAGTCCCATATTATAATAAAAAATACCCCTATTGATTCGCAAATAAAAGAAATCCTTGATAAAATAAGTAATATAATTCCGATAAAAATAGAAACAAAAAGGATAAAAATTATTGTTCCTGCACTTCAAACCGGAAAAGTTTACGGTTTTGTTTCACAGTATAAAGAAAAAGAAAACTGGCTAAACAACGGGGATCTTGAAATTGTTGTTAAAATTCCCGCCGGAATCATTCTTGAATTCTATGACAAACTGAATTCTTTGACTCACGGCTCGGCAGTTAGTGAGGATTTATCCAAATAAAAGAGCCCATGCAAATATTTTTAAAGGGTTTTGACAAACAAGTAAGATGAAAGAAATAAAAATTGGAGTTTACGGCATTAGAAAAAAATATGGAAATTTTAACAGACAAAATTAGTTTAAAAAGTCATCAATTCAGCAATATTAATGGTGAAGGTTCAATCAACACAATAAGCCTATTTTCTTCAGGATTTATGAATGAAATCCCGCTTGCAGAAGGATTAAGATTAATGCCAAAATTGGAAAAAAACTTTAAGGAAAACCATAATTTAAACCACAAAATTGCTGAAGAAGCAATTTATTTTTAAAAAAAGTAATATGGAAAGAAAAGTAGTTATTCCTGGCGAAGTGATTATTGAAGGAGAAGATTACCTTCCTGGCGAACACACTGAAAAAAGAAACGGGCAAATCATTTCAATAAGGTACGGTCTTGCAGAAGAGCAAAATAATTTAATAAAAGTTATCCCTTTATCCGGAGTTTATTCTCCAAGACGCGGAAATGTTGTAATAGGAAAAGTTGAAAATATAAATTCAAACGGATGGTTTGTTGATATTGGCTCAGCAGACAGCGCTTTTTTGTCAATTAATGAAGTTCCAAGATATGTAAATAAAGATGCCATGGAAGAAGTTTTCAAAATTGAGGATATACTTATTGCAAAAATATGGTCGATAGGAAAAAGGGGAATTGACCTTTCTATCAAACTCCGAGGCCTGGGAAAAATCGATGAAGGAATAATCTTTAAAGTTAACCCCCATAAAGTCCCACGAATTATAGGAAAAGAGGGGAGCATGATAAAAATCATAAAAGATGAAACAGGATGCGACATAAACATAGGTCAAAACGGATTAATTTTAATAAAAGGCCCTACAATTGATTCTGAACTTTACGCAAAAAATGCAATAAACTTTGTCGCAGAAAAATCATTTGTGAATGGGCTGACCGAAGAATTAACTAAATGGCTCAAGGAGAATAAAAAATGACGGCAAAGTTTAAACGAAGCGATGGAAGGGAATTTGATGAACTCAGGCCAATAGAAGCAAAGGTCGGAGTTGTTCCTAATGCTGACGGGAGCGCAATGTACAAATCAGGGGACACAATTGCAATTGCTGCAGTTTACGGTCCTAGAAAAATGCATCCGCAGCATCAGCAAAATCCGTCAAAGGGCCAGTTAAGGTGTGATTACAACATGATTAGTTTTTCAGTAAGTGAAAGAATAAGACCCGGAAAAAACAGAAGGTCAACTGAGATAAGTGAAATTACAAAGTGGGCTCTTGAACCGGTTTTACTTTTGGGGATGTACCCAAATCAGGTAGTTGATATTTTTATTGACATAATACAGGCAGATGCCGGAACAAGATGCGCAGGGATTAATGCCGCTTCTCTTGCACTTGCCCATGCCGGAATCCCCATGAAAGAAATGGTTTCGAGTATTGCCGTCGGAAAACTTGATAAAACCCTTGTTACAGACCTAACAAAAGAGGAAGAGGATTATGAGGGAGGAGAAGGTCCTACAGACATTCCTATTTCAATGACACATGACGGGAAAATTACCCACATGCAACTTGACGGAAAAATAGGAGTCGAGCAGCTTAAGGATGCAGTTGACCTTGCAAAAGAAGCCTGCGAAAAAATTTACGAAATACAAAAGAAAGCGCTTAAAGATGCAATTGACATGGGAAATGGAGAAAAAAAATAAAAATGAATAAAATAATGACGACCACCGAGCCCACTAGCGAAAGAATAAAAAAATATTTATTGGAGGGAAAAAGGTTTGACAAAAGAGGCCTTTTTGATTTTAGAGAAATAAAAATCGAGAAAAATGTTTCAAAAAAGGCAGAGGGTTCTGTTAGGGTAAAAATTGGCAAAACAGAAGTGATTGTGGGAATTAAACTTGATGTAGCTGCCCCTTATCCTGATTCCCCAGACAAAGGAAACCTAATGGTAAGCGCAGATATGCTTCCTTTAAGCTCTCCCCGGTTTGAACTTGGACCCCCAAAATTTGAATCAATTGAACTTGGAAGAGTGACTGACAGGGGAATAAGGGAGTCCGGATTTATTGACTTTGAAAAACTCTGCATAAAAAAAGGGGAAAAAGTATGGACAGTCTTTGTGGATATATATTCAATAAACGATGACGGGAACCTTATGGATGCTGCAGCAATGGGAGCTATTGCCGCCCTCAGACTGGCAAGAATTCCAAAATATGACGAAGAAACCGGAAAGGTTATTTACGGAGAATACGAAAATGAAAGTCTCCCCTTAAAAGAAGACTCTCCTGTCTCAATAAGCATCCACAAGATAGGAAACTCTTTTGTTGTTGACCCTACAAGAGAAGAAGAGGATTTAAGCGAATGCAGAGTAACTCTCACAACTTATGAAGGCGCAATCTCTTCAATGCAAAAAAGCGAAAGTGAGGCTCTAACAATTGATGAAATAAAAAAAATATTTGACATTTCGGAAGAAACTTCAAAAAAAATTTTAAAAGAAATTGAAAAAAAGATAAAGTAAACCTTTAAAAGAAGGAAAAATTAGTATTAAAATGGGCGAAAACTTGTTAGAAAAATATGAAAATCTTATGTTCAGAGATTTAGATTTACAATTAAAAGAATATTTAGATTTAATTAAAAATTGCAGTTTAGATAAATTTTAAAATTAAAATGACACAGCAAATATTAACAAAATATGAGAGGGCAAGAATACTTGGAGCAAGAGCTCTTCAAATCGCGATGAACGCGCCTCTTCTTATTAAAATAAAAAAAGAAGACCTTGAAAAAATAAATTTTGATGCTCTAAAAATCGCTGAAATAGAATTGGATTCAGATGTTTTGCCCATATCAATTCACAAACCGATGCCTAAAAAAAGAGAAGGACAGCTTAAAAAACCAAAAACTCCAAAAATGGATGACACCAAAAAAGAAGAAAGCGAGGAGAAACTGGAAAAAGAAATTATTGAAGAAGGGGAAATCATGGAACTTGCCCAGCCGGAAGACGAGGGGGACGAAGGATTTGATAGCGGCGGGGATTCAGGAGAAGATTAAGTTACAAGATAAAAGTATTATTTTCACAAACAAGAAAAATCAAAAATTCTAAACATTTATTAATTTAAAATCATTTGCTTTTTAATGATTATAAAAGGGGTTAAAGGGAAACTTATTAAAGATTCCAGAGGGGAATTAACCGTCGAGATTTTTATACGGACTAATGTTGGAAAATTCAGTTCTTCCGCGCCAAATGGAAAATCAAAAGGAAAATACGAGGCAAAACCCTACGTAAAGTCAATAAATAAAGACATTGAATCACTTGAAAAACTATCCGACTATTTTTCTGATGAGCATATTGAAAAATTTTCTGACTTAAGAAGAATCGAAGATATTGTAAAGGGGCACATCGGAGCAAACACTCTTTTTGCCCTCGAGTCAGCCGTACTAAAAGCCGTTTCAAAAGAGCAAAAAAAAGAAATATGGCAGTTAATAAACCCCGATGCAAAAAGTCTTCCAAGACTTGCCGGAAATTCAGTTGGAGGAGGGATGCATTCATTGACCGCCAAAAAACCTGATTTTCAGGAATTTTTACTTATTCCGCATTCAAAATCCCCAAAAGAAAACCAAAAAACAAATCTTGAAGCAAAAGAAAAAATAAGAGAATTTCTTAAAAAGAAGGATTCAAAGTTTAATGACAAAAAAAACGATGAAAATGCATGGATGACTGCACTAAACGAAAAAGAAGTTCTTGATATTCTAAATGAACTAAAAATTCCTGCCGGAATTGACGTTGCTGCTTCATCTTTTTACAAAAGGAAAAAATATTACTACAAAAATCCCCCCCTTGACAGGAACAAAGAGGAGCAAATAATGTACCTTAAAAATTTAATAAAAAATTACAATATTTTTTACATTGAAGACCCTTTTGACGAGGAAGACTTTGAAAGTTTTGCCAAACTTCTTAAAATCTGCCCAAATTCCCTGATTGCCGGAGATGACTTAACGGCTACAAACTGCAAAAGAGTTGAAAGGGCAATTGAAGAAAAGTCAATTAATGCCCTGATTATCAAGCCAAATCAAAATGGCTCTCTTATTGAAGTTGCGCGCGTCGTTGAAATTGCAAAAAATAAAGGAATAAAAATAATCTTTTCACACAGGAGCGGAGAAACAAAAGAAAATATATTGGCAGATTTAGCATTTGGATTTGGGGCAGATTTTATAAAATGCGGCATAACCGGAAAAGAAAGAGAAGCTAAGATTGACAGATTAATTGAAATTGAAAAAAAGATGAGATCTGTTTTTTAAAACTCTATGAAAATAAATCAAAAAAAAGTGGATAAGATTAGTTATGGATTAGGGATAAAATATTTATGGTGGTTCTTAGAAGACTATAAAATTTTAGGAGAAAAAAATCTTGAAAAAATCACGGAAAAAAAAATTCTTTACTTGCCAAATCATGTAAGCCACTTTGATTACATTCTTATTCCTCATATTTTAAACAGACATAAAATTCCTCATCCAGCAATTGTTGCCGGTGAGAACATTAACTCCTGGCCCATAAATAAATTATTTTCAGAGGAAACGGGAGCAATTTTTGTTGACAGGGGAAAAATAGAAAACGGAAAATTTTGGAAAAAGAAAGAATCTTTAATAAAATTAAAGAAAGATATTGGGGAGGTTGTTTTTGAAGGATATAGCTTAATGCCCTTTATAGAAGGAACGAGAGGAAACGGATTAAACGTGATGAAAGACCCAAAAGAGAGATATCTTAAAGAATACTTTTATCAAATTTTAAAACAAAATAAAAATTCCGACGATTACATTGGAATAAACATTGCAATAAATTATAAGCCCCACGTCATTGAAAAGCCTTTTTCAAAATGCACTCAATTTTTTAAGGGAAAATTTTTCCTGTTATACTTCGGACTTGATTTATTTTCCTTTGCAACACAACCAATCAGAAAAAAACCAACAGCATACATAAACCTTGGTGAACCTTATCCCTTGAAGGAATTTATAGAAAAACAGGATTCAAGAGGATTGGTTGATTATGTAGGCGAAGATGTGAAAAAGTTATTTAGAGAAATTAAGTGATTTTAAAACCGCATAATTTATAAACCGGATTCTCCCAATAATTTTATTAAATGGCTTTAAGCCGCTCTATTTCCGAAAGGAAAACCACAATAAAAAATGACAAACGTGTACGAGATGAATCCAAATGAATATAATCTAAAATTAGCGGAGGCTCTTAAAAAAATTCCTGAATTTAAACAGCCTGATTGGTCAAGACTCGTTAAGTCTGGAGCTTCAAAAGAAAGACCAATTGATGACCCTGACTTCTGGCACAAAAGAGCTGGAAGCATTTTAAGGCAGATTTACAAGAAAAAAATTGTGGGAGTCAACCGGCTTAGAACCAAGTATGGTTCTAAAAAAAACAGAGGAATGAAACCTGAAGAGTTCAGGAAAGGAAGCGGAAAAATAATAAGAACAATTTTGCAGCAGGCAGACAAAGCAGGATTTACAGAGATAGCTAAAGACATAAAGGATGTCAGAAGTAAAAAACCCGGAAGACAGCTCACTAAAAAAGGAAAAGATTTCCTGGAGGCAATTAATTAAAATGGACGGATACTTTTACAACTGCGACAATTTTGAATTTTTTAGGGATATGATGAAGATAAAGCATGCTTCCCATCCCTGCACTAAAGGAAATCTTTGCTCTGAAAATATTGATTTTTATAATCTCCTTAATTCATCAGTTGTGATTACGAACAATCCTTACAAAGGAGTTTTAATAATTCCAAACGGAAATGAACCAATTGAAGACACAAAATTATATTTAGAAAATTTAACAAGAATCAAACTTACGAGGGCAAAATCAAATGGGAATTAAATACAAAGGTAAAAAAGAGAAACTTTCTAAACTTGGAAGAAAAACCAAGTGGGCCCCATTTTGGATAATATTAAAAAAATTTGGACCCGGAAAAAAGATTCATCCTTCGGCTATCACCCGCCAGAAAAGGTCATGGAGAAGGACAAAACTTCACGTTAAACCAGGAATAAGAAGAAAATCACACTTTGGATAAAAATGGAAGAAGAATACAAAACTAGAATGGAAGTAACGGGAATTAAAAAGGATGGAAAAATTAGTTACGAAACTAAAATTGAAGTTAGCGATAGCCCTGAAAGAGATTCAAAGTTAGCAGAACTTGCAAAGAAAGGGGCAAAAAAAATTTTACAGGATGGGGAATATAATAGTTATAAAATTACAATAGAAATTCGTTAAATATGGCAAAGAAAAAAGAAGAATCGAAAACTGAAAAAATTGAAAGAGAATATATAATTCCTTTAAGGGAAAAAATAAGGCCAAGCCCCCGATACAAAAAAACCCCAAAAGCAATTAAATCAATTAAAGAATTTCTTGTAAGGCATATGAAGATAAGAGACGGTGACCTTAAAAAAATAAAAATTGACAGATTTCTTAATGAAGAAATTTGGATAAGAGGGATAAAAAACCCCGTCCACAAGATAAAAGTAAAAGCCATTAAAGAAGGAGACATTGTAAGAGCTTATTCAGGCGCACTTCCTCCAAAAATAAACTTTAAAAAATTAAGGGAAGAAAAACTTGAAAGTGAGGCAAAATCAAAAAAAGAGGAGAAAAAAACTTTGGTGCAAAAAGCAAAAGAAACCCTTAAGGGCAAAAAAGAGGGTGGGGAAAAGCCCGATGAAAAATCAGAAGAAGAAAAAAAGGAAGAAAAGGAAAAAGAAGAATCTTCAAAAATTGCGCAGGAACAAACTGAAAAAGAGCAGGCAAAATCAATGAAGCACACAACAAAAGTAAAATCTCAGGACCAGAAGCGAGCTGAGAAGAAAGGATACGATCTAACCTCAAGAGGACACTAAAATGACGGACTTTCAGGAGATAAAACTCGCATTAATTATTTAGTTGCACTGAACAGAACAAGTATCTTTTAAACGGAAAACTTAATTTGAAGAATTTTTATGTTTCTGTATCTTTGGGAATTATAAAAAAATTAGAATATCTTTGAAAGATTTCCCAAAAAATTCATGAACTTGCCAAATCAAATATGGAAAACTTCGTATTTTAAAAAATTTAAAACCTATTATTTTGAATTGATTATTTCAAAACCTTACCGGTCTCAAGATACCACAAGTATAAGTCAAGCTCCCCCAAGTGAAGATTGGCTTCTTTACTTATCTTTCTAAGAACGTTTTCAATTTCAAGGTATTTTTTAGGAGTGAGTCTTTTGTTTTTTGGGGGTTCTATAAGCCCATGCTTTGCCAATAAATCAATAATGTGAAAATCAATTATTGCAAGATTTTTGTATCCAATATTTCTTAAAAAATGTGAAGCCTCTTTCATTCCTATCCCTTTTATATTTTTTACAATCCATCTCCTTAAGATTAAATCATCATCTATTTCCTTCAAAAGATTTATTAGTTCATCCTTTTTATCCCGGGATTCAACAATGTATTTTGCCCTTGCATTCGGAAACCTGTGGCCCAATTCTTTTAATTTTTCTGAAAGCCCAGTCTCGGACAAAGTTAAAAATCCATCCCCGATTTCATTTTGGATTTTTATTCCTCTGTTGGCGGAAAAGTTTGCAGTCATGAAACAAAAGCAAAGCTCCTTGAAAATTTCATCCGGTCCCGAAGAACCAACCCTCTCAAATTCTTTTATTCTTGAATCAATCGTTTTTTTTATTTCAATATTTTTTAATTTCCCAATTTCTTTTAATAGGAGTTGCATAAACTAATTTGTAATAAGAAGTTTTTAAATTTTAATTTCCTCAGATATAGTTCAGTTAACTAAAGAATACCAAATTAATTTAATTTTCAATAGCTATAATTATCTTTAAGGTTAAAAGTGTCAATTACATATTTTTTCCATTCTCGAATATGATTTCTCATATATAACCCTTATATCGTTTTAACCGGACAGTATCATTTATCCAATAAGAAAAGTATTTAAGCATATTTTACCTGTTTTAAATAATAAAAAAAGATAAAATGGCTACAGTTATTTCGCCTGAATTATTATGGATTATTGTCATTCTTGTAGTCTGGGAGATGATATGGAAAGGAATTGCCCTTTGGAAGACTGGAAAAAATCAGCAAATTGCATGGTTTGTATGTATTTTTATTATTAATACCGTGGGAATCCTCCCGATAATTTACCTTTTATTTTTTCAAAAGAGAAAAACTCTCATAACAAAAAGTAAAAAGAGATAGGTTAAATTTTTTAATTTTATTTTTGGGGGTTTAAGAAGCTTTTTTCCAACCAAGGTTTTTGCAATCTTTTAAAGTTTTTTTGATTTTTACAGTTATTGAAAATTGTTGTAATATCAATCGAAAGGCAAGAAGTAAGTTTTACAAATGACAAGTCCAACCACCATCAATGGTTATGACTGAGCCGGTCATATAAGCACTTTCATCTGAAGCAAGATAAAGGGCAAGAGCCCCGACCTCTTCGGACTTACCAACCCTTTTGAGGGGAACTGAATTATTAACCATATCAAGGGTTTCCTTTGATCTTAAAAGGTCCTTTGTCATAGGGGTTTCAAAAATCCCAGGGCAAATTACATTTGCAGTTATTTTACGGGAAGCAAGTTCAATTGCTAGTGTCTTTGTAAACATTATAATCGCACCTTTGCTTGAATTGTAAGCAGCCGAAGAAGCAAAAGCGTGAGTTCCTGCAACTGAAGCAATGTTTATTATCCGTCCGCCATCCTTCATGTTAGGAATTGCATACTTTGTCACAAGAAAATACCCACCAAGGTTTACATTTATTATTTTGTCCCAGTCTTTTAAATCAGTGCTAACTACGGGTGTTGGAAAAAATATTCCTGAATTATTTATCAAAATATCGATTTTCCCGTAATCTTTCACCACCTGGTTTAAAACACTTTTTACATTTTCTTCATGAGAAGCATCAACATGATAATATTTTGATTTTGTCTTAAGTTTTTTAAGCGTATTTTTTCCGTCTTTCAAATCAAGAACTGCTATTTTTGCGCCGGCACCAGAAAGTGCTTTTGCCATTCCCTCTCCCAAACCCCCGCTTGCACCCGTTATAACGGCAACTTTATTTTTTAAGTTAAACATTCTTTCCTCTTTTACCCAGTTATAAAATAAGGAATATATTTAAATATATTCTTATTTAAAAAAGGATGGCAAAAAAAGTGGGTGTTGACCTTGGAGGAACTCATATAAGAGCCGGAATTGTTGAAAACGGCAAAGTTGCAAATTACATTAAAATAAAAACTCCTAAAACAAAAGAAAAACTTCTTAAAAAATTATGCGAAGTGATTTCCCTCTCGCTTGAAAAAGGAGGGAAGGAAATTCACGAAATAGGCATTGCAAGTCCAGGTCCTTTAAAAAACGGAGTGATAGAAAATACCCCAAACATTCCTCTCCAAAATTTCAATTTAAAAAAATTTCTTGAAAAAAAGTTCAGGAAAAAAATTATTGTTCAAAATGATGTAAAATGCATTGCATTGTCTGAATTAAATTACGGAATAAAAAAGAAAAATTTTATTGTTATAGCCCTCGGAACCGGAGTTGGCGGGGGAATTATTATTGGGAAAAGTCTTTATACCGGAAAGGGGAACGCGGGAGAAGTCGGACATATGATTATTGAAGGGAAAAAAGACCTTGAATATTTCTGGAAAAGAAGCCTAAAAAAAATGAAAAAAGATTATGGAAAAGAATTTTTTATTAAAAACATTATGAAATCAAAAGACAAAAATGGAAAATTAATTCTTAATGAAATATACACCTTTCTTGGGATTGGGATTGGCTCGCTTGTGAACATATTTGACCCTGAAGAGATTGTTTTGATGGGGGGGGTAAGAGAAGCTGGAAATAAATTTACAAAAGAACTGGCTAAAGAAGCAAAAAAATACACAATCCTAAAAAGATTTCCAAAGATTTCTTGGAGCAAAATTAAACATCCGGGAGTTTTGGGTGCAGGGCTGCTTTTTGAATAAATTTACCAATATTCAAAATCGTCCGCATCATAATCTTTACCTTCCAGACCGGAATCTAATCTGCGTTTAAAATTTATTATTAGAAAAAAGTTTTGTTCTCAGAACTCCATTTTGAAAAATGGGAATTTCTTTTTAGTTAAAAAAGGTTTAATTAATATCAATTATTGACTTTTCCGTTCTAACCTGACAAAGTTTATTATTAGAAATTTATTCCTCGTATTTAGATTCTTGCATCATCACAAGCTTTAAAAATAAAATTCAATATGAGTTTATATTGATTGATGCTCACTTGGTCTAACGGCTATGACGCTAGCCTGTCGCGCTGGAAACCCGGGTCCGACTCCCGGAGTGGGCGAATTTCTATTTTCACATCTTCAAAAAAAGAAAATAGAACTTCCTCCGTGATTCTGACCCGGAAAAATTCAATGATATTTCCTTGTGAAACAAGAACTCCGGGGAAGACGCCCCGAAGTGAAGCGGGAGTGGGCGAGTTTTTGTCATTTCTTGGTAATTACAAATTAGTAAAGTTTATAAATCCTCTAGGGATATATTTTTATGGAAAATAAATATAGTAAGGGAGATATTAAAAAGAAGTCTAGAAGGGAAAGTTTAGTTGATACAGCTGGGCTTATTACATATTCTCTCCTTGCAGGAGCAATTACAGATTATGTTTCAGGATTGAGAGGAATAGGAATATTAGCATCACGGACATATGGGACAGTGATAAATATACCTACTGCAGCACCTTATGGAAAATGGAGAAATTTTTTATACAAAAAAACAAAAACAACTGATGAAAGCTCAAAGTTAAGAAAATATTTAACGGAATTGTTAGCATTTGATACCTTTCAGGTTCCATTGTATGCAACAGTTCTTAGTGTAGGGAGTCTTGTTTCTAATATCACTCAAGGAGAATGTGACATCCTCCGTGCCCTAAAGGGCACGGCGTCCTTTCGTCTTCAATGAAATGAATGGTGCAACTCTTGATTTTTTATATAATCAAAAACTGCTT
>JAGVXF010000022.1:3429-17224 GCA_018303925.1 Candidatus Pacearchaeota archaeon | reverse complement strand
CTTTTTACATTTGGCAAAAGCATTCCAATTGGAACGCACTCTGGCTCAAACTATCACGCTTGCGCGCATTGTAGATTATTCCTAACTGCTGCACCCCGTAGGGCTGGGAATAGTGTCTCAGATTCCCTCTCAGGGCCTCTCCGCTAAGAGCCCTTACGGATCATAGGCTTGGTGGGCTATTACCCCGCCAACAACCTAATCCGCCGCAGCCCCATCCTAAGGCTCAAGTTTCAGGGATAAATCTTTCCAGGGTATATCCCATATTAAGTGTTAGCCTCAGTTTCCCGAGGGTATACTTAACCTTAGGGTAGGTTAGCTACGTGTTACTGAGCAGTTTGCTTTTCAATTTCTGTGAAGAAACTAAAAAAACTTGCATGTCTAAGTGCAAGTCAGAGAGCCGCAGCCGCCAGCAGGATCAACTGGAATTAACAATTTCATAAATTTCTCTATGGATTAAATCCAAAAAAATTTCAATTGCGCAATTTCTTTTTTGTAAGATAAAGAAATCACTTCACACAAAATCCTCTATTGGCTTAAAAGATCACAAACTTGTGACAACATATATAATTTCATTTTAAGAAGATAAAAATCTTAATTGATTATAAAATGAGCACTGCTTCTACATACATCATACCTTATATGTAAAACATTTTGTTAAGGCACTCATCTTCGTTAATATGCAATTCAGAAAATTTGTGTTTATAAATGTTCCTGTAGCCATAAAGAAAGGGTTGACGTTGGAAATTAATTAAAATAGGAAAAACTTTAACCAGCAACTGAGAATCTCCCAAAAAAATTAAAATTTAAAAAACTTTAAAAGACAACTAAATTTTATGGACCCAAATAATATTCAAATGAGAATGCGGGAAATTCAGTCTTCTGAATCCTTTTCAGATGCCCTTGGAAAACTGCTTTCAGGAAGGGCCTGGTATAAACCTGTTATCGAGAAAAAAACGGAAGTTTTAATATGCGAGAACTGCAACACTCCTCTTTTAATTCAAAAACAAAAATTTTGCCATGAATTTGGAAATAAAATAGAAAATTCAAAAGAGGCTCAAACAAAAATTATTTAATTTCAAAATAACTTAATTATAGATGGCAGAAAAAATATATGTAATCCAAAAACACAATGCATCCCATCTTCATTATGATTTACGCCTTGAGTTTAACGGCGTATTAAAATCATGGGCAGTTCCAAAAATTCCTCCAACGGAAAAAGGGGTAAAGCGCCTTGCTGTAGAAGTCCAAGATCACGAAAAAAGTTACGCAAATTTTGAAGGAGAAATAAAAGAAGGATACGGAAAAGGAACAGTTGAAACATGGGACAAAGGAAATTATGACTTAATTGAAAAAGGCGATAAAAAAATTGTTGTGAACATTCATGGAAAAAAACTCTCCGGCGAATATGTCTTAATCAAAACAAAACTCGGCGGAAAAGAAAACAACTGGCTGTTTTTTAAGAAATGAATTAATTAAATTATATCTTCGGTCTTAATTATTTTTTCAAGGGTGTTGTCAAGAATCGAATCAATTCTGTAAATGCCTCTTTTATCCGGGTCGTAATATATATTATTTATTCCATGTATCCCTGCAGGCTTTCCGATTAAAGGAACATATTTGTTTATTGGTTCCATACCAGGATGCATGACAGCAACCTGCTCATTTGCATAGGCTATGATTGGCTGGTGCCTGTCTCCATAAATAATAATATCAGAATCATTTTTCCCTCCTACAAGGTTAACGAGCGCACCATATCCTTCATCATTATCTGTAGGAAACTTATGCATTGTAAACAGTTTCTGCTTTGCTTCTCCATCCAAAACTAAAGTTCCAACACCTATGGGGTTCCCTCTCCCCGAATGAACATATATCTTACCGGTTGGATTGTATCTTCCATAGACTAAACTCTTGTCAAACCTCCCTGCAAGCTCCTGAGCTTCATCACTTAATTTTTGGGATTGGTTGTGATGATTTCCGCTTGTAAAAATAACTTTTCCGTTTTTATTAAGGGCCTTTTCTAAATAAGGTTTCACTAAAAAATTAAAAGCATCTTTCTGGTGGGCTTCATTATGCATCGTAATTGCCCTTAAATTACCCAAACTTTCTTTTGCAATAAGTTTGGCTTTTTCTTTATCAGTCAAATTCGGATTATTAAGGGTGGGGATCAAAAACTCTCTCTCAAACTGCTGGGGAATTTTTCCTTCGTACCTTGTTGCAGATTTGAAAATTCTTTCCTCAACACCATGCAAAATTTCATCGTAGCAAATAATATTTGGAAGCCCCTGTCTCATTTGATAAGACTGTGCGGCTTTTATCCATTGGTCCTTTGAATACCTCTCCAGAATATCCGGTGCACCAAGATGAAAATCTCCCCCAGCCTCTATTAACCTGAAATTTGCTTTTGCCTTATTCTTTGTTTCTTTTATTACATTTAATAATTTTTTTCTTACTTTATGTTTAGCCTCTTTTTTTAATTCATTTCTATAAGTCTCGATTTCCTCAGCTAAAGCTCCTGCTTTATTTAAATAAGAAGTGCTCATAATCCAAAATTTATTTACCCCTTCTTTATCCTCTGCATGAACAACAGCTGCAGACCCATAAGGGCCTTTTTGATATTCTTTGACCGACCAGTTTCTGAAGTTTTTTGAAACTAACCATTCAAGGCGCGGTATTGATTGCATAGTTGGCAGGCTAATCATCCAGGATATCTCACCCGGATTTTTAAATTGTCCCTCTATAAACTGCTCAGAATCTTTAAACCAGGGCATTGCTCTAAACCCCCCTGTCATATGCGCACCAAGAAGAACAATGTCTGGCTGAACCATCTTCACTTCTTTTTCATAAACTTTTTTTAAAACCATCGCTTCATAATTAAGAAGGCTTTTTGCCAGCTTTATTGATTTAGCTGAGACGTCATTGGAGAAAATGTGGTTTATATTTTCTATCATCATAATTTTTTTCTTTCCGTCAAACTTAACATTATAATTGACTTCAACTTTATCCTTTTCACCGGTAGTTACATCTGTTACTATCCCTGTATCAATTGTGACTTTTTTACGGGGTGATACATGAACAACCATCGGGTTTGGAATCTCCCATTCAAAGAAATGCTTGGTAAATTTGTCTTTTACTTTTTTCCATATTAATTCAACAGAATCTGCATCGACAGGATATTGACGGGTGAATTTTGTTATGGAAGCCCTATCTCCACTTAATAATTGTTTAGTCCAACTATCCATGGATTTAAGGTCATCTAATCTGGACTCCAAACCCTTTTTTATCTTTGGAATATTTTGAATTTCACCTTCTAATTCCTTGGATTTCAGAGTAATTTTAGAAGGGTCTTTATTGCTCCAATAAAAAGAATACTTCATAACTTCATTAAGGTTATTTTCATTTTCTCTTTCTAATTCGTCTCTTGATGCCCAACCAAAAGAATAGCCCTCCCAAATAGAATTTAAATTTTTAGAAACATCAATTTTATTAAAATAATTACCTGCCCTTTCAAAATATTCTTTTCTTTTTTCATTTTCACCTCTTCTTAATTTATCTGTTTTTGAAATTTCGTCAAAAACCGCTTTTTTGAATAAAAGATTATTTGCATTCAAGTATTCTTCCGTGCTGTCCGACTCCAAATCCCCAAACATTGCCTTAATTCTTTTTGTCTTTTTATCTGCAAATTCCTGTATCATCGCCTGTTCAAGGAATCTTATATTCTCTCTCTCCTCAAAACCAAGCTGCATTCTTAGGGTGGTTTCATTTGGCAAAGCACCCATCAAAGTTGAAATTTGCTTTTCTGATTCCTGAAATGCTTCCGTGAGTGACGTAATTTTTTTACTTTTTCCATTATTTATAAACTCACGATAAAAATCTCTTTCAAATTCCGTTTCAATTTCCTCTTCAAGCATTTCTTCCGCTGTACTTTTCTTAGGATTTTTTCTATCAACTTTTCCCAAGAATTTAAGGGCGGTTAGATAACTTACTGAGGAGTATGGGGGGACCATTGGAACTATCCCCCCCTGAATATCGACTTCCTTTATTTCTTTAGACAATCCATTGGCTTCTAAGACAAGAGCAAGACCTTTCATAGTATATCTTTCATCAAAGGCTTTTGTTCCAAAAGCAGGTTTCCCCAGATATAAAGAACAATAATTAAAATCACTTTTTGTCTGGGAAGATTCTCCCGGCCTTACCAAAACCTCAAGAGTTTCTGGAGACAATCCGTATCTTGTGATCTTTTCTTCATCCAATCCTTTCTTTGTGATAAATGCAAGATTGATTCCATCTATTTTTTTAAGCGATGAGATGATTTTTTTTGTTTTCTCCTCTGGCAATCCTATTCTTTTAGAAATCTCTTTTGATGAAAGCCATAAAGATTCATTAGAAGAATTTCTTTTTAGAAGGTTAAATAATTCTAATTGTTGACTATTTAGGTAAATCTCATCCCCCCTTTTCTCCCCATCCATAATAACTAAAAACCATTTTTCTTTTTAAAGAAATATATTCTCTAAGATATAAGAACAAGAAAGCATACAATCAGTTGACTTTTTTTAAGGAAAAACTAAAATTTATAAAACAAGAATGCCTCTTTTATTTGGTCTCAAAATTTTTTATTGATAATTAATTTTTCCCGTCGGAAATTTTGTTTTGATAAGATGCTTCTTCTACACTCACTTCTTGGTAATCTTTATCCCTACAGGCTATGATTGCCCCACGAAGAGAAACGCATGTTAAACCGAGAAATTTTTTATAGACTGTTATGCTTGTTTTGGGAACGAACCCATGCTCTAAAAGTCTTAAATTGTTGCAGGAGGTTATAACTGTACTTTCCCCTTCAGTTAAATCAGATATACTCTTTGACATTATATTTAAGGAAAATCACTCCTCATCATCCCCAATCCACCAATCCATGTCTGGAAGGTTTGTGGTATCTTTTACCCTTGCCTTCAAATATCCCCTTGCAAGAAGATAAAAAATCAACCCCAGACTTTTTCCGCTTTTGTTATTTCCTATTATCAGTCTGTCGGCACCTTTTGAAAAGTTGTTTGTTCCGCAAATCATTAAAATTTTTTTCTTAACGTCAAGTGTATCTTTAAGCGCATTTTTATCAAGCCAATGGTCTGAAACTATTGTTAGTTCAGTTTCAAAAAAATCCTTGAGGTTTGTATTAGTCATTATCCCTGCGGGATATTTTTTTGTGAAAACTCTTATCCCTGTAATCTCCCCGAATTTCATTGCAGCCCTCCAGCCTGCCTGCCTCTTACAGACCAAAATTATCTCTTCTGGATTAAACTTTGATAAGTATTCGATTCCTTCTTTCAATTTCTCATCAATCAAGTCTGTATTAAAAATTGCAAGCCCGTCAGCTCTTCTTCTATAAATATATTTTCTCATTCCGGGGGTTACGATTCTTGTTCCAAGATAAATTCCTGTTTTCACATAATCCTCAAGATCAATAAGCATGTTTGCCTTTTTTTTAACTTTGACTTCTTCCTTTAATGCTTCTGTGTCAGGCTTCTCAACTTTTTCCTGAATCAATTTTTCAGCTTTTTCTTTAAGTGCCTTTAACTTCTCTTCCATTGATTTTTCCTCTTTTTTGGACGTACTTTTTGGTTTTTCGGTTTCAAGAGACTCTACCTTTGCAGCCTTTTCAAGTTCTTTTCCAGTTAATTTATCCTCAGGAACTTCCAGATTCTCTTCTTCTTTTTTCCTTGCCATAAGAGTTTAGATGGGTTTTTATTTATAAAGATTGCTATTAAAAAAATTAGAAAATAGGAGTGAAAAATTTTAAGTCTTTAATATCTTCAGCTCATTTTTTTAATATAAGATTTCGTTGCAAATGCTATAATTGAATCGTAAGTCAAGTTTGTTTTTTTGAAAAAAACATGTTTATAAAAATTGTAAGGAACAAGCTGTGCTATTATTTCTTCACCTCTTTCCCTGTCTGTATTTGCAAGTTCCTTGAGAGTTCCCCTTGGAAAGAATATGTATTCTCCGGTTGATTTAATTTTAAAATTATACTCTGAAGGAGATTCAGGTCTTTCCGTTAATTTAAAATCTTCATCTTCAAGGATAATCTTTCTGTCATTTCCCATAAACAAAAAAGAAAAAGGGAGTTTTTAAGAATTTATTTCCCTGTTTCATCTATTTTAATTCTTGGCTGTCTCCATTTTTTTAAGATGATTTTAAAACCGATTATTTTTGAAGTGTAGTTTGGCCCAAGATGTTTCAGGAGTTCGTCTGAAAATTTTTTCAATTCGTCCCTATTTTTTCTTACTGACTTGAGAACGGTCACCTTTACAGTCCTGCAGTTTGAAAAATGAACTTTTAACATTCCAATAAAATTTTCAGTTATTCCGCTTTTGCCAAGCTGGACTTCCCTTATCATAATTAAACTAACAGTTAGGAGTTTATAAAAATTTATTAATCAGAAATTAGTTATAAAAAGGAGCGCTAGTGGTCTAATGGTATGATCCAAGCTTCCCAAGCGAAGGACACCTGCGGTTTCCTACCGCACTACCCTTCCCTTTTCTTCACGGAAAAGAAGGTTTCCTACGGAAAGAGCTTGTGACCCGGGTCCGATTCCCGGCTGGCGCATACTAATTCTTGCTTTTAGAAGCTCCTAAAATATCTTTCTTTTTTATAATAATTTCTTTTGGCTCATTCCTTAGTTTCCAGGAACCGGATTTCATCCAGAGAGATTTTTTGACATCATGTCCCGTAAAAATATGCAATTTTATATCATGTTTGTTATCACGCCAGTCCTGGCTTTTAGAGGCACAAAAAATTCCCGCTTCATAAATTTCGTCTTTAGATGGATTTGTCTTTTCGATAATACAAAACGGGCTTCCGGGTTCGGCAGTGTGGAGAATCACATTTTGCTTTCCCTTGAAGTTGGAGACCAATTCGTCATTATTTTCTGAATTTTTTCCAAGGAAAATTTTTGCCCCGGTTGATAAAGTTAATTCACGCGGTTTCATTGTTTTAAAGGGAAATCAAAGAATATAAATTTATTTGAAATACATTTGCTAATTATTTTGAAGATAATCTTTAACAATTTTCAAAGACTTTTTTTGATTTTTGTGGGTTAACTTTTTTAAAGCATTTTTGTAATTCACCCATATGAAATCGGAATGTTCTTTTTTGTCCAACCTCACTTTTCCATATTTTACCTCAGCTGAATAAAGTGAGAAAGTCTGCCCAAAATATCCAATTCTGTCCTTAAACCTTTTTTGGTAAATATATTTTCCTTTGTAACTGTACTCTTTTATTTTTATCGGCGTTAATCCCGTCTCTTCTTTTGTTTCCCTTTTCACTGCGTGCCTTTTTGTTTCATATTTTTCAACCCCTGCCTTAGGAAACTCCCAGCCAATCCAGTGCACTTTTCTTTTCAAAAGTAAATAAATCGGGTTTCCATTTTTAACAGAGTAAACAACGAAGAAAACTCCTTTTCTTAGTTTTTTTTTCATTTTAACTCTTCGCTTCTACTTTTTTAGGAGAGAAAACTTTTGTTGTTATAATAATTCCAACAACTGAAATTACAGTAATTATAACCGTTGAAATCAACTGCCCCTGAAGAGGGCTGTATGCAGAAATCAGGTTTACCCATTCAATTATCAAATCCCTCCATGAAAGTGCGATTAAAAAACCAAATGCCGCAACTATTGCGGTATTTACTGAATTGTTAAATTCCATTTTAAATTTTGACAGGACTTTTACCATTTAGGATATAAGAGAAATGGATTTAAAAAATTATTTGAAAAACCTGAAACCTAATCCATAAATTTAATCCTCTTTACTTCCTTAATCAATTCCTTTTCACTCAGAAATCTTCTCTTAGATCCGGGATTAAAAGATTCATTTCTCCTCATTTTAGGCAAAAGATGGAAATGCAAATGAGGAATTGTTTTTCCAGATTTATCCAAATCCCCCTCCTTGTATTCAATAGCAACTGCAGGATATTTCTTTTTTAATAAATCAATTCCTTTAACAATTAAATTTAGAATACTTTCCTTTTCTTTAGAGTTTAGTTTATCTAAGACTAGTGCATGAACTTTTGGGATTACAAGAAGATGGTCTTTCACATATGGTGCTCTTGAAGGGGTCAAATATGCTTTTGGATTTTCAAAGATTATAAAATTTTTTGGGGGTATACAAAAAGGACATTCCCCTTTTTTTCTTATTTTCCTTAGAGCATTTTTGTAAAACATTTTAAACCTTTTTTATTTCCCAGCCGTCTTTATCATCAAGGATTTCATAACCTAAATCCTTTATTTTGGACCTTATTTCGTCTGACTTGGTCCAGTTTTTTTCTTTTCGGTATTTCTCTCTCTCTTCTGCGAGTTTTCTTACTTTAAGAGGAATTTCAATTTTTTCTTTATTAAACAGCCTAAACCCAAAAACTTTATCCATCTTTTTTATTGCCCCATATTTACCTTTAGCTTTTTCATCACGGACCAATTTCCACAGAACCTGGAGGGCTTTTGATGTGTTAAAATCATCATTCATAGATTTTTCAAATTCTTTTAGATATTTTTCATTTATTTTTTTATCCTTTTCAAGATTCTCACATATGTTTTTTAGCCGCACCCAGGAAGATTTGGCATTTTCCAGAGTTTCTTTTGAAAAATCTATCGGCTTTCTATAATGGACTGAAATAAATAAATACCTTAAAACTTCAGGGGAATAATTTTTCAAGATATCCCGTATTGTTGAAAAATTTCCAAGAGACTTTGACATTTTTTCTTTGTTTATTTTCAAAAAACCCGTGTGCATCCAATATCTAACTAATGGTTTTTTTCCGGAAATAGATTCCATCTGTGCAATTTCCGCCTCATGATGGGGGAAAATTAAATCTGTTGCGCCCCCGTGAACATCATATTGGGACCCAAATTCTTTTTCAGTTATTGCAGTGTCTTCAATATGCCAGCCGGGCCTTCCTTCCCCCAGTTTAGTCTTCCAATAAGGCTCATTATCTTTTCTAAACTTCCATAAGCAAAAATCCCCTGAATTTTTCTTTTCATCATTTTCATCAATCCTTGAAACTGAATCATCCGCACCCAAAGTTGTTCTTCCGGCAAGCTTCCCATAATCTTCATCTTTGCTCAAATCAAAATAATACCCGTCTGAAATTTTGTAAGCATATCCTTTTTGAATTAAACGCTCTACCTGAGAAACAATCTCATTTATGTAATCGGTTGCATTAGCATATTTTGTTACTGAATCAACCCCCAAAGAGTTCATATCTTTAAAATACTCCCTGCGATATTTTTCCACAACCTCCTTATAGCCAATTCCTTCTGAATCGGCCTTTTTTATGATTTTATCATCAATATCAGTAATATTCTGCAAATAAAAAACATCATAACCAAAATAACGCAAATATTTTACAGCAACATCGAACTGAACATAAGTCTTTGCATGACCGAGGTGGGCAAAGTTATAAACCGTCGGTCCACAAACAAAGATGTTTACTTTTTTTTTGTTTAGGGGCTTAAAAGTTTCTTTTTCTTTTGAAAGGGTATTATAAATTTTTAAAGGCATTAAAATGTTAAGAGAATGAGGTTTAAAAAAATTTGGAGGGTTATTTTATTGTTACAAAAATGTCTGCATTTGAATATTCGGCGCCATTACGCTTCACATCAAGTGTATAAATTATTGTACATGGGGGCGCACTTTCGGGAAGGTCAAACCTAACCAAACGTGCATTATCAAGAGAACTTCCGGGACCAAGAGGGAAACTCGCTGTTTTTCCAAGAATATAAGATTCTGCAATTTGCTTAGTCATAGTGTTCCCGCAATTTGTTACATCACTTGCTTTAAGAGTATATTCAAAATCTGCTTCAGATACATCATTATTGTAAACTGAAAAAGCAAAACCTTTTGGAGTGTCCCCTTTCTTCAAGGTTATTTCTCTTGAAGTTGGATAAACTGCAAGTTTTGTTTCTCCATTTGAAAATAGACGATTAATCTCACTTTGAACCTGGCTATCAACTGAGTCTATTGCATTTGAGCCTGAAGCAAAAATCTTCTGAACAAAGTATAACCCCAAAACCAAGACGCTCATAAGTAAAACTATTGTCACAATTGTTCCAACAGACATTTCCATTGCACCTTTTGAATTCATTTTTTTCATCTTAAGCCCCATTTAATATCTCACTTCCATTTAATAAAACTAATGCAACCAAAGAGAGAGTTAAAAAAAGGATTGCCAAAAACAAACCCACAACATTCAAAACAAAAGCCCAAAGGTTTGATTTTCTCAAAACTTTCCCTTTTTCTGTATAGGCAAGGATTATTCCAACAACTCCAATTATTGCAACAGCATAAGGAATTAAAAAGGATATTAAAACTGAAAGTGCTCCAAAAATTATTGAAATGTTATTCTTTACACTTTGGACAGGCAAGCCTGAACTGCCCACTTTATGAACCCCTTTTGCAGAAACTAATTTTCCCACCATCTTCTTTATTTACAAAAGAATTGTTTATTTATAAAAGTTCTCATGATGAATGGGTAAGGGGGGTCGGTGTTTTGAACAAATCGCTATGCTCTCAATTTCATCGAATATTTTTTGCAAGCAAAAAACATAAACCTGAAGGTTCGGTAAGTAAAATAGGAATGGGGGGAGTCGAACCCCTATGTTGAGTTTACTCAATATGCCGACGCAGTCGGGGGTTAATGGGAATGGGGGGAGTCGAACCCCCGACACCATGATCTTCAGTCATGTGCTCTCCCGCTGAGCTACATTCCCTTTTTGTGTTTGAATGCAAAAATCGGCCTGCTAACGTCAGTTGTGCTTTCAACTGAACTGCCTTTCCAAGCACATAAATTATAGACTGATTGACTTTTTTAAAGTTTGTTAAAAATAAAAATAAGTCGGGGTAGGCCACCTTTAGGAGATTTCCAAATTCAAATGGAGAGTCTACTTGAAGTGTTAAAAATAAAAATAAGTCGGGGTAGGCCACCTTTATGCGAAGCGACTGCGTCGGCGAGCATTTATGTAGATAAAATAAATAAGTCGGGGTAGGCCACCTTCTGTTGTTCTTCGCTTTCGCGAATGAGAACATGCTAACATTCGACTGAGCGGGCATACATACGTTACCCTTGCATCAACCAAGTTGCTCGTTTCATCAAATCCTGTTCTTCTTAGTTCCCCGCATGGTTCACAACTCCAAACAGGCTGTGGCGTTTCTGTAGCAGAGCTTTGCCTCACGACAACTTTCCTTTCGAAAAGTGGTTTTTTATTGATGGGCGGACCTTCCTTCGAAAATCCAGAAATCATATTTCATTTCTTTGCAATTTAATGCCAGGACTCCGAGTTAGCTTCCCCGACTTACAATAATACGGGGAATTAGGAAGTTATAAATGTTATGGTGAGACAATTAATTAGGATTATTTAGAAGTCTTTTTACGGAAAGTAATCCCTCTTCAATATCTTTTTTCATTCTATCAGTATTTTCTCTAATATAAGAACTAGCATTATCTATTTGGGTTAATTTAGTTTGAATATTCTTAAAGTCCAGAATCTTTATCTGAAGCCCTTCTATAACCTTTTGAATTTCACCAACGGGTATTGTTTTTTGATTTTTTTCCGAACTTTTCTCAACAAAGAGTCTTGCAACCCTTAAAGCAAAGTAAAGCCCATAATTATCAAAGGAGGTAACAATATAATTATTTGTAATTTTCATTGGAGTTAAGGATGAGGGAATTTGGGACTGAAATTTGAATAAAAAAATTCCGAATTTAGCACTCCTATTTTCTATCGCATCATTAATTTCATCAAGAGTTTTTTTATTTGAGTAAGCACCGCTATCTTTACATTCTATAATTAATCTTTTATTTTCATCTCCATTAATATCTACTGTTATGTCCCCAATTTTGTTCGTTTTCCCCAGATTGTCTCCAACAAAAATAACTTTATCTTCATATTCAGAACAAAAATCCTCTATTGACTCAAAAACAACTTCTTCAAATTTTCCTCCTTTTGAAGGTGTTTTTTCAAGAGCCTCCTCTTTTGATTTTTCTTTCAATAATTCTTCTCTTAGTTCTTGAATTTTACCAAAAATTTCATCTTTTAATTTTTTAATTGGAGAATTCTCTTCAAATGGACTTAGTAAATCACTAATCTTGCCTTTTCTTTTATCAAAGTAATCTTCAAAGAGCACCCTCATTTTTCCTAAAGAACTTGAATTACTATCAACATCAAGAGTCTTTTCAATCATATTTTTAATATCTTTTGACTGATTTTCAGCACTTTTCAGTAACTCTCTAAATTCTTTCTCAAGATTATTTTTAATATCTTTCGATTGACTTTCAAGATTTTTAGTTAATTCATTAAATTCCTTTTCAATATAATCTACATTTTCGGTGAGGTAAAGGTTTCTCAATCCCAGTGCACCAATTATCACTGCTTTTTTAATAAAATCTTCCCTCTTATCCTCGGGAATGTCCTTTAAAATTTTGTAAGTATTCAAGTCATCAATAATGACCTTACTAATAATTATAGAATTCTCTCCTAATTCTACTTTTTTATTTGTTTCACTCATAAGATTTTTGACACTTTGAAACTTAAAAACTTACTGTTTTTCCTGCCAAAACTTTATAAACCTTCTCTTTCTTTAAATTTCATCCAAAAACTACATCGCCGAACTCCAAAATTCTGGAATCAGGCGCATACTGTAGTGGGATAAAAAAACTCGGAATAACAAAGGAGAAAAAATGGAACTTAATGAAGAATTGAAAAAAGCTTTAACAGAACTTAGAAAAAACGATCACAAAAAGTTCAATCAGACAGTTGATTTAATTGTTAATCTTCAGAAATTTGAAATTAAAAAAACTCCCCTTAATCTATTCATAAGGATTCCCCATAAATCAAAAGATAAAAAAATCGCCGGATTTTTTGAGTCAGAAAGCCAATTTATTGATACGATTACCGACATGGACTTTAAGAAATATAACGACAAAAAGAAACTTAAAAAATTAGTCAAAGAATATGATTTTTTTATAGCCCAGTCAAAACTGATGCCGAAAGTTGCAACAACATTTGGTCGTGTCCTTGGACCTGCCGGAAAAATGCCTTCTCCACAGCTGGGAATTGTTTTAAATGCGGATGAAAAATCAATTAATGAACTTAAAGAAAAGATTAACACAAGCCTGAGGATAAGGGCGAAAGAGGCCTCTATAAAAGTTGCCGTTGGAAAAGAGGATATGAAAGATGAAGAGATTATTGAGAATATAATTGCAGTTTACAATGAGCTTGTGAAAACTCTTCCAAAAGACAAGGAAAATGTAAAAAACATAGAAGTTAAATTCACCATGACTAAACCCATAAAAATAAGAATAAGATGAAAAAGAAAATTTTGAGCCATGTGTCAAAAGAAAAAATTAATACAGTTAAGGAACTGGCTGATTTAATAAAAGGTAAAAAAACAATTCTTATTGCAGACATTTCCTCAATACCTGAGTCACAGTTCCAGAAAATAGGGAAAAAATTAAGGGGAAAAGCAATCATAAAAGTTCCAAGAAAAAACCTGTTTTTCAGGGCAATTGATGAATCAAAAAATGAAACACTCCAAAAAATAAAAGAGTTTTTTAACAGGCCTCTTGCAATTCTTTTTTCTGACCTTGATTCTTATGACCTTGCCGGAGAATTAATAAAAAACAAAAGCCCTGCAAAAGCAAAGCCTGGGCAAATTGCTCCAGATGACCTTGAAGTTCCTGCAGGCCCGACAGACCTTGTTCCAGGACCCGCAATTTCAGAACTTGGCGCACTTGGAATTAAAATTCAAATACAGG
>JAGVXF010000022.1:0-3421 GCA_018303925.1 Candidatus Pacearchaeota archaeon | reverse complement strand
CAGGGCGGAAAAATTGAAATTAAAGAGCCAAAAGTTTTAACAAAGAAAGGTGAAAAAATTTCTGATGGGGTATCAGCAATGCTCTCAAAACTTGGAATAATGCCATTTACCGTAGGACTTATTCCCATTTCTTCATATGACTCAAAAGAAAACAAAATTTATATTGATATAAAAATTGACAGAGAAAAAGCAATAAATGAATTAAAAGATTCATATGAAAGGTTACTTGGATTTGCCGTTAATCTTGGATATCTCACAAAAGAAACAACCCCTCTAATCCTTCAAAAAGCAGCATCTCATGAGAAAAGAATCATAAAATTTATTACCGGCGAGCCTGATGAGGTTATCACGGTTCAGGAAGAGAAAAAAAATGATATTTCCCCTTCTAAAAAGGAGGAAAAACAAGTGAGCGCCGCTGAAGGACTTGCATCCCTATTCGGGTAAGTTCACTAAATAAACAAAAAGGAAACTAAAATGGAATACGTATATGCAGCACTATTGTTGCACAAACTTGGAAAAGAAGTAAGTGAACACGCTCTAAAAAGCGTTGTTGCAGCAACTGGTTCTAGTGTTGATGACTCTAAGGTCAAATCATTAGTTGCCAGCCTTAAAGGTGTGAATATAGATGCTGAGTTGGCAAATGCCAGCTTGGTTTCTGCAGCTCCGGCAGCATCCCATGCAGCTGAGGCAAAAAAAGAAGAAGCACCAAAAAAAGAAGAAAAGCACGAAGCTGCGGCAGAAGGATTGTCTGCATTGTTTGGATAATTTTATTTTTGGATTTTATCCGCTCAGGCAATCCTCAACTTCTTAGTCGGGACTTCAATCTTAAAAACATAAATTCTTTTAAATCAAAGCATTGTTTAAATTCTATGCCAAGAAAATTAGTGGATATCACACTCGATGAGGCAATTCAGGTCTTAAAATTTGGGGAAGGTTATCAGAAAGGTGTTACATACTTATTGAGGAAAAAAATAAATCCATTTGATAAAAAATTTGCACAATTGTATTATAGAGATAAAAGACCAGGAGAAGAAGAGAGCGATTATATTTCAGTTAATTTTAGTGATGATGAAGATGCAGTTACTCTATGTGAAGGAAACAACTATTATAGGACGCATTATAGGATAATAAAATATCTTGAAAAACAGGAATTTAACTTAAAATCCGCAGATAAAAGGCGTTGAATAAATAATTTTATAATCTCATATTTTCTCCCTGAAATATTGCTTCCGTAGCTCAGGTGGTAAGAGTACCGCACTCGTAATGCGGGGGTCCCGGGTTCGAATCCCGGCGGAAGCTTGATTATTGAAAAGGATTCCACAAATCTTTATAACTCTCTTCTAATTTTTTAACAAATGACATGGAGCCTTTATGAAAATGGAAAGTTTCTTCCTCCCCTGAAATTTTCAAATGATAAAACCCAGGAAGATGTTGTTAAAGAAATCCTAAATCATCTAAAAAAGGGGGTAAAGATAATTTTTGTTAATGGAAAATGTGGAACCGGAAAATCAGCAATTGCCCTTAACCTTGCAAACAAACTTGGAAAGTCTTCAATTATTGTTCCGGGAAAAAACCTGCAGGCCCAGTATAAACGGGATTATGAAAGTGAAAAATACCTTACAAAATCAAATGGAGAAAAATTAAAAATAAGTGTTATAACAGGAAGAAATAACCACAAATGTAAATTTCTTGAAGACAACATTGCCGCAATCCCAAAGATAAAATGGGAAATAAACGCGCGGCTTAGTGATTTTTTTTCAGGAATCTTAAACGATAAAAAAGAGCATGAAAAAGAAGATATGTCTGCTGCAAATCCTCTACTTCCCTGCGACATTGAAATTCGCGAAAGAAATTTGTTGAAGATAAGAGAATACCTAAAGCAAAATAAAAAAGTAGACCCGGGAAAATTTTCTTCAATTAAAGATGTAAGAAGGTTAAGCATTGCACCGGTCTGCCCTTACTGGAGCCCAGTTATAGCCGAAAAGTATGAAATAAAATCTATTGGCGACTCAAAGCAAAGAAAATATGAAGGGCTTGACGGGAACATTTTTGTCCAATATAAAAGAAAACCCGGCTGCCCATTTTACGAACAGTTTGATTCATATCTTGAGTCTGATGTAATTGTATTTAATTCATTAAAATACAAACTTGAAACGGCGCTTTTGAGAAAACCAAAAACAGAAGTTGAAATAATCGATGAATGTGATGAATTTTTAGACAGTTTTTCGAACACGAGGACAATAAATATTGAAAGGCTTCAAATTTCCCTTCTTCAGGCGCTTGGCTCCGGAGAAGGCGAAGAAAAAGAAATAGAGGAAATTTTTGAAATAATAAATTACCTTTCAAAAGACCAAAAAATTGAAAAAGCAATTCAGACAGGAGATATAATCCCTCTCAAATCCACGGGACTTTATGACTTAATTAAAATTTTCATAAAAGAACACTGGTTAAAATCTCTTGATGATGAGAGTTATTTATTTGACATCCTTGAAACTTCAAAAATGTTTATGGAGTTTTTGGATGAAAGTTACGTGGTCTTTTCGAGAAAAGAAAAGGGGCTCTTTGCTGAAATTGTGACTACAAACCTTGCTAAAAAATTAAAGCAACTTCTTGATAAAAACAAAGCAATAGTCATGATGTCAGGAACACTTCATTCAAAAGAAGTTTTAAAAAATATTTTCGGACTTCCTGAGTACGAAACAGTCGATGCTGAAACCGAAAGTCAGGGAACTGTTGAAATAAAAAGTACCGGTCTTGAAATGGACTGCAAATACTCAAATTTTTCAAATGAAAAATTCACAAGAGAAGAATATCTTAGGGCGCTTGACAAATGCCTTCTGGAGGCTCCAAAGCCTGCTTTAGTCCATGTCAATGCTTTTTTGGATTTGCCAAGTGAATATGAAATTGAAGAGTTTGAACTTAAGAACCTTTACCCGAGAGAAAAAGTGCGTGAAATGCAGATTCAGGACAGAGATGGGAAACTTACAAGAGAGTTTAAGGAAGGCAAAAGAAATGTTCTTTTCTCTACAAGAGACTCGAGGGGAATTGACTTTCCAGGCAATGAATGCCGTTCAATTGTTTTTACAAAATATCCAAATCCAAATGTTCAGGATCCTTTCTGGAAGATATTAATGAAAACAAGACCTAACCAATATTGGGAATTTTACAAAGACAAAGCAAGAAGAGAATTCTTGCAAAAAATTTACAGGGGACTCCGGTTTAAAGAAGACCATGTTTATTTATTGAGTCCTGATATAAGAGTTTTGGAAATGGCGAAGAAGGAATTCACTTAAACGCCCCGCCAGTGCTCACAATCTGTAACTGCAAAAATATTTGTAATTGGGTACAGTTAAAATTGCTTGTCGAACCTTTTACGGTTAAATTCGTGGAAAAAATAAAGCGGATTTGAAAGTCCGCATCA
>JAGVXF010000021.1 GCA_018303925.1 Candidatus Pacearchaeota archaeon | reverse complement strand
ATGGAGGATATTTTTGTTGCTCAATCGGGTCAAATTATGAAGCAGTTTTTGATTATATAAAAAATCAAGAGTTGCACCATTCATTTCATTGAAGACGAAGGATGTCACGGTGTACTCATAAAGAATGGGATGCACAGATAAACGATAGAAGTTTTGCTTCAAACTCTCGAATAAATATTTAAAAAACCTTTTGTCCTATTTTAATCATGTCTTATATAAAAAAACTGGTGATGTATGGTTTTAAAAGTTTTCCAAGGAGAACCGAGATTCCTTTTACTTCAGGAATAAACGTTGTTTTGGGTCCAAACGGTTCAGGAAAAAGCAATATTACGGATGCATTATGTTTTGTCCTTGGAAGGCTTTCAATAAAATCAATGCGCGCCGCAAAGGCAAGCAATTTAATTTTTTTAGGAACAAAAGCCGCATCTCCTGCAAAAGAAGCTTCAGTTGAAATAATTTTTGACAATCAGAAAAAGATTTTTGCATCTAATTCAAGTGAAGTTTCAATAAAAAGAATTGTAAGAAAGAACGGACTGAGTATTTACAAAATAAACAATGAAACAAAAACCCGTCAGGAGGTTTTGTCTCTTCTTGCCCAGGCGGGGATTGACCCGAATGGATTTAATATTGTTCTTCAGGGGGAGATTCAAAATTTTGTCAGAATGCAGTCCGAAGAAAGAAGAGAAGTAATAGAAGAAGTTGCGGGAATTTCTATTTATGAGTCTCGCAAAGAAAAATCTTTGAGGGAACTTGAAAAAACAGATGAAAAATTGAAAGAGGTTATGGCGATTTTGGGGGAAAGAAATTCTTATCTTGAGAATCTTGAAAAGGAAAGGGAAGCTGCGCTTAAGCATAAAAAACTTGAGGAAGACGTTAGAAAATTTAAAAAAAGCATCATTTTTCACGACCTCTTAAAAAAGAAAAAAGAAGGAAGCGGGATATTAAAAGAAATTGAAATAAAAAACCGTGAAATTGAAAAAATAAAGAATACTTTAATCTCTTTTGAATCCCAGATTGAAACACTGGAAGAAAAAATTTCAGAAATAAATTCAAAAATCCAGAAACAAACCGGGCTTGAGCAGGAAAAGCTTAATCAGGAGATTTCAAATTTAAGGGCGGAGTTGGCGGGTCTGTCTGTTAAAAAAGAAAATTATGAAAAAAAGTTAAAGGAAATTGACAGAAAAAAACTCAGTCTTCAGAGTTTAATTGAAGAAAATGAAGTTTCTATAAAGAGCCTGCGTAGAGAGTCTCCTACAGTTGAAAGGATTCAAAAAGAGTTAAACACAAAAAAAGGAGAACTTGAAAAGCTTGAAGAGTCAAGGAAGAAAAGATATATTCAAAAAAGCGAACTTGGAGCCACGAGGGAAAAACTGGAGGACAAAAAAACACTCCTTCAAAGCTATGTGAATGAGTCCGACTTTCTTCTTGAAGAAATTGAAAATTTGACTAAGAATCTTTTTGACCAAAGAACAGATGAAAAAAAGTTGGAGGAGTTAAAATCTCTCATGGGCAAAACACAAAATGATTTTGAAGCCTGCGAAAAAAGGGAAAGGGATCTTGAGAAGTCGATTCATGTCAATTTTTCAAAGATTGAGGAAAACAAAAAAATAATTGAAAAAGTCGGGAAGCTCGATATTTGCCCGCTATGTAAAAGTAAAATAACAAAAGAGCACATTCATTCAATAAGGGGGGAGATTGCTCCCGTGATAAAAAGGCTTGAAAAAGAAATCGAATATTTTAAAAAAGAGTTTGAAGAAATTTATTCAAAAAAAAATTCTTTTAAAGATGAAAAGGAAAAATTGAATGCGGAAATTCAAAAAAGAGATAAGGATATTATCAGGCTTGAGGCTATACATGGAAAAAATGTTCAGATAAAAAATCTTCGTAAAAAAATTGAATCAGCAAAAAGCGAGATTTCAGAAATTGTTAAAAACAAAGTGAAGCTCGAGGATAGTTTCGATGAGAATTCAAACATAGAGGAAAAGTATGAGACCTTGAGAATAGAAATTGAGGAGATTTCAATAAGAAACAAGGAAAATTTGTCTTCTGAAATTTCATTTAAGCAAAGAGAACTTGAGAGAACCATTGTCTCATTAAAGCAGCTTGATAGGGAAAAAGAAGAGTTTAGTGAAGACCTTAAGATTGCGGAAAAAAACTTTCTTGAAAAAAACAAAATCCTTGATGGGAAAAGAAAAGAAGAGGAGGAATTAACTAGGAGGGCAAAAAAGTATATTGAAGAGAGGGATTCATTTAATCAGAAGATAAGGGAAACTGAGATGGATTTGTCTGAAAAAAGAAATTCAATTTACAACGCCGAGCAGATTTTTAACAATTTAAAAATTGAAAGAGCAAGAAAAGATGCCGAAATTGAGAGTCTTGAAACTGAAATTTTAGAGTTTCCAGAAGCCGAAATTATCAGGGGGGATAAGGAGTCACTTATTGAGAGGCTTAAAAAGACCGAGGAAACTTTAATCAGGTTGGGAACTGTTAATATGAGGGCCCTTGAAGTTTATGATGAGATTAAAAAAGAGTATGAACTTGTGAAAGAAAAGGTTGACGCAGTTTCAAAAGAAAAAGAGGGGGTTTTGAAAATAATTCATGAAATTGATATAAAAAAGAAAAAAGCCTTTCTTTCAACCCTGTTGGAATTAAATGAGATTTTCACAAGAAATTTTTCCCAGATTTCAAATAAAGGGCAGGTTTTTTTGGAGCTTCAGAATAAAAAAGACCCTTTTTTTGGTGGTGTTGATGTGATAGTAAAGACCGGCCACGGAAAATATTTTGATATAAAATCCCTTTCAGGGGGTGAGCAGACAATGGTCGCGCTTTCGCTTATTTTTGCGATTCAGGAATTAAAGCCTTATCATTTTTACATTCTTGATGAGATTGATGCGGCGCTTGACAAAAGAAATTCAGAGCGCCTTTCCGGCCTGTTGAAAAAATACATGGAAAAAGGACAGTATATTATAATCACCCACAACGATGAAATAATCACCGGAGCAACAAACCTTTACGGAGTTTCGATGCATGAAGGAATATCAAAAATCATAAGCCTTAAAGTTTGATTTTTAACTTCGGATTCTCATTTTCATCATATTCGAGTTTTTGCTCAATTGTTTTTTCTGTCATTTTCTGTTTTGTTATCTCAAATCATTAAAAATAAAGGGGGCTTTTTCGGGTCGCCCCGTTGTTTTAAAAAATAAAAAATAAAAAATTAGGAAAGTTAGTAATAACTTTCACCAAAATCTTCAGTCTGTTTTTCTGGTTTCTTACTTAGAAGTACAATCAGGACTACTAAAAGCACTAAGAAGATTATTGCAAGGACGATTGTCAAAACAACAATTGTATTTGACGAAGCTCCGCCTGTAACTTCCAATTCTAATGGAACTGTCTTGACAAGAGTGTTTCCGTCAAATATGTTCACATTAAACAAGTGCTGACCCTGTTCGTTTGAACTTCCCGTCACAGTAACTGTTGCGCTTGATCCAGCCGGAACAGCAATAACTGATTGTGATAATGTAACTCCACTGTCTGCAACGATTCTGTAAACCTTTACGTTGTCAGTTGGATTCACTATCAAAATGTTGAATGATGCTTCTTCGCCGGCAGAAACGCTTTGCTTCTGTGTTGGAACCACAATGCTTTCAGGAACATCGTTATTAAGAACGATTTGCCTTGACTGGGCAACTTTTAAGTCGCCATTTTGGACAACCACTTGAAGTGTGTAAACACCGGATTTCACGTCATATGGAACTTTTAAATAAAGTGTTCCTACAACTGTGTCTTCTTCATTGCAATCTTCATTGCAATCTTCCAATGTTACAAGGTCTCCAAACCACTTTGGACCCTGAGCAACACCTAATTCACTTATAACAACTGAAGCATAGACATCATCCAGGTCATTGTATCCGATATTCTTCAGTACAATTTCAACCGGGAATTCCTGTCCTGCGCTTATAGTGCTCGGAGTTGTGATAGATGCAATTTGAACGTTGTATGAGGGCCTTTGAACTCTCAAAGTTATATCCTCGAAAGTTGTTTTATAGTCCTTACCGTCAAGTTCTATTGACAAAGTTAAATCATCAGAAAGTTGATCTTTAAGTTCGTATGGAACATGAAGAACAAGAACTTTTTTGTACTGATGACCTGCTTCAACGTCAAAAACGGGGGTCTGTTCGTCAAAACTGACTTTTTCCCCTTCAACTGTTGCTTCAAGATTAACATCTGTATCGTTTACATCAGATAAGAAATAAACTTTCAGTGTAAACTCTTCGCCCGCAACAACTGAAACTGTATCTGGAGAATTAGTTACAACTCCTCCGACAGCCTGAGCAACTCCAATGCCGTTTACTGTAACTTGGTAGTCAGATGTGATTTCAGCCGCGCTTACACTTGAAACTAAAAATAACGCAAGTGCAAACATGCATAAAGTAACCACCAGGTTTTTTCTACTCATTTTTGTTTTTTGTTTTATTTAATTGTCGCGAAAAACTTTGTTTTTCGTTAGTCCTTTGGAGGCAATTTCGTTTATAAACTTTGTGGTGATGACAAATCCATACAATTATGTAGTAACACACTTGTCCTATTGTGTCAGAACAATAAAGGACTAAATAATATTTTCGTAAACTTTCTTGCCTAAAACTGAATCACTAATCATTTCAGGAGACTCATTTATAATAATGATGTCTTTATTTATTGGGAGGGCTTTGAGAAGTTTTTCCCATTCTTCTTTCAGGGTTTTCTTGTGGTTCTTTTCTCCTTTTTCTCCGTAATCAATTCCCGAAAAATGCAAATGAAGATCTTTCAGGTCGTTAAAAAGAAGGAAAGTTTCTTTAAATCTATAATCTCCATGGCTTCTTGCAAGTATGTGTGCAAAATCTATACATGCAGAGCACCCTGTGTCCTTGACAAGTCGGGACACCTCTTCAATAGAACCAAAAACATTTACCTTGCCCATAGTTTCGGGGGCAATTTTTGGAGTGTAACCTTTTTCTTTTCTTATCTTTTCTAATTTCATAATATTCATTTTTATAGTTTCGTAAGTTTCTTTTTTTGATTTTTTGGAGTAAAATCCTGAATGGATAACAACATATTTTGCCCCAAGAAAAGTTCCAATTTCAAGGCACTTTAATATTCTTTTTTTGCTCTCTTCAATTTTTTTTTCATCTTCAGAATTAAGATTTAAAAAATACGGTGCATGAATTGAAAGTTCTATTCCCAGCCTTTTTGCCGCATTTCCTATTTCCTTTGCTTCGTTTTCTTTTATGTAAACACTGTACGTGAAAGCAATTTCGCAGGCTTTCAAGCCAAGTCTGTTATACCCTTCAAGGTTCTTTATTGCATCTTTAACTGGTCCGATTCCTGCAGGCCCAAAACTTATTTTTGCCATGATTTTACGAAGAAATAAGCGTTTATTAAAGTTGTTTTGAAATGAGAAATGGACTTATGCAAAATAAGATAGTCATTTCTATCACATTATTAAATCCCAATATCAAATTTACTTTTTCTGAAAAAGGTCGTAAATAAGGTAAATTATAACTCCTATGACAACTCCAAAAAATATGTTGAAAAAATAACCAAATTGTGGTTTACATACAGGAGGCTCCATTGGCGTGCAGACAAGAAAAACATTCTGAAAGAGAAAATATCCGGCAATCGCTGCAAAAATAGTTAACAGCACTTTTCCTCTGCTCACTTTTTTCATAATATCACTAGATAGGTAAAGGGGTTTAAATATTTAATCTTGAAATTATATTGTTAAGTTAATTGGTTTTTTTGGTTAGGTGTATAAATCATATATGATTTACATTTTTATAAAAGAAAAAGAGTATAGCGAGGCCCTTATTTAAATGATGCTAATTTTTGGAGTTGTATCAATAAGCATTTACTTTGCATTAATTCTCAAAGAGGCAAATTAGATACTTTTAATTTTAGGCATTCTTTTATTGTTAATTAGTTTAAATATAAAGTTTAATAACTAAAATTAATCAATTCCAACCATTTATTAGGATTTTTCAATTTAATTACGGACAGTAACTGAACACCAAATCATTTGTGTTATTTCATTTCACAAACTCATCAATTTTATCTTTGTATCAGTCGTCTGGAAGTTTTTTGCAACGACTGCCTGGACCCCTGATTCTTCAGAAGAATTTATGATTGCAGGAGTTGCAGAGCCATCAATAACAATTATTGCCGTTCCCATTATTCTTCTAAGCGAAGAAGAAATAGATTTTTGTGAAACACTTTTTAATTCTTTAAGGTTTTTATCCAAAAAGACAGCCTTTCCGCTTCCATCAAGGCTTCTTGAAATTTTCTTTAATTTTTCTTTGTCTTCAGCGGAGAGTTCAATTTTTTCCTTTTCTGTATTTTTTACCAGAGAAGTTTTATCAGCAAATTTGAAATTTCTTTCAAAAGAGGAAAAAAAGTCCCTCGCTGGGACTTTTTTTCTTAAATTCATTAAAATTTCTTTTGAAGTCAGTTCCTCGACTTCTTTTCCGTCAGGCGCAACAGCAATATATTTGACATCTGCATTTTCCATTACGTTTTGGGCAATTAATTTTCCGCCTCTATCCCCGTCAATGAAAAGGATAATGTCTTTTGTTTTCGCCAATTCCTTTATTTCGTCAGGAAGTTTTGTTCCGTTCATTCCTATAACATTATTGATTCCAGCTCTTACAAGATTTACAACATCAGCTCTTCCTTCAACAACAATTAATTCTTTGTTTTCAAAGTCTGTGCCGCATGCAAGCTTATTTTTTCCGTATTCTTTAACGCCTGCAATCTTTGTTGAGTCCTTAATCTGGTTTGAAATGTCTCTTGAATCTGTAGAACCTTCAATTCCTGTCATGAGTTTTTTTGCCCGTTCAAGAATGTAATCTCTTTTGTTTCCACGCACGTCTTCGATTTTTTCAATCTCAATTTGTGCGTCGCAAGGGCCCACTCTTTCAATTGTTTCAAGGGCAGCAGCAATCAAAGCCGTTTCAGACTGGTCAAGCGCTGTCGGGATTTTTATAGTTCCCAAAGTTCTTTTTTCCTGCCTTTCAAGGTCTACTTCAATTCTTCCTATCTTTCCTTCCTTTTGAAGCTCCCTCATTTCAAGGTCAGGCCCCAAAAGCCCTTCAGTCTGCCCGAAAAGAGCGCCAATTACATCGGGTTTTTCAAGAGCGCCTTCGGCATTCAAATTAGCGTGTATCATGTATTTTATTGATACAGGACTTACTTTAGCCATTTTAGTTTTTTCTCCATTATTTATTTTTTTAAAATCCTTAAAGGACTTTCTAGAAAAACATCTTTTCAAATAATCAAAACTCATTTGATTTGAATGTGAAAGTGAAAGTGAATAATACTTCTTATTTTGAAGATATTTTCCTAATAAAAGAGTATGGGACAGGGGGTTTTTAAATTATTTGGTTTGGATGGCGAGAATCTTCCCTAAACTCTTCCAATATCCTTAAGAATTTTGTATTCCTTAATCTTCCCCAATTTTTCATACACTTTCAAGAGTTTTTCTTTGATTTTATCTTTTTCATTGCCCTGAAATTTAAGCCTCATCATTTTTTCATAAAGGCTTGCAAGGCGCCCCTGTTTGTTAACAGCTTTTTCAAGATTTTCCGCCTCTTTTTTGTAAAATTCAAGGATTTGGGAATAAATTTCTTCCTTCTCATTTTTGCTCGCTTCATCCATTGCTCGCCTTAAAGCTTTGTCACTTTCATCAAATTTTCCTCCAGATATGAAAGATTTTGCTTCTTTTAAGAAATTTTCTTGTTTTTCTCTAAATGAAACAGAATTTACAGCTGCATTTTTGAATGCTCCTGCAGCATCAACATACATTTCTTTTCCAATGTATATGTCGGCAAGGTTTAGGTATGCAAATTTTCTCATCTCAATAGGGGGCATAGTTTTTATATACCGTGTCAAATAATCAATTTTAACGAAGTCCCCTTTTCCTTTAAGAAAAGATTCAACTTCATCTTTATGCATATCCTTTGTTAACATTAAAATTAAAATAAGGATGAGTATTTAAGGATTTTTATTAATATTAATATTTTAACTTCTTTTAAATATTCTTTTAAAAAAACTTTGTTTTTTTTCAGGAGAAGAGGTCACAATTTCGATTTTTGGTTGCTCTGCCAATTCTTTTTCCTTTTGTGCCTGTTTTCTCTTGCTTATGTTTGCTAAAGCCTCATTGTATCCCAAGTTTATTGTGTTCTTTGAATATCCTTGATTTAAAAGAACAGAATATAACTCTTCAGCGTTATGGCCATTTGCTAAGTTTCTCTCGAAGAATCTCACCATTTCTTTTTTACTTTCAATTTCTCTCATGTTAATTTTATAAAATCGGAGTTTTTAAGGATTTCTATTTTTGGGATTGTCAAGTATTCGGGGCTTAAATAATACTGTCAAGTGAAGGGAGTTCAGTATCATTTATTTTCTAAATCCGACATGGTATCTTGCTGTGGTTTAATTACTCTTTTATGAGATTTGCTGTCAATCCTTATACCTCTTATGACCTCTTCTTCATTTTCTAACCTATCTATATAATAAGCATTTGCTTTACAGATAGGACATCTAAGATTTTTTCCATGAGGTAAATTTGTTTCTTATAAATATTATTATATAAAAAATTAAGGTGTTAAAGAGAGAGTTAATCAAAGATATTCAGATTTTTCATATATTTTTTATTGCAATTTTAACAATTCTTTCATATGCCCCCTCAAAGCCCTGTGTTCTTGCTATGCTCATAGGAATTAATTTATTTAATTTTTCAAAAAAAGATTTATATTCTTTTTCAATTTCTTGAGAAATTATCTCTTTTGGCTCCATATCCCGGAAGAAGGAAAGAATAATATAAAGTTCTGATCTTACAAAAGCAGAATTTGAGGTTGCAAAATATTTCATTTTGTTTCCATCTTTATGTCCAGCCAAAAAAACAGTTGACATACATTTTGTAACAAGATTTTCGTCTTTTTTCATTTCTTCAGGAAATTTTTCCAGTTTTTCTCCATAAGAAAGCATTTTTATCAAAACAGAATTTTCTTCGCCAAACTCCTTAAGTTTTTCGGATTCTTTTAATTCCGTTAATATTTTTTCAGTGTTATTTTTACTGCTTTTTTCTGATTTGTAACTAAACAATAAAAAATTATCTTCAAAATGTGAAAGAGTGTATTTTCCCTCGGGAAAACTATAACTTTCCTTTACTTCTTCATGAAGTTCATTATAAAACCCTATTGCATATCCTTTGCTCCCCATTTTTAGGTAAATGTCATAACAATCCGCCAGATTTTCAAGGATAGATTTTTTTGATTCCATACATAATTAGTTGAAATTTAAATTTTACAAAAAATTTAAGCATAAAAAACAAAGTTTATTTTTTCTTGGTGATTTCAGAGCAGAATCCTGCGGCAACGGTTGCGCCTGCATCTCTTACTGCAAACCTTGCCATATAAGGATTATCTTTAGTAGTTTCAATTGCAAGTCTTCCTTGGGGTTTGATTCTTACCTTTGCAACATCCCCATTCTTTAAAAAGTCCGGATGTTCTTTCATGACTTCCCCGGTTCTTGGGTCAATTTGAGCAATCAATTCAACAAACTGGCATGGAACTTGAGCGGTGTGGATGTGGAAAACAGGAGTGTAACCCTTAGCCAAAACTGTTGGGTGGTTTATTACTGCAATTTGAGCGATGAATTCTTCAACAATAGGAACGGGAGCCGAAGCATCACATATAACGTCCCCTCTTGCAATATCTTTTTTGCCGATTCCTCTTATGTTAACACCAATGTTTTCTCCTGCTTCTGCTACAGAAAGGCTTTCATGGTGAGCTTCAATAGTTTTAATTTCTCCCTGAATTCCTTCACCTGTTCTTCCCGGAAGAATTTTAACTTTTTGGCCTACCTTCAAAATTCCTGTCTCAACTTTTCCTACTGGAACAGTTCCAATTCCTGTAATTTCATAAACATCCTGAACAGGCATTCTCATTGGAAGGTTAGTTGGTAATTCAGGGGCAGGGAATAAATCAATTTGTTCCCTTAAAGTTGGTCCTTTATACCAGGTCATTTTATCAGACCTTCTTATAATATTTTCCCCCATAAGCCCCGAGCACGCGATAAAAGTTGTTGTATCAGGGTTAATTCCAACCTGTTTTAAAAGTTTAGAAACCTCTTCCTTAATTTGCTTAAACTTTTCTTCTTTATATTCAACTGCATCCATTTTATTAATTGCAATTGCAACGTTCTTTACACCCATAGTTCTGAGAAGCCATAAGTGCTCAGTTGTCTGGGGCTGGACTCCTGAAGGAGCAGCAATAACTAAAAATGCTGCATCAGCCTGTGAAGCGCCGGTAATCATGTTTTTAACAAAGTCCCTGTGGCCAGGCGCGTCAATGATTGTGATTTGATATTTGTCTGTAACTAATTTTTTGTAAGCAAGGTCAATTGTAACTCCTCTTTCCCTTTCTTCTTTAATGTTATCCATAACATAAGCAAATTCAAAGCCTGCTTTTCCGTATTTTTGAGTTTCTTCTTTAAGTTTCTTCATTTCCTGCTCAGACACAGCTCCGCCGTCAAACATCATTCTACCTACGCAAGTAGATTTTCCCGCGTCAACGTGGCCTACGAAGACAATATTCATTGTTGGTTTACTTTTAGCCATAGTTGTTTAATGAAAAATTATATTTATAAATGTTTCTATTGTTTTTTGTTCTTTCTGGTTTTCTTTTTTGCCGACGCTGATTTCCTTTGTTTCTTATCTTTATTTAAAAAATATTTCTTGTATAAAATTAAGAATATCATAATAACAATTCCACCTGAAAATAAAATATCAGATGTATAATGTGCACCGATAACTATTCTTTCGTATGAAATAAACAATGCAAAAAGAGTTACTAGAATTATTGCAATCCATTTGTGTATTTTATTTTTGTGTAAAAAAATTAAAAATAAAGGGATAATTATCCATGCAAGATAAGCATGCCCTGAAGGAAATGAATTGCCCCCAGAAATTCCTTGAGGAAGATACCATTCTGTAAAGTTCCCAAGATTATTTATAACCTCTTCATATCTTACTCTCCCCCAAAGAAATTTAAAAGCTTCAACAAGGATACCTGAAATAATAAAAAGGATAAGACTAACCTTTGCAAATAAATAATTTTTTTCTGAGAATTTTTGGAGTTTTGTTTTAAACAAATAAAATCCGATTAGTGAAACAAGAGCAAAACCCAAAAAGACGGAAATTCCTTCCAAAGATGCAAATTTAAAGGGGATATTAAAGTAGTTAAAAATTAACCTTAAAATATAAATAAATGAAAAAGAGGATAATAAAATTTCAAAAACGAAAAATAATTTTTTGCCGGTTTTGTTTTTAATTTTTGCGTTTGTATTAAGGACGAAAAGTGAAAAGATTATAAAAAGCAGCCCCGGGATCTCGCCGAATGCTTCAACTAAATTTCCAACGGTAGAATCAGGATCAAAAAGAAATTTTGAGATAAGAAGATCATAAATTCCAAAAACCACTGCAAGGACAATCCAGAAAATAGTCACAATTATTATTAATTTGTTTGTTGCGGAATTTTTCCAAAAAGTTTTAATGGACATTAAAAATTAATGAGTAGGGGGTTTAAAAATTTATATTTTGAAAATTTTGTGAAATAAATTTTTGGACAATTCTTTTCTTTAAATATTTATTTTGAATTTCTTTTGGAAGGAATTTAAAATCTTTTATTATTTTCCTGCAATTTTTGCTCTCACATTTACCTTCAAGGGTCCAGCAGTCTTCATCCATGGTTGTGGAATAATCAAATGTAATCTCTTCATCTATATTTATCTTTTTAATAGCGATTAATAAATTGTCTTTAATGACCCCTGAATTTGGATTGCATGAATGATTAACAACCCTTCCCGGGTCTTTTAAGTATATATAAGCATCTTTTCCTATTTGAAGTCCATTCCCAATTGCAGAAGTGTAATATTTGAAATCCAGTTTAATAGATTTTTTTCCAGTAACAACTGGATCTTCAAAAAGGAGGATTTTTTCGAATTTATTTATGACTTTTTTTGCAAATAGCCCCTCCCCAAATCCATTTTCTTTAAGATAAAAAATATCACTTTGCATAATTTACTGATTTTCGGCGAGGCCCTTTCTGTCTCTTATCTTTTTTATAACCTCAGCCTGTATTGATACGGGGGTTCTTTCAAAACTCTGGTCCTTAAGTGAAGAAACTCCTCTTCCTTCTGTAGTGCTTCTAAGGTCACTTGCCCACCCAATCATTTCAGCGACGGGAAGCTTTGCTTCAAGGCCCATTACCCCCCCTTCCTGTTTCATCCCAAGAAGCTGCCCTCTTTTGCTTCCTATTAATTTTGTTGTAGAACCCATAAGGTTCTCGGGAACTTCAATTAAATGCACCTGAAGAGGCTCAAGGATAACAGGACTCGCATTTTTGAAAGATTCTTTTATTGCATCCCTTACAGCAGGATAAACCTGCGCTGGTCCTCTGTGAATTGCGTCTTCGTGGAGCCTGATGTCAACTAAAGTAGCTTTCAGGTTCATGCATGGTTCTCTTGCAAGAGGCCCCTGATCCATCACCATTTCAAAAGCATCCATCACCATTTCAATGACTTCACCTATATGCACTTCTCCACGTGTTTCATCAAACAACATGTTTCCTTTGTAAATATCTTTAATTTCTTTTATTTCATTGGAACCCCAACCCATTCCTGATAAAACTTTTGTAATCTGCTCACTTTTTTTCTTTATTCTTCCCTCGGGAATTTCTCCTTTATCAATCAATTGGGCAAGTTCTGCCGGAAGAGGCTCGACTTTCATAAAGAAACTATTGTGCTTGTTTGGGCTCCTTCCCTCGCTTGAAGGTGAAGGTTTCATAACGCTTTCTCTGTAAACAACAATAGGCGCAGAAGTTTTTACCTCAAGACCCTTTTCTGTCTTTATTCTGTTTTCAATAATCTCAAGATGAAGCTCTCCCATACCTGAAATTAACGATTCTCCTGTTTCTTCATTTATTGCTATTTTTATAGATGGGTCTTCTTTTGCAACTTTTCTTAAAATTTCAATAAGTTTTGGAAGGTCTTGGGTTTTCAAAACTTCAATTGATTTTGTAATAACGGGCTGGAAAAGATGTTTAATCTCTTCAAAAGGAGTTTGTTCTTTTTCTGTGATTGTTTCACCCACATCAATATCAATCCCGCTTATTGCAAGAACATTTCCTGCAGGAACACTTTCTAACTGTTCAGGCTTAATTCCATTGTAAACTAAAACCTGCTGAATCTTCCCAGGCTTTGCTATATTATTGAAGTAAACATCCATTCCGCTTTTTATTGTTCCAGAATAAAGTCTCCCGGCACAAATTTCTTTTCCTGAACGGGGGTCAATAACAATTCTTGTCACAACAAATCCAACTTCTCCTTTTCTGTCGCAATTCAAAAGAGCTTTTCCGAATTCTGAAGTTTCATCCCCGTGCCATATTTTAGGGATTCTGTATTTTTGCGCTTCAGTCGGGTTAGGCAGATGCTTTACGGCCATGTCTAAAACCACTTCATAAAGGGCCGCATTTTCCCAGACCCATTTTTGCCTTTCTTCTTTTGGGATTGTTTCATCATAAATTTTGTAAATATCTCTGAAACTGACATTTTTTTTCTTCATAAAAGGGATTGAAAGAGCCCAGTTTTCACGCGCAGAGCCGAATGCAACACTCCCATCGTTAACATTAACTTTCCATTTTTGCGCATATTCCCTTTCCGCAATTTGTTCAATTAGATGATTAAAATTTTCAATTAATTTCATAAATCTTTCCTGCATTTGCTCTGGGGTAAATTTAAGTTCGTTGATTAATCTATCAACTTTGTTTATAAAAAGAACAGGTTTTACTCTTTCTCTTAATGCTTGTCTTAAAACTGTTTCTGTCTGGGGCATAATTCCTTCAACAGCGCAGACTAAAACAAAAGTTCCATCTATTGCCCTCATCGCTCTTGTTACATTTCCCCCAAAATCAACGTGTCCAGGGGTGTCTATAAGGTTGATTAAATATTCCTGCCCATGATAATCGTGAACCATGGAAACATTTGCAGCGTCAACCGTCATAAGCCTTTCCTGTTCATCAGAATGCTGCCATGTTGCCATTCCTTCTTCAAGATTTCCCGCATTTTTTTCAGCCATCATACCTGCAGCAGCAAGAAGGTTATCTGTAAAAGCAGTTTTGCCGTGATGGATATGCGCCGAAGTGGCAACATTTCTTATGCTTTCCTGTTTTGAAATCAAACGATGAATTTTTTCCAGGCTTGTTTCTTTTTCTACCATTTTCTTTGTTTGTTAGGGGGGAACAAAGCGAACTTGTTCGTCTTTCTTTCTACCATAAATAAGTTTTACAAAAATTAGTTTATAAAACTTTTTAAAAAAATTTATCAAGAACTTTATTCATGAGTCTTGCAATAGTTCTAACACGTGGATTTTCATCCTTTGACATAATTTTTGTGATTCTTTCAAAATCTTCAACTGTCACTCCATATAAATCTTTGAAGTAATTAAACTGCTCTTCTTCATTAATATTTTGATAAGAGGATTTGTTCTTTCCTCGAATTAAAGATTCATAAGCTTCTCCAATAGCAATAAACTCCAGATGGCATTCCTTCTGTTTAGGTTCATCATCCAGGGGATAATTATTTGGATGATAAATTTTTGTGAGTTTTATATACGCTTTTTTTATTTCTTCCTTACAAGCATCTTTTGAAATTCCAAGCCTTTCATGGTAATTCTTAATCTGGGATGGGGTTTTCATTTTCAGAACAATTATTCATCAAAATATTAAAAGGCGAAAACTTCTCTTTTTTAGAATCCCAATATTTCCCAACTGAATTTTTGTAATTTGAAATTGATTCCCTGAGCATTTTATAATTATTCAAAAGTCCTTTTTCCAATTTTTTATTCTTTTCAAAAAAGTTAGATTTAGAAATAATGTCAAATTGCCTTTCAATTATTCTTTCTAAATCTTCAAAAATTTCCATGTCTCCTTTCTTGACTTCTTCAAAAAGTTCTTTCATATAAAATGTATTGATTCCCTATTTAAAAAAGGTAGTGGATTTGCTGAATATTAAAGGTTAGTCAGAAATCCATCTGCTTTAGCTGATGGATGAATGGCGCTTCTTGAAAAACATTTTTCTATTTTGATTTACTAAAAAAAGAGTAGCCG
>JAGVXF010000020.1:5458-24277 GCA_018303925.1 Candidatus Pacearchaeota archaeon | reverse complement strand
CATTTTTAATATTTGGGTCTGCACCATTTCTCAATAAATATTCAATTCTATTTTCATAATTAATATTCTGTGTTGCAAGGTTAAGAATTGTGTTCCCGTTTGGTCCTTTTATATTTATAACTAGTTCTTTGTTAGTTTGAACCATTTCAAAAGCTTTTGAAAAATCAGATGCCAAATAACTTTTGTATAAATTTGGACCTTCTAAATTGATAATATTATTTAAATTCCCTCCATAGGCAACATAATTTTCTTCCAAAACTTCAAGAATAAATTCCATATCTTCCTGAGAATTAAAAATTCTGGTCCAAACATTCTGACCACCAATTATGTCCTCATACTGGTCTTTTGTTAGGAGTCCGTCAGCATACAATTTATCAACAAATTGAAAGTTATCAATATATTCTCCGGTTAAAGTTTTTGCCTTCGTTATTGCTTCTTCGTAAAGGGATTTTTTTGGGTCAATTGTTGACCTCCATACGTGAGTGATGTAACGAATACTATCGCTATCACTAAATTTGTAAGTTTGTTCCTGGATTTTACTGTTACTTCCAGGATCTCCTATCGAAACCCATGCACCCCCGTTGTCTGTTATATACTTTTCAAATATATTTGTATGCTGAAATTCAGGGTCATTTCCGGAACCTGTAAATCCCCATATAAGTACATCTCCCGGAACTAAACTTTTTTTAACGTCAAAGTTTGAATTACTTTTCCGGTTATAAACTTCTGTAAAACTATTTTTCGGGTAAATTTCATTATTTAAATTCCTATTGTTTTGAAGTTCAGGAATTGCACTTGCATCGCACTGGCTAAACTCAGGAAGGGCTCCCGCTTCAATTAAAACTTTTGAAGTAAAGGTTGAACAAACATAACTATAATCTTTTCCTCCGGCAGTTACTTTGAAGGTATCTTTTCCAATGTAAGACTGTGCTGTTTTTAAAATTTTGTTTCCAATGATTGTTCCCGTAGTCGTTGGGGGAGTTTCAGGGGGGGATGGTTGAGTTCCGGAGCTGTCGAAGATGTTTTGAGATTTTAATCCGTTAAATTTTTCCATTACATTTTCAACGTAATAATCCTGTGAAGGGTAATTTTTATTACATCCCAATCCATTATAAGCTCTCAAAGCGGCTTCCCATCCATTATAAGTTTTTTGAACATTACACCCCTTGAAATTTACTCCATTTTTGTATTGGTTGTAATAATCGAGAAGGATTTGTGTTCCAACTTCAATATTCTTTGTTGTATCTGCAATTAAAAGAAGCTGGCATTCATTCTTATCAGTTGGTAGTTCATATTTTCCACAATGTACTCCTGTGTTTATCTGCATTAAACCCAAAGAATCATGAACTCCAAACCCTGCTCTTGGATTACAATTTGACTCCTGAATCATTATTGCTAAAATCAAATAAGGGTCAACACCCTTTTCTTTTGAAATCTCTTGTATCTTATTATAATAATCTGAACATTTTCCGGGAGCTATTGTTTTAGTTGTTCCGGTTATTCCTTTTTTGCCCATTCCAAAAACAATCAAAGCCCCATCATTAAATGATTTTCCCTCAAGAGCTTTTATTACTGTAATCATTTCTGTAAGAGGTTCCTTGCCTTCAAAGTTGACTAATCCGCTTCCTTTAATAACAGTTTCAGGGGCAGTCATCCAGGTTTCTTCATTAAATGACCATTTCCATTTTGATGTTGCAGAGTCAAATTCAATCCAGTAAATAACATTAGCAGTTCCTCTTGGAATAATTATCTCAAACCTTTTATCAGGAGAAAATGTGACTCCTTCAGAAGTTGATAGCTCCGCGTCAGAAGAAAGCACTCCAAAAATACCCCCCCCTTCATCATTCTTTGTTGTCCTTTCAATAAGCTTGGTTAACCCTTGTTGATATGTTAATCCCTCCTTAAGGATTTTTAAAAAATCTATATTCTTACTGGATAAAGCTGGAGCAGGAGAAAGTGATACACTTGTGCTCTCTTCCCCTATTTTCTGCCCTGTTGAAGCAATAACAGCATCTTCATAAGTAAACCATTTTGTTTCTGAAGGATTATTATTTGGTTCTTCAGATGTCCACCACCACTTGTTATTAAAAAATCCAAAATAAATGCTGTCTTTTCCAATTCCCAATGTTCCTCCATAACTAAATTCAAAAATCGGATAAGAAATTCCCATCTCTTTAACTGCATCAACATATTCCTGCAATATCTTTTGCACTTCTGTCTGAGTATCATTAGCAGTTTTTTCAGAGGTTTTTCCGTCAAGACAGCATTTCTGCCCTCCTATGCAATCCTGAGAAACGTATGCTTGGCTGTCACATGTAAGTTTATTTGGGTCAAAACATGTGTCAGGAAGTTTGCACGGCCTAATCTTTCCTTGTTGTATAAGTAAATTGTATAAACTTTTTGCTAAATCAGAATAGGCATTTCCTTCAAGTAAAAGCAAATATCCTTTTTTGTTAGCCCCGAAAACTTTATCATAAATTGTTTCAATTAATTTTATTTTTTTTAATGGGTCAGCCTCGCCCAGTATTGCATTTAATGCACTATCAAATTGCTCCTCGCTTAAAAGTCCTTTTTGCTCTGCAAGAGTTTTTTTCAAAAGTTCTGCAAGATCTTCTAAAGTGTCTTCATAAGTTACCCATTCAGTGTTCATTGCTCCCGCAATGCTTTCTTTGTCAATCCAGCACTTTATATTTTGGTTTCCACAATATCCAACCTGAATCCATCTTTGTTTTTCTGAGTTTGCAGTCTCACTTGCTCCTCCGGGGTTTTCAGAAGCGCAGACTCTTGTAATTCCCGAAGATGCTAGGTTCGGAGAAAGGGTGTTGGTAACTCCGGCCTGAAGATTCGGATTAAGCAATGTAAGAAGGTCGGTAGTTCCAGAAATGCATTCATCAGCAGTTTCAATATTTTTTATTTCTGCCTGATTTTGGATGTATTTTTCACTTAAGTAATCAATTGCAAAGTCAGTTGAAACTGTTCCAAATCCGCATTCTTCCTGATTTCCAACCTGAACGCAAAGTTTGTCATATCCTGCAGGCCCTGTAAAGTCCCTTGTGTAATCTACTGAACCTCCTCTTGGAATGTAATCATATTGTCCTGCGTCGTTTCCTGCGTAAATATGGTAATAAACTTTATACTGAAGCTGAGGAGGGTACGTCACACTTGAAAAAGGAATTGTTTCATACCTTGCTGTAAACTGAGGAGGGCTTTGTGACTGGCCTAAAGCATCAAGAAGCCCCTGCCCCTGAGGAAAAGCAATTGAAAGAGCATTTTTACATATGGTCGTCCCTATTTCATCCTGGCTTCTTGCTTTGAATGCATCAAATGCACCGACGGCATAAAATTGTGTTATGTAATTAACCGAATTTTCAGCGTTTTTCAAAGCTCCCTGTATTCCCCCAACATATTCTCCTCCTCCTTTTGCGCCTCCTCCTAAAATAAGACTGTCAATTTTTGGAATTGCCAAATTCAGTAAAGGCAAAGCCTGCTGCCAAAGAATCTGACATCCGTATATACTATAAATTTCATCACAAATCCCTACGGTTTTTCCTTCCTCTAAACTTGTATTTAAGCAGCTTACATAAGAATTTGTAACTGTTGCTAAATTATCAACTCCTGCCTTAACTCCTGTCAGACAAACGGGAACGTAAACTCCCTGATTCCAGTTTGGAAGGCACAAGGCAATACTTCCTATTATTCCTGACTGAATTACATCTCTTACAGGATAATCTCCCCCGAAATTGCATCTTGATGAAGGGCAAATGACGGGGTCACAGGCATTGAATAAAAGTTTACAGTCAGCTGGACTCATTATATCCGTGCATTCTACTGTTGGAGTGTCAACTGCCGGTTCTCCTATGTCATACCTTTCCCCCTCTATCTCCACTTTTTTAGCGCCACTATAACAAGCCCTTGAGGTAATCTCAATTGCATTGACAGCCCTATCAACCAATTTTCTTGATTCGTCTTCAGTCAATGGATTAATGTTTGAATAAGTATTTCCATTTCCTAAAATTATAAATTGGCATGCATCATTCATTGGATTATATTCCATCAGGCCATTTGTTCCGGCATTACATATCCAAAAACTGTTTATTCTCCCCGAAAGGTCATATCCCCCGCTTGAAGGAGTTGTTGCCGTTGTTGTTATTGTTGGAGTTGGCTGAGTTATATAAGCATACCAACCCCTAATTCTGTCAACTGGAACAATAGCAGGAAGGGGGGCAATCTGCCCTGTTTCATAACATTTAACTTCAGGATTTTTAATTGGGGTTATAACTGAAATATCAGGCTTCACAAAAGAAGAATATTTTGATTTTATTAACATTGAAGTTGCATCATCGACTTTTTTTCTGTTTTCATTATAAACTTCATTTATGTAATATTCATTGTTTATTGTTTTTTTTAAGGTGACATAATAAAGGTTATTGTTTACAACAATTGCCTGAACCGGTTCTCCTGAGGGAATTTCTCCAAACCCCGAAGGAGAAACAGCTCCGTCGTAAATTCCCTTAACCTGGCCTTTTTCTGAAAGAATTCTTGGAATGCTTCCCTTAAGTCCTGAATCAATGACAGCATTATTAATGGTATCTATCAAAATTTTCTTTTCAGAATTAATTTTTACACCATACAAAAGAGTATAAAGTTTTGCCTCGTAATCCTGGTTTTCAGGGTTCTTATTATGCAAAATTGAATAGAGTTCTATTTTTTTTGCATCTTCAAAACTGTAAAGTTCATCGTTAAATCCTTTAAGTGTAATATGGGTTTTTATTTCACCGGTATTTATTGCCTGGGATTTAGGGTCGTTTGGGTTTGTGAGGGTTTCTGATGGAATGCTGTCCTGAACATTTTTTGAATAATATTTCATCTCTTTTTTCTGGTCAACTATATCCTGCCCGAAGAGTCCTCCAGAAGTTGTAACTTCTTCCATTTCCTCAATTTTTCTAATTTCTTCATTTTGTTTATCCATTATTTCAGAAATCTGGCTGACTTCCTCTTCAATTTTATCTGAATTGTCAAAGAGGCACTCTTCTTTGGTTGGATAAATCTTATCCCCTATTTTAGGGTCAGGCCCAGAGCATTTTGCATTCCATCCTTCGGCGCCGTTCATTACCTGATTTCTTGCAATGGCTTCTGTTCCAGAATTGAAAATAAGATTTTTAACTGTTAAAAGAGCCCCCACACTCTGGCATGCTGTTTGATAAATATCAACTAATTTTCCAAGAGATTCAGAAATTCTTTCAAGTTTTTTTGTTATGTCGCTGAAAGTTTCAATTTGTTTTCTTATTTCATCCGGAGAAAGCTGTATTGACCTTTTTTCAATTCCTATGGTAAACCGGAAATTTGCATTTGATGTATCTCTTATGTTTGTGTGAACTGAGACTCTTGCAACTTTGTCAAGATTAATTTTTGTTATTGTGAAGGCATAAGCAGTTCCGTCTTTGTTGTATGGTTCGTTAATAGTCAAACGGGTTGCCGGAGAAGACAAAAAGTCCCCGGTTTTTGCAATGAAACTTCTATCTTGTAAAATAAAATCAATACTTGCATGTTCTTCATCGAGAATTTCATTAAGTTTTATATATTCCTGTTTTTCAAGATTTCCCTGAGTTTTAATAAGGAGATTCCTCCCGCTGGCAAAGTCTAATCCTTTAAGGGTTGAAATTAACTGTTGAACATCTGTTGTCGGGCTTTTCCCTTCAAGTGAACTGATTGTGCTTCCTTTAACAATAAATGTAGAAGTGCCAAACCAGTATTTCGCGTCAGCTGACCAGTACCATTCCTGCTTTTGGGGGGTTGCAATAGGTTGGTTTAATAGGATATTGTAAGTGTACTTAAAGTAAATTTTTCCGTTCCCATCTATTGCATTATCGACGGAAAAAATCTCGCTTGTATCGGTTTCTGAACTGAATAACGGCTCAAGATATATTAACTCTCCTTTTGATATCTTGATTGTCTCAACCTGATTTCCCTTTTTGACCAAAAGTTCAACACCATATTTTTCAAAGCCAGGAGAATATATTCCTTCAAATGAGATTTCCCTGTAATCCCCCCCTATTAAAAGAGTTTCAGTTGAGACTCCAACATTAAAGTATTTTGGAATTCCAAGGCATGGCGAAATGTCCATGGTGGATTTTGGATATTTTGTTTCAAAAATATCACAGTATTTTTTGAGGTCTTCATTTTGTGAAAGTATGTTTGACAAATTAATTAGTTGAGCAAGTGATTCTTCTCCTAGGGTTTCTACTGAAGTTTCAGGATATTTTTCGTTGGCAAAATTGTTTTGTATTTTTTCATAGTCATTTACGGCATTTCCGTGATATCCGGCTAAAATTGCATTATTAAAATCAAGGTTTTTTCCGACGCCAAAACTTTCTATGTTTACAGTTCCTTCGAATGCTTCAACAGGGCTTCCGTAATCAACTCTTTGAAAATTATTTCCGTCAAAAAGCCAGTTAAACCATGTTGCCAGTCTTCCAAATAAAGTTTTTGTCATATCTGAAATGCTTTTATCGCTTCTTAAGCTGGCTTCTGCGACTCTTGCAACTTTGTCAAGGGTGTCTTTGTCAAGTTTATTACCTTCAGGCAATGCCCTTGGAACTGCAACAAGATAAACTACTGAATTTTGAATCCCCGTTGTTTGAGGAAGTGTTCCCACATAACCAAGATAAACATTTTTGTCCCCATCTTTATTAGTATATCCTAACCAATCTCCAACCTGATATTGTTTTTCATATGTTTTTTCACTTGTTGTAATCTTCAATTTTATAGTCGGCTCTATTCTTAATGTAAAAGATTCACCTCCTTCGTCTGTGCGACATGAAATATCAACAATTTCTCTAAGGCCTTGTTTTAAAGGTTTATCTGTTATTTCACACTTTTCATTTAGAAAAGTTTCGTCTTCTTTTAATTCAAATTTTTCTCCATTTATGGAAATAAGGGCTCTTGTATCTTCTCCATCTACCGAATCAAGCCTTAATATGGAGGAAGCAAAGCATCCGAATCCGGGAAGGAAAAAGTTTGAAGAACTTTCTCCGATGTCAAGATTGTAACTTAATACTTTTTGTTTTTTAATGTCATCCCCAAGCGGACTTCGGCTCACTCCTGAGTAAATTGATATTGTGGCAGAGTCTGTGTTAATTTTGTCTGCTCTTAAGTAACCAAGGTTATTAAAAAATGCATACTGCCCCTGCTTATAATTAAATTCCTGGTCTGTTACTAATGGAAGGTAAAGTGTTCTATCAACAGAACCAAATGCATCATAAGCATTGTATCTTATTCTCGCAGTAAGATTTCCTGTGACATATTCAGGCATTGAAACTTCATTTGAGTTTTCCCGAAGGAATATCACAGCGTATCCTATATCGTTCCATTTGAGATTGCTTAATTTTCTATCTAAACCCAATGCATCATAGTTAGGAAAGAAGTCAATTGTCCTGACATCCCGGGAGTATTCGCTTCCAAAACTTATTGAGTCAATTGATTTTATATTTACAGCGGGGTTTATCTTCATTGCCTGAATCTTGCAAAATACCGGAACATCCTGTTCTTCCAATAAATCACTTCTTACAATTGGAGGGGTGCATCCTCCAGGGGCAATCTGCAAAATAAAGTCCTGCCCTTCTCGGCACATCTCGCTTTCAAAACTCACAGTCTGAGGAGTTGTGTCTAAAAAAGAACTAGTCATTCCTGGCTGAGTAAACCTGTAGTTTGAAATAGTATAGGCAGCCGAAGTCAAGCCTGAAAAAATTATTAACGTTATCAATACAAAAATTCCGGCTAAAATAATTCTATTAATTTTCATACAAATTCAACCTCCAGGTTTTTTGCCTCTACAAGCGTATAAATAATCTGAAGTTCCTGAAGGGACTTTGGAGTGTTATATCTTTCAACAGATATTTTTAAAATTTTATTGCTCTTAAGGTCGCCTTCCAAAAAGAAAGCATCATAATTTCCTCCCGTAACAAGAACATTTGTAATATTCTCTTCAGGAATATTAATTGTGCTGCATTCTTCATGTGTTACTCCAATCACCCCAAAAATTCCAGAGGGAACATCCACACATTGTCTGATTGTTGTTGCTTCAAATTTTATGCTTGAATTGTCATAAACATAAACCTGGATATTGTAATTTCCAGGACTTAAGAGGATTTTTTTCTCTTCAGGATAGACAATTGTGTGGTATTCAGAAGAATCTTTTGAATTAATTGTTATAATTGCTTTTTCATTTTTAAGATTGTTTTTAATATTTAGTAAAATCTCTTTTTCATATATTCTATCCATCGTTATTGTTGTGCTTGAATTTTGAACCGTTGAGAATATATGGGAATTTTCTTTATATCCCTCGCTATTTACAATTATTTTCCCATTTGCGCATTGTGGAAATTCTTCGATGATTTTCCCGTTTTTTGTTTCTCCAAGGTTGCATGAAGATTCAAAACAGTTGTAGGAAATATTTCCATTAATAGGATTTCCGTTGGAATTAACCAAATTAACCGTTACAACCGAGGTTGGACTTTCATCACATAAGTTAACATTTGTGTCGCTGATTGTTTCCACTTCTACCTTTTTTGCAAGATTTCCTTCTATGGTTATTGAAAGAGGAAACTGAAATATCTCCCCTTTTTGGCTTAACTGAACCAAAACAGGGTATCTTAAATTGTAAACAAAATGGTATGGAACGTAACAAAATCCTAAAATTCCAAGACCCGGTTGGTTCCCGATGGGTTTTGCAACCAAAACCGGAGAATTTGCAGGCTCAACTTCATAGGTGCTGGGCCAGTCTTTTGAATTAAGAATTCTTACATTTGAATCAATAGGGATTTCAAGGTTAAAATAATCACTTTTTTCTCCTGAATTTTTAAGGGTTATGAAATTTGCCTCTGTTGCATTTTTAAGGGTATCAAAAATAATGTTCGCATTCCATATTTTAGGAGAGCATGAAAGGTCAAACCCGTCAACTGGCGCATAAGTTCTTAAAATGTCAACCGAATAATTTTCTAAGACCATATTTTTATTTTCAAAATTATAAAATTCAACAGCATTCTTATACAAAGACCCAAGTTCGGAATTTATTTCTACTTGGTGGTCTTTGACAATTGAGACCTCTGTTCCTTTTTGCATTGATAAATCCATTTTTGTAAAAACTTTTACACTTTGGTCTTTAATCAAAACCTCAGTTTTAGGAACTCCTTTTTTTATTAAGTATTCTTCCTGTGAAAAAGAATAAAATCCGCAGTTTTGGATTTCACGGTCAAGATAATTTGCGAGCTGGCCCTGAATTTCATCAATTGTCGGAACCTGGTTTATTGGTAGATTATTTCCGGAGATGGAATGCCAATAAGGAATCCCGATTCCCAAAAATTCAAGTTCGGAAGAGAAGGGCATATAACTTGAGCCGGGGATAAACGGTGGATTTTCAATGTACCCCCCTTTTGATTCAATAATTTTTATGCCCGTTTCTGTTTTTTCCTGAAGGCAGTTTAAAAATTGTGCCTCAACAGGCTCAAAAGTTGGCGGGATTTTCTCCTGAAAAAACGTGTCTTTAAAAATGAAATAGGATGTTCCCAAAACAATTATCATTATCGCAATAATTACAAAAATGGTCACCTGACCTTTGATGTTACCCCTCCTTTTATCCATATATACAAAATGAAAAACACATATATAAATATTTGTTTAAACTAGACTAGTTTTAGTAAATTCTTCTTCTTGCAAAAAGCAAAAGGTAAAGGAAGTTAAGCAAAAAAAGAATTCCACCAAGGAAAATTATCATATTGTTGAATGAAGAAACAGAATCAAACTGCCCCACGATAGGAAACTTTGAATTTATAAAATAAATTCCGAAAAGTATATCCAATATTATCAAAATAATCTTTTTTCCATCACTTCTTCTTAAAGAGTCTCTCATGCAATCAATATAATTTTCAGGTTTTTAATTCTTTGCTTTCATTTTTTATTAGGGGATACTTTTCTTCTTGATTTCTTTCCTCCCTTGATTTTTCCCCAATTTTCATGAATAATCTCAAAATTTAGATTATTTTTGTTTAGTTTGGATAAGTAACATAAGTCATTGAAGAATTTCTCTGGCAGGGTTCTTGATTCGCCAAAATAATTTTTTAGAGTCGAGTAAGGTATTTCAAAACCAAACTGATTTAATGCGCGCAAAGAAGGGCAATCCATCTTCCTTAAAACCTCCATCAAAAAGCCCCTTTGTCTTCCTTTTTTGAATTTTATTCTTGACATATTAAATCAAGTAAATCTAAATTTATCAATTTTACTGCGGGACTATTCTTCCCTAAAACTTTATAAACCAATTTTCAAATCTAATCTCATGAAACTGCCAAAAACAACTCATAGATTTTGTCCGTACTGTAAAAAACAGACTGAGCAAAAGATAAAAGTAGTTTCAACAGGAGGGAAAAGAGGAACCCTTAAGAGGGGGGGTATTGCAAGAGCAAAACTTCGCGGTCTTGGGGTAGGAATTGGAAACAAAGGCAAATGGGGTTCAAAACCCGCCGTTTCAAAATTTAAAAGAAAATCAAAAACGACAAAAAAGACAAACATAATGTACACATGTCAGGTTTGTAAAAAATCAAAGTACCAAAGAAAAGGACAAAGAGCAGGGAGGGTAATACAGGAATAAAATGATAAAAGAAGGGAGATATTCAACACCAAAGAATTTTGAGATCGGGATATACTCTAAATTATTCGAAGATGCATTAAACAAGCTTGAATTTGAGAAAAAAATCAAAGTTTTGTATCTGGATCCGGGGTTGGGAAAAAGATCTCATCTTTTGCATGTTGAACCCGGGTTATCAGTAAAAATCCAGGAGGGAAATATTCCCGTCTTGATTTATGGAAACTCCTCTTTATTTGAAGAGGGAGTTTTAACTCTTGAAAAATTAATGCAGACTAAGTTAACAGAAGTAAATCCAAAAGGGAGAAAAAATTAAATGGCAATAGCAAAAAGAAAAAAGAAATTTTACGATGTGGAAATGCCTCTTATAAAAAAGAAGACCCAACTTCAGGCTTATGAATTAAAGGAATTGGACGGAAGATTCATAAAATATGATTTGACAAGGCTCTTTAAGGGTAAAGCGATGTTAATAACCCTTAAAACAAAAGTGAAAGGGGATGAAGTTTTCACTTTTCCCAAGGAATTGAGAATCCTGCCCTATTACCTCAGAAGAATGGTGAGGCGCGGGACAAATTACGTCGAGGATTCATTTTTGGCAGATTCCATGGATTCTAAGATAAGAATTAAGCCTTACTTAATCACAAGAAGAAAAGTTTCAAGAGCCGTCAGAAAAGCCTTAAGAAATAAGGCAAGAGAGGAATTGGTTTCATGGGCAAAAGAATCAACAACTGAAAAGATATTCGACGAGACCCTTAAAGGGAAAATCCAAAAAGAACTTTCAATAAAACTTAAAAAGATTTATCCTCTTTCCCTTTGTGAAATTCGTGTTCTTGAGGTTGATAAAGAAAAGGAAGAAAAAATTTCTGAGAAAAAAGAGTGATACTTCACAACAACTTTTAAAAAACATCGATTTCTTTAAAGTTAATCATGCCTGTGTAGCTCAGTGGCAGAGCAACTGACTTGTAATCAGTAGGTCGAGAGTTCAACTCTCTCCACAGGCTTATGTTATTTTGAACATAATGAGAAATAGCATATTGAGATTTTAATTCACGCTAAATTCAAAAGAGTTTATATCGGGAGTCGAGAATTTATGTGAGCCTCAATCACTATTGTTTTCAGGAGAGTAAATTCGAGCAAAATTTTTCCACAAGCTTTTTAAGGGAAAGCCCAAGTTTTTTATTTTTTGATTTTCCTTTTTTTATTCCTCTGCTTTTTTCTTTTAAGAAAGGATTTAACTTTAAAGAAAATGATGAATAGATAAAATAATACAATTAGAAAATAAAGTTATTTCAGTTTAAACTTTAATTATAATCCTTTTTAGTCCGAAAATGTACCAATCACCAAAAATTATTATTTACCAATTAGTTATTTTGTTCTTGAAAGTTTCAACCCATTTGTCAAGAGTCTCTTTCACAATTTTTTTTATATTTTCCTTTTCTTTAATTCTGTATAAAAATACATATCCCCCGACGGATTGATTTATCTGCGACCTTGAAACAAGGTTTTTTTCATGGAGTTTTTTTATTGATCTTTGAATTGTTGATTTGTCAAGATTGAGATTTTTTGAAAGTTCTTCAGTTGTAAACTTTTTATCATTTTCAGACAAAAATTTAAGGAGGTGGAACTCCGACTTGCTAAGCCCAAGAATGCATTTAATTACTTCATCTAAGTCAAACTTCTTGCATGCAAAGTCTATCATTTTTTAATTAAATTCAAATTTTTGAAATAAGAGAATCAATTTTTGACTTCAATTGCACTTCACCCATGTAACCAGCAATTCTTCCAACTTCTTTTTTGTTATTCAAAACAATCAAACAGGGAATCCCACGAATTCCATACTCCATTGCAATCATTTCTTCGTTTTCCGTGTTAAGCCTTTTGAAACAAATCTTCCCTTCGTATTCATTGCTTAACTTGTCAAAAACGGGCTTAAGCCTTTTGCATGGTCCGCACCAGTCCGCATAAAAGTCTATTATTACCGGTTTTTTTGAATCAAGAACCTCTTTTTCAAAATTTTCCCTTGTTAAATTTTCAACTGCCATTTTAATTACTGCAGAAAATTCACAGTTCTTTATAAATCCTCTTGAGAACTGAAAAGTAATTCGGTATTTTTGCAGGACTTTTATCTTGATTGGATTCATAATATAAGCAAATATATTTTTTATATAAAATTCTCTTATTTAAAGTGCGATTTGTTAATAATAAGAGACATAACTATTAATCCTCTAATAAATCTATTTTTCCATGCTCTCGGCAACTTTGTCTTCAAGGAAAATTTGTGCAATCTGTTTTGGAAGGTTTGAAAATTCACCGATTGTATAAGGACCGAACTTTTCCCCCTCAGGGCTTTTGAACTCATTCACATCCTCCAAAAAAACAACAAGCATATTTTCCGGAGTTTCTTCTTCCTTCCCGCCGTTTAAAAGGTTATTGAGTTTTTTGTCTGAGGATTCAATTGATTTCATGAATTCTTCAAAGAGCTCTTTTTCAACGAGGAGCATATTTGAAAAATCCTGCTTTGAAATTCCTGTCTCACTTGCAATCAAAACCAGATTTAAAATTTTTTTTCTCCTTCTTCTAAGAAGTTCCTGAAAAAGTGTAACCGCATTTTCAAGCTGTTTTTTTGTTTTTAATAAAATATCTGAGAATATGTCCCCTTCTTTTGAAGATGCGGCTTTTTTTTCTTCAAGGTATTTTGAAACTTCCTTCACAAAATTTTTGGGGATCGGCTGTAATTTTTCTGAATACCTCTCTTTTTTTGCTGCTTCATAAATGTCTTTGTAGGTAATCATTTCTGAAAAAAGAAACTTTTCTTTTAATATGTTGCTGTACTACTTAAAAATTATTTCAAAAGTATTTAGCAAATTTCAAATAGGTTATATTTTTTCCAATTTCAGTTTTCACGACGGTGGTTTTTAAGATTAGTTTTAAATTTTGTAAATAAAAACTTTGTCGTAAGGGATGAACCAATTTGCTGCTGCTTCCCTTGACCTTTTTTCAAGTATTTTCCTAAAAATTCTTATTGAGTTCCCGTGCGCCGAAATTGCAACATTAACTTTGTTTTTTTTCATGTATTTTTTAAGCCATTCAATAAAAGAGCCAACCCTCTTTTCAATGTCGGCAAATGATTCTCCTTTTGGAACTTTAACATCATAACCTCTGTGAATTGCTTCGTATTCTTTTTCACCCAAAAATATTTTTATTTTTCTTATGAACTTTTTATCTGTTACATTTTCAATGGCGTCTCCCATTACTCTAAGATTATATTCCCTTGTCCCGATTTTTTTTATAAACGAGCTATGAGTTGTTCCTTCCAAAATTCCATATCCTCTTTCAATCATACGGTCATCTTCAAGAATTATCCTGCATTCAGGGTGAAATTTTAGGACAGGTTTTAATGTGTCTTTTGAGCGTGAAAGAGATGTATGAACTGCAACCTCAAATTTTTTGTTTTTCAGTTTTTTTGCAACAACATAAGCCTGCCTTTTTCCTTTTGAAGTCAGTTTAGCGTCAAGCCATCCTGTGAATTTTCCGTCGCGGTTATAAGTTGATTCTCCATGGCGAAATAAATATATATTTAGTTTCATGAATTCACCTTCCAAAAATCTCCCTCAACTTTATAGTAGGATTTTTGGCCAAGACAACAGCCGAAGAAATTGCAAAGCCAGAAGCGCCAAGTTCCATTGCAGTTTTAACATCTTTTTTATTATGAATTCCCGCACCAACTAAAAAAGCCATGTGCATTTTTTCTGAAAGGTTTTTTACAATCTGGGGTTTAGCCGAAGATACAGATACCTTGCCCCCGACAAGTTCAGGCGGTTCATAAATCAGAAAATCAGGTTTCAGCTTTTCAGCCTTTATTGCTTCTTTTATACTTGGCACGAAAACGGCCGTCTTTAATCCAATTTCAGAGCATCTCTTAACAGTTTCTTTTAAGACATTAAATTTCAGCTTGTGTTCAGAGTGGTTAAGGAATGTCCCGTCAGCGCCGTTTTCTTTAACTTCTTCGGGAATTGTGAATCCCGTGCTTTTTCCTTTATGGAGCGAATCAACATGTTCCGCATAAACTTTTAATTTTGTCTTAGACGAAACTTCCCGAATATCAATTGCAGGAACCCCCACAATAATTTCCTTGTTGTATTTTTCAAACGATTTTGCAAGTTTTAAAACCTCTTTCCCGTTTTTATAATTCTTAAAATTTATTATGATTGTCTGTTTTTTCATTTTAAATTTAATCTATTAAGAGATTCATCATTTTTATTTTCTAAAATCTAATGCTTAATACCTTACGATTGCCCCGCAGTTTTTATCTTTTATTATGCATTCTATATTTTCAAGTGTTGTGTCAATTATTCTTGTCATTGCTTCTTTGCTGTAAAATGCAATGTGGGGGGTTATAACCACATTTTCAAAAGTTAAAAGAAGATGGTTTTCTAGGAGATTTTCAAGTTTTTCTTTTGGGAAATTGAAGGACAAAAGTTCCGTTTCTTCGTTAATTAATCCTTCTTCCTCCAAAACATCAAGTCCTGCCCCCCAAAGATTTTTTGTTGAAAGTGCCTTAACAAGTGCATCTGTCTCAACCATCCCCCCTCTTGAAGTGTTTATTAGAATTGCATTTTTTTTCATCAGTTTTATGTTCTTAGAATTAATAAGGTGATGGGTTTTTTTGTTGTATGGGCAGTGGAGAGTCACAATATCAGAATTTTTAAGAAGTTCATTTAATTTTACAAATTTAAACTTGAGTTCTTTTTCTAGATTTTTTTTAGGAAAAGCGTCATGTCCTATAACTTTCATTTCAAAGCCATTTGCAATTTTGGCGACATGTTTCCCTATGTTTCCCATTCCGATAATTCCAATTGTTTTCCCCTTTAGGTCAAAACCTTCGAGGTTATCAGGAGAAAAATTTCCGCGTATCGTTTTTTCATAGGCCTTATTTATCTTTCTGGAAAGGCAAAGTATAAGCGCAAAAGTATGCTCGGCGACGGTGTTTTGTCCGTAATTTGGAACATTATATATTTTAATTTTCCTTTTTTTACAGTCGGAAAGGTTGATATGGTCGTATCCGGTCGACCTTGTGACGATTGCTTTAAGATTTCTAAGATTTTGCAGAAGGTTCTTTTTTATTTTTGAAGAGATAAAAATGCTTATGACCTCTGCTCCTGAAGAGAGTTTAACATTTTTTTCATCTAATTGTTCCTCAAAAAAATATAACTTATGCCCTTTTAGCCTTTTTTTTATATAATCCTTTTCCCATCCCTTTATTTCGTAAAATGCTATTTTCATTTTTTATTTTTGAAAAATCTCTTTTTAAATTTAACATGGTAATTATGTCCAGCATCTTTTGAGTAAATGGATAAAAATTCAAGTTTTCCGTTGCCTGTATTTATAGCTCTGTGCCCCGCTTTTCCCGAAACTGTATAAATTTTGTCTTTTTTCATTTCAACTGCTTTTGAGCCTTTTTTCTGAATAAAAATTTTTCCTTTTCCAGATACAAGAATATAAATTTCTTCTCTGTTTTTTAAGTGCCTGTGGCCTTTTGTCATGTAAAATTCCCCGTTTACATTTCCCGGTTCAATTACCGTAAGAGTAATTTCAAAAGTCCCGTAATCTTTTGTATAAACTGTGTAAAGGAGGGGGTTTCCTTTGACATGCTGATTTTTGAAACTATTGGACATGTCTTTTAATTTTCTAACAATTTTTTTGTCGTAGTTTTTTTTCAGGTCTCTAAAATTTATTTCTGTTTTCATTTCCCAAAAATTACCTTCCTTATTTTTTTAGAAAGTTCAATTGGGTCTTTTGATTGCCATACATTTCTTCCAACAGCAATTCCGGCTCCTCCAGCTTTTATTATTGCTTTCACTTCTTTTAAAAAATTCTTTTCATCTGTTTTTATTCCTCCAGCAATCATCACTTTTGTTTTTCCTGCGGATTTGACTGTCCATGCAAGATCTTTTTCATTTCCGTTGTAATTGAGTTTTACAATGTCTGCTCCTATCTCAAGACCCGTTCTTCCTGCATAAGCCATTAACTCTGATTTCTTTCTTTTTTTTGCCCCTTTTCCCCGTGGATAAATCCATGCAATAACTGGGATTCCCGCCTTGTGCGCCTTTTCTTCTATTTTTGCAAATTCTTCCATCATGACGGGCTCATATTCACTGCCAATGTAAATTGTATATCCAACGGCAACCGCGCCCAAATCAAGCGCTTCTTCAACACTGCAAATCTGTATTGAAAGAGGTTCACCTTTTCTAATATTTGTTTTTCCGTTTAATTTGATAATTAAAGGTACTTTTGATTTTTTTATTTCTTTACTGTATTTTTCTGCAATTCCTTTTTGAAAGATTATCCCGTTAAATTTTCCTTTTTTTGCAATTTCAATTATGTAAGAAGGATTGGCATTTTTGTCCTTGAATTCAATAGGTCCGTGTTCAAGTCCCTGGTCGTATGCTAAAAACATCATCTTTCCGTTTTTTATTATTTTGTTTAAGTTGATTTTTTTCATTTTTTCAGATTTCTTTTTATTAAATTATTCTTTGCGCCGTAATTTTGTATAACGGCTTCACTTTCTTCCAGTCCAAGTTTCAGGCTCTCCTCAATTGATTTTCCGGTAATTTGCCCTGCAACAAATCCGGAAGCAAATGCATCCCCTGCTCCGGTAGCTTCAACAACTTTGACTTTGTGCGGAATTACAGAATATTTCTTTTTCCCATCATAAGTGTAAACTATGTTTTTTCCATCTGTGACAACAACAATTTTTGGTCCAAGTTTTCCAAGAGCAATGAGAAAATTTTTGCTTTTAGCTAAAGCTTCCGCTTCTTCCTTGTTTAAAATTAAAACATCTGTCCTTTTTAGAATCTCCCCAAGTTTTTCACGCTTAATTATATACATACTCGGATTAAATGCAATTTTAACGCCTTTTTCACAAAGAATTTTTGCAAGCTTTTTTTGAGTTTCAAAACTTTCTTTGAGTGCTGAAGAAAAATATACCCATTTTGCCTTTATTTTTTTTATTTTCAGATCCGAAAATTTTATTTCTTCGTTAAATCCTTTGTATGTCAAAACTGTCCTGTCTTTTTCTTTGCTGTCAAGAATTATTGAATATCCTCCGAGTGATTTTGGGTTTTTTTCAGTTTTTCCCAGAAATTTGACTTTTTCATTTTTTAATAATTTCAGGATTTTTCTTCCTCCAAATTCGGAATCAATTTTTCCTATATATCCTGTTTTAAGACCGAGTCTTGCAAAAGCAACTGCTGTGTTTGTCCCGCCCCCACCAACATAAAATCTTATTCCCTTAACAAGAATTTTCTCCCCAACTGGATAAGCCATAAATTTCCCTTTTTCTCTTAAACCCGTTTCTAAAAAAATATCAAGAACTGCAGAACCAAGAGTTATGACGTCGTACATTTTTCACCTTTCGTATAAAGAGCAATTCCATGAATAAAAAGGTTTTGATTTGGGAGAGTTTTAAGAATTAGGAATTTCCCATGATTTTCTCCTCTCATGTTAAGTCACGGGTGTTATTGTATTTAATTTAGTTTAATAGCAGAGTTTTCCTATGTGTTTTTTTTAATTTCAATCCCGGATTTATCCGCAGATGTCGAGTTTTTTCTGCTTTTTTTTCTCATAAAGTTATGAAAGACCCTGATTCCATAAAACACAGAGAGATGGAGGAAGAATTAGGAATTGAATTTTTGGAATAAAAGTGTTACTTTTATAAAAAAGTAACACAACAAAAAGTTTTTAAAGTTAAAATTTATAAAATTGATATGGCAATAAAAGGTTACGCTAATTTTGACTGGCAGGTTCCGAAAGTAGTTGCATCTTTACTAAAAGGCAAAGACGCTGAAAAACTTTACAAAGAAGTTAAAGAAGATGAAAACTCATTTGAAAAAAATTCTAATTTAGGGTTTCTTGATTACAATTCAAATGAAATTAGAGGTTCTAATTCGTTAAGAACAGGGCAGATTTACAGGTTAATTGGAGGTTCTAAAGTCAGAGTTGCAGTTCCTGGAGATGATTTTAATGGGGATATTTACAATTTGATTAAGGGCAAATATTACACTGATTTTAATGCTTTGGTTGCGCATAAAGATAAACCAATCTATGAAAAGAATAATGGGTTGTGGAAAAAAGTTATTGAGCTTGCACAAGGAAAAAAAGGAAATTTAATATTTCCATTTATG
>JAGVXF010000020.1:0-5440 GCA_018303925.1 Candidatus Pacearchaeota archaeon | reverse complement strand
AAAGAAACTGGTTATGAGGTAAAAATTGTTCCTGCATCAAACTTTGAAGTTATTGTTGATGATAGATTATCAGGAAAATATAATGAATGGAATTTTGATAAAGTTGACGAAAAAGGATTACCCATTAATTTGGATAAATCTAAAGGAAATAGAACTTTTTATACAAGAAATGACGGATTATCTGGGGTTTGTCTGGGCGGATACTCTGTTTGGGACTCAGGCTTGAATTCCGGAGGTGGCGATCTTACTTATTCTGATGGCTATGGTCGGGTGGTGGTTGTTTATGACACCGAAGGTGTCGCGCCGAAAAATTTTGAGGTTGGAAAAAGCGATTAATAAAAAAATTTCTAAATTGGAAAATCTGAAACAAAAATATTTAAACAATTTTCTTTGGTGCTCTATGGTCTTGCCACAGGAAATTTCACTTAAATACTGACTTTTCCTGTTTTTTGCGCGGATAATTCAGATTGAAATTTTTGTCCCCGGAATAATTGGTTTTATAAGTATTATAAATATGAAAGAAAGGGAAATTCCAATAATCAGTCAATTTGCAAAAGATTATCTGACCTTTTTAGTTTTATAAAACCCCAAGGCTTCAAGTCCTGGCAGTTTTTTTCCGGCAAGATAGTCAATAACAGCCCCTCCAGCCAGGCTGACATGCCCGAATTTTTCCTCAGAAATTCCGGACATTTTTATTGCATTATTGAGGTCTCCTCCGCTAAGAAGAGAAAATGCCCGGCTTTCTGAAATCGCTTTTAAGATGTTTTTAGTCCCATCAAGAAATTTTTTGTCAAGGTAATAACCAGCAGGTCCTTTCATGTATATTGACTTGGCTTTTTTTATTTCATTAATGTACTTTTTTTGCGTTCCATCTCCAATATCCAAGGCTTCAAATTTATTTGGAAATTTTGAAAGAATCATATTTTTTCTTTTTCCTCCCATTTCAACTCCAAAATCAATGGGAAGATTCACATATTTCCCAGTTTTTTTTAATTCGATTTTTAATCTTTTTAATGAATTTTTGTAATCAGTTATTTTTTCCTTCATGAACTCCTCCTCTTTTCCAAGTTTTTTGCCAATGGCAACAAGGCACATAGGACCAAAAAGTCCGCATGCAAGGACCTTATTTTTTCCTAAAAGTAAAATGTTATCGTCAGATTTTGCTCCACCAAGAATATAAAGGCAATTTTTGAGGTGTATTTTTTTAAGGGCATTAACTTCTTTTTCCAAAAGCGGACCGGCGTAACTTTTCATATATTTTGGAAAGCTTATAATTGAAGCCTGGGTGCGATGCAAAACAGAGAAAGCATCATTTACATAAATATCGCACAATTTTGAAATCTCTTTTATGAATTTTGTTTTTCCTTTTTTAAATTCATCTTTTGTGAAGCGAACATTTTCTAAAAGGATTGCCTCGCCGTTTTTTAAATTTTTAATTTCTTTTTGAGCTGTTTTACCGTAAATATCAGGCACAAATTTTACCTTGACGAGTTTGTTAAGAAGTTCCGCATGGCTTTTTAGTGAAGTGAAATCTTTTTTTCCCGGCCTTCCCTGATGGGAGATTACAACAACTTTTGCCCTTTTATTTTTTAATAATTTAATTGTTTTTGAGCTTTCACGGATTCTTTCCGACATAAGGACTTTTCCATTGATAACTTCAGAATTTATGTCCGCACGAAGCAAAACTGTTTTTCCTTCCAAATTAATCTTTAATATGGATTCCATATTTGTTTACAAAAAATTTCCAAGCTTTTTTACAAATTCCACAATCCTTCGGGAGTATGCATATTCATTGTCATACCATGCAAGAACCTTTACCGTATTCCCGATAACCATGGTCGAGAGTCCGTCGATGATTGAGGAGTGCGTGTTTCCGATTATGTCTGAGGAAACAATTTCGTCTTCTGTATACTCAAGGATTTCTTTTAGTTTTCCATTGGCTTCTTTTTTAAAAGTGTTATTTATTTCCTCCTTGTTTTTTGGGGTTTTTTCAAGTTCAGCAACAAAGTCAACTATGCTTCCAGACGGAACAGGAACCCTCATTGCAAGACCGTCAATTTTTCCTTTAAGTTCCGGCATTACTTCTATTACTGCTTTTGTTGCGCCAGAAGTTGTCAGCACAATATTTATGGCGCCCGCACGTCCGCGCCTTAATTTTTTATCAGGTCCGTCAACAATTTTTTGCGAGGAGGTATAAGCATGTACAGTTGTCATGAATCCTTTTTTTATTCCGAATTTTTCGTGAAGAATTTTTGCAACCGGAGCAAGACCGTTTGTTGTGCAGCTTGCCATTGAGTAAATTTTGTCTGTTTTTCCAATCGAGTCTTCATTTACTCCAAAGACAATTGTTTTGTCAGGGTTTTTTGCGGGAGCCGAAATAATAACCTTTTTTGCTCCTGCTTTTATATGTTTTTCTGCATCCGCACGACCTGTAAAAAATCCTGTTGATTCAATAACAATATCAATTCCCATATTTTTCCAAGGAAGTTTTTCCGGGTCTTTTTCAGAGAAAATCTGTATCTTTTTATTTCCTATTTTTATAAAATCTTTTCCCGCTTCAACTTTTTCTTTTAGTCTCCCGTAAACAGAATCATATTTAATAAGGTATGCAAGGGTTTTTGGGTCTGTAAGGTCGTTAATAGCAACAAAGTTTAATCCCAAATCCAGCCCGTTTCTTAAAACAAGCCTTCCAATTCGCCCAAGCCCGTTAATTGCAATTTTCATCCTCTTTGTTCTTAATGAGGTAAGCCCTTTTTAAAAAACTTGTGAATTTTTCAAAAAAGGAAAATTAATTAAACTGTGAATTCTCTGATATTTAGTTCAACTTCGGTTGGACACTGGGATGAAGATTTTAGGATTTTCATCCCACTTTTTTTAATTCTTTGGTTAATTTTGAATTAACAAGATTTAAAAAAGAAACAACTTTCACACAAAATATGGACAGAACAAGTTTGGTAAAAAGACTTAGGGTAGAAGTTAAAGAAGCGAGGGATTTAGTTGGAAACTTGGTTTCCGAAAGAGATGTCAAAAAAAAGGTTGAGGAGGTTTTCAAAAATCAAACTAATGTTTTAGTTCCAAAAGAAAAGCCCGTTTCTTATGGAGAAAGATTAAGAATTTACACAGATTTAAGACATTTATTTGAAGAGGTCAGAAATGATTTTTCTCATATAATTCCTTTTTATGGTCTTTATAATGACAAAGTAGACTTTTATTTTCACGACCTTCACGAAAAATGGGGTTTGAGATAGGTTACTATCCTCTCATTTCAATCTTTTTTTGATTTCCCATATAGGGCTGAAGAACTTTTGGAATATTTATTGAGCCGTCTTTTTGCTGGTGGTTTTCAAGAAGTGCAATTAGTGCGCGGGGAGAGGCTATAACTGTGTTGTTGAGAGTGTGGACAAAATATTTTTTCCCATTTTTTTCGGCGTGAATATCAAGCCGTCTTGCCTGTGCATCAGTTAAATTAGAGCAACTTCCGACTTCGAAATATTTTTTTTGTCTTGGACTCCATGCTTCAATGTCGGCTGATTTTGCCTTGAGATCTGCAAGATCCCCGCTGCAGCATTCAAGTTTCCTTACCGGAATTTCAAGTTTTCTAAAAATATCAACTGTAAAATCAAGCATTTTTTCATACCATTTGTAAGATTCTTTAGGGTCGCATACCACAATCATTTCTTGTTTTTCAAACTGATGAACCCTGTAAAATCCCTTTTCTTCTATCCCATGAGCTCCCACCTCTTTTCTAAAGCATGGCGATATTCCTGTAATTTTGTATGGAAGATTTTTTCCATTTAAATTTTTACCGGCAAACATGCCAATCAAAGAATGTTCCGAAGTTCCTATTAAATACAGGTCCTCCCCCTCAATTTTATACATCATGTTGTCTTTTTCCTTAAAACTCATAACTCCATCCACAACCTCACTTCTTATCATGAAAGGCGGAATCATGAACTCAAATCCTTCTTTTATCGTATAATCTTTTGCAAAGTTTATCAATGCAGAATGAAGCCTTGACAGGTCTCCCATAAGATAATAAAATCCGTTTCCGGATGTTTTTCTTGCAGTATCAAAATCAACTCCATGAAGTTTTTCCGCCAACTCTGCATGATTAAAAATTTCGTAATCCGGAACTTTTGGCTCTCCTATTCTTTCAACTTCAACGTTCTCTTTTTCATCTTTTCCTATCGGAACTGAATCATGAATGATATTGGGAATTCTCATTAAAATTTCTTTTATTTTCCATTCAAGTTTTTTTCTTTTATCCTCTATTTTATCAATTTTTAAGGGGATTTTCTTGGCTTTTACCTTTAATTTTTCCGCTTCTTTTTTGTTTTTTTCCTTAATTTTTTTTGAAATATCTTTTGAAATTTTGTTTCTTTCCGACCTTAGTTTGTCTTCGTCATACTTCAATTTTCTCCATTTTGAGTCAAGTTCAGTTACTTCATCAACTAGGTCAATTTTTTCCTCCTGAAATTTCTTTTTTATGTTCTCCTTGACCTTTTTTGGGTCTTCTCTTATGAGGATTATGTCAATCATAAATAGAAAAGAAGACGACCATATTTAAATTTAATTGGAAAGGATTAACAGTTATAAAACCCAATTAAATTTTACCTTTGGGAAAATTTAAAAGCAATTGGTCCCTGTTCAATTTATGGCAGAGGTGATTTCATCAATTATTCCTTCACTTTCCGAATTTTATTTATCTATAATTCTGAACCTTCCCGGATGGGCGCAGACTTTTTTGAATCTTTTTTTTATTTCCCTCATGGTTGTAATTTATTCTGTTTTTATATGGAAGTTTTACATGTGGGTTGCAAAAAAGAATATACTTGAATTAAATCTCTCAAAGTTTAATAAATCCGAACATGCTGTTATTTCAAAAATCATTGGGGGGTTGATTTATTTTCTTGAGTATCTCATAATACTACCTTTCGTTGTTTTTTTGTGGTTTGGGGTTTTCACAATTTTTTTAATTCTTTTGACAGATACACTCGAAGTCAATACTATCCTTGTAATTGGTGTTGTAATTGTTGCAGCAATAAGAATGACAGCATATTACAAGGAAAACCTTTCAAAAGAACTTGCAAAGCTTATTCCATTGACTCTCCTTGTGGTTGCAATATCACAGGGGCTTTTTAATTTTCCTAAATTTCTTGAGCAAATCCAGATTATTCCATCTTTTATTTCAGATATCTGGGTATATCTTATTTTTATAATTGTCCTTGAATTTATTCTAAGACTCCTCGATATAATCTTCCTTGCTTTTGATTTGTACGACGAGGAAGAGGTAAAAGAAAGGGAAGTTTAAAAATCCCTTGAATTTTCTTCCGTATTTAAAGATGAAATATTTAATTGTTTTTTAATCAAAGTGAAAAAATTTTAAAGGTTAGCCAGAAATCCATCTGCTTTAGCTGATGGATGAATGGCGCTTCTTGAA
>JAGVXF010000019.1 GCA_018303925.1 Candidatus Pacearchaeota archaeon | reverse complement strand
CATAAATGGAAATATTAAATTTCCTTTTTTTCCTTGTGCAAGCTCAATAACTTTTTTCCACAACCCATTATTCTTTTCATAGATTGGTTTATCTTTATGTGCAACCAAAACATTAAAATCGGTATAATATTTGCTTTTAATCAAATTGGAAATACCCCCTTTAAAATCATCTCCCGGAACTGCAACTCTGACTTTAGAACCTCCAATTAACCTGTAAATCTGCCCTGCCCTTAACGGATTAGAACCTCTAATTTCATTTGAATTGTAATCAAGAAACCCCATAGAACTTTTTTCAAATGAGTTTTCATCTTCTTTAACTTCTTTGTAAAGTTTTTCAGCGTCTTTGCCTTTTAGTAAAGATACAACTACTTTTGGAACCTGCCAGTCAAAATTAGCGTAACCTTTTATTGCCATTTTATAAAATAAAATTAATTTCGGAGTTTATTTTCTTCTAAGAATCTTAACTGCAACAATAATTATTGCAATAAGAAGAATAACATTCAATGCAACTATTCCGATAATCTCCCAGTTTGCATCTTTGGCAAAATCTCCCCAGAATGAACCGGCTGAAATTGAGATAAGAACTGGTTTGTTTGCAACAACTTCCCCGTTTGAAGTCACAACAAGGTTAAACTGCTTATCTCCCTCACTGTTATCTTTAAGATCAAATGTTAAATAAACATCTTTTGAAGCTCCGGATTCAAGAACGAAAGTTTCAGCACTTACATTAACAAGCTGCGCCCATGTGTCAAATCCTTGGGCACTCAAGATAAAAGTTGCGGCCTTCACATCCTCATTTCTTATGTAAGCATGAACTATGATTTGCCCTCCTTCTTTTGCTTCACCAGAACTTAAATCCGCAGTCAAAGTTGGGTCAGCAACAGCACATCCTCCTTCAACTCTAAAATGAACATCTGTTATAGACTCATCATCCTCATCATTTTCAAAAATTCTGTTATTATCATCATAAACTGAAATTCTCAAAGGATAAATTTTCTCTTCAGCATTTTTTGGAACGTTAAACCTGAATGAAATTTCCTGACTCTTGAATGCATTTATATCATTTAATTTTATTATTTCATTTATTCCCAACTCCTGATTGTTAATTACAACAAAAGCGTCCTGTTGTTCTCTATCCCCAATATTGAAAACTATTCCGCTAAAGTCAACTGATGCACCGCAGGATATTGATCCGGTTAAAAGGTCGTTTCTTTCAACAGGATTTCCGTTTAGGCTTACATCATCAACAATCATAAATTCGTCCCCTGTGTTAACGGTTACTTCCCTTGAATCAAATGCGCATGAATCGTTCCCGTCGAAAGGACTATCATTGTCATCAATTTCACCTGTTGCCCTTACATAAAAAACTGCATCCTCATTTTCGAAATCTCTTAAATTTTCATCAATCTTGAAACTAATTGTAATAGTGTTATCGTCTCCCCTGTCCACGTCAAAATCACTGACATCTCCGTCCGCAATTAAATCTCCTGCAGTAGTATAAAGCTCCCATTCAACATTTACGTTTCGCACATCCCAACTTCCATCATTATCAACTCTCACATCAACACTTATTGTGTCAAGAAGATACCAAAAATTATCATCTTCTCCATATCCCGTTTCAACTGTAAAATCCATCTCACGAATGTTTAAATTTCCGTTGTTTTCAACTCCTTCACAAAAGTTTGAATCTTCAAATCTAATTTGTTTAGAGGACTCTCCCGATACACTTCCATTAAGGTCTAAATTTGTGGAATAACTCTGTCCAAGCTCAAAAACAAATCCCGAAGGAACACTATAATTTATTGTTATTTCCTCCGAAGATTCATTTAAAACAATTGAAGAAGGAAATCCAGAGAAAGTTATCTCCCTTGAACCCTGAACAATAGAATCTATATTTATATCGACTGTTTCATTTTCAGTACTCGTAATATTAACACTAAAAGAACCGCTTGAGTGGCCTAATTCGGAAATAGATGAAGTAGATAAGGTTGCCCCCGCTAAACTTAATATTGTCACAAATGCAAAGATTATTCCGAAAATTAATCCAAATCTTTTTTCCATTTTACCATTTTAGAGTTACGTCCCTTTATAAACTTTTGTATTTTTAAAAATATATATCTTTGAGGAATTTTAAAAAAATTTATATATGCTCTTTCATATAATTCGTTATATTAATAGGTAAAAGAAAATCATATAATTCCTTATATCAATAGGTAAAAGAAAATGGCATTAATAGCAAAAGAAAATTTTGTTGGGGCATGGATATTTTTTTTGGGGGTTATACTTGCAATTTCAATAGGGATTATAACCACATTCTTTTTACCCTGGTCAAAATTAACCCAATACAGCTCGCCAATTTACGGCATACTGGTGTTTCTCGGTCTAATTGTAGGATTCAGTATAAATGTGTCGGGAAAAGACTCTCAGACTTTTTTATTGACTGCGGCAGTTTTAGTGATTGTAAGTAGATTCGGAATGGAAAGTGTTACGGGGTCACTAATCGGAATAGGAATAGGTGATGCTGTTGCCTCGACTTTTTCGGCACTATTGACCTTGTTTGTTCCGGCGACAATTATTGTTGCAATAAAAACAGTTTTCTCTATTACAAGAGTTTAATTTTTATGAAAGCGGTGAAAAAGTTTTTCTAAGCGGGGGGAAAACCGAACGCCTGGAACTTGGGATAAGGTGATACTAAAAAAGAAAAGTTATATAATATGCGCAAAAGCCTATGAGGTTTACACTTCAGAAAAAAAGATTATAAAACTTTTTGTAACAGAAGAGTCTAATTGTGAATTACCCTTACCTAACATTCCGTTGAGGTTAGGGCTTCTTACTTCATAGAACCTGTTTGCTCTAACAGAGTATTGACAGATTTCTCCACACAGGACAATTCCTGCCCTGCTAATTTAGTTAGTATATTTATCGCCGAATTGTAATCTCTGTCTATGACAAAGCCACAATCAGCACACTCGTAAGTTCTCTTGTATAATGGCATATCTTGAATATGTCCGCACTGAAAACACATTTTACTTGTGTTTCTTGGGTCTACCTTAACTATCTGACAACCAGCGTTCTCAGCTTTGAAGTCCAGTAGTTGAGTAAATTTACCCCAAGAAGCATCCATCATATTTCTCGCATTAAAAAAATAACCAATCATGATTATTCAATCTCAAAGACAAATTTAGACCCGACCAGATTTATAAAATAGATAATTCTGCTTTTTTTTCATTTTTTGCCTTTTCAATATTACGCAGTTTTTCCAAGTTAAGAATTAGAACTTAATCAAATAACCACCAGACAGTTTTTTTGTTGCATTTACTACATAATGGAATATTATAAAATTCTTTAGACTTATGAAAGTTTCTTATTTTGTTCAATTTATCCCCCTTCCAGACTTCTTCAATACTCTGAGTATTTAAATCCCCAATAACTGTTGAAGAATTCCAATCATCACAGCATAAAACCACTTTTCCTTCCCAATCAACATACATTTCCGTCCATACAGATACACATGGTTTTCTTTTCATCCCTTTTTTTGAATGAAAACTTTCAGGGGTTGTTTCTTTCTCAATTGCTCCCGCCCAATTTCTCATATTTATAATATTTATCCCCTCAACCCTGTTTTTCCATTCTTCATAAAATTTTTTTATTTCTTTTTGGTTTTCCTTCATCTCCACTAAAACCAAATTTACACTTGGATTTTGCCTATTCAGCATTTTCTTCATTTCAACTAACCCCAAAATATTTCTTTTAGTTACTTCAAATTTTAATCCCCTTCTTATTTTTTCATAAGTCTCTTTTGAATATCCGTCAAGACTTATAGTGATGCTATCCAATCCTGATTCAATCAAATCTCTTGCCCATTTCTCGTTTAACATTGAACCATTAGATGAAAAACCGATATTCATTCCCCGTTCTTTTGCATATTTTATCCTCTCAAGAAGAGATTTATCCAGAAGGGGTTCGCCAAAAAATGAGAGCACCAACTCTTTTATTTTCGACTTTTCACAATCGTCAATTATTTTTTTATATAACTCCATATTCATTACCCCAAACTTTTTTAACTTTGAATGGGGGCACATAATACACGATGAATTGCAATAATTTGAACTCGCAATATGGACTGAGACAGGATACCTTTTTTCCATTTTTTTAATGGTCTTATCTATTTTTTTATTGTACATTGAGTCATAGATCTTATTATTGACAATGAACTTAGAAGATAAAATTCTTCTTCCAACTTTGTATCCTAACTCTTTTCCCCTTATCTTATGCAGAATTTTTGTCAACACTTTATAAAACAAGCAAAAAGTCGTTTTTAAAAATTTATGTTTTTGGGTTGGCTCAAAAATATGCCATCATTTCTTTTTTTATTGATTATTAAATTCACTTACCTGAATTATTCTCAATATTACGCAGTTTTTCCAAATTAATGATTTCCCCGTCGGTTAAATCCATTCTCGGACAGGCCGTGTTAACCCAGCAGTCAATATTAAAATTTTCAAACTCGCTTACATTCAGGTCATTTGCAATAAAAAGGTAGCCCTTTTTGTCTTTCAGACCCCTGTAAAAATTAATTGCACTTTTCAGCCTACACTGACCGGGTTTATTTGTCACAAGAATCCCTATTTTTTTTGAATTTAAGTACTTAAGGTACATTGCCTTTTCTTTTTTTTCCATTTTTTTTACGTCCTCTTCGGGGATTTTTCCAACCATCTCATCTTCAAGGATGTAAACCGGCAATTTTGATTCATAGGCAATTGAAACTGAATGAAACTTTCCCTGCCCGACAATTAAAATTGCTTCAACCCCTTCGGGAAACTTTGGGCTTGAACATCCGAGAACCTGGGCTTTATGAACAACTTTCTTATCCAGAGCTTTTTCAAGATTCTTTGCAACTTCAACAAACTGGTTAGAATAACAAATTGAAATGTTCTTCTCCGGAATTTTTTCATTAACAATCTTCCTCATTTTTTCGTAATCCGGCTCCTTTCTTATTTTCGCTGAAATAAACAGTGTTTTCATAAAATAACGGGTGAATACTGTTTTAAAAATGTTGAGTAGAATTAAGGATAGTATCATTAAAGATTATTAACATTTAATAATGAAAATTTTAATCCAAAGTAGTTAATCAAAGCCTAAAAATCTTCCAAAGAGCTCTTTTTTTCTTCCTTCACCTTTGGAATGTGCTTTTCAACCTTTGCAAAAGAAGGAGTTACAACAACAATGTTTTCCCCAAAACCCGCAATTGACCCTTCAAGAGCATCTGAAGTCTTTTTTATCTTTGAAATTGCTCTCTTTAATTCAATTGGATCTTTTTTCTTCAAATTTCTGATGTCAATAATTGCAATAGTGTACCCTTCCCTTAAAGCATTCAGAATCATATTTGAATCTTCGTAATCATTGAGGTTGAAAAGTTTGACAACAACTTTGTTTTCCTTTTTTTCCTGGCTTAAATCAATCTCCAAATACTCATCGTCAGAAGCATCAACACCTCCTCCGCCAAAAATTTTTTTAAATGTTTTGAAAGCCATGATAGATTTAGATGCGGGAGATTTATAAAGATTTCGGAGATTTTTTATACAGTTTAGTTCTTAGAAAAAATACTTACTTTAAATATAAAAAAAAGTGAAAATAAATGTTAAAAAATTACTTTTTCTTTTTGGACTCTTTAATTAGTTCGTCTCTTATCTTTTTAAGCTCAGAACTGAGATTCTCTTCCTGCTCTCCGAGCTTTTTTAATCTTAACCGGATAATTTTTTCTTTGTTTTTAAGGTCTTCTTTTATTTTTTCTTTGTCCGTTTTTATCATCAACTGCCCGATAATTTTGTAAACGCTTTCATTTGATTTTTCAACTTCTCCAAATGCAGAAATAGTCTCATCAAGTTCCATGCTAAAGGCTCTTTTTTGCATAAAAATTGCATTTAAATTTTCCTGGTAAAACTGCATTTTCTGCATATTGTCAGATTCCATTATTAAATTCTTAACCCCGTTCGATTATTTATATTTAACATCGCCTCGCAAGGTCACTCCGCCTTTATTGATTTTACTTTTCTTCTTGGCTTGAAAAAAATCTTGGAATCACAGTGAGGACACTTAAACCTTTTTTTCAAATCCTCACTTAGGATTTCTTTTCCGCACTTGAAACATTTATATTCTGCCATTTTGATTATTCCAGATAATAAGTGTTTGACGCAAATTTCTTTTCACATCTCGGGCACTTCCATACTCCTTTTGAAATTCTTTTCACGCCTTCCTTTCCACAGAAAGGACACTTTTGCTTTAAATTTTGCTTTGACTCTATTTTAACTAATTTGTCTTTTACGGTCTTTCCGTACCGTGCTCCAAACCTTCCCGCGGACTTTGTTTTTTTTGATTTTGTTGTCATTTTTTATTGTATGATTCTTAGTTTTTATCCAAAATAAATGTTTCCACTACCCCTACAAGTAAAGGGTTGTATTTTATATCCTTTTTAAAAGTTTTATATTTAAAGATTAATTCTTCTATTTTGTCTGAATTTTTATTTAATAATTCTGTCTGATGTTCTCTAAATAACCTAATTAAGCATCCGAATCTTCGCTCATAGTATTCTATTTTTTTTCCTATATAAAATTCTGTTGTCATTTCTTCAATTATAAATTACAAAATTGCTTTTTAAATTGTTCGATATGGGGCTACCCGGATTTGAACCGGGATCTCGAGGTCCCAAACCTCGAAGGCTAGCCAGGTTACCCCATAACCCCATGACGAATAAAAATTGAATTAATTTATAAATGTTCTTTATTTTTTGCCTGATGCTTTTGCAGAATCTTTTGCGGACACTTTTGCAGGGGTTTTTTCTGGGGATTTTGAGGATGTGGCAGTAGAAGACACCGTTGTGGATGTTGCTACTGCAGACGCAGAGGCTGCAGTAGCCTCTGCCTTTTGTGCAGCTTCCGCCTTTAGTATTTTATCCTGCTCGTCTTTTAATTTATCAAAAAATTCCTTTAACTTCATTAATTTTTCCTCAGGAGTCTTTGTTCTTTCTTCTTTTATTTCTTTGTCAAACTTTCCCTCATCAATTAACTTTTCAACTTCAACAGGGTTCATACTTTCAACAAGGATGCCAAGACTAACACAACTTCCTACGACAGTTTTGACTGCCGTTTTTAAATCCCTGCAGAGCAAATTTGCCATTTTTGATTTTGCAACAGAAATAACCTGCTCAATTGAGAGATTCCCGACCTTAACTTTTTTCTGAATTCCGGATCCTTTTTGAATGCCCGTTTCTTTTTTTAAAAGTCCTGAAACCGGCGGTGAAAAAACCTGCACTTCAAAGGTTTTATTTCCAAGATCAACTTCAATTTCCACAGGAACCTGCATTCCCTTAAAAGATGCTGTCACTGAATTTACTTTCTCTATAACTTTGTTAATTGGAATTCCGGCAGGACCAAGCTTCTGGCTCAAAGCAGGCCCTGGTTTCATTGCCCCTCCCTCAACTAAAAGTTTTATGTTCATTTTAGGCCTCCAAATTTGTAATCTTTCAATTCTAGATTACTTATTTTCTCTCTTGATCTAAACATTTCACTTAATTTATCTTTAATAATGACTCCCAATAAAAAGGAGAAAAAAACTTTCCCTTTATCATCCGCATCTTTCTTGTATTTCTTAAGATTTTTAGATTGTTTTTCTAAATCATAATATTTTCGATCAAGACAATTTGTTCTCCGTTCATAATATTTTTTTATTAGTTCATTCATTTTTCTTCTCCTTCAGATTCTCTTCTTATTACTTTAACATTATCCATTTTTATTGTAACAGGCAAAGGAACAACTGCTCCCAAAAGGCTTACCACTACTTCTTCCTTTTGCTTGTCTATTCTTAAAACTTTTGCTTTTTCCCCCTTGAGAGTTGAACCGATAATCTCGACGATGTCACCTTCCTCAATGGAAACTGTTGCAGCACTTGCTTCAAGCATATTTTTAATTTCATCATATTGGATAGTCTTTCCGACGATTCCTTTTATGTATGGGAGATTGTAAACTGATTCCTCAGCTGATTCCCTGTCTTCAGATTCCAGAATTACGTACCCCCTTAATCCGTGAGGCCTAAGGACAGAATAAACACTTAGGTTTTTTTTCTTTGCACGCTCAGCAATCATTCCAATTGCCGAATCTTCCTTGTTTGTCTGCACTTTTAAAATAAATATCATTTCCTATGCTCCTTCTCCCGACCTCGCACGGGCATTGATTTTTCAAAACTCCCTATCACGAAATCGCTCGCTACCACTTAAAACTTAAGAAGTAGTAATATTAATTAAAATGAGTGGTTTATAAAAGTTTTTATCGCAGGGGATTTGTTGAAAATCTCACTTACTGAATTTAAAATTCTGCCAATGGATATACTTTTCCCTTAAAATAAATAAAATTTTTAGGCTCCTCTATTCCTATATTTCTCAATAAGTCATATGGTTCTGAATGAGTAGCGGTTCTTACTTTCATCAGGGCCTCACCCATTTCTCCTTCCAAATAATCAGGGTATTCATCAAACTCATTAAATATTGTAAGGGCGGGAACCATTTTAGAAAATAATTTTAGCCTTTCTCTATCGCTATGACTATTTTTTAATCTGAATATGAGGAACATAAAATCAGTGCAAATTTTGTCAAATTCCTTTTCTCCTATTTCAGACTCAAGAGCCTTTTCAAAAATTTCCACTTCTTTTGAATCATAATAAAATTCGACTGCCCCATTATTGCTTACAAAAATTGTATTTTTAAATCCGGCTCCTATAATCTTTGGAAGATATTTAAATTCTCCAATATTCCATGCTTTTATTTTTTCTAAATTATAAAACCTTGTAACCTCTTTAGTATATTTTTTTCTTGCCAGCTTTTCCATTTATTAATTGAAAAATCCTATGAGTATTGAAATAACAAAACCAATAATTCCAAGTATGACAATCCCTATTGCAGAAACTTTTGCAGTCATCTCAAACTCTTTTCTCGTTGGTTTTTTCAAAGTTTTCCAGACTCTCACGCACTTGTTATAAAAAACTTTTATGTTTGACTGCTTAATCTCTTCCATAAAATAAATTAGAAAGAAGAGTTTTTAAAATTATTTAGTTTACTCCAAAAATTCAATTCCTAATTCTTCCTCCATCTCTCTGTGTTTTATGGAATCAAAGTCTTCGCCGCGCCCCAAAACCTGGGAACTCTTCACACCTGTAACAATAAGTAAAACCCTTATTGATTTATCCATGTCAGGGGAAATTTTTGCACCCCATATCATTTTAGCGTCAGGGCTCAATTTTTCACCGACGGTCCTTATTATGTCCTTGCATTCTTCCAGACTCATATCTGGGCCTCCTATTATATTTACAAGCGCACCTTTTGCTCCTGAAATATCCACATCCAAAAGAGGATTATTAATTGCTTTTGTCACAGCGTCAATCGCTCTGTTTTCAGTATCACTTTCCCCCATCCCAATAAGAGAAACTCCTCCCTCAACCATTACTGCTTTTATATCGGCAAAATCAAGGTTTACAAGTCCTGAAGTGGTGACAAGTTCAGTCACTCCTTTAACTGCATTTGTTAAAATTTCATCTGCAATTTTAAAGGCCGTGTGGAGAGGAAGTTCGGGCGCGAGCTCCAAAAGCTTGTCATTAGGAATTATAATTAAAGTGTCCGTTAAGGCTTCCATTCTCTCAAGGCCATAAACTGCATTTTCAATTCTTTTTGCCCCCTCAATTGTGAAAGGCATTGTTACAACTCCTATTGTTAAAGCCCCAAGTTTTCTGGCCACAGAAGAAACAACGGGTGCAGCACCTGTTCCAGTTCCACCACCCATTCCGCAGGTAATGAAAATCATATCACTTCCTGAAAGCTTTTTCTTTATTTCGGACTCTGACTCCTTAGCAGCTTCTTCACCTATTTTTGGATTGCTACCTGCCCCTAATCCCTGAGTTAACTCTCTTCCAAGAAGAATTTTTTGATCAGCATCGGTATAAAGGAGGTCCTGGGCATCCGTGTTCATTGCAATAAGCTCTCCCCCTCTAATTCCAATTTCCTTCATACGGTTCAGGGAATTTCCTCCCCCTCCACCTATTCCAACAACTTTTATTCTTGTAGACTGCTTTTTTATTATTTCTTCAAGTTCTCTGTCTACTTCCTTTGAATTGGATAACCCCAAATTAACATCATTTGGAGAATAATTTTCTGCCATATTAGGAAAATAGATACTCAGTTTATAAAAATTGTTGTGCTTCTCAGGGGGAGTTAATTATTTCTTCACTTCGGTTTCTTTTTTCTTCTTTTCAGGTTTTTTAACTTCAATTTTCTGATCCTCTGGCTTTGAAGACTCAACTTCCTTTACTTCCAGTTCAAGCCCGAGAAGTTCTTTATATTTGCCCCTGAAAATTTCAGCAAGTTTTTCCATTCCTTTTGGAACTTTAAGAATTAACTTTTTTTCCTCAACCTTAAAATCAAAATCGGCTCTAAAGAAAAATTCATTTAAAGATTTTACTTTCTCATTTATGTCTTCAACTTTTCTCAAGACTTTTATGTTATATTTAACGTTCTTTCCAGCAAGTGGATTATTAAAGTCAACCATCACTCTTCCTCCTGAAACTGTCAAAACTTTTGCAAACCTCCCGTCAAAATTAAAAACACTTCCTGGAATAGGATTTAAATTATGGTCCTCGAAACTTTTTATAGGAATCGTCCTTATCTCCTTGGGGTCTCTTTTTCCGAATGCATCTTCAGGGGATAGAGGAATATCATATTCTCCGACTTCTTTTCCTAAGAGAAATTTGTCAACACCTTTTACAAACATTCCTTCTCCCAAGGGAAAGATAAAGGGCTTTGTTTCAATGGGATGGTCATGCCCTTCGTGAAGCTTTTCGAGGTCTTTTTTAATATTTGAATCAAAAACTCCCCCGTCCTTGATTTTACCTGTAAATTCAACTTCAATAAAATCTTTTTTTTCCAGGACCATTTTATCAAAGTGAAAGAAGGGGTTTCTTTATAAAATTAATTGGTTTGCTTTAGGGCAATAAAAACTTATAAATCTGGGATTTTGAAAGAGTTAAGAGGTAAACTCTTATAATTTATTTTGCATTTTTAGCAAAGAATCGTTTTCTTTAATTTTATTTTTAATCAACTACACAAACTTTTATAAATCAAAATTTTTTAATTCTATTATGGTATTAAAAATTATAAATGCAACAGAAGCAAGAGTCGGAACAAACCTTATTCTTGAAGGCGAATTTTACACTTTAAAAAAGATGGATATTTCTAAAACAGGTAAACACGGACATGCAAAATGCAGGATTGAGGCTGAAAACATGGTTTCAAATTCAAAAAAAGTTTTTGTTGTTCCGGGGCACGAAAGATTTGAAATTCCCCTTGTAAACAAAAACAAAGGACAGGTTTTATCTGTTAACGATTCAAGAGCAAGCATAATGGATTTAGAATCCTTTGAAACAATTGAGGTGGCAGTTCCTGCGGAATTGAAAGACCAAATACAAATTAATGACAACGTTGAATACTGGAATATTGAGGGAACACTTATTCTGAAGAGAAAATCTTAAACCAACGATACAAATCTTTAAATATCTTGACAATTCTGTTTTCTGATGGCTGATACTCTTGAGAGAAAATTCAAGAAAAGATTTGAAGGAGTTTTACAATTTGTTTCTGATTATGAAGACTTTGGAAAAGTTCCTATCGGAGCCTGTATGAGTATTCTTGGAAATAATGGCGACATAGCAGGATACCTCGAAGATGTTGAAAAGATTGATAAAAATAAACAGAAAGTTTTCATACAATATAAAAAAAACGGAAAATATTTTGTAAAAGAACATGGAATCCCTTTAACCGGAAAAATTAACCTCAACCGCCTTAAAGCAGGTAAGAGATACAAAATTGAATAATTATTAATCTTCTTAATCAAAAAACTTTAAAAACCAATTCTTTCTAAGTTTAACATGGCAACAAAAATTAAGGAAGCACAAAACAGACTTTTCAAAAACATGTTTGTCTGCCAAAGATGCGAATACAAAATGAGAGCAGACCCTCAGAAAATTCTTAAAGGGAAAATCAAATGCCGAAAATGCGGGCGAAGCCAGTTTAGGGTTTTAAAGAAGAAATAGTTATCTCTTAATTAGAGTTAAAAAAATCATGACCTTTCGAATTTATGAAAAATAAATTTGATTCAAAAAAATTATCTGTATTAGAATTGTTATCAAAGAATTTATCATGCAGGATTTCATTTAAAATAGTCCATAATGTCGGACTACTCGATTCTATTCTTGACCTTGTCGAAAATGATTATGCTATAAGAATTGAAAACAAAGAAATGGATTCAGAAGGGCAAATCATCTTTTATAAACTTTCAAAGAAGGGCGTAACATATTTTGGGAATCTTCTTGATTTTGCAAAAAAGAATTATCTTTAGAAATGAATTAATAAACCACCACTCTTATAAACTATTTTTGCGAAGTATATTCAGGTGTTAAAATGGATGTGATGACATGGGATTTGATATTGCTTGGTGTTTTTGTAGTTGCATTTTCGATATTTTTGTATGTGAAAAGAAAAAAAATAAACAAAGAAGGGCTTCTCTTGCTTTACCACACAAAATGGGGATTAAAATTAATTGACAGCTTTGGAAAAAAACATGCAAAAGGGCTTAAAATCTTAAGTTATATTTCCGTTTTCACCGGATATATATTGATGATTCTAATGGTTTACTTTTTTGTAAATATAGTAATTGTATATATTTTTCAGGCAAATATTGTAAGGGCCATAAAAATTCCCCCTATAACCCCATTGATTCCATACTTGCCTCAAATTTTCAAGTTGGACTTTCTTCCGCCGTTCTACTTTTCATACTGGATAATAATTTTAGCAATAGTTGCAATCACGCATGAATTTTTCCACGGAATTTTTGCAAAGATTGCAAAAGTCAAAACAAAAACAACAGGCTTCGGTTTTTTTCCGTTCTTTTTGCCTGTTTTCCTTGCTGCTTTTGTAAACCTTGATGAAAAGGCGATGGCAAAAAAGAAAAAATTTGAGCAAATGGCTGTCTTGTCAGCCGGAACATTTGCAAATATCTTAACTGCAATTCTCGGAGTCATTTTAATGGTTGTATTTTTTTCCCTGTCATTTTCGCCCTCGGGAGTCATTTACAACGATTATGCTTACGGAATTGTTAATATGACAGGAATTACTTCAATAAATGAGGTTGCAGTTGAAAATCCTTCTTACGGTCTTTTGGTAAACCTCACAAATCAGGGAGAGATAAATGAGATTATTGCATATAACAGGATGTTTTTAGGAATAAAAGGTGCAACGCAGGACCCTTCCTATGCTGCGCTTTATTTTGACTCTCCTGCAATAAGAAATAATCTTTCGGGGGCAATAACCGAAATTGACGGTCTGAAAATTACCCATCTTGATGCGCTTTCTTCAATAATTGCCTCGCATTCTCCCGGCGAAAAAATAACTTTGACAACTTATAATGGGACAGATGAAATTACAAAAGAAATAACCCTTGAAATTTCCCCTGAAGGAAAAACCTGGATTGGGATTAGTTTTGAAAACCAACAGGCTTCTGGGATACTTGGAAGTATTTCGGCATGGATAACCTCGTATAAAAACCCCCATATATATTATACTGCTAATTTTACAATGGCAAAATTTATTTATGACCTCCTATGGTGGCTTGTTTTAATTTCTTTTAGTGTTGCACTTGTTAACATGCTTCCAGTGGGTATTTTTGACGGCGGAAGGTTCTTTTACCTGACAATTTTTGCAATAACAAAGTCGGAAAAAGCAGCCGCAAAGACTTACAAGGCACTAACTTTCATATTCCTTATGCTCCTTTTAGTTCTTATGATTTTCTGGGCAAAGAGTTTTTTCTAAAGATTTATTAAGTAATATGAAAATTAATTCTTCTTCAATAATTTTTTAAACAATATCCTTTTATAAAATTTAATGGAAAAAGAAAAGGCTGAGCAGCTTAACGCTCTTCAAAAAAAGATTTTGACCCGCCAGGGTTATCGCTTAGTCGGAAATCATTCGGCTGTGAAAATATGTGAATGGACAAAAAAATCCCTTAGAGGAGAAGGAAACTGTTACAAGTGGATATTTTACGGGATAAGGAGCCATCAATGCATGCAAATGACAACATCTATGTTTTGTGCTTCACGCTGTAAATTTTGTTGGAGAGGCCAAAAGGCGCCAGTTGGAAAGAAATGGTACAGTCCGATTGATTCTCCTGAAGAAATAATTAAAAGCTCAATTGAGGGGCATCTAAAACTTTTAACTGGATTCAAAAGCAACAAAAAAACAAATGAAATTAAAAAGGAGGAACTTAAAGAGATCAGGCATGTTGCACTTTCTTTAACGGGTGAACCAATAACTTATCCATTAATTAATGAAATACTTGAAGAATTTCACAAAAGAAGAATTTCCACATTCCTTGTTACAAATGCACAGTTTCCCGAAGAAATTAAAAAAATAAAAAATGTGACGCAATTATACCTAAGTATTGATGCACCGACAAAAGAAAAATTAAAAGAAATTGACAGGCCATTGTTTGAGGATTATTGGAAAAGAATGAATAAATGCCTTGATTTACTTGCTACCCGGCGATATAGAACATGCATAAGGTTAAGCCTTATAAAAAATGAAAACATGGAAAATTGCGAAGGCTATGCAAAATTAATCCGAAAGGGTTCTCCGGATTTTGTAGAACTAAAATCTTACATGTGGGTGGGGGAGAGCCAAAAATTCTACAAAGTTGAAAATATGCCTTATATGGAAGACATGAAAGAATTCACAAAAAAAATATTAGAATTTTTGCCTGAATACGAATACCTCTCAAGACACGAACCCTCACGTGCAATTTTACTTGGAAAAAAATCCCTTAATAAAAAACATTTTATTAATTTTCCAAAGTTTTTTGAGTTTGTGGAATCAGGAAAAGATTTTGTCTCCAAGGATTACTGTTCTAATGTGATGGAAAGTAATAAATAGTCATTAAGAATTTTAAGATTATTCAAATTCATGGAAATTCTTTTATCTAAACTTAATTCACCAGGAGTTTCAGTTGCAAGAGATATCTTAGATTTTCCCATTGAAAACAGTCTGTCTTCTAATGAATGATCGTGAATATTTTTTATTAACCCCATCCCATCTGACTTGTCCCCATAAATTTTTCCAGTTTTCCATTTTCTCTCATTTTTGAATAATTTTCTATATATGGGTTCAAAATCTCTTTCATAAATATATTGATAAACTTTGTCTTGATCAAGATCTTCATGCATTGAGATGAATATTTCAAATTCTTCATCTTTAACTTCTTGATAAAAGGACTGAATTTCTTTGTAATTTTTGCTCTTAAGAGTTTTTTTATTTAGGCAATTCGGATCGCATCTTTTATCATTAAATCTTTTTCTAAGTTCAAAGCCAGTGGGATTTAGCAAAGGAAAAATTTGATAACAGATTTCTTTTTTAAAAAATTTCGGTCTTTTCATTAGTTCAAGTATTGACCAAGGACCTGCAATTTCATCTCCATGAACTCCTGCAACAATACAAAATTTTGCCTTTGAATTTGGATTTATAGTAAATTTATATAATGGATAACTTAACCCCATTTTTTTAGATTTTTTGTAACCGATTACCTTAGAAAAGTATTTGTGAATATGACTCAATTTTAAAAGTTTATCTGCAAAATTGTAATAAATACCATTACTCATTTCATTGGATAATTCCCTCCTTTTAAATAGATTACTGGGATTTAAAGAATATTTTGATATTTCTCCCACTTCCTTTCCAGCCTTTCAAAGTCATCTTTGTAAATAATTGCAAACTTATAATCTTCTGAAATGAAATCAATTTTACCACCATTTACCTTAAGTTCAAGGTCTTCCTTTTTGTTTACTTTTCCCCTGCCAAGAACAACTTTAGAATTTTCCCCTTTAGCTAAAATCACAAGTCCGATTCCTCCCGGGCTCTTTTTTAGTTTTATATGGTAATAGTGTTTTTTCACAATGTCGAATTTTGGATTTTTTCCTCTTTAAATATTTTAACCATTACAAATAAACAATTCCCTCTTTAGTCAAGGCACAAAACCTTATTCCCACAGGAATGTTTATTAAAGCAGAAACTAGGGCCATATGCTCTTTTCCATCGCCCGAAGCAATTGAAAGAGCAACCTCCATTCCTTTAAGTTTGTCTTTAAGTTTTTTTGAAAGTTCTTCCTTTAAATCAACCAGCTTTTTACCTAAATCCACCTTTACAAAATCAAACTCTTTTTCATGAGTGAATTTTTCTGCAAAGTCGCTTCCAACTAAAATTATTTTATCCCACCTCCCATGTTTCATAAGCCCTGAAACCTGAGCCCACGTTCCTTCACCCTTGCTTAATAATGCGATTAGTTCCATTTTAAAAAAAACAAAAACCAGTTTTTAAGGATTATTGGGTTTAATGATTATGATTTGTAAATAAATAAAATTCAAATATAAAACTGATTTAAGTGTTATATGAGTTGGTTAGAAATATACTTCTTTTTTAAAGTAATGGGAATTTTAATAGGAATATTTTTATTAATTCTTGCTTTTGGAATTATTAAAATTTGGTGATGTTGTTTCTGTTTATTTTTAAATAAGAAAGTTTTAGAAAAATCAAAAGATAAGTAGTGAAACACAACATAAGAAAAAATATCAAGTAAAGCTTTTAGTAACTCTATGCTGAAAACCTCGCCGAGGCTCGGTTCTTACACAAGAGTTCTATCAACGTCATCTTCTTTGACGGCTTTCGTTGTCTCGTTTTGCGGATGGCTTCGAGCTTAGATGCATTCAGC
>JAGVXF010000018.1 GCA_018303925.1 Candidatus Pacearchaeota archaeon | reverse complement strand
AAATTTTTTAAAGTAGTTTTTCTTTTAAAGGTTGTCCTAAATTCTCTTGTCTCCTTCAGCAAGAGATTGGAGATGGACTACACGTCAATTTGCTAGCACGTTATTTAGGTTTATTTTAAGTCATGGAATTCAGCTTTGACAATTGGTAGCATTTTAAGTGTGAATTTTGAAAAAGCGGTGAAAGCGAAGAAAAAAGCTAAAAGTAAATTGGCTATTTGTGTCGTGGGGTTCAATGCGAATTCCAACAGGGCTAACCTGAATTGCAACAGGAATCCGTCGAATTGTAATTCCGACATCGGAATAGTTTATCTCCATGGACTTTTAAAGATGAAAACCTATAAAAATTTATACCATGAAATTATCTCTCTAAAAAATTTGATTCTTGCGTGGAAAAAGGCAAGAAAAGGAAAAACAAAAAAGGGTTATGTGATGAAGTTTGAAGAAAATTTGGCTTATAATCTCAAAATTTTGCATGAGGAATTAAAAAATCAGATTTATTCCCCAAAACCTATGCAAACCTTTATTTTGCGTGATCCAAAAACTCGCAAAATTTCAAAGTCAGACTTTAGGGATAGGATTGTTCATCATGCTTTGTACAATATAATTGAGCCGATTTTTAATAAGGTTTTTATTGATGAAAATTGCGCAAATAGGAAAGGGAAAGGAAACTTATTCGCACTGGAAAAATTTTACTTTTCACTTAAAAAAGTTTCAAAAAACAATTCAAGAAATTGTTTTGTTTTAAAGGCAGATATAAAACATTACTTTGAAGAAATAAATCATAAAATGTTGCTTGAGATAATTAAAAGGAAAATTAGGTGTGAACAAACTATCTGGTTGATAAATCAAATCCTTAAGAATAAGATTGAGTCAGAGAGAGAGACGCGGATTTTATATAACAATGAAGGAATGCCATTAGGCAATTTAACGTCACAATTTTTCGCTAATGTTTATCTTGATAAATTTGATAAGTTTATAAAACACGAATTGAAAGCAAAGTATTACATTAGGTATGTTGATGATTTTGTAATTTTGCACAAATCAAAAGAGCAATTGAAAGAATGGAAAAAAGAAATTGAAGTTTTTCTTAAAGAAAAATTAGCTCTTGAACTTCATCCTGATAAATCAAGAATTATTAATTTGTCAAGGGGGGTTGATTTTGTTGGTTTTAGGATTTTTTATTATTTTAGCCTGTTAAGAAAAAGGAATATTCGGAACATGGAAAGAAAAATTATTCTATTTAATGAAGGGGAAAATTTCTTATGAAAAACTCCTTGAATCATTTCAGGGATGGAGTGCTTACGCAAAATGGAGCAATAGTTATGGATTAGAAAAGAGATTTTTTAATCAAATTTTCTCTAATAATTTTACTGGCTTCCACCCATAAACTTTCTAAGTGCAGGATTCATATCGGTCATGTGCTGTCGTGCAATTGATTGGTAGAACTGGAACATAATCATAATCACTAAAAGGATTGCTGTCCCTGAGACCATTGCCCCAAGTAAATCAGTGAATGAAGCTAAAAGGCCAATTGCAATTCCTCCCATCACTGTTAAAGGCATGACGTATCTTTCTAAAATTGATTCTAAAATTCTTATGTCCTGCCTGAACCCTGCAACCTGAAGTCCAGATGCCGCAATATTTCTTGCCTGAGACTTTGCATCCATAGATGAAGACTTGACCCAGAATATGCTAAAGACAGTGCAAAGAATTACAAATGCAATTATATGAATTAATCCCTGAAGAAGGTATTGTGGGATAAGACCCCCTCTTATTGCAAGGTCCAGAATGTTTGTGCTTCCAAGCCAGAAAGAAAGTCCTGAGACGGGCTGCCCGTCTACAAATTGTCCTAAAAAAGTTGGGTATCCAAGCCAATTTTCCAAAAGCCCTCCGAAAAGCTGAAGGTTTGCAATAAGTGCGGCGGCCAAAATCACAGGAATAACATTTGCATAAAAAAATGAAAGCGGCCACTTGACCGCATAACCTCTTATTCTTCCATATGAAAGAGGAATTTCAACTTTAAGCGATTGAGCCCAAACTACAGCAAGAAATATGAGGACGGTAATAATTATAGCAGCACCGGCTGACAAAAAAGTAATCGTATCTTTATTTATTATAGATTGAACTAAAACAAGAATTTTTCCTGAGCAGGCTATATTTGTAAAATCAACAAGACAGTTCCCCCCCTGCTGGTCAATAAACTGGAGTGCGCTTGTAATTAATCTCCATGAAACTCCTGCACCAATGAACAGGCTTACCCCTGATCCAAGTCCCCACTTTTCGCAAAGTTCGTTCATGTAAAAAATTATTATTCCTCCAAGTATGAGCTGGAAAATTACAATTTCGGTAAATCCTGGGGATGCCTGAAGCCCGTTCATTAAAACATAAACAAATGATTCAAAAATTATGAAAAAGAATACAAGAAGTTTTTGCACTCCCTGGAAAAACTTTTTCCCTTCAACTGTCGTAGTGTCAATAGTAATGATTCCCGACCCGGCCAAAAGCTGCAGTATAATTGAAGCCATAACAATTGGTCCTATTCCAAGGGAGATTATTGAACCAAAATCTGTCCCAAGTATAATTGCAAGATATTCAAATCTTGAAAGTGCATTTTCGCTAAGTCCATAAAGAGAAATATTTGCAAGGATAAAAAAAGCAATTAAAACCACGAGTGTCCATTTAAGTTTTGTATTAAAGCCAAGTTTCTTTTCTTCAGGGGGCATAACCTCAGGAATATAACTAAAAATGCTCTTTAGGTTCATATGACTTTAACATAAAATTAGTTTTTAAAGTTTGTTGGTTATGGATTTGATAATTGTTCAAAAACGACGTCAGGGAGAATGTTTTCTTTTATGGCTTCGGGAACCAGATATAACTCATATTTATATTACCCCCAAAATATTCTTTTAATTAGGTTAAAGGGTTTCTTAATTCATTTAAATTTTTAACCAAAATCCCGATATCAAGATCTTATTAATGTTCTTAGTAATAACTATCTTATTTTTTGTTTAACTAAAAAATCTGCAAGTCGTAACATTTAAATAATGTTAAATAATCTTATTTAACATGGTATTAAAGACATTTAATCTGGACGAAGAAACGTATCGGAAATTTTCTGAATTTTGCAGAGAGAATGGAATAAGCATGAGCAAACAGATTAATCTTTTTATTAGTGCACAACTTGAAGAAAAGCCAAAAGTCAGGGAAAAATACTTAAAAAAGTTAGATGCAATAAGAAAGGGAAAATTCATCAGAGTTGGAAGTATAGAAGATTTTAAGAAGAAGTATTCATAAAATCTCTTTATGAGTTATAGCTTCATAATTTCAAAACAGTTGAATAAAATATTTTCAAAGATTTCCAGAAAAGATAAGATTCAATTTGAAATTTTAACCAGAAAAATTGAAGAGATCCTTAAAAATCCATATCAATTTAAACCTTTGAGAGAGAATATGGCGGGCTAAGGAAGGGTTCATATTCGCCATTTTGTCCTTACTTATGAAATCCTGGAAAATTAGAAGTCAGTTCGTCTTTTAGATTACAATCATCATGATAAAGTTTATTATTAGTTCATCTCAAAATTTAATCACTACTTCTTCTCTGCTGCAGCTTTTTTCTTCTCGTGCTTCGGGTTTATAACAACAGGGGTTACAATCTTTTTAACTTCTTTTGTACTCACGCTTCCGCCGGCTTTTTCAATTTTTTCTTTTGCAGATGCCGAAATTTGCCGGCATTTAACAATTAACTTATTTTTTACTTCTCCGCTTCCCAGAATTTTATAATCTTTTAAATTCACTTCGTAGCCGTCTTTTTCTTTTTTGCCGTACTTTTCAAGATGCATTTCAATCTCCCCAACATTTATTCTGAGCCTTGTGTCCCTTTTTGTCCCCCGTGAAGTCACTCCCTGTTTTCCGAAGTAATTGTGTCCGTAAAGATTAAGAATTAATGTTTTTTTGTGGTCCGCCCTTTTACCTGTGCCGCTCATTCCGATTCCGCCTTTGTGTCCGGATTTTCTTCTGTTTTTTCTTGAGCCTCCTCCGTCGCTTCCCATTCCTCTTCCGTGATATCGTGATGACTTCTTCCTTTTTTTTATTTTCATTTTAGTTTCTCCGCAAGTGGGTTGTATTCATCTTCCCTTATAGTTTTTCCACCCTTGCAATTCCAAAAATTCCTCTCACCTTTCTCATAATAACTTTTTCCATAAAATATCCAATCATTTTTTATCTCTATTTTTTCTTTCATAACATCCTCCCGATTAGTTTGTCCATTTCTTTATTTTCCCCCAATATTCCTTTTGGGTAATGCAATTTTGTCTCTGCTCCGCCCCGAGGAGGATGAAGCCTGAAAAAGGGTTTTAGTTTTCCTTCGCTGCCTTTTTTTCCTCTTTTTTTAACCATCTCTTCATAAATTTCTTTTGGAATTTTCCCGTATGAAACGAAATTTTTTACTTTTTTTAGCATTCCGGCATTTTCTTTTGTTGGTTTAAGAATAATGCATGAATATTTTCTTCTGAGCCTCATTCTGAAAAGTGTTTCTTTTGCGTTCCTATCTACTCCAACCTGTCCTTTTATTCTTATTACTGCTATCATTTAAAATAACCTCTGTATCTTTTTTGGATGAATTGAAATCTTTGATTTGCTTTCATTGTCTGTTTGTTTTTTTGAGTGCATCCATCCCTGCTTTAATTAAGTTGAATGTTGTCCTTATGTTTCCTTCTGTTTTTGAATAAACATCTTTTATTCCGGCAAGTTTTAGTACTTTCTTTAATTCCCTTGCGACAACAAGGCCTGTCCCCTGGGGTGCTGGCATAAGTTTTATTCGGACACTTCCCGCTTTTCCCTCAATAACGAAGGGAATAGAATGCGGGTCTTCGCATGAACAGTCAAATGCTGAACATCCTCTTTTTATTTTCATAATATTTAATTTTGCTTTTCTTGTCGCTTTGTCTCTCGCCGGGAGAGTTTCTCCTGCTTTTCCGACGCCTATTCCTATATGTCCATTTTCATCTCCGACAACTGCCATTGCCGAAAAAGTCATGACCCCCCCTTCCTGTGTGACTCTTTGGGTTTGCCTCCATGCTCTTCTTTTTCCCCCACCGAATTTTCCTTTTGCCTGACCAATCGCAATTAAATCACTTTTTATTGGAAGAAGTATATCAACAATTTCTGCTTCAAGGATTTTTCTGTTGTTATCAAAAATTTCGTCAATGTTTTTTATTTTTTTGTTTTTGACTTCTTTTCCAAGTTTTGTTTTCGGAATCCACGCTTCAAGATTTGCTTTTGCTTCTTCAACTTTCCTTTCTTTTCCCCAGCGCTTCTTTTCTTCTTTAACTGCTTCTTTCACAACTTCAGTCTCTTCCTTAACTTTTTCTTCAATCTTTTCTATTTCTTCCTCAATATTTCCTTCTCCAAGAAGTGCTTCAGAGACTTTTTCCTCATCTTTGAATTTTTCTTTTGCAGCTTCTTCTGAAATTGTTCCGTAAACCTTTTTTGTCTTTTCAAGCGCTTTCATTTTGGACTTATTTTTAATCTTTTTTTCCATTTAATTTTTGTCTATTTTTGACTTAGTCTCCTTTACAACTTTTGAAATATCTTCTTTTGCATTTTTTCCGCTTAGTCTTTCTTCTTCTGGAAAATTTTCCTCTGAGCAGACTATTTTCAATCCTGAGTCAATAAGCCCCTTTATGAACGCAAACATTTTTGATTTTTTTATTGCCCTTTGCATTCCAAAGTCAACAATAGGTATTTCAAGTTTTTCCTTCAAAATCTTTTTCCCCATAAGATAACCAGTAAGATACATTGCAGGGATTGATTTTAAACTTCCACTCAAATTTTCAGGCCAGCCGTATTTCAAAAGAATTTTTGAAGTAATTCCAAAAACAACTTTGTCCTGAGCAGATTCGCTTACAATATACTGAGAAACTGCATACTTATTTGTTTTTCTGAACACAATTCTTGGCTTCCCGCTTTTCAGAAGTTTCATCCTGATTAAGTAATCAGTTTTTCCTTCTTTTCTTCTTCGTTTAAGTGTCTTCATTTTTTCATCTCCTCAATATTTATTTTCAGATTTGATTTGCTTTTGAAGAATTTATTTCTTATCTGCTTCCTTATGTTTTTTGATTCTTCTTTTGTAAGAACCCCTTTTTTCTTAAGTATTTTTACGTGGCTCCTTAATTTTCTTGTAATCTTTACATATTCCTGTTTTCTTTTCTTTGCTTTTTTTCTTATTTTTCCAATCCCTCTTCTGTTTTTTCTTTTTATATTTTTTCTCCTTCCTTTAATAGGATTAATTATGATTGACCCTGAGAGGACCAAATCTTTTATGTCCTGTTTTGTTATTGCTTCTTTTATTTCATCAAGTCTAGCATTAACAAATTTTATCCTGCCTTTTCCGACTTTAAGAGCCTTTGCCGCAAGTTCTTTTTTCTTTATTATCATTTTTTGTCTTCCTTCAGTTTTTTCTCTTTGTAGAGTTTTTTTAAAAATGATTTTGAATTTAGGTTTGCAAGTTCAATCTTTAAATCCTGCGCTTTTTTTACAATTTCAATTCTTTTCTTTTTTCCGACATTTCCGACAATTGCTTTTTCTTTCTTTCCGGTTTTTTCAAGATTTTCCGGGTTCATGATTATAATTTTTTTCTCATTTGGGACTTTTGTTTTCTTATAACCTATTTTAACACTTGCCGGGTATCCCTTCTTTCCTTCCCTTATTTTGTTATGTCTCCCTGTGGGATTCCTCCATTTGGCTTTTTTGCCCTTTCCTTTTCCAAATTTAGCAAATCTTTTTGCATTTCTTCTTAAAAATTTCATATTTTCTTCCCGTCCTTCTCAATTATGTAAATTCCATCCTGAAAAATCCTTTTATCCCTTCCGCGGATCCTTGTCGCAATTTCAAAGTTTGCGGATGCTTGCCCCGCAAGTTCTTTGCTTACAGATTTCACTGTTATTATGTCTTTTTTTATTTCAATATCCGCTCCCCCGGGAACCTCAACAATTCTTGCGGTTTTTTCACCAAGGAAATTTTTTATAAGAAGCTGTTTGCCTTCCTGCTTCACTGTGAAAGGGAAGTGGCCAAAGCAAATTTTAAGGGTGTATTCATATTTCTTTTTTACCCCTTTAATCATATTTTTTATGTGTGAATTAATTGTGTTCATTGTTTTCTTCTCATTTTTTGTCGCTTTTTCATTGCCCATGACAATTTTATTTTCTTTTAGTTCAATTTTCACTTTTCCAAAATTGAATTTTTTTGAGATTTCTCCTTCGGGTCCTTTGATGTTCACTTTATCGCCGTCTAAGACAACATTCACCCCTTCAGGAATTTCAATTATTTTTGACAATGGTCTTTTCATTTTAAAATTTCCTTTTTTCCAAATTTAATTAAATTTAAGAAATAATCCTTATATCCTGGGTCTGCAGAGGATATTTCCTTTAAATCTATCCTATTTAATCTGTAAGTTTTTTCAATGATCTTTCCCCCTATGCCGTAATTTATTGTTACAACAGGGAAACTTTTCACAACAAGTTCTTTATTGTTATTTTTTATAAAAAAATCTCCTACTTTCGGGAGCTTGGATAAAAGGGTTGGAGTCATATTAATAAAAATAAGCAATCAGGCTTCCTCCGGTTTTTTCTTCTTCGGCTTCTTCATGGGTCATAAGGCCTTTATTTGTTGATATAATAACTGTTCCAAGGTTTCTTGATGGAAGGTATCTCCTTTTGTATCTTTCAATTTGTAGTTTGTTGCAGCTGAATCTGGGTTTTACTGCTCGGCATTCATTAAAGCTACCAAGGGTCACTTCAAGGGATTTGTCTTTTGGGTCAATTTTGTATTTTTTGACTGCCCCTTTCTGCTTCATGATTTTTAAGACTTCAATTAGCAGATTTGAAATTATTTTTATTCTCACAACTTCCCTTCTTGCTTTCTTTGCATTTCTTAGCATGTTTAGTGCGTCTGCAACCACATCGTGTGCCATTTTATTTTGTTATCTCCATTTTATGAATATTTTTTGAAACCAATTTCTTCTGCAATTTCTCTAAAGCAATGTCTGCAAAAGTGAAGACCGTATGAAGTTATGTGCGCACCGAATCTTCCGCATCTTTCACACTTTTGGACTGCAATTCCGGTTTTTCTTTCTTTTGGTTTGCAATGCTTCAAAAACTTTGCCTTGATCACTGGTTTTGCATTTAATTGCTTGAACATTTTTCTCCAGTCGCTTGCTGTCATTTTATTTGAACCTCGTGTTGAATTTATTCTGCATGAATCTGATTATTTCTTCCTTTGTTATAACCTGCCGTTTTGGGATTTTTCCGCTTTTTATTTTTTTTATCCTTATCCTTCTTCCTGCTCTTTTAAAAACAACAGTAACATCCAGTCCCATAATTCCTATTTCTCTTTGATATTCCATCCCAGGAATTTCAATGTATTCATGGACCCCGAATGAAAAATTATTTTCGCTTATTTGTTTTTTTCTCAGAGTGTTTTCAACTGCTACAAGCATTTTTTTCAAAGTTTCTCCGGCGTCTTTTCTTATTGTAACAACTGCCCCTGTTTCAAGGCCGGGTCTCACTCCAAGAGAAGGAATTCTTTTCCTAGAAGTCGTTTTTGCAGGCTTCCTTTTTGTGATTATTTCTAAAAGCTTGTATCCTTTATTCAGATAATCTCCTGTCCCACCTATGCTGAGAGCAATCTTTTCAATTTTTATATCCCTCATCGGATTTTCTTCTGTTTTGGTTTTTAATTTTTCCATTTTATTGAAGCACTATAATCTGTTTAATTAATGCCCTAAAATTTTTTAAAGGAGATTCAATTTCAATCATCTTTTGCTCTTCAATTACTTTTAATACCCTTCCCTTTTCTCCTGCGTGTTTTCCTCCTATCACTAGAACTTCTGATTTTTCCTTTACAGGCAGAACCTTTGAAATTTTCTTTTTTTCAAGATCAAAAATAACGGAATCCCCAATTGAGCACTTAACATCCGAAATACAATTTCTCCCGTCGCTTAGGTTTAGCTGAATCTTTTTTCCCCTGAGCGATTTTTTTCCGATTATTTTTGAAATTTTTATTTTTGAATCTTTCTCGCTGACTTCTTCAATGTCATATTTACCTTTTTGGGAAAGGATAAGCCTGTAACTTTTTTTTGAGGGAATTATTGTCAGAACATCAAAAAGTTCAAGGCTTTTTTTTTCATCGTTAACGGGCTTTCCTGAGATTATCAGGTCTTTTTTATTAATCGCTTTTTTGACTTCTTTTCTGTCTTTTGCAATTTTCATCAGGTCTCTAAGAATAACCAAAACAGGAATTCCTTTTGAATTGTTTTTGACAACAAAAGTGGTCCCTTTTCTTGCTATCGGCCAGTTTAGCGGCGCTTCCTGTCTTTTAAGATGTCTTTTCATTTTTTCTCTTCATTATTTTTATCCTGTTTAATTTCTGGCTTTCTTTCCTTTTTATGGGTTTCTGTTTTTCCGGAAATTTCCTTTAATTTTTTGAATCTTCTTTTGTCGTCGGTGTTTAGTTCAATTATCTGGAGGTTTGAGGATTTAAGGGGGACGTCTACCATTGAACCCTCCTGCTTTTTTTTCTGGATTCCCTCAAGATAAATTTTCATTAATTTTGTTTTAATTTTTGTTATTTTTCCCGTTTTTCCTTTGTATTTCCCCCTCATGACTTTGACGGTGTCGCCTTTTCTTATTTCAATGTTTCTGGTTTTATATTTTTGCCTTAAAATTTTTGTAAGGTTTACACTCATAAATTTTCTTTTTATATGAAGCGGTGCATTCGCTAAATATTTCCTTTGTTTCTTTGGCTTCTTGCTCGCTTTCCAGTATGTTGAAAAATGTTTCATTTTAATATGATATCGAAGCGATTTTTGCAACCTGCGGCCATCGTTCTATTATCTCTTTTGCAATTGGTCCTTTAATCTGGGTTCCTTTTGGATTTCCTTTTTCGTCTTTCAGGAGCGCAACAGCATTGTCTTCAAATGCAATTCTTTCCCCGTTAAGCCTTCTGTAAGGTTTCTTCTGCCGTATCAAAATGGCATCAAAAACTTTTCCTTTCATTTCAGGGTCTCCCGATTTCACGCTTACCTTTACCCAGTCCGCAATTTTTGCATACCCCTGTTTTCCTTTTTTGCCTTTTCCCCTTTTTATTGAAACAATTTTTACAATCTTTGCCCCGCTGTTATCAGAAGAAACCATCTTTGTTCCGATGTTGCATCCCGCGGTTCCCTTCGCCGATATTGCTTTCATTCAAAATTACCCCCTTCTTTATTTTGTGTGAATGGAAATCCTTGATTTGCTTTCATTCTTTCTCCTTTCCGTTTATTTTTCCTAAAAATGCAAAATGGATTATCTTGCTTAGCGGTCTGCATTCCTTTATCTGGACAAGGTCCCCGATGTTAACTTCTTTTTCCATGCATTTTGGAAGCCTTGCATGCAGTTTTGTTTTTGTCTTTGCGTATCTTTCGTATTTCCTTAAATAAATCATTCTTTCAAATTCAATTGCTATTCTTTTGTCGTGCTTTGAGACCACAAAACCTTTGAAAGTTCTTCCCCTAAGTTTTAAATTTCCATGGGTCGGGCAGTCTTTGTCTCTGCACTCAGTGCTTGTAATTTCAATTTTTGGTCCCTTTTCTTTTTTGGTTTTTTGTGTTTCTTTTTTTGTCATTATTCTATTGATTCTTCGTCAAATCCGAGTTTGACAAGGATTGGTTTTATTTTTTTCGTGTGTTCGCCCTGAAGTTCAATTATCCTGTTTTTAACTGTTCCTCCACAGGCAAGTTCGCTTTTTAGCTGTTTTGCAATTTTTTTGATGTCAATCGAGTTATCAAATCCCGAGACAAGGGTGACGATTTTTCCGTACCTTTTCTTGTCATTTGCGATGCGTATCCTTTGTGAAATCTTTTGAATCTGGTCACAGATACACGCCGGCTTTGGCAACCCACATCTTGGACATATCTCCATTATTTTATTGTTAATAACCTCGCTATTGTTTTTTTTATTTCTCTTGTCTTAAGGCTCCCTCCCTGGGAAACTTTTCCTTTTGACTTTATGAGTTCGAACTTTAATTCCTTAAGTTTTTTCTCCCGGTCTTCTTTTCTCATTGCTTTTATATCTTTTATTTTTAGTATTGCCATTATTCTTTTGTTTTTCCTGCTAATTTTTTGCTTTTTATTTTTTTGGATGAAATCTCTGTTTTTTCTGAATTCTTTTTTAGTTTTTCAATCAGTTTTTCATCAACTTTAATTCTATCTTTTAACACTGCATCCGGAGGAAGTATACTCACTTTAACCCCTACGATTCCGGGTTTTGTGAATGCAATTGCTTTTGCTTTGTCAACAACTTTTGCGCTGTCTCCGGTTTTTTTAAGGTATCCCTGGGCAAACCTCCAGGATTTTGCTCTTGCACTCGGAAGTTTACCTGTGAGCCTTATTTCTGACCCCAAAGCCCCCGCTTTTATTATTCTCTGAAGAGCTCTGTAAGCCAAAACTTTAAATTTAAGAGGACCGAATTTTTCAAGCCCGAGGGCAAGGTCGTCTGCGACAATCTGTGCATCAAGGTCAGGGTATTTTATCTCATCAATTTCAATATGTGGGTTTTCAAGTTTGAATTTCTTTTTTACCATTTCTGTCAATTGATCAATTTTTTCACCACCCCTTCCGATTACAAGTCCTGGCTTGTTTGTTGAAAGAATTATTCTTTCTCCTATCGGGGCATATTCAATTTTTACTTTGGAGACTTTTCCTTTTCCTATTTCTTCTTTGATAGATTCCCTCATCGTGAATTCTTCTTTCTTGAACTTTACTATATTTTTTTCTTCCATGTTATTTTGTTATTTCCTATTTCAATTTTTTTCAGGTCCATTTAACTTAATTAATGAATCCTTTCTCTTATCATTTATATTTTTGTATGTATAACCTGCCAGGTCTGCAGTCCTTTTAACTTTGAAATTTTCCCATTCTTCCAAATCATACTCTATTGCAGAGTTTACTGCAAAATTAAACCCTCTGATATAATCTTCTTGTGTTAATTTTTCCATTTTACTTTTCACATCCGCTTGTTTTTCCTAATTTTTTTTCTGAAGCAGTAATAATGATATGCGTTCTTTTTTTTGTTCTTCCGCCTGAAGCATAAACCATTGAACCTTTGTTTGAAACAGCCTCCGTAATCACAGGTTCTTCAAGACTATGATTGTTTGCGTTTCCCTTAAGGCTTTTTAGAAGAATAATAAATTTTTTTGCAGATTCAACAGGATATTTTCCTGACATTATTTTTCCTTTTCTGTGAGCATATTCCCCCTTCATTGGAACAGCTTTTCTTAATTTTACCACTTCTTCAAGATTTTTTATTGCTTCATCAATCTTTTTCTTCATTATAAACTTGCATATTGCAATTGAGGTTTTTGTTGAGACTTTGAGATTTTTCACATTGACAGAGACTTTTGTTTTCTTTGTCTTTTTGACTTCCGGCTTTTTTGTTTCGGTTTTATTTTTTTCTTCCTTTTTTCCCTCATCAGATTTTTTCTCTTCAGTTTTTATTTCTTCCTTTTTAACAGGAGCCGAAGCATTTATTTCTTCTTTATTTTTTTTTGGGGTTCCGGCTTTCTCTTTTCCTTTTGCATTTTTTCCCGCCGGCTTTTCCGTATTTACTTTTGCCATTTTATTTTTTCACTTCCTTCTTATTTTTTCCTGCCTTCTCTTCTTTTGAGTGTTTCGTTTTTGTTCTTGTCACGGCAAATTCACCAAATTTGTGTCCGAGCATTTCAAATGTGATTTCGGTGGAAACAAATTCTTTACCATTGTATATGTTTATTTTTAAACCGACGAGCCCGGGAAGGATTACCATATCTCTTTTGTGTGTCCTTATCGGTTTTTTTGTTCTCTTTTTTACCAGGCTTAGGAATTTTTCATGCTCCTGAAAGTTCCTAAGAACATTTCTTTTTCGGTTTGAAGAAAGTAAATTTGCAAATTCACGAACATCAAGCGCTTTTAATTCTTCAAGAGTCTTTCCTCTAAAAGTTTGCTCCTTTTTTCTTACTTCAACTTCCAGATTTTCTTCGTTTGTCATTTTTATCTTTTATGTCCCGTCCTCCTTGGGCGGATAAGTCCTACTCTTGCTCCCGGAGGAGCATTTCTCTTTGCAATCTTGCTCTTAGGATTTTTTCCTCTTCCTGAACCGAATGGGTGATCAACCGCATTGACCTTAATTGCCGAAGTTCTTGGCCAAAGCTTGCTTTTTGTTTTTTTAATGTGATACATTTTTCCCGCTTTAACAATCGGTTTTTGGGTTCTTCCGTCCCCGGCAATAACCCCGATGATTGCCCGCACATTAGGGTTGAATTTTTTTTCCTTTTTTGAGGGCATAAGAACAATGATTTCATTTTCTGAGACCCTCGAGATAGTTGCATGATTTCCACCGCTTTTAATATATTTTCCCCCGTCGCCTGGCCGTGACTCTATGCAGTATACCTTCGTTTTTACAGGAATATTTTTTAATCTTAAAATATTTCCATCTTTAATTTCCCCGTTTTCAAACTGAATCTTTTCTCCTTCAACCATATTCTTGAAAGCAGGAATGTAAAAATTTCCCCCAGCACTTTTAACTTTTGCAATCGGACAGGTGTGCGCCCCGGAATCAACAAGTTTCAAAATTGTTCCTTCACCGTCAAGATTTTTTGGAATTTTAATCCGGTACTTGAAAACTATTTTATTCACCCTGTAAGTTGAACTTCCTTTGCCTCTTGCCTGTTGAATTATTCTTTTTCCCATTTTACATTAATCCCAATTTAGTTGCAATATCAATTGCAAGAGTATCCCCTCCCAATTTAATACGAGCATATTTTTTGTTGTTTCTTATTAGGGTTCTTATAGTTTTTACTTTTATTCCAAAAATGTTTTCAATTTCTTTTCTAATCTCATCTTTTTCTTTTTTCATCGATGTTTCGAATGTTAACATGTTATCTCTTTCAATCATCATAACCGCTTTTTCAGTCATTACAGGCTTCAGCATTGTTCCTTCCATTTTAGGTTCTTTTTGTTTCATTTCTTGTTCTCTTCAGTTTAGTTTTTATTTTTTCTTCTTTTGTTTTTGAAAACTTTTCACTTAAATCTTTTATTGCATTTTCTGTGTAAATGGCAAGTCTTCCTGGAGCACCTTTTGCAAGTGCTTCTGCTGAAAGTGTTTTTGCATTTGCTGTTTCGAATGCAGTTGTTTTGATTCTTTCCTTTTCCCCGAGAACAATTAAAAGTCCAGAGTTTCTTTTATACCTTCTTCCCCGTAACTTTCCTTTTCCGCTCCTTATTTCTTTTTTTTGTACTGCAACTGAAAATAATTTTTCTCCAAGAATTTTTTTAATGGTTTCAAGAATCTGCTTTGTTTTTAGTTCTGTGATTTTTGATTCAACCAAAATAGGAAGCTCGTTTATTTTTTCCCCTTTAAGGGAAGCATATCTTTTTGTGAGCCATTCTTCTGATGCTGTTGCACTTATTGCTGAGATTGTTGCAGATTCAAGTTCCTTTTTGTTTATTTTGTTTTTTCCCACCATGGAAATAATTTTTGGAGGATGAGCACGCCTTCCACCTCTCGTATTTGGAACGGTTGCACCGACCCAGTCAAATTGTGAACCTTTTCTTGATCTTTGTTTTCTTGGAATTCTGGACATCCCTCTTCCATACTGGCTTTTCCAGACATGCCTGTGATGTTTCAATTTTCCGCTTGCTGAATACATGTTTCCTGCAAGAGGGTTGGGTGAATAAGGTTGCTTTTTTTTCAATGATTCAACAACTCTCTGGATAATGTCATTTCTTACAGCAGCCCTGAAAAATTCAGGAAGTTCAATTTGTTTAAGATTTTTCCCGTCGATACTTAATATATTTGCTTTCATTTTTTATATTTTGTCTTCGCCAATTTCACTCCAGCACTTTTTAATTCATTTAAGCATATTTTATTATATTCATCATTCCAATCAAAAGTTGTAATTGAATAAATTCCATGATTTCCAAAATTGTATCTTCTTAAAGCAGTTGTGGGATTTTTATCTGCGTTTTCAAAACATTCAAGCACAATTAATTTACTTTTAATTTTTTGTTTAACAATCCCATTTCTTATGCCAATTGAAGGGCCAAATGTTTTTGTAAAAGTGGTCAAATTACCAATAGCAATTCCCTCAAGGCTTTTTATTTCATTTAAATTAATTATCTTTTTCATCTTGTTTCAATAAAATTATACACCTTTTTCTTTTGCTTTTTTGTTTCCCTTAATGCATGTGTTAAAATTAATTGCCTTTTTGAGGGCCCTTGAACAGAACCTTTGACAATTATGTATTCTGAATTTACGTTTCCGTAATTTTTTAAGTTGGTAAATTTTTTTTCTTCTTTTCCGAGGTCAACTATCTTATTGTTGTATACAATTCTCGTGAAAAGTCCCATTTGTCCTGCCATTGGAACCCTAAATGTGACTCTTGCAGGATGCCATGGTCCAAGTGAACCGGGTCTTCTTACTCCTTTTTCAGATTTGTGGGCTTTAAGGTTAAGCCCAAATCTTTTGACCGGACCCTGAAGTCCTTTTCCTTTTGTGAGCCCGCGAAGGTCAACAAGTTCACCTTTTTCAAAATTATTAAGTACAGAAATTTCTTTTCCAAGGTTTTCTTTTACAAAATTAAGTTTTTCTTCATAACTTCCGTTTAATCCGAGTTCAGTTATATCCGGGGTTTTTTTTATTCCTGTCTTTTTAACAACAGAATAGGCAATAATCCTCAAGTCATCATAATCCTCTTTTTTTGTGCCCTCATATTTTTTGCTTTTTTTTGGAATTTTTATTTTTCTTTTTATTTCTTTATCAAGAGATTCGGCCAAAACTTCAGTTGCAACTCTTCCATTTTTGTAAAATCTTGCTGACAGAATTTTAATGGGGGGGCATTCAAGAATTGTCACAGGAATTGCAATTTTCTTGTCTTTAGTCATTGAATTGGGTGTTAAATCCTTAACAGAGAGAGAAGTCATTCCTGCTTTGTAACAAATGAATCCCTTTAGAATTTTTTTAGAATCAGACAAATTAATTGCGTCCCAGTTAACACTGGGTAAAAACTTTTCGGCTCTTTTCCTTGGCCAAAACTGCAGACTTCCTTTCCTTGGCGATTTCCTTGTTGGCATTTTTCTTTATTTCTAAATAGCGGATTATCATTTTACTTACCCTGGATGAAATTTAGAGAAAAAGTTTGTTTATAAAACTTTGGTGAGGGGGTTTAAAAAAATATTATGCTTCAAAATCGTATTCTTTAACAGACCTGGTCCCGTCAATATTTGAATAACGAATTATCTTCCCCGAGCGTTTTGCCATCTCTCTTATTTTGGTGAAATCTTTTTCTGAGTTTTCAGGCACAATTATCTTTTCAACAACAAAATCATGTTTTATTTCGGCAGTTTTGAAGTCCTCTTTTTCGAAAATGAAACTCTTTACAATTGAAGAGTCATTAGTAAGGAGTTTGCAAAAATCTGCTTTTGGCTCTTCATCACCTTTTCCAGGCTTTCCCGATTTCGGGGCTTTCGGCTTTATTTTAAGGCTGTTATTTTCATCAACACTAAAAGTGAGGGCAAAAAAAACTTTTGGAAACTCATCAAGAAGTAAAATCATTTCTTTTCCTGAAAGTTCAGTTTCAATAAAATATCTTTTTACCCCCTGAAATTGTTTTATTTCTTTAAAATCAATTTTTCCTGAAAGGTCAGAGGTAGAAATTATTGCTCCGGTAACAAGAGTTTTTTTATCCCCAAGTTTTTCGGCAAAGACTCTTACAAGTTCATTGGAAAACTCAGGCCCTGTTGCAAGGGTATATTTCTCTTTTGATTTTTTTGCATTGATTAATGCCCTATTTTTGAACAGACCCCGGCTGAATTTTTGAAACTGTAGATGAACAGACTCATCAGTATTTTTGTCAGCAATCTTTTTTATAAAATTCATTCCCTAAAAAAAGGGATTTGTCTTATAAATCTTTTGTAGGAACCAGAAATTTTTATGGTGTTTTTTAATGAATAACAACTTTTATAAGTTTTTTTCCCATAAAATTATATATAAAAATGGAAAAAAATATTCAAAAAGTAAGTGCAATAGTCCTGGTGGGGATTTTGATTGTTTTATCATTCTTTGTCTTAAGGTCAATTATCATCTCGTTAATTTCAGGGATTATCATTGGTTTTGTATTTCTCCCGCTTTACAATCTTATCCAAAAGAAGGTAAAAAACAAAAATCTTGCCGCTTCAATAGTATGTGCAATTGTGATAATAGTAATCTTGGTTCCTATTTGGTTTTTAACCCCCATTTTATTAAAAGAATCTATCCAGGTTTTTATTGCTTCCCAGAATATTGATTTTGCGACTCCCATAAAAACATTTTTCCCTTCAGCTTTTTTTGTCTCACCCGAGGTCTCAACTGCGTTTACAAATGCTCTCCGTTCACTTGTTACGAACTTTACAAGAGGGGTGATGAATGCGGTTTCTGAAATTCTTTTGAATGCTCCCACTATCCTTTTGCATATTATTGTAATCCTTTTCGTTTTCTTTTTTGTTTTAAAGGATAATAAGGAGCTTGTTTTATATATTCAAAGTATACTTCCTTTTTCAAAAGAGACTGAAAAAAAGATTTTCAAGTCCTCAAAAGAAATCACTTTTTCAATCCTATACGGTGAAATTGTAATGGGACTTTTTCAGGGAATTCTAACAGGATTTGGATTTTATCTTTTAGGAATTCCAAATGCCTTATTTCTTGGAGTTCTTGCAACAATTGTGGGAGTTCTTCCCTTTGTAGGTCCGGCCCTTATCTGGATACCTGTCACAATTTTTGCTTTTATTAATGGTGAATATTGGGTTGCCTTTGGGGTTCTCTTTATAGGTGTTTTGAATCTCATTTTTGAAAACAGCCTGAAACCAATGATTATAGCAAAAAGAGCAAATGTTCACCCTGTTATAATTTTATTGGGGATGATTGGGGGTATTTTTTTCTTTGGATTTGCCGGGTTTATAATAGGACCTCTCGTTCTTTCTTACCTTTTGATAATCCTTGAAATTTACAGGGACAAAAAAACCCCCCACATTTTTATTCAGAAAGGAGCATAATTTTATTAAGGAAATTTTTTAAACTTGAGTTTCCTGATACTTTAATGAGAAGGCTTGACCATAAAAGAGAGCTTGTTGAATATTTTAAGAAAAATCTTGCCAAGAATTATACTGAAGAATCCCTCAAGTTTGCGCTTAT
>JAGVXF010000017.1 GCA_018303925.1 Candidatus Pacearchaeota archaeon | reverse complement strand
ATATAGAAATATTTATATACAAATTTCAATAACAATTTACATGAAAAAGGTGTATTTGATTTTAATTCTGGGGGTTTTACTTCTGCAAACAATCCTTGCTGTAAACCTTAATGTTGAAAAATTAGGTTCAGAGGAAGCCATGATTTTCGGGCTTAGTGAGCCCGCTGTTTTTAAACTCAATGTTACAAACTTAGGAGTAACTGACAATTTTTCTTTTTATACTTTCTTTGGTATGGGGATTTCCCCTTCAGATTCTGTTAAAATAATGTCAGGTGAATCAAAAGAAATTGAATTGAGAATTTCCCCAAGAACAGATTTTGACCTTAAGGGTAATGTTATATTTAGTTATTTTATACAGGGAAGTGACAAGTCTGAAATTGAAGAGAAGCTTACAGCAAAAATAATCAATTTGAAAGATGCTCTCAAAATAGAATCCAATTCAATAGATCCGGAATCAAGTGGGGCAAGCATTCATTTAGAGAACAAAGTGAATTTTAATTTTAGAAATATGTCTGTTAATCTTGCCTCTCCTTTTTTTGATTTTAAAGACACAATTGAGTTAATGCCTTATGAAAAGAAAACTTTTAATATAGACCTTGACAAAAGCAGTTTCTCAAAAATTACTGCAGGGTTTTATACGGTAAGTGCAGACCTCGATATAAAGGAAGTTTCAGCAAAAATATCCAGTCCAATAAACTTTTCCGAGAAGGAAATCATTAGTGAAGAAAGAAAAAGATACGGGCTCATAATTTCAACGACAACAATAAAGAAAATTAATGAAGGAAATGTTCCTGCAGATTCGAATATATTTTTAAGTGAAAATATTATCTCGAGAATTTTTACGAGTTTTTCAGAAGAGCCGGCGGTGGTGGAAAGAAGCGGGTTTAAAGTGAACTATGAATGGGCAAAAAATCTTGAGCCCGGCGAAACTTACGAAGTGGATGTCAAAACAAACTGGATAATTCCTTTTATTGTTATATTTTTGATTGTTCTTACAGTTGTTTTTGTGAGAAAATATTCAAAGACAGATTTGATCTTAAGAAAAAATGTTTCTTTCATAAACGCGAAGGGTGGGGAGTTTGCCCTTAGAGTAATGGTTAATGTTGAGGCAAGAAGATTTGTTGAAAATGTTAAAGTTTTTGACAGGCTACCTCCACTTGTTAAAGTTTTTGAAAAGTTCGGCGGAATTATCCCTAAGAGATTCAACAAGACAAAACGGGTTTTTGAATGGGAACTAGGAAATCTTGATTCAGGTGAAAGAAGAACATTTTCTTATGTAATTTATTCAAGAGTGGGTGTCCTTGGAAGGTTTGCCCTTCCCGAAACATTTGCAACTTTTGAAAGGGAAGGAAAGCCAAAAGAAGTTTCATCTAACAAAGCTTTTTTTCTTGCAGAGCAAAAGAGTGAATAATCCAGATTTTTTTATATTTCCACAATCCAAAATTTTAAAAACAATTCTTAACTGAATTTTTAATACCCGCCCATAGCTCAGTGGTTAGAGCGCCTGGCTGTAGTTTATAACTAGGACAGATATTCCCTTGTGGGAAATTAGATGAAGTCTGAAAAGCCGGTGTCTGGAAAAAGAAAAAAGCAGCGCCCGGGAGATCCCAAGTCCGAATCTTGGTGGGCGGATACAATGTGCCCTTCGGGGCACATTATTTTTATCACGATTCTAATATGTTAAAACTCAAGCGGGATTTATTATTCTAATATTTAGAATCCGAACATCTTCTGGCATCATTATTGCAAATGTTTCGATGACATGGGGTGTGAGTTTTGGTGGGCGGATATCGTATCCGGATAAATCCGAGCATTTTTTTATAAACTATTTTTATCCACCGACGAAAAATACCATTTTTAAATCTTTTTGCCCTCGGCAAATTGGGAAATGCGACCATAAAAACAGAAGTATTTAAATACTTGAGTGATATATGAATTTTATAAAAAATGAGGTGCAAGCAAGGCTTGTGAAATCAAGAAATGGGGGATTTGGAAGAGGAATTTTCTGACGACACTGAATTTGAAAGCTTCTTGGAAGAACTGGACGATTAATCTGGCAACCTTGTAAGGGTTATCTGATTATTCTCAAGAGATAGTTCATTTGAGTCTGTTTCAACTATAATTTTTAAATTTTCTATTTTTATTTTCATAACAAATATATTTGTGATTTGCACCCCAAGTTGTTCTCCTATTTTAATCCCATCAAGTTTTGTTTCTTTTATTTTTTCCCCGTCAGCATAAATTATGATTCTTTCGCTTTGGGAGTCTTTTAATCCTATATTTTCAACGGAAAGATTGATGTTAAGGTATCTTCCCAAAATGTCAGCCGAAACGTTTCCGATTTTTAAGTCAGGATAGGAAGGAAAAGAGTATAATTCATTTAACTTTTCAGGGATTTCATTGCCTATTGTCTGCGAACAATCGCTTACAGGATACATTATATTATTTTTGTTTTGGGAATGGTTAAATCCCAATACATGCAGCAGTTCATGAATTTCGATATTTGGGTTTTCACATTTTGAGTCTCTTAAAAGAAGTATTTCACCTTTGAAAATCACATAGAAATTATCCCCCGCGATAATTTTTGTCGGGCCTCCCTCTCCAGCAACAAAAAATCCGTTTCCCGAAGGTTTTGTTTTTTCCTCGCAACTGACCGTAATTTCTTCATTTCCGTTTACAGGATAAAAATTGAGTATAGTCAGGTTTGTCATATAATCAAAAGCCCTTTTCATTTTATTTTTCTTTTCAAGGGAACAGTTGTTTTCAATTTTATATGAAATTTCAGGATTTGAAAATCTCATGTTTTTGTAAAATTGCATCTCCGTTGAGATATTTCCCACACTGAATTCCGGGTTTCTTTCGGCTCCGAATCTTATTTCTCCGAATGGGAAAATAAAATAAAAAAACAGGGCAAAAGCCATGAAAAGGCTTATCAGGCTGAAAAACAAATGTACGAATCTCATGCTCAAAAAAGGAAAAACAATTTTATAAAACTTGTTTTACAAAGCCCAGCAATTTATATAAAGATTTTAAGTGTGATTTTATTATGGAAAACGGCAGTGAAAAATTATTTTTAAAAATTAATCTTAATTTAAATCCCATTGAGGAAATAAAGAAAAGGATCTCTTTTCCCAATTCAGAGGTAAAAAGGATTGTTTTTAGGGAAAAGTATGGGTTTTTTTACAGATTCACATTTGCCACTTTATTTGAATACATGGGAAAAAAAGAAGATATCATTAATGAAATTTACATCTTTAATGGGAAGCCTGTCGAGGGCAATTTGTCTGAATATACTTTGGTTGAAGGAAAGGGGAGTGAAGTAAAAGTTCCCAGCTTAAAAAATGCTTATTTTTGCGCAAAAGAAGATCTGAAAAAAAGGACTCAGGAAAAAATAAATATCATTTCAAGAATGTTAAACTCTTATTTTGAGAAAGAAAAAGAAAGAATAGAAAAAAGTTTCACGTATGAAACAAAAAGATTTCAGGAGAGCCTGAGTGAAATTGCCGAAAAGTTAATGGAGTTTGCAAAGAAAGGGGATATTGAGAAAATAGCCGAACAAAAAAAATTAATAGATTCTGCCAAAAGGGAATCAAATTTTATAGAACTTGAAAAAGATAAATTGAGGGCTATCCAGTTTGAGAGCCAAAAGCATCTTTTAAATGTTGAAAACAGACTTGATAAAACAACAATAATTTATTATCCCGTTTATGCCTTTACAATAGATATTTTAAAAGGAAAATTAACCAAATCTTTTGCTGTTGAGTTTGATCCCGTTTCAAATGAAATTGCAGGCTTAATCTGCGATAGTTGTTCAAACAGGATAAAAGAAGTTTTTTTATGTAATTTAGGCCATGCTGTGTGTAAAAAATGTCTTCTTTTTTGTGAGTCCTGCGGTAAAGAATTTTGTAAAAAATGCCTTAAGAATAGGTGTGAAATCTGCTCTAAAAAAATATGCAGAAACTGTTCAGTCAGGTGTTTCAGATGCTCAAAACTTGTATGCAAAGACCACACAAAGCAGGACAAACTTTCCAAGTACTTTTACTGTAATAGTTGCCTTAAAAGGTGTGAAAGATGCGGAAATTTAAAAGATCCTTTTTTATTCAAAGTAAGCAAAAAAACAAACGCTGAAATATGCGAAGAATGTTTTAGGAATGAAATGCAACAAAATGTTTTGACGGGGGTTTTTGAGGAATGAAGAAGAGTTTTGCTGTTTGTTCTTATTTTGAATTTGGTGATTTTATTCTTCAGCCAGTCTTTTCATTTCTTCATCAATAAAATGCGTGTGTTTTTTGCCGGAATAAGTGATATAAATCTCTTTTTTTGCGCGGCTAATAGCAACATAAAAAAGTCTGCGCTCTTCCTCGGTTTTGTTGTAATTATAAATTTTTATTTTTTCTATAATTGGGTGCTCACTATATCTTGAAGGAAAGTTTGAGTTTGTGCATCCGATTATAAACACAATCTCTGATTCAAGGCCTTTTGCCGAATGTATTGTTGAAAGGGTCACTTCCCCCTCTTTCGCATATGCTTCTCTTGCGGTTTCGTTTTTTAATATGTGGTTTATTCTGTGCTTTTTTAAAAAAACTGATAAATCCTGAATCTGCCTGTTTGTTCTGGCAAGAACAAAAATTTCTTTCCTTGGGGCACCTGACTCAAGGATTTTTTCTTTTACAAATTCAAACTCCTCTTTTTCGTTTTTAAATTTATCAATTCTTATTTTTCCCTTCCCGTTGTAATTTGCTTCAAGGTCCGGAAGTTTCATATCTTTTATTGAAATATTCATGAATTTGACAATTTCTTCGGGACTCCTGTAATTTTTTTTAAGGTAAAGAATTTTAGAATCAGGATATTTTTCCTTAAAGTCAAGAATATAACTTATTTTTGAGCCCCTCCACCCAAAGATGGACTGGCGCGGGTCTCCCACACAAAAAAGATTTTTTGGGTTTAAAACTTCAAGAAGTTCTATTTGCTCATGGTTAACATCCTGAAATTCATCAACAAGGATATCCTCAAATTCGGGGACAAATTTTGGATTCATCCTAAAAAAAGATAATATATCCCCTATCTGGTCAGTATAAGTCCTAAGACCAAAGGAAGTGAAATATCTTTCAAGAAAGATAATCATGTTCAACATGATTTTTGAAATTATGCCCCCTTCTTTAAAGTATTTTTCTTTGAATTCATTAATTGAGAGTTTTGAAACCTTGAAGGAATCAAAAACTTCAAAGCAGTCGGATACAAATAAATTCTGGAGTTCGTAAAAATTTCTGCTTATTTTTTCTCCTTCGTTAAAATATTCTTTTACGGCTTCATGTATGGTAAGTCCCATATCATCAAGCGCTCTTAAAACTGCGACCATCTTATCCTGAAAATTTGCAACTTTCATTTTCCTTTTATAAATTTTTCTTTCATTTTTTATAAGAATTTTTTCGCAAAATGAGTTAAAGGTTTCAACAACAGCCCTTACTCCGGAGTCACGAAGTCTTTTTTCCATTTCTTCCTTTGCTTTTCTTGTGAAAGTCATGGCAAGAATTTTTTCGCTGTGGATTCTTTTATACTTTGCCAAAAACTCAATTCTTTTTGTAAGAATAGTTGTTTTTCCAGAGCCTGCTCCTGCAATGCACAGTATTTTTTCATTTTGTGAGATAATTACCTTTTTTTGCTCTTCATTAAAATTTTTCAAAAATCCCCCCAGTTCATCAAAGAATTTAATCTCTTCATTGCTGATTTTGATGTCTTCAAAATTTTTTTTTGATTCTGCAGGTGCAATCAGCTCATTTTTGCCCTCTCCTGAAATTTTCAGCACCTTTGAATCACGGTTAAATACCGAAGGCAAAGATTTTATAAAATTTTTATAAATAAGGTTTTCAATTAACTCAATTATCCTTCCTTCAGGAAGGTAATTCAAAACTCCAAATTTTTCAAAATCATTAAGCTTGTTTTTTACTATTGAATTGTTTTCGGAGTTTCCTTTAAGAAAATCAATTAAAAGTTTTTTTCCAACTGGAAAAGGGATTTCATTTAAAGACTCAAGGATAAATTTAAGATCTTTTGATTCATCTCTTTTATATTCCGGAATTTCGACCATAAAATTCTAAGAAAAAGTTTATTTATATGATTAATTGTGTTTGCTTTAAGTTACTATTAAGTAACAACAAAACAGAAAAGTTTATAAATCCCTGTCCTATCAAATAATTATGGAGAGCGAAAAATTAGGAATATTAGTGAATAACGGGGGGTATGTAAAAATAGAAGGAATGCCAGATGTTACTATCATTGAGCCTGAAAAGTACAGGAAACTTCCTTCGAAGTCTGTTGTAAAGTATATGCTTTTAGACAGAAGAAATAATGGACAAATAGTAAAAACAATTAAAATAAATGAGGTTAACCCCTCGGGATACAACGTAAAAAGTCTTGAAAAAATTTCTGAGATTTCAAGGGAGATATGGGCTTTGAGAAAATCAGTGGAGAACTCCCTAAATATAACCAGTGAAGAGAAGGGTCAATTTGAAATCTGCTTTAAACTTGCAGGGAATCTGCTTGAAGAAGGAAAATATGCCGATGCAAATAATTTTATTGATTTTTCCTTGATCTATTGCAGTGAGATGATTTTTAAGGCTCCCATGGAAAAAAAGAAATTTTATTCAGAAACCTATAAAAAAATCAACCCCCTAAAAAGGCATTTTTCTGGTTTAGAAGCACTTGTGGGCGTTTTCTAACTTTCACTCCCAGTATTTTTTCTTAAAATCATAAAGATAAACTTTGTATCTTTCTTTTCTTTCATAAGAAATTTCAAGCATAAGTATTTTTTCTATAAATCTTTTTCCGGATATAACCTGTTTCTCTGACTTTTTTATAACTTTTTTAATTCAATCGAAATTCCGGTTTTGTCATAGCATATAACGAGTAAACTACAAAGTTTTTTTGGGTTTTGATTGCCGTTTTTCTAAATTTTGCGGTCTTTCATAAATTTCTTTTGAGAGGACATAAAAGAAAATAAAAGGAACAAGTGTTAGTAAAAACCCAAAGGGCAAAGTTACAGATTGAAAAAGAGTTGTTACGATTGAAATTTGAGTGCTCAAAAATTCAACCGCCTGAGCGGGGTTTAGTAAAAGTTTTTCATTAAGTCCTTTTGAAGCAAAGTTTATTGCAAATATTCCTAAAAAGTATCCAAGGAGGCCAAAAAAAATTTCGGGTTTGCCTTTTATCTTTTTTTTATGGGAAATTTTTTTCATTGTTTTTTCTTTCATTTTAAATTATTTTTGACAAGAGCCCGCCTACAAAATATGCTGCGATTGCGGCAGCGCTTCCGACAAGTAGCATTTCGCTTCCAGATTTAAACCAGTTTTTATTTGTTACTTTTGATTTGGCTGAGCCAAGAGCAAAAATTGAAATTCCGGATAGTACTGATGCCCATAAAAAGGAATTTGGAATTTTTAAATTTAGGATTGTCCCAATGGCAAAAAGAAATAGGGGGATTATGCCAAAAATAAAAAAGGAGGTGAATGTAACCACTGCATTTTTTACGGGGGAAACATTTTCATATATAATTCCAAGTTCATCATGAAGCATTGTTTCAACTTGATATTTTCTGTTTTTTGATATTAAAAATGATATTTGTCTGGCATCTGATTTATTGAATCCTTTCTTTTCAAGGACATCCCGCATTATTTTTTCTTCATGTCCTGGATTTTTACTTGCTTCTTTCTCTTCAATGTTTTCTTCACTTTGATAATATTCTCCTTCAGACTTGGTAGAAAGGTAATCCCCAACGGCCATTGAGATTCCGTCGCCAATAAGATTTGCAAATCCAAGTACAAGAATGATTACTGAAGAAAGATTTGCTCCGACAACTCCCGCAACAACAGCAAAAGTTGTGACAATTCCATCAAGTCCCCCGTAAACCCAGCTTTTAAGATATTTACCTTCTGTAGAAAAATGTTTAGCGCCATGGCCAATTCTCACCATGATAAACAAAAGAAACAATTGTTTTTAATGTTTGCGGGAGAAATATTAAAACCTTACTTTATCTCCGCATCAATTTTAGACGCAGGCCATTGGTAAATCATCCCAAAATGTGGAGATCTTTGGGTAAATTCAAGCCCATTTCTTTTTCAAGAGATTTTTTTCTAATAACACTTCCTTGTCCCAATAAGTTTCAAGAAGTGTTGTAACTTCTTCCTTTACCTTTTCAGGTTCTTCCTGAAGGAGACATTTTTTAGGGGAATTGAAGTCAAAAATCCAGCAAGTAAATAGTTTAAACCCCTCTCAATGAGATTTTTAAGCCCGAGCAATATATAAGTTTTTTCGTTCCATAGAATACACACTAAGCAAAGATCCAAGAATATTTAATCTCAAGTTTTTCCCAGAACTCTCAAAAGAAACCTTAATAAATCACTCTTCCTTTTATATTTCATAAGGAGGTGTATCATGAAAAGCGCTTTAGACATAATTGCTTTAATTCTTGTCCTGGTTGGAGGTCTTAATTGGGGTCTCGTTGGAGCATTCAACTTCAACGTTGTTGAGGCAATTTTCGGCTCTGGAAGCTTAGTATCTATGATTATATACATCTTGGTCGGAATCTCAGCAATTTACGGGGCTTTTGTTTTTTTCCAGGAGTAATCTCTCCTTAGATTTTTCTTTTATTTTTTCTTTTATTTGTTTATCTTTAAATTTGAATTTGTTTACTCGAGAATAAAAAAAGTTATAAAGAAGAGTTATTAAAATTTTATATGAGAAAAATAATTCCAACTTTAATTTTAAGTTTAGCATTGTTTTTTCCCATGAGGGTTGAAGAAAAAAAATTGCCCAATTTAAAAAATAATCATTTTCTTTTTCAAAATATTAGCTATCACTCTCTTGAGGGGCTCATCGCTTTAAGTTCAATTCAGGGGAATGAAAAAAATTTCAGTTTTCTTGATTCATTAAAAAATGCTGAAGGATTGTCTGAGAAAATTAATTCTTTAATGTCCAAAGAGAAAGGAGATTTAAAAGAAATGGTTAAATACCACTCAGGAAAATTTATCAGATGGGAAAAGTTTGTCGGAGGATTATACCAAAAATATGTTCAAATTAATAATTCTATTTTTTCCGCAAAAGAAAACTTCCATGCTTTCAAATTATTTTTTTCCAGAGATTCTTTTTATTTAAAAGGAAAAGATAATATTTATTTATCAAAGGATAATGGGCAGAGTATTTTTGAAAATATGAAGAAACTAAGAGAAATACAAAAAGTAACCGAAAATCCAGACACTCTGGACACGAAAAAATTTTTGTACGCTTCCTTTTCAAGACTTTTTGAGTATTTTCCCATTATAAAAAATAACTCCAAGGATAAAACAGATTTTATTTCTAATTTATGCTTAATAGTAAATGAGTCAAATGGCTTCCCTTATATTACCGGGCATTCGGGGGATCTAAATTTAATGCAAATAAACCCCTCAACAATCCCTGGTCTTTACCGACACATGAGAAAAAGTTCCGGAAACTCTGAAATAGAAAGAATTGCAAAGTCGATGAACTTAAATTCTTTTGAAGAGGGAATGAAAAGTGATCCGAAAATTTCTCTTCTTTCCGGAATTTATTTGTTTGATTATCTTAAGAGGAGCGCTAAAACAGAATCTCAGGCAGTTTTGTATTATCTGCTGGGCGAAGGGGCATATTATAGTGTTTCAAAAAAGTTTCGGGAAAGAATTGAGAAAGGAATGGTAAATTCATGGAGAAGCATTAGCGATAAAGAATCTAAAATTAAAGAAATGAACTATCTCCAGCGTTATTATATTAAAAAAGAGATATACTCTAAATTAGTTGATGAGATTCTTAATTAATTTCAAGCTGTTTTTCCATCTTTTGAAATAAAGTTTTTACAAAATGAACTCGGTAAGAAGAAGGTAAACATTAAGCCCTACAATAATAACAGAAAAAATCCATGAAAGGATCTTTGTTATTTTTTTGTTTACAAGCTCTTTCATTATTTTTTTGTTGGAAGTTATAAGTATAATCGGAATTAAAGGAAGGGGGATGAGGATGCTCAATAAAACCTGACTGTAAATTAAAATTTGAAGGGGCTCAATTCCGATAAGAATGGCAATTGTTAAAGGAATCATATTTATAAATCTTGTAACAAGCCTCCTAATAAGGGGGCTTATTTTAAATCTCGTCAATCCCTCCATTATTGACTGACCTGCGAGGGTACCTGTAATTGAAGATGCAATCCCCGAAACCAAAAGCGCAATTCCAAAAATCAGTGCTGCAAAGTTTCCAAAAAGAGGGATTAAAGTGTAATAAGCCTGTGAAAGTGTTGCAATAATTCCTTTTTGGTGAAATGCGGAGGCGGCCATAATAAGCATCGCGGCATTAACAAGTGCAGCAATACTCAAAGAAATTGTATTCTCAATAAGATGAAACTTAAGGTTCTTTTTTCTGCTTTTAATTCCGTTCTTTTTGATTTTGTTTTTTATAAGCCATGAATGAATAAAAAGAGCATGAGGCATAATTGTTGCCCCAAAAATTCCGACAATTAGAAAAATACTTTTAGGACCAATGCTGGGGGTAATTGAATGAATCAAAATTTCAGAAATGTCCGGCTTTGCAATAAAAAGTTCATAAACAAAAGCAAGGCTTATTATTAAAACAAAGCCTATAAAAAATTTTTCAACATTTCCAAAATCTTTTTTGGTAATTGCAAAGAAAAAAAGAATTTCCAAAACGGAGATAACCGAACCCAAAAGAAGAGGAATTCCAAATAAAATATTGAGGGCGACAACAATTCCAAGAAATTCAGCAAGATCAGTTGCAAGAATTGAGATTTCTGAACCACCCCAGTAAGCAAGAACTAATGGCTTCTTTTTTATTTTTTTTCTGACAATTTCAGTTAAGGAATACCCTGCAATTCCTATTTTTCCGGATAAATACTGAAAAAACATTGCAATTCCACTTGCAACCCATATTGCCCAGAGAAGTGAATAATTGAATTCGGATCCTGCACCTATATTTGTTCCCCAATTTCCGGGATCCATATAAGCCATTGAAACAATAAAACCCGAACCAAAAAAAATCCAAAAACTTTTTGTAAATATTTTATTTTTAAGAAGGGATTTCTTTTCCATGGGGGTCACATTTCGGATTCTTCAGAAACTTTCTTAATTTTAGGATAGTTTTGTTACTTATTGCATGCTCTAATTTATGTGCTTCTGAATGAACCTCTTTTAAATTTAATTTCAAAACTTCTTTTAAAAAGGTTTCAATTATTCTGTGTTTGATCGTCAAATTTTTTGATGCATTAAGGCCTTTTTTGGTAACCTTAATTTCACTGTATTTTTTATACCTAAGAAAATTTTCGTCTGAGAGAATCTTTATCATCTGTGAAACACTTGGTTTTGAAATTTTGAGGGCTTTTGACAGATTTGTCACATTAAGTTTTTTCTTTTCTTCATTAAACAAATAAAGTGCTCTCAAATAATCCTCTTTATTTTTGCTTACCATTATTGTTAGGAGTGCCTAACATTTATAAAGATTTCTGAGAACTTAAAATTAAACTTCAAAAAGTATGGTTTTAAATAGGGTGTTTTCCAACTTTAAGAGTTAGAAAGGCGGAAAGGAGGAAAAAGAAAATGAAGATATACGTTGGAAACTTGGCATTCAGTGTTGATGATAAAAAACTGGAAAGTTTATTTAGTCAGTACGGCAGTATTGAAGAAGCAACTGTCATAAAAGACAAATTTTCAGGTAGGTCAAAAGGATTTGGTTTTATAACCATTAATGATGACGATTCAGCTAAAAAAGCAATTTCAGAAATGAATGGCAAAGAAACTGAAGGAAGAAAATTGACTGTTAACGAAGCAAAACCTCGTGAAGAGGGTGAAAGAAAAAGCTTCGGAGGACCGAGAAGATTCGGAAACAGAGACCCAGAACAAGAACAAGGAAGTCAAAATAGGGGCAGAGGAAGATATTAAACTGATTTAGTCCCAAATATTTATTTTTTATTTCTATGGTTATATTGTAAGTTTTTATTAAAAAGGTTTTAGTCTGAAAAATCTAAGGAGGATAAGTTTTAGTTTGAAAAGTTATGGGAAGAATTTTTTGTTTTCCAAAGAATTTATTTTTGAGACAATATTCTTTTTTTCTTTTTCAAGTGAATCCACTTTAAAATTTACCTCATGATAAGTGGATTTTAAATGTTCAAGTTCATTCAGGGTTTTATTAAAGGCCCAGTAATAAATCTGGCGTGATTCTTTTGTTTTTTGCATTTTGGCTTGGCTTTCAAGGTAATTCAACCTTTCCCAGTAAAAATTGGTATCCGCAGTAAGAATATGATTTCGGGCCCAATCCGAAAGTTTATTTTTTTCTATTTCTATGTTGAAGGTTATGTCGCCAGACTTTTTTTCAAGGTCTGAAATTAAATGCGATATCGAAAAATCATTAAATTCTCTTTCAAGGAGATAGAATCCTCCGAAAGTTGCAATTAAGAATCCAATAGATAGGCTAGTTTTTTTTATCTTTTCCGAAATTTTCATAGCTCAAAAAATAAGATTCACATTATAAAGATTTTCGTTTTTGAATATCTATATAAAATTAAGGTATAATTATTTATTTTATTTTTAAACTATTGGAACAAAACTAAACCCAGGATATTCTTTTATTCTATTTCCATCCAAATCCTTTTTTATAATTATTATTGAATTTTTAACTGGAGCAACAAAAATTCCTTTTGTTTTTAGTTGATAATCTATCAATTTTTGAGGTATTTCCCTAAATGAAGCACTAGCGAGTATGCGGTCAAATTTTTTATTTTCTAATTTCATAGCATCGCCATGAATTACTTCTATATTTTTATATTTTTTTAACCTTTCTTTTGAATTTTCCGCGAGCGCACCTATTTTTTCAATGCCTAATATTTTGCCGTTTTTGTTAAGTTTTGAAAGAAGTGCCAAAACATATCCTGAGCCTGAGCCAATTTCAAGGATTTCCTGGCCTTCATGTATGTCTAGAAGGGTTAACATTAATGCAATCGTATAAGGCTGACTTATCGACTGACAGTAACCTATTGGCAAAGCAACGTCCTCATATGCTCTGTCTTTTAATTCAGCTGGAACAAAAAGAGTTCTATCAACTTTTTTGAATGCGTTCAAAATATTTTCGTGAAATTTAAAATTTTTTAGTCTTTTTATAAGGTCTTTTTTATTCATTTTTGACCATCCAGTATTTAGTTTGTCTCATACTATATTTTTATCTTTTTTTAGTTTTTCTTGGGCCTTTATCAATTTGATTTTCCAAAAACATTTTTTTGGGTTTTGCTCCGCATATTTCCTCCCAATTAATAACTAACAACTCGCTAAAACTAAAAAGCACTTCTTCCAATTTCCCAAGGCGAGGATTATTTTTTCTTTTTGTTGGAAAAACTTTGCTCGGCGAAGAACAATAAAGCAACAATTGCAATTATCGCGGAAATCCACGGATCCCACATCGCCGAAATAAGAACAACCAGTGCAGCAACAACAGCAAAGATTCCCTCATCTTTCTGACTCAAGTTTGCCATAATTGAGATAAGTTAAGGGGGTATAAAAATGTATTTGGAACGATGCTAAAGGACTCCCCCACAGATATATATACCAGAATTCTATGAATTATAATGGCAAAAAGAAAAAGACTCAGAGATAAGAAACAGCAAGGCATGAATAGACGCCTAACTGGAGGAAAAAAACCAATGAGCCCTGAACAAAAAAAGCAACAAAAAATTCTTAGGGAAAAACAATCTGAAATACAAAAGAAACTAAATGAAAAAAAGAAATAAATTTTTATCTTGATTTAATATTTTAACAATTTCTCTTCAGGAGAAATTCGCCCACTCCGATAGTATAGGGGGCGTTTAATTATTTTTTCTCAAGAATCTTCTTAATATCCAAAAGAAGTTTATTCAGATTAAGAAGTGCCTGATTTTGAGCGTCCAATTTGTAAAGAACATCTTTCAAAAGTTTATGGGTTATCGGGTCTAATGCTTCCATTGAGAATTAATGAATAAGGGGTTTTTAATTTTTGCTACTTGCGTCTCCACCCACCAAGAGCCGATTAAAAGTGAACAGGGACAGAATTATTATTCTATCTTCTTTAGTTCATTAACTAAATCTTGTTTCTTTGAAGAAACTATAAACCAAAATATTAATCTAATTGCAAAGGCAATAATACCATAAAGAATATTTCCAAGAATAGCCCACAAGATAAGCCCAGCAATAAAAATTAACCATGCAGTTGTTTCTAAACGATTATGAATATCAAACAGCTCAATTATCCTCTCCTTTTCTTTTTTAGATAATTTATTAGCTCTTTCAAGGATTAATTTCTTTTGCTTCTTTGTGCTAATCTTTCCAAGAATTTTTTTAATTTCCTTTTCCTCCATTATTCAAAATGGGAAGGGGGGTTTTTATTTCTTTTTAAAATAAATTTCTCCTGTGTAATGTTTTTTCTTCTCTAATTGCTCTAATTCAATTCTTTCACTACTTTCAACATTGTAACTTAAAATAACTTGCTCAACAAAAACCTCATACCCCAATTCCTTTAAAATTTTCATAACTCCCATTTGATTTTCCTTTACAGAAGAGTTGTTTGATTTTACCTCAACAAATGAGATTTTATTATCTTTAAACATAATGAAATCTGGAAATCCTTCAAAATGTATTCTTACCAAATTTAAGATTCTATCTTTATTTTCATATTTTTCCAAAATTCTTTCAATATCCCCCTCATTTAAAATCGTTTTTCCAGAAGAAATATTATAAAAAGTTGTCCTAACAACCTCATACCCTTGATTTCTATACTTTGTAGCAACCCACCACTCACCTATTTCTCCCCTAATCTTTTCATCTGCTTTATTGCTTCTTAATTTATTTGTAAACTCTTGCCTATTCTTTTCTACCCTTTCCGTAGCAATACTTTTCTTTTTGCATTTTGGACAGATGTGATTAATCCACTCAACACCAACATAACCACAATAAGAACACATCCCAAAATCTTCTGGAAAGTTTCCATCATCATCCATAAATTTTTCCTCCATCATTCTTTTGACCATACTCATAAGGCAGGATAGACGACACACATTTAAAACTTTTGTATTCTCTGTTCAAAAAAGGTTATACCCTAAAATAACCTTTTCTATACGTTTTAAGAGGTGTTCAAGAATTAACCAATTACCGAACAAGCGTAAAGTTTTTAATGAATAACCTTGTATAAAATCTAATGAGAAAGAAATGGATTTTTGTTGTCCTTTTAGTTATTTTGGTTTGGGCTTTATATTTCTTTATTTTCCGTTCTGCAGGGTTGATTAAATTGAGCACTTCCTGTCCTGATGGGATTATACCTGATAGGTTTAATCTTAATCATTTTGCTGACACAAACTACTGGGGATTGCCCAATTACTATCAAGGGGCAGATTACCTTCCAAAATGGGAAGATGGAACTTCTGTTGATATGGGTTGGTTTCAGGGAAGCTGTCATCTTGGAAACAAGGAAGGGGAAAATGTGAATTACATATATTGTAGTAAGATACCCTATAGAAAAACTTCTGTAAGTTCGGATGGAACAATAGGAGAACCAATTAACCTCTATATTGATCTCGTTTTAAATTCAAAAGATGGGGTGTTTGTTGAACAAGATTTAAGTGGAATTGGGAATTTTCCAAGAAACATAAGTTCTTTTAAGATATTAGATTATTCTTGTAAAACCTAAACAAAAACTATGAATTGTTGCGAGGCTCGTTTTTTTTGGTTTTTTCATAATTCAAATGTGAAAGATAATCATTAATCAGACCATATAATTCATTAACTCTTTTATTGGAAACAATTCCCAAATTTTCCACATAGTGAACAACTCGAGGTTCTTTTGAAGGTTTACTATTAGAACCATAAAAACTCCCACAAGTTTCTTAAATGAGTAAAAAAAGCAACTGCGAGTAAATTTGGCACAACAACCTTTGAAGAATCCTTCTTCATAGTTTTTGCAACCATAAAGCATTCTCTCATCATTTTAAATTCATATGTAAAATGACCATTTATCAATAATTTTTTATTTCATCATCGGGTTCTTCGGATTTTGTCATTTTATTGGGAAATTGTTATTATCAATTCTGAGGGGTAAGGGAAGGATGAATTTATTTCTTTATGGAAATTTTTGATATCTCCTGAATCATTATATTTTGCATAAATTTGAGATTTAAACTTACAAAATCCACATGAAATCCCCGAAGAAGTTACATTGGTTCCCCCTCCAATTGTAAAGTTAAGTGAAACTCCCTCATTTCTCCCATTTGAAAAAGGGTAACATTCTTTTTCCTTAAATCCTTCAATAACTTTTTTACTCCCAAAAGGGATCTCCATTTGTATTCCCGAAGGAATCAATGGTAAAGAATAAGTTTCATATCGATCCATCTCACATGACCATATCCCAATATAGACATCAGTTAAAGTAAAATCCCCTGTATTCGTGACAATCATAGGAAGGTATTCTCCGAAAGGGGCACTTTGAAGGAAAGGTGAGACTTGGATCTCAATATCTGGTTTATTATTTAAACTTTCTAAAATTCCATTATATTGAAAGTTTAGATAACCCATCAGAAGAAAGTTAAGAACAAATAAAATTAAAGTCACGATAAACCCAATTTTTAGTCCCTTATCCTTTTCTTTTTTCATAAATCATCCAAGTTTTACTCAATTTTAAACATTTCTTTACAAAAGGGGCGAGTAATACCTCGACTTTTAAAAAAAGAGGTCTTTTTTTGGTCTAAGATTTCCGATAAAATCAATAAGGAAAAATGTTTTACCCTTTTTTTGTGTTTCGTAAAATATGCATAAAGCGAAAAATAACCCCTTCTTCATAAAAGAGATTTAGTCTTTCTGTTTCGTATTTTGGGAAGTATGTTTTGATTTTAAGCAAATTAATTAAAAGGAATCTTGCTCTTTTTACCATGAAATTGGAAACAGAAGAAGACTTGAATGAATTAATTAAAAATCAGATTGAAGAAAGCACAAATCTTGAATATAAAGATCCAAGAGCCTTGATAGATAAAAAAGAAATTGCAAAAGATATCTCTGCAATGGCTAATTCAAATGGAGGGATTATAATTTATGGATTATGCCAAGAAGGGAAAAATCCTACCCCTTCAAAAATTGAGTGGTTAGAAAACCCTCAACAAAAGGAGAGAATAGAACAAATTCTTCAATCAAGCGTAACTCCCAAAGTTGATGTCAAAATAAGACCAATCCCAAATAAAGATTATCCATCAAAATTTGTTTTGATTGTTGAAGTTCCAAAAAGCGATAAAGTGCCTCATCAAGACCATTCCGATAAAGATAGAAGAATCTATTGGAGGAGAAATGGATATACCACAAGAGAAATGGAGTATTATGAAATTGAAGATGCATTTTTTACTCGGAAAAAAGCTTTTTTAGAGGTCTCTTTAATACCACGAGATCTACAACACACTTCATATGATATAGTCGTCTCAAATAAAGGAAAAATTATTGCAGAAAAAATTCATATACAGTTATTGGTTCCAAAAGAATTTAAAATAAATGAAGAGTGGATAGAATTAGAAAGAGCTCACCCTTTATCAGATTATTATTCTGCATACCAATTTTTTGACGATGTTATGCCCATATATCCAGAGCATCCTTCTGTAGTGGGAAGATTATATTCACCAAAAAAAATAGATAACTTTGCAGGATTGGAGGTTGGTTTCTTAATTGTTTCAAAAAATTCAGAACTTAAAGTTGGAAAAATCATTCATAAATTTGTATCAGGAGAGGGGTATAAACAAATTTTAGAGTATTCTGAAGACAAAAAAGGAGTTCCTATTCCCAGAATAATTACCTTTTGGGATTCATAATCGAGATTTATAAAAACTCTTTACCCCCATACTTAAAAATCAAAAAATACAAGTAAGTTCATGGCAAAAGACGATTTTCATTTAAAGGTTGAACTGACCCCAGAAGAAAGAGAAAGAAATGCACGAATCTTGGGAAGAGTGATTGAATTTTTTTTGGTTCCTGTTTTAATGGGAATTTTAATAGGAATAGGGAATTGGATCACAATTTCAGTTGCATTATTTTGGTGGGGATTTGGAATTTACGGGTTATTTGTGGATAAAGAGGCATTTGTAATCCAAATTGTTTTAATGGTCTTGTTTGGTTGGGGAAAAGAGTCCTCTTAAATCTTAAAATTTAACTTAAAAGGTTAGCCAGAAATCCATCTGCTTTAGCTGATGGATGAATGGCGCTTCTTGAAAAACATTTTTCTATTTTGATTTACTAAAAAAAGAGTAGCCGTG
>JAGVXF010000016.1 GCA_018303925.1 Candidatus Pacearchaeota archaeon | reverse complement strand
TGAAACAGTTTTTGATTATATAAAAAATCAAGAGTTGCACCATTCATTTCATTGAAGACGAAAGGACGCCGTGCCCTTTAGGGCACGGAGGATGTCACATATACTTATTGTATACATAATGTATGGGGCAAACGACAATAAGGGTCACTGATGAACTTCATAAAGCACTAAGTAGTTTGAGAGTAAGCAGTGAGAGTTTTGAAGATTTAATATGGGACTTGATTGAGCCATATTTAGAACTTTCCCCGCAGACTAAAAAAGATATTGCAGATTATTTTAAGTAATACAAAGATGGAAAGACTTATACCCTTAGAGATGTAAGAAAACATCTTGGTTTAAAGATTTCTAAATAATTTTATAAACTTAACATCTCTTCTTCTTTTATGAATTTCAGGTTTTATTATGAGAAGTTAGTTGATTCTGAGGAGTATAAGAATTTTATTAAGAAAAATCCAAAAGCGTATCCCTGCAGCTGTCTTTTTATTTTGGATAGGGAGCATTCCGGGGAAGGAAACAAGGTTCACTTTGACTTTTGGCTTCCTCTTGAAAAGAAAATGAATTCCTTTAGAGTTGACGGGAAAGTTGAATTTATGGATGTAGAAAATTTTGATTCAAGGCCTTTTGAAGAGATTTCAACTGAACATGATTTTAATCTTGAAGATTACGAAGAAATGATTTTAAATAGGATGGGTGAAGAGGGCATAAGCGGAAAAATTCAAAAGCTCCTTTTCAGCCTGCAAAAGCTGAAGGGAAAAGAATTTCTTATCACAACGGGATTTCTTAATAATCTTGGGCTTATTAAAGTCACAATTTCTGTTGATGAAAAAAAGATAACTAATTTTGAAAAGAAAAGCTTTTTTGACATGATGAAGATTGTTAAGGGAAATAAAAACAAAGAAGAAAAAAAGTAATTAATTTTTTGTCAATTTTTTTATTGATTTTCCAAGTTCGGAATTTTCTATTATTTTTGGCAGGGAGTATGAAGTATAGATGACTTCGGGTTCTTTTTTTCACTTTTTGAATATTCATCCGGATTATAAAACAAAAGAATACCTTAATTTTTGAATGATTTTTAGGGATTTGGGTTATGTATTGAATTTTGTTTTCTTTTTGGGGTGAAGGAACAAAAATTCTCTTGTTTGATATCTTTTCCATTCCATGTGATTTTCATGAGGGTAATCAAATTATGGAATTTATGAAAATTGTGCATTAATTCTTATCTGGGTGGCAAACTTTACAAGATTTGTAACCCCTAAGTTTGAAATACTTTTTGTCATCTTCTTCAATAAGGTATTCTTTTTTTATTGCTCCGGCAAATCGGCAGTTTCTTAGGTGGTATTTTTCGTTGTATTTTGAGCCAACATATTTTGATTTTTTTGGTTCGACTTTTTCTTTTTCAATTATTTTTTCCTTTATTAGATGGATGTGAACCGGTTTTTCAACTATTTTTTCAATGGGTTTTTCTTTGTATTTCACGATTTCTTTTATGATGGGCTTTTCAACCATCCTTTCTTTTTCAATTATTTCGGTTTCAGGGGTGTGAATGTGTATACTTTTTTTCTTCGGGTAAAGAAATGCAAAAATTACAATAAGGTAAATAATTCCTACAATAATAATCAATGTCCCGTTGTTTTTAATTGAAAAAGAAGTGATTGCGCCCAGAACAAAAAGAGTCGCAGCAAGCCCGAGAAGGAAAATTACAACAATATTTATGGGCTCAATTTTCCTTTCCTCTATGTATGTCGGCATATTTATATTAAGGATTTTTGATTTATAGATTTTTATGTTTTAATTTAGAATAAATTTTCAAGAAGAGGGTAATTGACTTTTGGGGTTGTTTTTTGAGGTAATTTTTTTAATTTTTTCTTACAACAAAATTTATCATCATTTCTGAATTGTGAGTCGAGACAATTTTAAAACCGGCTTTTATGAATAAATCGTGAACTTCCTTTTCATCAAATAAGTAGTAATATCTTTTTCCCTTATCCGTCCAGCCTATTAATCTTTCTTTTTCTCTGCTCTTTTTCATGAATCTTTTTGATTTTATGTTCCATATACCAATATAGGCAAACCCTCCCTTTTTTAAAACCCTAAAAAGTTCTCCAATTGCCTTTTTTCTTTTTGTTTTTCCTTTTATGCAATGAAGCGCCGAAATACAGATTGCACAGTCGAAGAATTCATCAGGCTTTTCAATTTTTTCAAGATGTGAATGAATAAATTTTGCCTCAATGCCTTCGGATTTTGCTTTTTCTCTTGCAAGGTTAAGCATTTTTTCTGAAAAGTCCAAGAGAAACATTTTACCGTTTTTTATTTTCATGAGGTGCCTTCCCGAGCCTGAGCCCAAATCAAGCACATTCCCATGTGCTTTTTTTAAAAACTCAACCGCATTTTCTGAAGGTTTCTCTTTGTACTTGTGCCATTCGGGAGCTATGTTATCCCATAGTTTTTGCTGGTTTTCTGCTTTCATAAAAAGGAATAGCAGGAGGGGGTTAAAAAATGTTGTTAACCGTTATAATAATTTAATTGATTTATTATTTAATTCTGTCTCTTTTTTTAATCCCAACTCTTAAAAATATCCCTCTTCTCCATTTTTCATGGAACCTTTAATAAAAGTAAAGAAACCAGTCCGTACAAAATCAGGAGTGACTCCTTTAACAGTTGTTCTTGCGCCCCGAAAATGCAACCATGGCACATGCATTTATTGCCCTGGGGGGGAATTTGTTCCTCAAAGTTATACTAATAAAAGTCCTGCTGTAATGAGGGCGCTTGCGTTAAATTTTGATGTAAAGAAGCAGGCCGAGTCCCGCCTTAACTCTTTAATAAAGATGGGTCACCCGACAGAGAAAATTGAACTTATAATAATTGGGGGGACATTTTTGCAGTATCCATTGGACTACCAGTATGGTTATGTAAAGGGTTGTTATGATGTTTTGAATGGGGTTGAGTCAGAGACACTTTTAGAGGCGCAAAAGACAAATGAAACGGCAAAGCATAGAATTGTTGCAATGTGTATAGAAAACAGACCGGACAACTGTTCAGTTGAAGAAATAAAAAGAATGAGGGAATTTGGTGCAACGCGTGTTGAAATAGGGGTTCAGATTCTTGACGATGAAATTTACAAAAAAATAGGGAGGGGGCATACAATCAAAGATGTTATTGAGGCCAGTAAGAGACTGAAGGATGCAGGATTTAAGATGGGTTACCATATAATGCCGGGTCTTCCGTATTCAAACATTGAAAAAGACATTGAAAAGTTCAGGATGGTTTTTAATGATGAATCTTTCAGACCCGATCAGCTTAAAATTTATCCATGCCAGATTGTTGAGGATTCCCCCTTAGCAAAGGCGTATAAAAAAATTAATTACAGAACTTATACAGATGAAGAAATTAAAAAAGTTTTGACTAATATGATGGAAATTATCCCTGATTATTGCAGAGTGATGAGGGTCATGAGGGAGATTCCAAAAGAAAAAATGATTGGGAATGCGGGTTTGACATCAATAAGAAAAGAAGTCGAGGATGAATTAAAAAAAAATAATACTTTTGTTAGAGAGATAAGGATGAGAGAGATTGGTTTTAACAGAAATGGATTGAAGCTTGACACAAAATTGAAAATAATAGAATATGATTCTTCTGGAGGAAAGGAATTCTTTTTAGAAATTGTGAACTCTGAAAATGTTTTATTTGGTCTCTTGAGACTTAGGTTCCCAAAAGAAGTTATTTTTCCTGAATTAAAAAACTGTGCAATTGTAAGAGAGCTTCATGTTTACGGACAGTCACTTAACCTTCATGAGAAAGGAAAAGATTCCCAGCACACCGGACTTGGAAAATATTTGATGGGCGAGGCTGAAAAAATTACGCGTGAAAGCAGGTACAAAAAACTTGCGGTGATTTCTGGTATTGGGGTCAGGGAGTATTACAGGAAATTAGGTTATAAATTAGAAGGAACATACATGATTAAGAATATTTAAATAATCTTAAATGCACCTTAAACAATGGAGTTTCTGGAGATGTGTGCTCATGACTACATTATGAATGGAATTTATACCTTTTATCCTGAAGAATATGGGCGTTATTGCAAATCCCTGGATAAGAATTTAGTAAAATTTCTTGATAAGGGGCAAATTAGAAATAAAAAAATTCCAAAATTTAATATTCCTTTTTTTTCTTCAGATGATATTTTTGGGAAGAAAGGTTATTTTATAATTTCACCAGCTTCTCTCCATATTAGAGAATACTAATTTCTTTTGGGACAATCTAATTTAAAAATAGCAAAGTCTTTCTTAAGAGATGAATGATGGTTCTTTGGATGGTGCGGTTGAAAATCTTGTTAAAATGGGATGTGACACCACCAAATATTTTTTGGATACTGCAAATTTTAAAGTTATAAAAAATGGAAATGGTTCTGGATACATATTATATCAAAAATGGGACGAATACTTCCTTTTCAGAAAAAAAGGGGAGTGCCTTGAGTCTTCAATGAATTTTAAGGACCCAAAAATTATTAATTTTCTTAAGGGGGTTTTAAATTAATTTTTTATTTCACCTTTCTGCCATGCCCTTAAAATTTCTCTTGCAGTTTTGTCTCCATTTACAATTCCACCTTTTTTAAGAAATTTTTTTTTCAGTCCGACTTTTTCTATTAATTCATCAGAATCATAAGCCTCAATTTTGTAATGGTTTTCTATTGATTTTTTGTATGTTTTGAATAGTTCGTTTACAATTATTTCAGGGTCTTTTACCTGTGTGTAGCTTTTTCCTCCAAATATGGTAAATTTTGAAATTTTTTCCGAGTCAGAACTGGAATAATCTTCTTGTGAGATTACACCCGGGGAATCAATAAGAATTATGTCCCCAGAAAAATTTATTTTCTGCACATTTTTTGTAAATCCTGCCTCGGACCCAATTCCTGCCCCCGCTTTTCTTGAAAGAAGGTTAAGAAGAGAACTTTTTCCAGTATTTGGATAGCCAATTACCCCCACTTTTATTTTTTTGTCCTTTCCAAAAACAATTTTATCTTTTTTTATTTCTCTTGGCTCCCTTTTTTCAATTGTTTTTGCAACACGCTTTATTAGGTTTCTCAGGTCTTTTATTCCTGTTTTTTTTGTGCATGAGATAATTGCATACGGGAAGAATTTTTTTTTAATTTCTATTAATTTTTTTTCTTTTGTTAAATCAACTTTGTTTAAAACATAAATTATTTTCTTTTTTTGCTTTTCAATTTCTTCCTCAAGCTTGATGTTTCTTGTTTCATTAAGAAATCTTGCGTCGAGGACTTCAAGAACAATGTCAGAAGTGTCAACTATCTTTTTTGCAATTTCCGGATACTTTGCCCTTTCGTGCCTCATGTTTTCAATGTGCCCGGTTCTTCGCGAAGAAAAAATGTATCTTTTCATATTTCAATAAATGAAAAAGAGTTTAAGAAGATTATCAATGAGGGAAAGTAGCCCTGCCAGGATCCTCGAAGAGGTTCTCGTGCCCTTAGGGTATCGAACCTTGGTTCGAATTAATAGCCCTGCCAGGATTCGAACCTGGGTCCCAAGCTCCAGAGGCTCGGATTCTTGACCGCTAAAATACAGGGCTTTAAAATTTAGAAATGAAAAGGGTATTAAAATTTAACTCTTATTGTGGAGCATTACCCAATAAAATTTATATACCTCTTTTTCCAATAAATTTTTATGGATGGAAAAATTTTTAAAAAAATTGAAGAAACTCTTATCCAGGTGGGGTTAAGAGTTGCAAAAAGAGGAGAGGGCGCCCTTTTTGTCGTCGGAAAGGTTGATTATAAACCTCTTGTTGACCAAAATGTTCCCCCCTTCAAAGTTTATGAAAATCCAAAACTTCTTGAATCTTTAGCTCTTATGGATGGAGCGGTTGTAATAAATGAAGAAGGGTTTCTGGAGGCATACGGGGTCAGAATAAAATCAAAAAAAGTTCTGAAGAATTTTGGAACAAGACACAGTGCGGCAATAAGTGCTGCAAAAGAGGATAACTTAGTTGTTATTGTTTCAGAGGAGGACAAAAAAATAAGAATTTTGAGAAAGGGGAAAATGGTTATGCAAATTGATGCCCTTCAAAAGGATGTTGAAAAGTCAGTTCCACATGCAGTTAAAATTCTGGAATCAATAGGTGCAGGAACAATTGGAACAATTGGAACAAGTCTTTTAATTCCTGCTGTTGGAATTACTTTTTTGCCTGGGGTAATCCTGTTTGGTTCTGTATATTATCTTGGACGACTTTTGAGAAATAAGTTTAAATAAAGTTTATAATTTTATTTTAGAATCTTTTGTTTTTGTGTGCTGGTTTAGCCTTCCTTCTGCAAGGCAGTCATAACAAACATGATAAATTCCGTTTTTTTCTTTTACTCTTCCTGTTCCGTTGCATTTCTCGCATTTTTTCTCATTATCCATAAAAAACATACTTTGGAGGAATATTTAAATTCGATTATTGTGGGGTTAATTTACAAACAATAATCTTTTTAAGTTCAGCACCGTTTCATATTTTAGCATTGCCCCGATAGTATAGAGGCCAAGTACGCTGCCCTCTCAAGAAGATAGAGAAGAGGTGACTTTAATCTTGATGAAAGATAAAGGTCTTGCATCTTAATGCGACCTCCTTTCAATAAAGATCTTAACAATCTGAAAAACAAAGGGAAACTTTTGTCTTCAGGGAACGGCAGTGACCCGTGTTCGAATCACGGTCGGGGCGTATACCTACAAATTTAATAAAACAATAAATTTATAAAGATGTAGGTATAATGATTCTTATGGTAGAAATTAAGAAGATCAAGAAAGGAAAGAAAGAGTATTTTTATCTTGTGCATAGTTATAGGGAAGGGAAATCTGTAAAGAAAAAACAGTTTTATTTGGGAGATTTTATCCCCAAAGATATAGGGGAAAAGAAAAAGAAATTTATGCAAGAATTCTATGCAGAGAAATTTACAGAAGATTTAGAAAAAATAAAAAAGAATTTTAATCAAGAATACAAGGAAATGCCCCTTTCTGCAAAAAAGAAATCAAAAGACACCTTTGCAGTTAAATTTACATATAACACTCAAAGAATAGAAGGAAGCACCTTGACTTTAAAAGATACAGAAAATCTTCTTGAGAGGGGAATAACCCCTGCTTCAAAACCTCTAAGAGAGGTAAAAGAAGCCGAAGCCCATAAAAAAGTTTTTTTTGAAATGTTGGATTATGAAAAAGATTTGAATTTACAGATTATTCTTAAATGGCATAAAGAATTAATGAAACAAACTTCAGAAGACATTTCTGGAAAAGTAAGAAGCCATGAGGTTTTGATTTCTCAATCTAAATTTAAGCCTCCAATGTATTTAGAATTGGATTTTTTACTTAAAGAGTTTTTTGATTGGTATAATAAGGAAAAAAATAAGCTTCATCCGGTTGAATTGTCAGCATTAGTGCATTTGAAATTTGTAACTATTCATCCTTTTTCGGATGGAAATGGAAGAATTTCAAGGTTGCTAATGAATTTTATTTTAAAGAAACATAAATTTCCCCTTTTGGATATTCCTTATACAAAAAGAAATAGTTATTATAACGCTTTAGAAAGATCTCAAATAAAGAAAGAAGAGAATATTTTTGTTCAATGGTTTTTTAGAAGATATTTAGCAGAGCATAAAAAATATTTAAAAAGGTGAGTGTTTCTTCTGATGACTTGATTTAGGGTTTTTAATGCGTTCACAAAAATATGTTCTATTTATTCCCTATAATTGTACCAATAAGCTCCCTTAATGGAGTTTTAACATGGGTTAAGGTTGGAAACATTGTTTATGATCTAGTTAGTTCACCTCTTATTAGATTTTTGTTTATCCCTATTTTAATCATTGCTTCCTTAGGAGCGTTTTCAGTTTTTGCAGGGGGAATTCTTGCTTTAAATAAAAAGTTATTATTGAGAAGAGTTTTGATATTGTTAGGTTCTGGTGCAGGATTAATTGGGTTTATCTTTAATTTAGTTATTTCAATTATTACTTTGAACATTTCAGTATATTCATACTTATCATTTTCTTCAATCGGAATAATTTTTGCTTTAGCATCTCAAATTTTCTTGAAGAAGAGATAAGGTTTGTTTAAGAAGGTGGTCTAGATTAATGATTTAATGGATTAAAGATGGTTGTGTATAAAGTGGTTTAAAAAAATAAAATCTCAAAAATAAAATAAATAATAAAATAAACAAAAAATCCTTAAAAAACTTCAAATGAATAAAATATCTTCAATATATTAAGTATATGAACTATTTCAATTTATGTAATTTAAAATCTTCTTCGGTTGTCTGGTCTTCTTCGGTCGTCTCTTCCTCTATCGCCGCCAAATCTGCTTCCGCCGCCACTTCCGCCGCCGCCGAAACTTCTTCTTGGCCTGTCTGATTCTTCCATTGGCTTTGCAACGGATACTTTCAGGGCACGTCCTTCGAAATCTTTTCCGTCCATTTCAGAAATTGCTTTCTTGCCCGATTCATCGTCTGAAAAAGTCACGAATGCAAATCCTTTTGACCTTTTAGAAAATTTATCCACAATAATACTTGCTTCTTCAATGTTTCCGAACTTTGAAAAGGCATTTTTCAAATCTTCTTCAGTCACGTTAAAAGATAGGTTTCCTATGTATAACTTCATTGTCTGCTTCCTCCCTTGTCTAACATCTTTTAGGGACTTTTGTAGGCTTTTTAATACTTTGCATTTGCTTTTTTTGCCCGGAACCTTGAATTATTCAAGGTAAGATTTGAATTTTGGCTTCTTTTATTGATAAATATTAAAAACTTTCTTTTCAGGAAAGAATAGTCTTATTTTATACTGCACATTTTTTTAATGTTTTTTTATTTTTGATTTTTTCTTTCTTGTGAAAAACAGGGCTGCTACAGCAAAGACAATGGAGCCGATTAAATTGTAGAACATGTCGTAGATTGTGTCTTCATACTTTGGAACAATTTCAAGGGTGGATTCATACGCCTGTACCCCCATCAAATGAACTCCTGCCAAAAGTGTATGGAATTGTTGGTCAGCAAAATACTCTAAGACTTCCCAAAACAATTCCCAAGATAGTAAAAGAGTTACTGAAAAGAAAATTAACATTTTTTTATCTTTAAATTCCTTTTCAAAGATGAAATAAAATAGTGTGCATGCAATTAACGGAGATAAAAGGTGGAGCAATTTATCAAAATAGGGGATTATATAAAATAATCCAAAAAAAAGTTCCCCAAATAAATTAACCAAGAAAAGGGCAAGAATTCCAAAATATATACTAATGGGTACTTTTAGTTTGTAATAAATAAATACTGAAAAAATTAACTCTCCAAACCAGAATACGGCTCTCCCTGGAATATGAAATAAATCCCAAATTGCTACGAATAAAATAAATGCCCATATTAAGTATATTAAGTAATCAAGCCACCCTTTTTGTGAAGATTTCTTCATAAAAGTTCTAGGAAAATATTGTTTAAAAAGTTAATTTTTTTCTTTTTGTAATTCTTAATGACTTTCTTATAAGTTTCAAAAAGTTTTTTGTTCATTTTCTTCAATTCATATTTTTTTGCGATTTCTGAGGCGTTTTTCCCAAGTTTTTGCTTCAGAGCGTAGCTCTTTGAAAGCTTTTCCATGTATTCAGCTATTTTTTTCTCATCCCCTACAGGAGCGATAAATCCTGCATCTTTTCCTACAAGGGTTGGTGTTGCACGGGCATCGACTCCTATAACCGGAAGTCCCGTTGACATTGCTTCAAGAGTTGTTATCCCTTCGGTTTCTATTGTTGAAGCTGTCAAAAAAACATCCGCTTTTTGGTATTCTTTTATCATTTTTTCGGGTTTTACAAATCCTTTAAATTGAACATATTTCGAAAGTTTATTCTTTATTATATACTCTTTTAAATTTTTTTCTTCTGGGCCTTTTCCAACAATAAGAAATTTTCCGTCAATTCCTTCTTTTTTGAAAATGTTGAATGCTTTTAGAAGTACATCAATATGTTTTGATTCCACAAGTCTGCTTGTAGAAATAAAAATGGGAACTCTTTTTTCTCTTTTTGAATGAGAGAATTTTTTTAGGTTTATTCCATTACTCACAGGATAAATCTCTTTTTTTAATCCTCTTATGATAAGCTCTTTTTTCATAGCCTCAGAGGGAGTTATTATTGCAGTACACTTATTAAAAAAAGAAAATAGGTACTTCCATGTTAATTTTTGGAAAATCTTTGATTTTTGAAATCCTTTTAAATCCAATTCGGAAGCAACTTCGGGGAATATGGTATGGGCTGTTGCAACAACCGGAATTTTCAGCCATCTTGCTACAACTAAACCTTCCCACCCGATTCCAAAAGGGCTGTGAATATGGACTATGTTCGGTTTTATTTTCTTTAGATGCTGATAGACTTTTTTAAAAGTTGGAATTCTTAACCTGTATTCTTTGTAACTTTTTATTGGAAAACTTTTAAGGTGGATATACTCAGAATTTTTAATGTTCAATTTATCTGTTCCCGAAGGAACGAAAAAGAAAATTTTATTCTTTTTTGAAAGAATTTCCATATTATTTTTTATAGAAATTGTTACCCCATCAACAAGGGGAAAAAAAGAATCGGAGAATATTGCTATTTTCATTTTAGATTTTGCCGTAATTTTTTAATTGTTTATAGGCAAGAATGTAAAACCCGGCCCCCCATGCAAAAGGATGCTCGGAACGGTAGAAAAGACGGTTTAATGGCTTACCATTTTTTTCGTATGTCTCATAAACATCCCCGTCTTTTTCAATTAACTTTGATATTTTTTTCATAATCTTCATGGCTTCAGCCACCCTCTTCATCTTGAAAAGGCATACAGCGTGAATGCAGCCTATCCATGGCCACGCTATTCCGTAATCGTTGTAGCTTTGCATGTGCCCAAGATAAAGGAGCGGATAAACGTCCCTGTTTTTGTGCTTTGGAAAATTTGTGTAAGACGGAACATCTTTTGAAATTCCGTATTTTTTTGCTTTTTTCAATATTGATTCAGACTGAGCCTTATCTGCAACATCAAAAAGAATTGAATAAAAGTTTCCATCTGAAGTAAAAACTCCCGAGCGTTTTTTTTCATTGTAATAATCAATATAGTGGCCCATTCTCTTGTCCCAAAAACGGCGGTTTATCATTTTTTTAATTTCATTTGCTTTTTCGGTAAATTCATTTTTTATTCTTAACCGGGTAAAAAGCCTTCCCATTTTTTTCATTGTTTCATAATAAAGAATATTTGTATAAAGGACAAAGCCCTTCTTTTTTATAGAGTCCTGCCAGGTTGCATATTTTTCGGAATAAATAAGGTCGTCTTTTTTCCATTTATTGAGCCAGGCTATTGCGCTTTTTATTTTTGTTATGTTCTTCCTTGCAAATGCAAGGTCCCCTGTTTCCCTCACGTATTTTTCAATTGTCATAAGAAATAAGAGATTTGGGTCCATTGCTGAATTAAGGAGGCCCTTACCCTGATTATATCTCACCCCAAACCAGGGCTTTATCCCGATGAATGCTAAAAATCCCCCAAGGTATGATGAGCCAATTCTCAAGGGCACCTGGCCTCTTTTCATATATTTTAAAAAAAGTTCAAGATTTTTTTTAACAATTTCAAAATCTCCAAGTTCAAGCGCACCCCATGAGGCGTAAAAAGAGTCGCGGGCCCAGTGATTTGCATAATGAACTTTTCCGGCAATAATTCCGTTTTTTTCATAACATTCTTTTAGAGATTTTTTTGCAATTTCAAAAGCATTTTTTGGCATTCTAATAAAAAGAGGCAGCATGGTTAAAAAGCTTATTCTTTATTTTACAAGGGATGTCTGCATTAATTTAATAAACTCAAAATGATTTGTCTTTAAAATGGTGGATTTATCCTCTTTTAATGATCTCTTATTTTTTACTCAAAGCCATGGTTATTTTCTTATTTTCCTTATAATGGTTGTTGAAGGTCCCATAATAACGGCCGCTGCTGCTTTTGCTTCTTCTCTTGGTTATTTTAATTTATGGATTATTCTTTTTTTATCTTTTTTAGGGGATTTTACTGGAGATATGGCAATTTATCTTTTTGGTCGTTATGGAAGAAAGAAGTTTGTTTATGAACGTGGAAGTTTTTTTGGTATTAAAACAGAAAAATTAAAAGGGATTGAAAGTCATTTTGAAAACCATTTTGGAAAAACCCTTTATCTTTCAAAGATGACCCCTCTTGCCGTTCCGACAATTTTTCTTGCAGGAATGAGTCATGTTCCTGTAAAAAAGTTTGCTCTTTGGAGTTTTCTCTCAGGAGTTCACAATATGATTGTTTTTGCAGGAATTGGTTACTTTTTTGGTTCTGCTGCAGGACTGATACTTGGAATTTACAAACATGTTGGGTGGTATATTGTTGCTTTTGTTATAATTGTCGCTTTCGTATATCTCTTAGGGAAATTCATTTCAAAAAGAATTATGAAGTCAAGGCTTTGAGATTCTTGTTTTCATATGGGAGAATAACCTTAATAAAATAGATTTTATTTTGTTAAAGGTTAGCCAGAAATCCTTCTGCTTTAGCTGAGGGATGAATGGCGTTTGATAAAAACTTTTACAGATAATAAAAGGGAGTTCAAGTTATTTGGTTTTCAGATTAACTAAAAGGTGCACCACGCATTTCATTGAAGACTAAAGGAGGTCATAACATTAAATTTTTTATACAAAGAAGGGTTCCGAACTAATAAAGTTTTTCAAATTCTTCTTTTGAAATTCCAAAATCTTTCCTAAAGATTTTGTTTAATAATCCTCTATCTAACTTTTCTCCAGATGGTTTGGGATAACTGTCGTTCTTCCACCATCATGTTTTAAAAATACGTGGCTTCCAGATTGTCTTTTTACTTCGAAGCCCAATTTTAATAAAATCTTAATTAATTCTCTTGCAGTTATTTGGGGCAACTTTTTCATTTAAATCTCTAGTTTTTGAACGCCCAGAAAATTCTCTTTGAATTCTTTCCCTTGAACTTCCAGATATAAAAGGATAGCTTCTTTTGAGAAGTTCATTTATGCTTTTTGTCTGGGTGTGACATCCAGATAATTCAACCACATCTAACAATAGGTAGCCGTCTTCCCATTTTTCAATTATAATATTAAAATTTGCTATAAATAAAGTTGTTTTTTTATATACTTAAATTTACCGATGAACCTTCTTTTAAAGAGAAATTTAAAGCGTTAAACTTTATAAATAAATTTATCAATTAATTTTGGAGCGGCTTTTCTTTTCTTTTGATGCTCAGCCAGAAATTCATTTATTTTGTCAATTAGAATTTTTTTAACTTCTCCTGAAAGAAGTTTACCTTCTCCGTAATCTTTGTATACTTTTTCAAGTTTTTTGTCATCGAATTCAAAGTATTTGAGCCACTGGCATGCAATATCAACTTCAACGTTCCCTCCATATTTTCTATGCTCTTCAACGGTATCCCTCCCTCCTGAGAAGGCGTATTTGTTTATTTTTCTTTTTACTTCATGGGGGGAATCTGTCATTAAAATTGCGGAGTCTGGATTGCTTGAAGACATTTTTCCAGATATTCCTGTCAACGGAGGCATAAATTTTGAATGAATTATTGCCGGTTTTTCGTAACCTAATTTTTCAACAACATCCCTTGAAATCCTAAAGTGAACGTCCTGGTCTATTCCTAAGGGGATAAGGCATGGTCTTTTTTCATTCCGCAAAACATTTGGTAAAAATACTGGAACGGTCTGCATTGCTGTGTAAAATATGCTCCCTATGTTATTTGAATCATTAAATCCAAAGGCTGCTTTAATAGTTGAGAATGTTATTTTTTTTGCGACTTTCACAGCTTCAGGGTACATTATTCCCGCATGCTTTGTGTCAATCAAAAAATGAGTTTTTTTTGGATCAAAGCCAAGTGCAATCACATCGAGCATATTTTCATAAAGCCACTTTTGAATTTCCTCCCATTTTGAGTTTTGTTTAAAAAGAAATTTTTCTTCGTCAGGGAATTGAAACCATACTTCAACATCAAATCTGTCCTGAAGCCATTTCATGAATCTCCATACGCTTATGTGGCCAAGGTGTATCGGCCCCGAAGGGGCTCTTCCAGTGTATAAAAAAAATTTGTTTCCTTTTTTGTATTCATCAAGGACTTTTTTTAAATCTCTGTAGGCAAAAAAAATTCCTCTTCTTAAGTAAGGATGAAGTTCTCCCGTTAAATTTTGGATTTCTTTTAAAACTTCAGGGGTGATTTTTTTTACGCCGAATTCTGCTATAAGTTTGTCATAATCGATTTTTCCCTCAACTTCATAAGGATTTACTTTCTGGGGCATTTTTGTAAGACGAAGAGTTTCTATTTAAAGATTTTGAAATGAAAACAGTATATATGACCCCATTATCAAATACTTTATAAATAATTTCCCCCTGATTTTATTAATAAAAAGGTGAAAAAATGAAAAAAATCTCTGGGGTTCTTGGATTAGGATTGTTTTTTGGGGTGCTGTTGGTGTCTTTTGCCTCTGCAAGTGTGGTGTTTGAGGGAGTATTCAATCCGGTTTATAACCTGGGGGATAAGATAGATGCAACAATAAGAATTGTTCCTTCCCCAAATTTTGAGGAAATAGTTCTTGTAAGGCTTGAGTGTGATTCACAAAGCGCTGAAGTTTACAAGGAATTTTTGTCAATTAATGAGGAGACTCACAAAAAGATTATAATCCCCCTTTCAAGACAGCTAATTGGAGAGTCTTTAGGAACCTGCAAAATCAATGTTTATGCAGGAAATAAATCAGAAGCTGTTTCCCAAAGTTTTCGTATTTCAAATGTTATAAAAGTCAATCTTATGAATCTTGAAGAGGGATTTAATCCGGGGAATACAATAAGCATTCAGGGTTCTGCAATAAAAGAAAATGGAGGGAATGTAGATGGCTATTATGAGGCGAACATAAACGGTACTTTTTTAACAGGGGAAGTTAGTGAAGGAAATTTTGAAATTCCATTTTATATAGAGAAATCATTTCCTGCAGGGCAATATATGATTGATTCTGCAGTTTATGAGAAAGATATCCTTGGCGAAATTATAAACTCGGGAAAAAAAATTTATTTTCTCAAAGTAAAACAGGTTCCAACCAATGTTGAAGTTCTTCTTGAAAACATGAGTATTCTTCCAGGAGAAGCAATAAAAGGAAAAGTGGTTTTACACGACCAGACGGGTGAGAGCATACCTAATGCGGAAGTTTATATTGCAATAAAAGATTCTTTGGAAATCATTCTTGAAAAAATTGTCACAAAGACAGAAACCGAGTTTGAATATGGAATTAAGAATTCAGAACCCCCTTCAATTTTTCATATTTCGGTTTATTCTGAGGGAATTGTTCAAAATGCAGAAATAAATATTCTTGAAAAAAAGGAGATAAAAACAGAAATAGTTAACAATACTTTGATTTTGACGAATGTCGGGAATGTTTTTTACAATGATACCCTTGTTGTTAAAATTGGGGAGGACAATGTAAGCATCCTTCTTTCATTGGGAGTCGGGGAAGGAGAAAAATATCTAATAAGCGCGCCTGATGGAAGTTATGATGTTTCTGTTGGAGGGATGAAAAAAACACTTTTACTGTCGGGAAACGCTGTTGGGGTTAAGGAATTAAATGGATTAGGGTCGGGTGTGAGCTTGGTTACATGGATTATTTTAATTGTTTTCCTTTTTATTGGAGCATATTTTACATTCATGAAGATTCGTAAAAAGCGCTCATTTGCAAAGTCAAAAAAAGTTTCAGATTTTTTGAAGATTAAACCGAAAGTTTACAAAAATGCTGGCAACCCTTCTATAAACACAAAGGATGAAAATAATAATCTTTCTGCGAGGGGAGGGGCAGGCTTTTTTGCCGGCAAGAAAGTTGAACTTTCTTTATCGATTGCTGGTTCAAAGCAAAATGCTTCAATTGGATGCATCTCCTTAAAAAATTATGCAGAAATAGCGTCGGGAGAAGGAAATGTAAAAGAAACATTGGAAAAAATAAGCAGTATTATTGAAGACAAGAAAGGATTTATTTATTCAAACGCAAGTTATCTATTTTTTATTTTTGCCCCGTCGTTTACAAGAACTTTCAAGAATCAAAAGGATGTTGTTTTAGTTTCACAGGAAATAAAGGAAATGCTAAAACTTCACAATAAAAAATTCAGGAAAAAGATAAACTTTGGAATATCGCTGAATTATGGGGGGATAATTATAAAAAACGAGGCAGGGATAATAAAATTTATGAGTCTTGGAACCCTCATGACTTCTGCAAAAAAATTGGCGAACTATTCTGATAGCGAACTTATCATTTCGGATAGTTTCAAAGAAAATTTTGATGAAAATTTAAAAGGAGACGTTGTAAATATTGGGGGTGTGAAGGCTTACAAGCTTGAAGGGCTCGTTGATAAAAATAAGCATTCAACATTTATAAAAGGATTTTTAGCAAGGCAGGAAAGGGACAGAGCAAAAGAAGTGCAGAAGGCTGCCGAGGCAAAAGAGAAGAAGATTGTGGAAGAAGATGAAGAATAATTTTGGAGTAAGTTTTTCATTATTTATTGGCAAGGATATTGCGATGTTGAACAATCTTATAGCACAGACTATACTTATTATTGATAGAATTTACTATTAACATTAAATGACTTTTCGGGTTAAAGTTTAAAAAAATATAAGAATTTCCTTCAATTTTATTACGGGGCATTATTTCATATTGATGACGAAATTACCATATTAAATAAACTTTGAGAACAGTTTATTTCTTCTTTTTCTTATTCTTTTTTTTCTCTCCATTTCCAATCTCTTCTTTTACTTCTTTTTTTACAAGTTCTTCAATCTCTTCTTTTGTGAATGTGCTTTTTTCCTTGGATTCTTTTTTCTCTCTCCATTCTTTATTTTTGGAGAGCCCAGAATTTATCCATCTGTCAAATTTTTCCCCCCACTTAAATAAATTGAGCCCTATTCCCAGAGCAATTAAAATGATTCCGATAATCAAGGTGATTATGAAAACCTTAAGAGACTCCGTGAAAAAAACAGGAAGAATTTTAAAGGACAGAAAGTCGGGAAATAAAGAGAATAGTCCCTCTATTTGCCTGAAAGGCAGCGAAGAAAAAATCATCATAATTCCAGATAAAATGAATGCGTTATGTTTTGCCTTTGTGAACAGAATCAAAAGAAGAAAAATTGTGAGGGAGATAATAAGCATAAAATTTAACTGGGATGCCCAGTAATTTTTTGCATTTTCCGAAACAATCACAAATGACGCTTTTTCAGTTTTAAGGCAGTCCAGGAATGAACAGTTGTAATTTTGATAATAAACTCTTGGGGCGGTTTCATTTACAAGGTAATCCATGACGGTTTTTTCCCCTTTATTCATCACTTCGCACGGAACTTTTATATTTTCTCCTTCAAAAGACAAATTTACATAATTTTCAATCAGGCAAAAGTTCTTTGTTTTATCATAAATCTGAAGGACTTTTGCACTTTCTCCGGAACTTAGTGCGGTGTCACTTATCAGGTTTTTTAAATATGGCTCAACGTGGTTGTAATCAAGCGACCAGCTGAAAGTTAAAAAAAGGTTTGATGCAAAGAAGGCAATGAAAATCAAGGCTGTAAGAATAAGAACTATCGCTCCTCTGAAAATTCCCATTAAAAACTTAAGGGGGCATGATTTATAAAATTATACGGAAATTTTACCGAGTCAAGATTATGAAATATTCCTTCTGAAAAATTAAAAAATTAATTTACAATAAATTTACTAAGTATTTGAGGGGTCAAATTTATATTTAAATAAAGGGGTGAATGCCATGAAACAGCATAGAGGTTAAAAGGAATATTTATAAAATCTATTCTTCTATTTTTATAGATGAGGATAAAAAAAGGGAATAAAAGAGGGGTTAGCGTAGTTGTCGGCTATGTTTTACTTATAACTTTCGGGATAGTTTTAAGCGCTGTTGTTTATGGCTACCTTAAGACTTATGTTCCGTCAGAGACCGTGCACTGCCCTGATGGGGTCTCTGTCTTGCTAAAAGATTATTCATACAACTGCTCTTCTGGAGGCTTGGTCCTTGACATAAAAAACAACGGGAAGTTTAATGTTAACGGATATTATATACGTGCTTCATACACTCCAAATACAAGCCTTGCGACAAATGACCTTTCAAGAAATTTTAATACATCAGGAAGTACAGATGGAACAAATATAAGCGGGATAGTTTATTTTCATAATAATTTTGCGGAGAGCCTTAAGTTTGGCGAAGAAGTTTTCCATGTTTTTAATTCTGATAATTCAGTTTACTTTCTTGAGTTAATTCCTATCCGATTTCAGACTGAGGACAATATACAAAAGCTTGCAATATGTTCAGATGCAAAAATAACCCAAGAAATAACATGCACAAGCGGGGTATTGATTCCTGGTGCCTATTGCGGAGATGGGGCATGTGGAGCAGGAGAGGATTCTGTAAATTGTCCATCGGATTGCGGAACTGTTTCTTCAGGGTTAGTTATAGAGTTAAGTTTTGAAAATAATGTCCAGGATAGTTCCGGAAATAATCATCATGGAACTCTGACGGGGGCAACATACACAACAGGAGTCTCTGGTCAGGCAATTTCATTTGACGGCTTGGGAGAT